>NZ_JBICXA010000003.1:0-393747 GCF_043200035.1 Streptomyces sp. NPDC048504
GGGGTGCGGGGGCGGGGGGGGGGGGGGCCGGGCCGCCGGGGGCCCGGGGGGGGGCGCGCCCCCGCCTAACCCCCGCCCCCCCCCCCCCCGCGGGGGGGGGGGGGGGGCGCGGCCCCCCCCCCCCCCCCCCCCCCCCACGTCCGCGTGACCCCTCCGACCCCTCGCGTGTGGGCATCAGCACACTCCGTCCCCGCAGGTCAACAGCAAGTTGACGGCCCTTCCAACAGCATGGTGGACTGCCGGAGCCATATACGGCGGCAGGAGAGGAAGCCGGTGTGAATCCGGCGCGGTCCCGCCACTGTCACCGGGGTAGGTAGCCCCGGGAGCCAGGAACTCTCACCGCCGGTCTCGTCGAACCAGGGCGTGGACACCCTGAGTGAGGACATATCGCCATGCTCGGCTGTCGTTCGAGGTCCCGTACCCGCGCAGTGTCCGACCCAGCGATCGGCTGACCCGATGCGTGCCGATCGCGTCTTCGCGTACGGCGCCGCCGCCGGTCTCCTCGGCGACCACGTGCTCGGCGATCCCCGCCGCGGGCATCCGGTCGCCGCGTTCGGCCGTGCCGCCGGTGCCGTGGAACGGGTGTTGTGGCGCGACCACCGAGGCTGGGGCGCCCTGCACACCACCGTGTGCGTGGGTGGCACCGTCACCCTCGCCGCCGTAGCAACTTCGGCCCTACGACCGTCCCGTACGGCCTCTGCCGCCCTCACCGCCGCCGCCACCTGGGCCGTCGTCGGCGGGACCTCCCTCGCCCGTGAGGCCGGGGTCGTCGGGCGGGCGCTGGAGGCAGGGGACATCGATGCCGCTCGGGCGCGGCTGCCGCACCTCTGCGGGCGGGACCCGCACGCCCTCGACGCCGACGGGATCGCCCGGGCCGTCGTCGAGTCCGTCGCCGAGAACACGTCCGACGCGGTGGTGGGCGCCCTGGTCTGGGGTGGCATCGCGGGTGTTCCGGGCCTGCTCGGATTCCGGGCCGTGAACACGCTCGACGCGATGGTCGGCCACAAGTCGGCCAAGTACCGCCGTTACGGCTGGGCTTCGGCCCGCCTCGACGACGTGGCCGGCTGGCCGGGCGCCCGTCTCACCGCCGCCCTCGCGACCGTCGCGGGCGGCGACCCGCGCGGCGCCGCCCGCGCCTGGCGCACCGACGCCCGCAAGCACCCGAGTCCCAACGCCGGTCCCGTGGAGGCCTCCTTCGCGGGAGCCCTCGGCGTGCGCCTCGGCGGGACGCTCTCCTACGGCGGCCGGGTCGAGCACCGGCCCGTGCTCAACGGGGACGGGCGCCCCGTCGCCGTAGGGGACATCGCGCGTGCCGTACGGCTGTCCCGGCGCGTCGGTCTGCTCGCGCTCGGGGTCAGTGTCGCCGGGCGGCTGCTGGTGAAGGGGCGGGCGTCATGAGCGGCGGCGGGCTGCTGGTCGCCGGGACCACCTCGGACGCCGGCAAGAGTGTCGTGACCGCCGGGATCTGCCGGTGGCTGGTGCGGCAGGGCGTGAAGGTCGCGCCGTTCAAGGCGCAGAACATGTCCCTGAATTCGTTCGTGACGCGCGAGGGCGCCGAGATCGGGCGGGCGCAGGCCATGCAGGCGCAGGCGTGCCGGATCGAGCCGACCGCGCTGATGAATCCCGTGCTGCTTAAGCCGGGCAGCGACCGCACCAGCCAAGTCGTCCTCATGGGCAGGCCTGTTGGCGAGATGAGTGCCCGCGGCTATCACGGCGGGCGGCAAGAGGCCCTGCTCGGGACCGTGTTGGACTGTCTCGCCGAGTTGCGGGGCACGTATGACGCGGTGATCTGTGAGGGGGCCGGTTCGCCCGCCGAGATCAATCTGCGGCGGACCGACATCGTGAACATGGGCATCGCCCGCAACGCCCGACTGCCCGTTCTCGTCGTCGGGGACATCGACCGCGGGGGCGTCTTCGCCTCCTTCTTCGGGACCGTCGCGCTGCTGAGCCCCGAGGACCAGGCGTTCGTCGCCGGGTTCCTCGTCAACAAGTTCCGCGGTGATGTGTCGTTGCTGGAACCGGGGTTGGAGATGCTGCTCGGCCTCACCGGGCGCCGGACCTACGGCGTGCTGCCGTTCCGGCATGGCCTCGGGATCGACGAGGAGGACGGTCTGCGCATCTCGTTGCGCGGCACCGTGCGCGAGTCGAACACCGCGCCGCCGGTCGGCGAGGACGTGCTGCGGGTCGCCGTCTGCGCGATCCCCCTCATGTCCAACTTCACGGACGTGGACGCGCTGGCAGCCGAACCGGGCGTGGTGGTGCGGTTCGTGGACCGGCCCGAGGAGTTGGCCGACGCGGATCTCGTCGTGATCCCCGGGACCAGGGGGACGGTGAAGGCGCTGGAGTGGCTGCGGGAGCGCGGCCTCGCCGACCCCCTCGTCCGCCGGGCCGCCGAGCAACGGCCGATCCTCGGCATCTGCGGCGGCTTCCAGATCCTCGGCGAGCACATCGACGACGAGGTCGAGAGCCGGCAGGGGGCGGTCGACGGGCTCGGAGTGCTGCCGCTGCGTGTGCGGTTCGCGCGCGAGAAGACCCTCACCCGGCCGGTGGGCGAAGCCCTTGGCGAGCATGTCGAGGGGTACGAGATCCATCACGGGATCGCCCAACTGACCGGCGGGGATCGGTTCATCTCTGATGACAATGGACACAGCTTGGACGGGTGCCGGGTCGGTCAGACCTGGGGTACCCACTGGCACGGCTCGCTGGAGTCGGACGGTTTCCGGCGGGCGTTCCTGCGCGAGGTGGCGGCCGCCGCGGGGCGCCGGTTCGTGCCGGCGCCCGACACCTCGTTCGCCGCGCTGCGCGAGGAGCAGCTCGACCGGCTCGGCGACCTCATCGAACAGCACGCGGACACGGACGCGCTCTGGCGACTCATCGAGTCCGGCGCGCCGCAAGGACTGCCTTTCATTCCACCGGGAGCGCCCGCATGAGCACAGTGTTGTTGTTGTCGACCGCCGACACGGATCTACTGGCGGCCCGGGCCTCCGGCGCCGCGTACCGGATCGGCAACCCGAACCGGGTCGACGTGGCAGCCGAGTTGCCCGCGCTCGTCGCGGGCGCGGACGTCGCCGTCGTACGACTGCTCGGCGGCAAGCGTGCTTGGGAGGACGGGCTCGCCGCGCTGAAGGCGTCCGGGATTCCGACCGTGCTGCTGGGCGGGGAGACCGTCCCCGACGCGGAGTTGATGGCCGAGTCGTCGGTACCGGCCGGTGTCGTCGCCGAGGCGCTCAGGTATCTCGTCGAGGGCGGGCCGGACAACCTCACCGAACTCGCCCGGTTCCTCTCGGACACCGTGCTGCTCACCGGCGAGGGCTTCGAAGAGCCGCAGAAGATGGCCGAGTTCGGCGTCCACGGCGAGCGCGCCTTCGTCGAGGGACGACCGACCGTCGGCGTGCTCTTCTACCGGGCGCATCACCTCAGCGGCAACACCGCCTTCGTGGACACCCTCTGCGACCAGATCGAGGCGAAGGGCGCCAACGCCCTTGCCGTGTACTGCGGTTCGCTGCGCGGCGCCGACTCCGGGCTGTACGAGATCCTCGGCAAGGCCGACGCGCTCATCGCCACCGTCCTCGCCGCCGGCGGCACGCACGCCTCGCAGGCATCGGCCGGCGGCGACGAGGAAGCCTGGGACATCGGCGCGCTCGCCGGCCTCAACGTCCCTGTGCTGCAAGGACTTTGCCTTACGACGTCCAGGGCGGCCTGGGACGAGTCCGACGCCGCCCTCTCCCCCATGGACGCGGCGATGCAGGTCGCGATCCCGGAGTTCGACGGGCGGCTCATCACCGTCCCGTTCTCCTTCAAGGAGCAAGGCCCCGACGACGTCCCGGTCTACGTCGCCGACCCCGAGCGGGCCGCGCGGGTCGCCGGAATCGCCGTACGGCACGCTAAGTTGAAGCACAAGCCGAACGCCGAGAAGAAGCTCGCGGTCGTCTTCACCGCCTATCCGACGAAGCACTCGCGGGTCGGCAACGCGGTCGGCCTGGACACGCCCGCCTCGGCGATCCGGGTGCTTGATGCTCTGCGGGACGCCGGGTACGGGGTCGATGAACACCCGGACAACGGGGACGAGTTGATCCATCGGCTCATCAACGCCGGTGGCCATGACGTGGAGTGGCTGACGGAGGAGCAACTGGCCGCCGCGCCCGCGCGCGTGCCGCTCGCCGACTACCGGGCCTGGTTCGACAAGCTCGAACCGGACCTCAGGCAGGGCATGTTGGACGCGTGGGGCGAACCGCCCGGCAACCTCTACGTCGACGGCGACGACATCGTGCTGGCATCCCTCCAGTTCGGAAACGTCGTGGTCATGATCCAGCCCCCGCGCGGCTTCGGCGAGAACCCGATCGCGATCTACCACGACCCCGACATGCCGCCGTCGCACCACTACATGGCGGCCTACAGGTGGCTGGACAACAGCTTCGGCGCCGACGCGATCATCCACATGGGCAAGCACGGCACCATGGAATGGCTGCCGGGCAAGGGACTTGGGCTCAGCAGCGGCTGCGCGCCCGACGCCGTACTCGGTGAACTCCCCCTGATCTACCCGTTCATCGTCAACGACCCCGGCGAGGGGACGCAGGCCAAGCGGCGCGGGCACGCCACGGTCGTCGACCACCTCGTGCCGCCGATGGCACGTGCCGACACGTACGGCGACCTGGCCAAGCTGGAGCAACTCCTCGACGAGTACGCCCTCGTGTCCGACCTGGACCCGACGAAGGCGCCGGCCGTGCGCGCGCAGATCTGGACGCTGGTGAAGGCGGCCGAGCTGCACCACGACCTGCATGTGGACGACCAGCCGGACGACGCGGCGTTCGACGAGTTCGTGATGCACATCGACGGCTATCTGTGCGAGATCAAGGACGTGCAGATCCGCGACGGGCTGCACATCCTCGGCGGCGGGCCGGTCGGTGAGGCGCGCGTGAACCTCGTGCTGGCCGTGCTGCGCGCCTCGCAGGTGTGGGGCGGGCAGGCGAACGCCCTGCCGGGGCTGCGGGCCGCGCTGGCACAGCACTTCGGCCTGGTCGAGAAGGAGTTGCTGGCCGAACCGGGCGCGCCGGTGAAGGTGCCGGTGGAGCTGACCGAACTGGTCGACGGGCCCGCCCGTTCCGCCGCCGACGCGATCGATCTGCTGGAGCAGCTGTGCCGCCGGTTCGCGGAGGGCATGGAGTCCCAGGAGTGGGAGGTCACGGCGGTCCCGGCGCTCGTCCGTGCCGTTATCGGCACCGAACTCCCGGACGCCGTCGCGGTGTTGGAGTTCGCCTGCGTCGAGGTCGTGCCCCGGCTCGCCCGCACGACCGACGAGATCGACCACATCCTGCTGGCGCTGAACGGGGGTTACGTCCCGGCGGGTCCGTCGGGCTCCCCGACCCGCGGTCTGGTCAACGTCCTGCCGACCGGCCGGAACTTCTACTCGGTCGACCCCAAGGCCATTCCGTCCAGGCTGAGTTGGGAGGTCGGACAGTCGCTGGCCGACTCTCTCGTGCAGCGCTACCTGCAGGACAACGGCGAGTTCCCCACGTCCGTCGGCCTCACGGTGTGGGGTACGTCGGCGATGCGCACCCAGGGTGACGACATCGCCGAGATCCTCGCGCTGCTGGGCTGCCGTCCCGTCTGGGACGACGCCTCGCGCCGGGTGACCGGCTTCGAGATCGTGCCCGTCACGGAGTTGGGCCGGCCGCGCATCGACGTCACGGTGCGCATCTCCGGGTTCTTCCGGGACGCGTTCCCGCACGTCGTCGGGCTGATCGACGACGCGGTACGGGCGGTGGCCGAACTGGAGGAGCCGCCCGAGTCCAACTACGTCCGCAAGCACGCCGACGAGGACACCGCCGAGCACGGCGACCGGCGCCGGGCCACGGCCCGCGTCTTCGGCTCCAAGCCGGGCGCGTACGGCGCCGGCCTGCTGCCGCTGATCGACGCGCGCAACTGGCGCAGCGACGCGGACCTCGCCGAGGTGTACGCCGTGTGGGGTGGTTACGCGTACGGGCGCGGGCTGGACGGACGGCAGGCGCGTGGGGACATGGAGACGGCGTTCAAGCGAATTGCCGTAGCGGCGAAGAACGTTGACACCCGCGAGCACGATCTCGTCGACGCGGACGACTACTTCCAGTACCACGGGGGCATGGTCGCCATGGTCCGGCACCTGACCGGCACCTCCCCCGAGGCGTACGTCGGCGACTCCGCCACCCCGGACCAGGTGAAGACCCGCACGCTGGGCGAGGAGACCCACCGCGTCTTCCGCGCGCGGGTCGTCAACCCGCGCTGGATGGCGGCGATGCGGCGGCACGGCTACAAGGGTGCCTTCGAGATGGCGGCGACCGTCGACTACCTCTTCGGCTACGACGCGACGGCTGGGGTCGTCGACGACTGGATGTACGAGAAGCTCAGCGCGGAGTACGTCTTCGACCCGGAGAACCGGGACTTCATGAAGAAGTCCAACCCGTGGGCGCTGCGCGGCATCACCGAACGGCTGCTCGAAGCGGCCGAGCGTGGCCTGTGGGCCGAGCCGGACGCGGACACGCTGGAACGACTGCGGGCCACCTACCTGGAGCTCGAAGGCGACCTGGAGGGCGACGACCAGTGACAACTCCCTTTCCGTTCACAGCCGTTGTCGGCCAGGACGATCTGCGGCTCGCGCTGCTGCTGAACGCCGTGTCGCCGGCGGTCGGCGGTGTGCTGGTGCGCGGCGAGAAGGGCACCGCCAAGTCGACGGCCGTGCGCGCGCTTTCGGCGCTGCTGCCGGAGGTCGCCGTCGTGCCCGGCTGCCGCTTCTCCTGCGACCCCGCCGCGCCCGACCCGGCCTGCCCGGACGGGCCGCACGAGACCGGGCCCGGGGCCCAACGCCCCGCGCGCATGGTCGAGTTGCCGGTCGGCGCCTCCGAGGACCGGCTCGTCGGCGCCCTCGACATCGAGCGGGCGCTCTCCGAGGGCGTCAAGGCCTTCGAGCCCGGCCTGCTCGCCGACGCGCACCGAGGCATCCTCTACGTCGACGAGGTCAACCTCCTCCACGACCACCTGGTCGACCTGCTGCTGGACGCGGCGGCGATGGGAGCGTCGTACGTCGAACGCGAAGGCGTCTCCGTCCGGCACGCCGCACGCTTCCTGCTCGTCGGAACCATGAACCCCGAAGAGGGCGAACTGCGACCGCAGTTGCTCGACCGCTTCGGCCTGACCGTCGAGGTCGCGGCCTCGCGGGAGCCCGACCAGCGGGTCGAGGTGGTCCGGCGCAGGCTCGCCTACGACGACGATCCCGCCGGGTTCACCGTGCGCTGGGCGGACGAGGAGTCCGCCGTACGCCAACGGATCGTGGCCGCGCGGGAGTTGCTGCCGTCCGTGCGGCTCGGGGACGGGGCGCTGCGGCAGATCGCGGCGACCTGTGCCGCCTTCGAGGTCGACGGCATGCGGGCCGACATCGTGATGGCCCGTACGGCGACCGCGCTGGCCGCGTGGGCCGGGCGGACCGACGTACTCGCCGAGGACGTACGGCAGGCCGCGTTGCTCGCGCTGCCGCACCGGCGACGGCGAAATCCCTTCGATGCTCCGGGACTTGACGAGAACAAGCTCGACGAGACGTTGGAGGAGTTCGCGGAGCCGGAGCCGCAGTCCGAGGACGACGATCCGGATCCGGACGGCGGTCCTGACGGGTCCGGTGGGGGTGGCGGGCAGCAGCCCGAGTCGGATTCCGATGGGCCTCAGGGTGGCGACACCGGTGCGCAGCCCGAGGCCGGGGAGGGCGGGGAACCGCAGCCTTCGGGCGCGGGCTCGGGTGAGCAGCAGCCCGTGCAGGCCTCCGAGCCCTTCCGGACCAAGGTGTTGAGCGTGCCGGGTCTCGGCGAGGGTGCCGCCGGGCGGCGTTCCCGGGCGCGGACCGAGCACGGGCGGACCACCGGGGCCAGGCGGCCCCAAGGGGCGCTCACCAAGCTGCACTTGGCGGCGACCATCCAGGCGGCCGCTCCGCATCAGCTGGCGCGCGGGCGGTCCGGGCGTGGGCTGGTCGTGCGGCGGGACGATCTGCGGCAGGCGACGCGGGAGGGGCGTGAGGGCAACCTCGTGCTGTTCGTCGTGGACGCGTCCGGGTCGATGGCGGCGCGGCAGCGGATGAGTGCGGTGAAGGGGGCTGTGCTGTCGTTGCTGCTCGACGCGTATCAACGGCGGGACAAGGTGGGGCTCGTGACCTTCCGGGGTTCGGCTGCCGATGTGGCGCTGCCGCCGACCTCCTCCGTGGACGCCGCCGCCGTACGGCTGGAGTCGTTGCCGACGGGTGGGCGGACGCCGCTTGCCGCCGGGTTGCTCAAGGCGCATGACGTGCTGCGGGTGGAGCGGTTGCGGGATCCGGCCCGTCGGGCGCTGGTTGTCCTGGTGACCGACGGGCGGGCCACCGGTGGGCCCGAGCCGGTCGCGCTCGCCGGGCGGGCGGCGCGGTTGTTCGCCGCCGACGGGGTCGCTTCCGTGGTCGTCGACTGCGAGTCGGGGCCCGTACGGCTGGGGCTGGCCGGGCAGTTGGCCGGTGAGCTGGAGGGTACGGCGGTGACGCTGGACGAGTTGCGGGCCGACTCGATCGCCGGGCTCGTGCGGGATGTGCAGGGGAATCAAGGGCGTTCGGGTTCGGGGTCGGGTTTTGCTTCGAGGAGGGCCGCGTAGTGCCGCAGGGGCAGCCAAGTGTCGTACCGGATGACGGATTGACGACTCGTCAGCGGCGGAATCGGCCACTTGTCGTTGTGCATACGGGAATTGGGAAAGGCAAGTCGACCGCTGCCTTCGGGCTCGCCTTGCGGGCCTGGAATCAGGGGTGGCCGATCGGGGTGTTCCAGTTCGTCAAGTCGGCGAAGTGGAAGGTCGGCGAGGAGAACGCCCTTCGGGTGCTGGGGGCTTCCGGCGAGGGCGGGTCCGTCGACTGGCACAAGATGGGCGAGGGGTGGTCGTGGGTTCAGCGCGACTCCCAGATGGACAACGAGGAGAAGGCGCGGGAAGGGTGGGAGCAGGTCAAGCGGGATCTTGCCGCCGAGACCTACAAGTTCTACGTGCTGGACGAGTTCGCCTATCCGATGCACTGGGGGTGGGTCGACGTCGATGAGGTCGTCTCCGTGCTGCGGGACCGGCCGGGCACGCAGCATGTCGTGATCACCGGGCGGAACGCGCCCGAGAAGCTCGTCGAGTACGCCGACCTCGTCACCGACATGTCCAAGGTCAAGCACCCCATGGACGCCGGGCAGAAGGGTCAGCGGGGTATCGAGTGGTGAAGCTGTCGTGACTTCCTTGTCCTCCTCCGTTCCTCGGTTGGTTATTGCCGCGCCGTCCTCCGGTAGCGGTAAGACCACCGTTGCTACGGGGTTGATGGCCGCGTTCGCCTCGCGGGGGCTTGCCGTGTCTCCGCACAAGGTCGGGCCGGACTACATCGATCCCGGGTATCACGCGCTCGCTACCGGGCGGGTGGGGCGGAACCTCGACGCGTATCTGTGTGGGCCGGAGTTGGTCGGGCCGCTCTTCGCACATGGGGCTCGCGGGTGTGATCTCGCTGTTGTCGAGGGTGTGATGGGGATGTTCGACGGGGCTGCGGGGGAAGGGGAGTTGGCGTCCACGGCGCATGTGGCGAAGTTGCTGCGGGCGCCGGTCGTTCTCGTCGTCGACGCTTCTTCGCAGTCTCGGTCTGTTGCCGCGTTGGTGCATGGGTTTGCTTCCTGGGATCCGGAAGTGCGGGTTGGGGGCGTGATCCTCAACAAGGTTGCGTCCGATCGGCATGAGGCCTTGTTGCGGGAGGCGTTGGACTCGGCGGGGGTGCCTGTGCTGGGGGTGTTGCGGCGGGCTCCTCAGGTGGATACGCCTTCTCGGCATCTGGGGTTGGTGCCGGTTGCCGAGCGGCAGGCCGCGGCGGTGGACGCTGTTGCGGCTATGGGGGCGCACGTGTCCGCCGGGTGTGATCTTGAGGGGTTGTTCGCGCTGGCGCGTAGTGCGGGGGCGTTGTCGTGTGCGGCTTGGGATGCGGCTGAGGCCTTGGCTTCTTCGCCCCCTCCGCCCCTACCCGTCCCGTCCCTGGGGGCTGCGCCCCCAGACCCCCATCGGCCTGAACGGCCTCGTCCTCAAACGCCGGACGGGCTAAAAATTGCCGTTGCCGGCGGAGCAGCCTTCACCTTCTCCTACGCCGAACACACCGAACTCCTCACCGCGGCCGGTGCCGAAGTCGTCGTGTTCGACCCGCTCCATGACGAACAACTACCGGACGGGACACGCGGGTTGGTGATCGGGGGCGGGTTCCCGGAGGTGTACGCCGCGGAGTTGTCCGGCAATGAGCCTCTGCGCAAAGCCGTTGCCGCCCTCGCGGAGAGTGGGGCGCCCATCGCCGCCGAATGTGCCGGACTCCTCTACCTGTGCCGGGAGTTGGACGGGATGCCGATGTGCGGGGTGCTCGATGCGTCCGCGCGGATGAGCGAGCGGCTGACTCTGGGGTATCGGGATGCCGTCGCGCTGAGCGACAGTGTGCTGGCCGTGGCCGGGACGCGGATGCGGGGGCACGAGTTTCATCGGACCGTCGTCGAGCCCGGCTCGGGGGCGGCTCCCGCCTGGGGGGTTCGCGCCCCTGAGCGGCGGGTCGAAGGTTTCGTACAACAGGGTGTGCACGCGAGTTATCTGCACACGCACTGGGCGGCCGAGCCCGGTGTGGCCCGTCGGTTCGTGGAGAGGTGCCGGACGTCATGAGCAGCAGCAGGTTGATCGGAGTCGGGGTGGGTCCCGGCGATCCGGAGCTGGTGACCGTCAAGGGTGTCAATGCTCTGCGGGCCGCCGATGTCGTGGTGGTGCCGGTCATGGACAGCGGTGAGCGGGGGCGGGCCGAGGCCACCGTTCTGCACTACGTGCCCGAGGAGAAGGTTCTGCGGGTTGTGTTCGCGCTGAACGAGCGGACCGACCGGGCTCGGCGTGAGGCCGCCTGGGATGCCGCGGGGGCAACGGTCGCCGGGCTGCTCGGCGCGCACGGCATCGTCGCGTTCGCCACCATCGGGGACCCCAACGTCTACTCCACCTTCACCTATCTCGCCCTGACCATCGGGGAGTTGGTGCCGGGGGTCGTTGTGGAGACCGTGCCCGGGATCACCGCCATGCAGGATCTCGCCGCGCGGTCCGGGGCCGTACTCACGGAGGGGACCGAGCCGCTCACGCTCGTGCCCGTGACCGCGGGGGCCGCCGTGCTCAAGGACGCGCTCGCCGGGCCGGGGACCGTTGTGGCGTACAAGTTCGGGCGGCAGGCGGCGGAGGTCGCCGAGGCGCTCAGGGAGACCGGGCGGATCGGGGACGCGGTGTGGGGGTCGGCGCTCGGGCTGCCCGAGGAGTCGATCCGGCCCGCCGCCGAACTGGACGGGGAGCCGCTGCCCTATCTGTCGACGCTCATCGCGCCCGCGCGGCGTGAGGGCGGGCGGGGCGGCAAATTGTGACCGGTCGTAGATCAGGCCGCCGCGAGGCCTACCACCAGCCAGATGAACGCCGCCCCCGCGACCGTGCACAGCAGGGTCGCGGGTGCGGGGTGTTCGTGGTGGGCCTCGGGGAGGATCTCGGCGGCGGCGAGGTAGAGGAGCACGCCTCCGAAGAAGCCGAGATAGCCGCCGAGCAGGGCCTCCGGGATGGTGAGGAAGGCCGTCGAGGCGGCGCCCGCCACCGGGGCCGCCGCGTCCGCGACCAGCATCGCGATGGCCTTGCGGCGGGCGTTGCCGTACAGGCTCGTGATCGTGTACGTGTTGAAGCCGTCCGCGAAGTCGTGGGCGATGACCGCGAGCGCGACCGCCGTGCCCATGCCGCCGCCCACCTGGAAGGCGGCGCCGATCGCGACACCGTCCATGAAGCTGTGGCCGACCATCGCGGCGGCGGCTGTGAGGCCCACCTCGGGCGCGCGGCCGTTGTTCTCCTCGGCTCCGTGCGATGCCTGGCGGGCGGCGAGCAGGCGTTCGACCAGATGGGCCACGAGGAAGCCGGCCACGAAGAGCAACAGGGCGGCCGGTACGCCGAAGACCTCGCGGCCCGCCGCGTGCAACGCCTCCGGCAGCAGGTCGAGGCCGACCACGCCCAGCATCAGGCCGCCGGCCAGGCCCAGGACGAGATGACGGCGGTCGGTCACGCGCTGTGCCGTCCAGCCGCCGGCCAGCGTCATCAGGAACGCGCCGAGCGCGACGAAGACCGCCATAGTCCCCTTGCTATCCGATCAACCCCTGTTCGCGCACATCCTGGCCCACTTCACCCCCACTCGCATTGACGTTCCCCACGCTCCCCACGTTCTGTTTGTTCCGCTTGAGAGGACCCAGCCCCATGGCCGATGCCGATACCCCCACCGGCAAGGTGACCTTCGTCGGTGCCGGCCCCGGTGCAGCCGACCTGCTGACGTTCCGTGCCGCGCGCGCCATCGCCGAGGCCGACGTGGTGATCTGGGCGGCCAGCCTGGTGCAGGCCGAGGTCCTCGACCACGCGCGCTTGGGCGCCGAGATCCTGGACTCGGCGACGATGTCGCTGGAGGACGTCGTCGCCGTGTACGAGCGGGCCCGGAGCGAAGGGCTGCGCGTCGCCCGTATCCACTCCGGTGATCCGGCCCTGTGGGGCGGTACTCAGGAGCAGGTCGACCGGTGCGCCGCGATCGGGATCGCGACCGAGATCGTCCCGGGTGTCTCGGCGTTCTCCGCCGTCGCCGCCCTCGCGCAGCGCGAGCTGACGATCCCCGAGGTCGCGCAGTCCGTCGTCCTCACCCGGCTCGGCGGGGGCAAGACGCCGATGCCGCCCGGTGAGGAGGTGCGGGAGTTCGCGCGCCACGGCACGACCATGGCGATCTTCCTGTCGGCCGCCCGCAGCGGGCAGTTGGTGCGGGAGCTGCTGGAGGGCGGCTATCCGACGGACACGCCCGTCGTCGTCGCCTACCAGGCGACCTGGCCGGAGGAACTGATCGTGAAGTGCACGGTCGGCACGCTGGAGGAGACGGTCAAGGAGCACAAGCTCTGGAAGCACACCCTCTTCCTGGTCGGCCCGGCCCTCGACGCCCACGGCACCCGCTCGCACCTCTACCACCCGGGCCATTTCCACGGCTACCGCAAGGCCGACCCGGAGGCCCGCCGGGCCCTGCGCTCCCGGGGTGCGAGCACGTGATCACCGTCATCGGGATGGGGACGGGGGCGGCGGTCGCGGAGGACGTGCTCGCCGGCGCCCGGCTCGTCGTCGGCGGTCAGCGGCATCTCGCCGCCATCGCCGTCCCCGAGGACGCCGAGCAGGTCGTCCTCGGTCCGCTCGCGCCTGCCCTCGACACCATCCAGGCCTACGTCGAGAAGGGCGAGCCGGTGGTCGTGCTGGCCTCGGGGGACCCCGGGTTCTTCGGGATCGTCCGGGCGCTGGCGGAACGGTTCCCCAGCGACGCCCTCGACGTACGCCCCGGCGTCTCCTCCGTCGCCACCGCCTTCGCGCGCGCCGGTCTGGCCTGGGACGACGCCGTCGTCGTCAGCGCGCACGGACGTGACCTCCGTACGGCGGTCAACGCGTGCCGCGCGCATCCCAAGGTCGCCGTGCTGACCGGGCCGGGGGCCGGACCCGCCGAGCTGGGCGCCGCGCTCACCCACCGGACCGGCGGGCGCGTCCTCGTCGTCGCGTCCGCGCTGGGGTCCGGGGAGGAGCAGGTGGAGCGGGTCACGCCCGCCGAGGCCGCCACCCGGGACTGGGGTACGGCGGTGAGCGTGGTGCTGTGTCTGGACGAGGCGCGGGTGCTGGGTGCCCTGCGAACGGTCGCCGGTGCTGCCGTCGGACCGGCCCGATGGGCGCTGGACGAGCGGGAGTTCGAGCACCGGGACTCGATGATCACCAAGTTCGAGGTACGGGCGCTGGCGCTGGCCCGGCTCGGGCCCCGGCTCGGCGACCTGGTCTGGGACGTCGGCTCGGGCTCCGGGTCCGTGGCCGTCGAGTGCGCGCGGCTCGGCGCCGCCGTCACCGCGGTCGAGAAGACCCGGGACGGTGTCGAGCGGATCCGCGCCAACGCCGAGGCGCACGGCGTCGACGTGCACACCGTGCACGGGGCGGCGCCGACCGTGCTGTCCGACCTCGACGACCCCGATGCCGTGTTCGTCGGCGGGGGCGGGCGCGAACTGCCCGGCATCGTCACCGCGTGCGCGCGGCGGGCCCGGCGGACCGTGGTCGTCGCGATGGCCGCGCTGGACCGGGTACCGGCCGTGCGGGAGGCTCTCTCGGCGGCCGGGCTCGACGTCGACGGGGTGCTGTTGCAGTCGTCCCGGCTGGCGCCGCTGCCGGGTGATGTGACCCGGCTCGCGGCCACCAATCCCGTTTTTCTGCTGTGGGGGATCCGAACCCAGGTCCGAACCCCCGTGTCTCCAGAAGGAGTTGCTCTGTGATCGGCCTCATTTCCGCCACCGCGGCGGGCGCGGCTGCGCGCGACCGGCTGGCCGCCGCGTGGCCGGACCGTACGCGCGTGTACGAGGGTCCCGTCGGGGACGCCGTCCAGGCCGCGTTCGCGGAGTGCGAGCAGCTCGTGTGTTTCCTCGCCACGGGAGCCGTCGTGCGGCTGATCGCCCCGCTGCTGGGCGACAAGCGGACCGACCCGGGGGTCGTGACCGTCGACGAGGGCGGACGGTTCGCCGTGTCGCTGGTGGGCGGACATGGCGGCGGGGCCAATGAACTCGCCGTGGACGTGGGCGAGTTGCTCGGCGCGCAGCCGGTGGTGACCACGGCCACGGACGCGGTGGGCGTGCCCGGTCTGGACACGCTCGGGTTCCCCGTGGAGGGCGATGTCGCCGGGGTCACGCGGGCCCTGCTGGACGGCGAACCGGTCGCCCTGGACGCCGAGTTGGCGTGGCCGCTGCCGCCGTTGAAGGTGTCATCCCATGGTGCCTACGCCATCCGCGTCACCGATCGGGCGGTCGGGCCCGGCGAGCGGGAGGTCGTGCTGCGGCCGCCGTCCCTCGTCGTCGGCGTCGGCGCCTCCAAGGGCGCACCCGTGAACGAGGTGCTCGCGTTGGTCTACGACGCTCTGCGTGCGGCGGAGCTGTCCGTCGGCAACATCGCCGAACTCGCCACCGTGGACGCCAAGGCGGACGAGCCCGGCATCGTCCAGGCGGCTCAGCGCCTGAGTGTGCCGCTGGTGACCTACTCCGCCGAGGAGTTGGCCGCCGTAGAGGTGCCCAATCCGTCGGACGCGCCGCTCGCGGCCGTGGGCACGCCGTCCGTGGCGGAGGCCGCCGCGCTCCTCGGCGGCGGCGAACTCCTCGTCCCCAAGCGGAAGTCGGAGCGCGCCGACGGGCAGCCGGCGATGGCGACCTGTGCTGTCGTACGGCGGGTCGCGCGCGGGCGGCTCGCGGTGGTCGGGCTCGGGCCCGGCGCCCGGGATCTGCTCACGCCGCGTGCGAAGGCCGAACTCCGGCGCGCCGCCGTGCTGGTGGGGCTCGACCAGTACGTCGACCAGATCCGCGATCTGCTGCGGCCCGGGACCGTGGTCCTGGAGTCGGGGCTCGGCGCCGAGGAGGAGCGGGCCCGTACCGCCGTGGCCGAGGCGCGCAAGGGGCAGGCCGTCGCGCTGATCGGCAGCGGGGACGCCGGGGTGTACGCGATGGCCTCGCCCGCACTCGCGGAGGCGTCCGACGACATCGACGTGGTCGGAGTCCCGGGCGTGACCGCCGCGTTGGCCGCGTCGGCGATCCTCGGGGCGCCGCTCGGCCACGACCACGTGTCCATCAGCCTCTCCGATCTGCACACGCCGTGGGAGGTCATCGAACGGCGGGTGCGGGCGGCGGCCGAGGCGGACATCGTGGTGACGTTCTACAACCCCCGTAGCCGGGGCCGGGACTGGCAGCTCCCGAAGGCCCTCGGGATCCTCGCCGGGCACCGGGAGCCGACGACGCCGGTCGGTGTCGTACGGAACGCCTCGCGGCCCGACGAGTCCAGCCGGCTGACGACACTGGCCGCGCTGGATCCGGCGACGGTCGACATGATGACGGTGGTGACCGTGGGCAACACGGCCACCCGGGACATCGCGGGGCGCATGGTGACGCCGCGCGGGTACCGCTGGCAGGCTTCGCAGGCGGCGCAGTCGTCGCAGGAGGTGGCGAAGTGAGTTCTGTGGACCGTGTGGACCGTGTGGTTCATCCGATCGAGGTGGAGTCCTACCGGCGGCTGCGGGCCCGGCTGGACACCTCCCACCTCCCGCCGCTGACCCGTGCGGTCGTGGAGCGGGTCGTCCACTCCGCGGCCGATCTGGAGTACGCGTCCGATCTCGTCCTGGACGAGGGCGAGTTGGCGAAGGCGCACAGCGCGCTGCACGCGGGGGCGCCGGTCGTCGTGGACGTGGAGATGGTCGCCGCGGGCATCACGCGGCACGAGACCGTGTGCAGGCTCCGGAACGCCAAGTCCGGGCCGGGGCTGACCCGTTCGGCACATGCGATCCGGCTCGCGTACGAGGAGGTCGGGCCCGGTGCCCTCTGGGTGATCGGCAATGCGCCGACCGCCCTGGAGGAGTTGCTGACGCTGGACGCCTCCCCCGCGCTCGTCATCGGGCTGCCCGTCGGTTTCGTCGGCGCGGTCGAGTCCAAGGCCGCGTTGCGCGAGAGCGGGCTGCCCGCCGTGAGCAACGTGTCCGAGAAGGGCGGTTCGGCGGTGGCCGCGGCCGCGCTCAACGCCCTGCTGTATCACCCCACTTCGTCATCCGGACCTGTTCCGTCTTCCGAACCTGTCTCACCTTCCGACGCGTACCACCAGGAGAAATCGTGACCACCCCGCCGCCCGCCCTGCTCATCGCCGGACACGGCACCCGGGACGAGGCCGGAGCCGAGGCGTTCCGGGACTTCGTAAGGGAGTTGGGCCGCCGTCACCCCGAACTGCCCGTCGCGGGCGGGTTCATCGAGCTGTCGCCGCCGCCGTTGGGCGACGCGGTGACCGAGCTGGTGGAACGCGGGGTGCGCCGGTTCGCCGCCGTACCGCTGATGCTGGTGTCCGCCGGGCATGCCAAGGGGGACATCCCGGCGGCGCTGGCCCGGGAGAAGGAGCGGCACGAGGGGATCTCGTACACGTACGGGCGTCCGCTGGGCCCGCATCCCTCGCTGCTGAAGGTGTTGGAGCGGCGGCTCGACGAGGCGCTCGGCGAGTCGGCGCGGACGCCCGCCGACCGGGCCGACGTGACCGTGCTGCTCGTGGGGCGCGGGTCGACGGACCCGGACGCCAACGCCGAGGTGCACAAGGCGGCTCGGCTGCTGTGGGAGGGGCGCGGATACGCGGGCGTGGAACCGGCGTTCGTGTCGCTCGCGGCGCCGGACGTGCCGAGCGGCCTGGACCGGTGCGTGAAGCTGGGCGCCCGGCGGATCGTCGTCCTGCCGTACTTCCTGTTCACCGGCATCCTGCCGGAGCGGGTGCGGCAGCAGACGGAGGGCTGGGCGGCGGCGCACCCGGAGATCGACGTGCGGTCCGCCGAAGTCATAGGCCCGGAGCCGGAGTTGCTGGACCTGGTGATGGAACGGTACCGGGAGGCGGTCAAGGGTGATCTGCGGATGAACTGCGACTCGTGCGTGTACCGCATCGCGCTGCCGGGCTTCGAGGACAAGGTGGGGCAGCCGCAGCAGCCGCACTTCCACCCGGACGACGACGGCCACGACCACGACGGTCACCACCACGGGCATCACCATCACGGTGGGCACGCCCATGCACACTGACAGAGCCCACGACCACGATCCGACGGACAGAGCTCACGATCTCCGTCATCACGGTGACGTCGAAGTCCGGGACGACGGCGCCCAGTTGATCGACCTCGCCGTCAACGTGCGCGCGGACACTCCCCCGGCGTGGCTGCGCGAGCGGATAGCCGGTTCGCTGACCGGTCTCGCGGCCTACCCGGACGGGCGGGCCGCTCGCGCCGCGGTCGCGGCGCGGCACGGGCTGCCGGTGGAACGGGTGTTGCTCACGGCCGGCGCCGCCGAGGCCTTCGTGCTGCTCGCCCGCGCGCTGAAGGTCCGTCAGCCGGTGGTCGTGCACCCGCAGTTCACTGAGCCGGAGGCGGCGCTGCGGGACGCGGGGCACTCGGTGGAACGGGTGCTGTTGCGGGAGGCGGACGGGTTCCGGCTGGATGCGGGGGCGGTGCGGGCGGTGCCCGAGGACGCGGACCTCGTGCTGATCGGCAACCCGACCAA
Source organism: Streptomyces sp. NPDC048504 (assembly GCF_043200035.1). NCBI lineage: Bacteria > Bacillati > Actinomycetota > Actinomycetes > Kitasatosporales > Streptomycetaceae > Streptomyces > Streptomyces sp. NPDC048504. The sequence goes on from NZ_JBICXA010000003.1 coordinate 18,135, forward strand.
CCCGACGTCCGTCCTGCACCCCGCTGCGGTGATCGGCCAACTCGCCCGTCCCGGGCGGACGTTGGTGGTCGACGAGGCGTTCATGGACGCGGTGCCGGGTGAACGGGAGTCGCTGGCGGGCCGGACCGACATCCCCGGCCTGGTGGTCCTCCGCAGCCTCACCAAGACGTGGGGGCTGGCGGGACTGCGGATCGGCTACGTCCTTGCCGCCCCCGAGACGGTCGCGGAACTGGAGCGGGCCCAGGCGTTGTGGCCGGTGTCCACGCCGGCGCTCGCCGCGGCGGAGGCCTGCATGGAGTCGCAGGCCCTCGCCGAGGCCGCCCACGCCGCCCATCGCGTCACCGCCGACCGCGCCCATCTCGTCGCCGGGCTCGCCGAGTTCGCCCCCGACGGCCTCCGCGTCATGGAACCCGCCGAGGGGCCGTTCGTCCTCGTCCGCGTCCCGAATGCGGTGGCCGTACGCCGGCATCTGCGCGACCTCGGTTTCGCCGTGCGCCGTGGGGACACGTTCCCGGGGTTGGACGAGGAGTGGCTACGGCTCGCTGTGCGGGACCGGGCGACAGTGAACCGGTTCTTGCAGGCACTGGATCAGGCGGTGACGTTGGCTGGGCGGTGAGGGGGGTCGGCCTTGGCCGTTTGCCCACCCACCCACCCGTCTCGGTGGGCTGAGAGGTCACCGTCCAAGCGTTTCCCACCCACCCGCCCGTCTCGGTCGGCTGAAAGGTCACCGTCCAAACCTTTCCCGCCCACCCACCCGAGTCGGTCGGCTGAAAGGTCACCGTCCAAGCCTTTCCCGCCCACCCACCCGAGTCGGTGGGCTGGGAGGTCAGCGTCTAAACCCTGCCCGCCCGAGTCGGGCGGCCAAGAGGTCAGCCTGCAAGCCCTTCCTTCCCACCCGCCCGCTTGCCGTCTTGCAAGGCGAGCCTCTAAACGCCCGAGACGGGTGGGTGGGTGGGAAAGCAGTTGCCTCAGCCTCGGCGCCGGCGCGTCATCAGCACCGCTCCTCCGCCCGTCGCCAGCAACAACACCGCCCCACCCGCGATGTACGGCGTCATCGAGCTACCCCCCGTCTCGGCCAACCCCGCCTCCGCCGGAGCACCCTGCGGCTTCACATCGGGGGCGGGGTCAGCGGACGGCGTCGAGGCGACCTCGGGTGCCTCACAAGTCGCCCGCGCCAACGTCAACGTCCCCTCCACGTCGGCCACGTTCAGCTTCAACGGGTTGACGGAGACCTTGAGTTCGAGGGCGGTCGCGGCGGCCGTACGGGACGTGGTCGACGTCTTGGACAGATCGAGGCGGACCGAACCGACCCCCGGCACCTGAACCTCCGTAGGGCCACTGGCGGTCACCGTGATCCGCTTGCCGAGCACCGTCACCGCCCCCGGCAGATGCGACGTGGCGACGGGCGCCTTCCCCGCCTCGCACGTCGCCTTCGACGTGACCGCGTCGATCTCGATGAGCGAGAGCAGCGGCAGCCCGGGAACATGGAGCCGCGCATGGGCAAGGTTCGTATAGCCCTCGGCCTTCGTCGCGGACACCGTCGCCTTCGCCGTGGCGACATCCGCACTGAGCACACTGAAAGGCTGGCCGCCATTCACCCCGTCCAACTCGGCGGTGAGCGCGGTCTTTTCGGCACTCTGCGGTGCCTGGACCTCGTTGAGGGAGACCGCGAGCGGGAGGTCCACGGTCTTGTTGAGGAGGGACACGTCGAGCCCGGTGCGGAGCACGACGGCGCTCGCGCGACCCTGGTCGGTGGTCGCGTGGGCGGATCCCGCGCCGGCCAGCGCCACGGGACCGGCGGCGAGGACGGTGGCCGTGGCCACGGTGGCCCAACGGCGTGCGGGCATGCGGAAGTTGGTGCCGTTCAAGGTGTGGGACCCCCAGAAGAGACATGCTTGGGACCCGGTAAGAATTACCCACGATGAGTGAACCGTCAGCGATCCCGCGTCACTTCACCCCATCGTGGGTTTTCCGTGAACGTATTCGAATCGCCTGGCGACTATTCGACCACCAGCCCGTTCAGCACCACCCGCCGCGGCGACGCCAGCACGCGCACATCGGCGCGCGGGTCCGCCTCGTAGACGACGAAGTCCGCCGGCGCACCCTCATCGAGCCCCGGCCGCCCGAGCCACCGCCGCGCACCCCACGCGGTAGCCGACAGCGCCTCCACGGCGGGGATGCCGGCGGTGACGAGTTCGGCGACCTCGGCGGCCACCAGGCCGTGGGCGAGGGAACCCCCGGCGTCCGTCCCGACGTAGACCGGGACGCCGGCGTCGTAGGCGGCGCGGACGGTGTCGTAGCGCCGCTCGTACAGTCGCCGCATATGGGCCGACCAGCGGGGGAACCTGGCGTCGCCGCCCTCCGCGAGCTTCGGGAAGGTCGCGATGTTCACGAGGGTCGGGACGATCGCGACGCCTCGTGAGGCGAACAGCGGGACGAGGTCCTCGGTGAGGCCGGTCGCGTGCTCGATGCAGTCGATGCCCGCCTCGACCAGGTCGCGCAGCGCGTCCTCCGCGAAGCAGTGCGCGGTGACACGCGCGCCGAGCCGGTGGGCCTCGGTGATGGCCGCGTCCACCGCTTCGCGCGGCCAGCACGCGGAGAGGTCGCCGAGGTCGCGGTCGATCCAGTCGCCGACCAACTTGACCCAGCCGTCGCCGCGTTGGGCTTCCTGGGCGACGTAGGCGACGAGTTCGTCGGGCTCGATCTCGTGGGCGAAGTTGCGGATGTAGCGGCGGGTGCGGGCGATGTGCTTGCCGGCGCGGATGATCTTCGGGAGGTCTTCGCGGTCATCGATCCAGCGGGTGTCCGAGGGTGAGCCGGCGTCGCGGAGCAGGAGGGTGCCGGCGCCGCGGTCGGTGAGGGCCTGTTGCTCCGCGGTGTCGGCGTCTACGGGGCCGTGTGTGCCTAGGCCAACGTGGCAGTGGGCGTCGACCAGGCCGGGGAGGGCCCAGCCGTCGACCGTGCGGATGTCGCGTCCGCGGGTTGGACGGTCGTAGGTGATGCGGCCGTCGATGACCCAGAGTTCGTCGCGGATGTCCTCGGGGCCCACCAGGACTCGGCCCTTCATGTGCAGCACCGGTTGATCGCTCATGGGAGGCACGATAGTTCGTCGGGTGCAGGCTCGTCGTGGCTGGTCGCGCCGTTCCCCGCGCCCCTTTAGGGGGTGCTGTCCTCGTCCTGTACCTCAGCCATCGCGGGATCCAGTAGACGCGACAGGAAGTGGCGGGTGCGGTCGTGCTGCGGGTTGGTGATGACCCTGCCCGGAGTGCCGTCCTCGACGATCACCCCACCATCCATGAACACAACCCGGTCGGCCACCTCACGCGCGAACGTCATCTCGTGGGTGACGACCATCATCGTCATGCCCTCGTTCGCCAGCATCCGCATCACCGCCAGCACGTCCCCCACCAGCTCCGGGTCGAGTGCCGACGTCGGTTCGTCGAACAACATCACCTCGGGGTCCATTGCCAACGCCCTTGCGATCGCTACGCGTTGCTGCTGGCCGCCGGAGAGGGAGGCAGGGTAGGCGGTGGCCTTCTCCGAGAGGCCTACACGGCGCAGGTTCTCCGCGGCGACCTTCGCGGCCGCCGTCTTGTCGCGGCGGAGGACCCGGCGTTGCGGGAGGGTGAGGTTCTCGGTGACGGTCAGGTGCGAGAAGAGGTTGAACTGCTGGAAGACCATGCCGATACGGCGGCGTACGGCGTCGATGTCGACATCGGGATCGGTGATCTCGGTGCCGCCGACGAACACCCGCCCCTGGGTGGGCTCTTCGAGCAGGTTCACGCAGCGCAGGAGGGTCGACTTGCCGGAGCCGGAGGGGCCGATGACGCAGACCACCTCGCCCTGGCCGATCTCCAGGTCGATGCCGCGCAGCACCTCGTTGGTGCCGAACGACTTGTGCAGGCCGCGTACTTGGATCTCCGGAGTGCCGGTGCCGGTCACCGGATCGCCTCCCCCGTCTTCGTCTCCATCCGGCGGACCACGAAGCTCAGCGGGATGGTGACCAGCAGGTAGCACAGGCCCGCCACCAGGATCGGGGTGGAGTTGGCGGTCGTACTGGCCAAGTCCCGTCCGTATTTGGAGAGTTCGCGCTCCTCCAGGGTGACGCCGAGGAACAGGACCAGCGAGGAGTCCTTGAAGAGGAGGACGAGTTCGTTGGTCAGCGGCGGCAGGATGATCCGGAAGGCCTGCGGGACGATGATCGACACCATGGCCCGCGCCGGCGAGAAGCCGAGCGAACGGGCCGCCTCCAACTGCCCTTTGGGCACTGCCTGGATGCCCGCTCGGATCGTCTCCGCCATGTACGCGGCCGACACGAGGCCGAGCGCGAGGGCGACCTTGCCGTACGTACCGCCGACGATCTCCGTGCCAGGGAAGGCGAGGGGCACGGCGACGCCGACGAAGATGAAGATCAGCAGGGCGGGCAGGCCGCGGAAGATCTCGATGTAGATCCCGGCCAGCCAGCGGTACGGCCCGACGGATGACAGTCGCATCAGCGCTACGACCATGCCCAGGACCAGCCCGAAGACGAAGCCGGAGAGCGTGTAGAGCACGGTGTTCTTCAACGCCAGCGTGATGACGTCCGGGAACATCTGCTGGGCGATGCTCCACTGCGCGAACTGGTTCTTCAGGCGGCCCCAGTCGGCGGTGACCGCGAAGACGATCACGGCGGCGGCGAAGACGGCGTACTGCACGCCTTGGGACAGCCTGCGCCGCTGACGTCTGCTCAACCCCTGTCTCCTGGGCTGGAGTTGGGGGTCCGCGGTGCCGCTGCTCATGAGGCCGACGGGGAGGCGGCCGAGGCGTCGTAGGGGCCGATCCACTTCTCGTAGAGCTTCTTGTACGTGCCGTCGGCCTTAGCGTCCTTGATGGCCTTGTTGATGGCGGCGAGGAGTTTCGTGTTGCCCTTCTTGACCGTGAAGCCGTACTGCTCACCGGTGTTGAGGTTGTCGACGACCTGGAAGGCGTCGGCGTTGGCCTTGGTCTTGAGCCAGCCCTGGACGACCGGGTAGTCGATGATGACGGCCTGGACCTGGCCGGTGCGCAGGCCGTTGAGGACGGCGTCGGAGGACTCGAAGGAGACGGGGTCGAAGCCCTTGCTCTTCGCGTAGTCCTCGCCGGTGGTCTGCGCCTGCGCGCCGAGCTTCCTGCCCTTGGTCTTCACGTCGGCGAGGGAGGTCAGGCCGCTCTTCTTGTCGACGAGGACGGCCTGGGTGGCGTCGAAGTACGGGTCGGAGAAGTCGACGTTCTTCTTGCGCTCGGCGGTGATGGTCATGCCGGCGGCGGCCAGGTCGCACTCGCCGGCGTTGAGGAAGGCGCCGGTCTTGAAGTTCTCGAACGGGGTGTCGAGGATCGTCTGCTTCACCCCGAGGTCCTTGGCGACCAGGTCGATGAGGGAGACGTCGAAGCCCTGCACCTTGCCGTCGATCTCGGACTGGAACGGCGGGTAGGGCAGGTGCGTGCAGGTGGTGAGCTGACCGGCCTTGACGAGTTCGACGCCACCGGCGGCGGTCTTCGAACCGCTGCCTCCGCTGTCGCTCGACGTGCAGCCGGCCACGAGGACGAGTGCGGCGCTCGCGGTGGTGGCGGCCAGGGTGCGGGCCCGGCGGCCGAGGAGCGTGTTCACGGGGGCCTCCTGTGACGGAACTATGGGTTCCGATTATTCGGAGGGGTTCGGCGGGCCGCTCACCCGGACTGGTGACCAGGGGGCCGTCCGGGCTAAGAAGTCGCCGGTCGGAGGGGTGCGGAGGGCGCTGAGGAGTGCCGGTTACCCTCGTTCCCATCGACTCCCGCGAGTGAAAGAGCACCGCCGTGACGCACCCCTTCCTCGACCTGACCCCGCTGAGCGCCGCGCACTTCGCCTCGATCGAGGACCGGGTGGCCCGACTGCTCGGCACCGAGCAGGATGTCGTGATCATGCAGGGCGAGGCGTTGCTGCCGCTGGAGGGCGCGATCCGTTCCGCGGCGGGGCCGGGCACGCTCGCGCTGAACGTCATCACCGGCCCCTACGGGCAGACCTTCGGGAACTGGCTACGGGACTGCGGCGCCGAGGTGATCGACCTCGCCGTCCCGTTCCACACGGCGGTGACCGCCGACCAGATCCGGGAGGCCTTCGCCGAGCACCCGGAGATCGACTTCGTGTCCCTCGTCCACGCGGAGGCCGCGACCGGCAACACCAACCCGGTCGCGGAGATCGGCGAGATCGTGCGCGCGCACGGGGCGATCTTCTACCTCGACGCGGTGGCCTCCATCGGCGCGGAGCCGGTGCTGCCGCAGGCGTGGGGTGTCGACCTGTGCGTGATCGGCGCGCAGAAGGCGATGGGCGGCCCGGCGGGGGTGTCGGCGGTGTCGGTGAGCCCACGGGCATGGGCCCGTATGACGGCCAACCCCGCGGCCCCGCGCCGCTCGTACCTCTCCCTCCTCGACTGGAAGGACCGCTGGACCGACGCCGGCCGCAAGGCGCTGCCGCACGCACCGGCCCAGTTGGAGATGCTCGCGCTGGAGGCCTGCGTGGAGCGCATCGAGTCGGAGGGCCTGGCCACGCTGACGCACCGCCACGCGCGCGCCGCGGCGGCGACACGGGCGGGCACGCTCGCCCTGGGCGGCGGCCTCGAACCGTACGTCCACGATGCCGCGGAGGCCGCCCCGGTCGCTACGACGCTCAGGACGCCGCCGGGTGTCGTCGCCTCGGAGCTGGTGGCACGGGCCCTGTCCTCGGACCCGACCCTGCCGCTGGCCGCCGGCGGGGGCGCCCTGGCGAAGGAGATGATCCGGGTCAACCACTACGGGGTGGACGCGACGGTGGGCGCGGTGCAGGGTTCCTTGGCAGCGCTGGGCGCGGCGCTGGCCGAGCAGGGGGTGCCGGTGGACCTGGAGGGCGCCCGGTCCGCCGCAGAGAACGCGTGGCGGCAGTCGTGAGCCGAGGTCCTTCCGGGGGCACCGCCGACATCCTGCGGGAAAGTATCGACGGCGTCACCGGCGTCTAATTCCGATGTAATTCCCGGGAATTTTATCGCCTGCTTTACGGGCAGCTTCCCGTATTCTTCTGCCCGATTTACGAGCAGCCAAACGCAAATAATTCGCGTAGATCTCGTGAGGGTTACACCCTTGTGACCCGTTACACAGGGCGTCCATATTGCCCTTTATCTTCGGGTCAAATCGGTACATAGGCTGCACCTTCGCGCGTGTGCTAACACAGCATCGCCCCAGACGTAACCCCATCCCTCCATGCAATTTTGAATTTCCCTCGGTAAATTCAATCCGCATGACTGCCACCCAAGCAGACCTGCACATCGACCGCCCCACGGTGGCCGACGGCGCCGCGTTGTGGCGTATTGCCAAGGACTCGAACGCCCTCGACCTGAACTCGTCGTACAGCTATCTGCTGTGGTGCCGGGACTTCGCCGGTACCTCGGCCGTCGTGCGGGACGAGCGCGGGGAGCCGGTCGGTTTCGTCACCGGGTACGTGCCGCCGGACCGGCCCGGCACCCTGCTCGTGTGGCAGGTGGCCGTCGACGCCGCGCAGCGCGGTCGCGGGCTGGCCGCACGGCTGCTCGACGGACTCACCGAGCGGGTCTCGGGCGACTACGGGCTGACCGCGATCGAGACCACGATCACGCCCGGCAACACCGCGTCCGAGCGTCTCTTCACGTCGTACGCCGAACGCCACGGCGCCGCCGTCGAACGCACGGTCCTGTTCGAGGCCGGTGACTTCCCGGACGGCCCGCACGACCCCGAAGTGCTGTACCGCATCGGCCCGTTGAGCCTCTGAGGACCCCGGCCGGTGGAGTCTCCGACGGCTCCCGGCCGGGTTCCCCAGACTTTCCGCCCCACCCCCGCACCCCCTCACCCCCCACACCGAGGAGCGATTCGCGTGACCATCACCCAGCCCGATCTCAGCGTCTTCGAGACCCTGGAGTCCGAGGTCCGCAGCTACTGCCGCGGCTGGCCCACCGTCTTCGACCGGGCCCGGGGCAGTCGTATGTACGACGAGGACGGCCACGCCTACCTCGACTTCTTCGCGGGCGCCGGCTCGCTCAACTACGGGCACAACAACCCTGTCCTGAAACGGGCGTTGATCGACTATCTGGAACGCGACGGCGTCACGCACGGGCTCGACATGTCGACGAGTGCCAAGCGCGCGTTCCTGCAAACCTTCCAGGACTTGGTGCTGCGGCCGCGCGATCTGCCGTACAAGGTGATGTTCCCGGGGCCGACCGGCACCAACGCCGTAGAGTCCGCGCTGAAGTTGGCGCGGAAGGTGAAGGGGCGCGAGGCCATCGTGTCGTTCACCAACGCCTTCCACGGGATGTCGCTCGGCTCGCTCGCCGTGACCGGCAACGCCTTCAAGCGGGCCGGTGCCGGTATCCCGCTGGTGCACGGCACGCCGATGCCGTTCGACAACTACTTCGACGGCATGGTCCCCGACTTCCTGTGGTTCGAGCGGCTGTTGGAGGACCAGGGTTCCGGCCTCAACAAGCCCGCCGCCGTGATCGTCGAGTCCGTGCAGGGCGAGGGCGGCATCAACGTCGCCCGCCCCGAATGGCTGCGCGCGCTGGCCGAATTGTGCGAACGCCAGGACATGCTCCTCATCGTCGACGACATCCAGATGGGCTGCGGGCGCACCGGCGCGTTCTTCTCCTTCGAGGAGTCCGGGGTCGTGCCGGACATCGTCACCGTGTCCAAGTCCATCAGCGGCTACGGCCTTCCGATGTCCCTGTGCCTGTTCAAGCCGGAGCTGGACATCTGGGAGCCGGGCGAGCACAACGGCACGTTCCGCGGCAACAACCCGGCGTTCGTCACCGCCACCGCCGCCCTGGAGACGTACTGGGCGGACGGTTCCGCGATGGAGAAGCAGACCCGGGCCCGCGGTGAGCAGGTCGAGCAGGGGCTGATCTCCATCACCGAGGAGAACCTCGCCGACATCAAGGAGTACCGGGGCCGCGGGCTGGTCTGGGGCATCGAGTTCAAGGACCCCGAGCGCGCCGGGCGGATCTGCGCCCGCGCCTTCGAACTCGGGCTGCTCGTCGAGACGTCGGGCCCGCAGGGCGAGGTCGTGAAACTCCTCCCCGCGCTGACCATCACCCCCGAGGAGCTGGACGAGGGGCTGAGCATCCTCGCCCGCGCCGTCCGGGAAACAGTCTGACCACCCTGGCCACCTCTTTCATCACCATCTGACACCACGTCAAGGAGGCGTAAACAGCCCGTGATTGTTCGTTCGTTCAAGGAACTCGAAGGCACCGACCGGCACATCAAGGCCGCGTCCGGCACCTGGGAGAGCAAGCGCATCGTCCTCGCCAAGGAGCGGGTCGGTTTCTCGGTGCACGAGACCGTCCTCTACGCGGGTACCGAGACGTCGATGTGGTACGCGAACCACATCGAGGCCGTCGTCTGCGTCGAGGGCCACGCCGAACTCACCGACGACGAGACCGGGCAGACGTACACGATCACGCCCGGGACCATGTACCTCCTCGACGGACACGAGCGGCACACGATGCGGATCAAGGAGGACTTCCGCTGCATCTGTGTCTTCAACCCGCCCGTCACTGGACGGGAGGACCACGACGAGAACGGCGTCTACCCGCTGCTGACCGAGCCCGAGGAGGTGTGACGAGCATGACCACCGTCACCGACATCACCGACCTGTACCCCAGCCGCGGCACCACCGAGGTGTCCGTCCCGCGCAAGGACCCCGTCGTCTGGGGCTCCCCCGACACCCCGGGCCCGATCCCGACGGTCGACCTCCAGGCCTTCGAGCGCGACGGCTTCCTCTCCATGCAGGAACTGCTCCGGGACGACGAAGTCGACGTCTACCGGCAGGAGTTGGAGCGTCTGGTCACGGACCCGGCGATCCGGACCGACGAGCGGTCCATCGTCGAGCCGAAGTCCAAGGAGATCCGGTCCGTCTTCGAGGTGCACCGGATCAGCGAGGTGTTCGCGCGGCTCGTACGCGACGAGCGGGTCGTCGGGCGGGCCCGCCAGATCCTCGGTTCGGATGTCTACGTCCACCAGTCCCGGATCAACGTGAAGCCCGGCTTCGGCGCGAGCGGCTTCTACTGGCACTCGGACTTCGAGACCTGGCACGCCGAGGACGGGCTGCCGAACATGCGCACCGTGTCCGTGTCGATCGCGCTCACCGAGAACCACGACACCAACGGCGGCCTCATGATCATGCCGGGCTCGCACCGGACGTTCCTCGGCTGCGCGGGCGCGACCCCCGAGGACAACTACCGCCAGTCGCTCCAGATGCAGGACGCGGGCACCCCGTCCGACGAGGCGCTGACCGGCATGGCCTCCGAGTACGGCATCAAGCTGTTCACGGGCAGGGCCGGTTCGGCGACCTGGTTCGACTGCAACTGCATGCACGGCTCCGGCGACAACATCACGCCGTTCCCGCGCAGCAACGTCTTCATCGTGTTCAACAGTGTGGAGAACAAGGCAGTCGAGCCGTTCGCCGCGCCGGTACGACGGCCCGAGTTCATCGGGGCCAGGGACTTCACGCCGGTGAGGTGACGGCGAGGCGATCCGCCGCAAGGGCACCCCGGTCACGGCGACCGGGGTGCCCTTCCCCGCTTCAACTCCCTTGCGGCATCAGCCTCTTCCTCGCGTCAGCCGGCCAGCACGTCGAGCACGTCGAGTACGTCCAGCAGGCGGTCGACGTCCTCGGCGGTGTTGTAGAGGTGGAAGGCCGCGCGCAAGTTCCCCGCCCGGTTGGAGACTTCGACCCCGGCCGCGCTCAACTCGCCCTGCCGACGGCCGAGTCCGGGCACGGAGACGATCGGTGACCCGGGGGACGCCACCGGTTCATGCCCGAGGGTGTCCAGCCCCGCGCGGAAGCGGTCGGCGAGGGTGAGGTCGTGGGCGCGTACGGTGTCGACGCCCAACTCCTCCAGCAGCGCGAGCGAGTGGCGGGCTCCGGCGTAGGAGAAGAGGGCCGGGCTCTCGTCGAACCGGCGGGCGGAGTGGGCGAGTTCCGCGACCGGGCCGTAGCAACTGTCCCAGGGTGCCTCGCCCGCGACCCAGCCCGCGAAGACCGGGTTGAGGCCGCCGAGGTCCTCCGGGGTGACCAGGAACGCGACCCCGCGCGGGCAGAAGAGCCACTTGAAGCCGACGGCGGCGACATAGTCGTAGGCGCCCGCGTCGAGGTCGAACCATCCGGCGGCCTGCGACGCGTCGACGTACGTACGCGCCCCGTGTTCGCGTGCCGCCGCCCGGAGCGCGGGCAGGTCGGCGATGCGGCCGTCGGCGGACTGAGCGGCGCTGACCGCGACGAGCGCGGTGCCAGGGCGTACCGACTCGGCGATCCGCTCCAGCGGGACGCTGCGGACCTTGAGGTCGGGGCGCATGTGGAAGGGGTTCACCACGGAGCTGAAGTCGGCCTCGGCGGTGAGGACTTCGGCGCCGGCGGGCAGTGAGGAGGCGATCAGTCCGCTGTAGACGGCGACCGAGGCTCCGGCCGCCACCCGGTCGGCCGGCACGCGGGTCAGCCGGGCGAAGGCGGCGCGGGACGCCTCGACGTCGTCGAACATGTCGGTCGGTGTACCGACCGCGGCCGCCTCGATGGCGGTGTGCATCGCCGTGACCGTACGGGTCGGGAGCAGGCCGGTGCTCGCGGTGTTGAGGTAGGTGTTCTTCGGGGCGAACTCGGCGCGGACGAGGCTCTCGAAGGTCTCCATGTGACCACTCTGCGGCGCCGAGAACCCCTCGTCCATTGCGAATTTTTAGGTGGATCCGCTAAGGAACGCTTATAGATCCACCAGTACTCGGCCCTGACCTGCTGCTTTCAGGCCTGCGGCACCGCGCACCCGTCGGGACCACATGCCTCCGCACCGCCGTCGGCGCTGCTGTCGATCAGCTTGAGCGGGGAGTGCTCGCCCCACGCCTGGGTCAGCGCCTGGGCGAAGACCTCGGCGGGCTGGGCGCCGGAGACGCCGTACTTGCGGTCGAGGACGAAGAAGGGGACGCCGTTCGCGCCCAGCTCGGCGGCCTCGCGCTCGTCGGCGCGGACGTCGTCGGCGTACGCGGTCGGGTCGGCCAGCACCTTGCGGGCGTCCTCGGCGACCAGCCCGGCACCGACGGCGAGCTCGACGAGCCGCTCATCGCTGTCGAACACGGACCGCTCCTCGGCGAAGTTCGCCTTGTACAGCGCCTGGATCAGCTCGTCCTGGCGGCCCTGCGCCTTGGCGAAGTGGAGGAGGCGGTGCATGTCGAAGGTGTTGCCGTGGTCGCGGTCGCGGGTGCGGTAGTCGAGACCCTCGGCGGCGGCCTGCGCGCCCAGGTTGTCCTCACCGGCCTGCGCCTGCGCCTCGCTCATGCCGTACTTCTTGGTGAGCATCTTGAGCACGGGCTGGGTGTCGCCCTTGGCGCGCCCCGGGTCCAGTTCGAAGGACCGGTGCACGACCTCGACGCCGTCGCGGTGCGGGAACGCGTCGAGCGCCTTCTCGAAGCGGGCCTTGCCCACGTAGCACCAGGGGCAGGCGATGTCCGACCAGATCTCGACGCGCATTCTTCGGCTCTCTTCAGGACGTACGGGGGAGAGACAGAGGCTCCCTGTTTCCCCCGTGAACGTTCGAACAGCTCGCTTCATTCCCCCGTCAGGGGCAGGCGCATCCCCAGGTGGTGTCCGCCGTCGGACGGCTCGGCGACCCAGCCCTGCCGGACGTAGAAGGCCTGCGCCCGCTCGTTGTCGACATGCACATCGAGTACGGCGGTCCGCCGGCCGTCGGCCCGCCACTGCTCGACACAGGCCGCGTGCAGGGCCGTACCGAGGCCGGAGCGCCACCTCTCGGGGTCGACGTGGAACTGGAACAGCGTGACCGTGTCCGCCGGGTCGCCGTCCTGGGTACGGAAGGAGGCGACGGCGACGATACGGCCGCTCTCGACCACGCACAGGACATGGGCGTCGGGCCGCTCGATGACACCCCGCCAGGCGGCGAGCCAGTCCCGCCCGTCCTCCGGGACGCCGTCGGGGTAGTACGTCGCCCGGGCCCGCGCGTGCAGCGCGGCGACGCTCTCCGCCTCGGCGGGCAGGGCCGTGCGGATCACCCGGGTTCCACTGACTCGGTCACTGATCATGCAGCCGATGACGTGACTTCGGCCGCTCCGGTTCCCAGGCGGCTGAACTGGGCCCGGTAGGCGCTCGGCGTCAGCCCGGTGCGGCGGACCAGGTGGCCGCGCAGGGAGTCCGCGGTGCCCAGGCCGCAGGCGCGGGCCACCTGGTCCATGGGGAGGGCGGTGGTCTCCAGGAGTTCCTTGGCCCGCTCGATGCGCTGGTGGAGCAGCCACTGCAAGGGACTCACGGCGCTTTCCGCATGGAAGCGGCGGGTGAGGGTGCGGACGCTGACGCCCGCGTGCCGGGCCAGGTCGGTGAGGGTGAGGGGCTTGTCGAGGTTGCGCATGGCCCAGCCGCGGGTGTCCGCGCAGGCGCTGCCGCGCTCGGGTGGCAGCGGGGTCTGCGTGAACTGGGTCTGCCCGCCCGGCCGTACGGGTGCGACGAGGGCGAGCCGAGCGACCTCGTTGGCGACGGCGGCGCCGTAGTCGGTGCGGATGATGTGCAGGCAGAGGTCGATGCCGGCGGCGTATCCGGACGCGGTCAGGAACTGGCCGTCCTGGACGTAGAGGACGTCGCCCCTGAGGTCGAGGGCCGGGTAGCGGTCGCGCAGTTCGTCCGCCAGCCCCCAGTACGTGGTGGCGCTCCGGCCGTCGAGCAGCCCGGCCTCGGCGAGCACGAACGCGCCGCTGCAGATGGAGGCGATGCGCTTGCCCGCGGCGGCGGCCTCGCGGACGGCGGCGACGGCGGCCCGGTCGGGGTCGTACCGTTCGCCGGTGCCCGCGATCACCACGGTGTCGGCGGTGCGCAGGACGTCGAGGCCGCGGCCCACCTGGAGGTCCAGCCCACCGGTCGTCACCACCGGACCGCCGTCGGCGCTGCAGATGGTCACCTCGTAACCCGGGACGCCGTCGATCTCGACCTTCGCGAAGAGCATCTCCGGGATGGCGAGGTTGAACATCGAGACGGGCGACGGCGCGATGATCGCGACGCGATGCGGTGACCGCTTCCTCGGCATGGCCAGAACCTCCGGCTGTATGGCATTCCGGCCACTACTGTACGGCGTCGCGCGCCCGCAGCATGAGGGCATGACAACGCCCACCACCCAACTGACCGCCCGTACCGGCACCTTGACCCCGCCCTCCCCCACGCTCACCCTCACCGCCGCCCTCCTCGGCTTCGCGCTCATCACCCTCGACGCGTCCGTGGTGAACGTGGCGCTGCCGTCCATCGGGACCGCCCTGGGTGGCGGGATGTCGGGGCTGCAGTGGGTGGTCGACGCGTACACGCTGTCCTTCGCCGCGCTGATGCTGTCCACCGGCGCCTTCGCGGACCGGGCCGGGGCGAGCCGCGCGTACGCGATCGGCATCACGGTCTTCACCCTCGCCTCGGCGGCCTGCGGCCTGGCCCCGAACCTGCCCACGCTGATCGGCGCCCGCGTGCTCCAGGGCGTGGCAGCCGCCGTAGTCCTCCCGGCCTCCCTGTCCCTCGTACGACAGGCCTACGCCGAACCCGCCCAGAGGGCCCGGGCGGTGGCCACTTGGGCCGCGGGCGGCTCGGTCGCGGTGGCCCTCGGCCCGGTGGCAGGCGGCGCACTGACCACGGCCTGGGACTGGCGGGGCATCTTCTTCATCAACCTGCCGCTGGGCGCTGTGGCCTTGGTGTTGCTCGTCCGGGCGCCGCGTTCGGAGCGTCGGCCCGCACCGCTGGACCTGCTGGGTCAGCTGACGGCCGCGGTCGCTCTTACGGCGGTCACCTTCGCGGTGATCGAGGGCGGGGGTACGGGAGTTGTGGCTCTGCTGGTCGCGGCCGTCTCGGGCGCGGTCTTCGTCCGGGTCGAGCTGCGGCAGGCCCATCCGGTGGTGCCGCTCGGCCTGTTCCGCAGTCGTACGGTGTCCGTGGCAGTCGCGGCGGGCGCGGCGTGCAGTGTCGCCTTCTACGGCGTGATCTTCCTCTTCTCGCTCTTCTTCCAGCAGGTACAGGGCCGTTCGGCGCTGTACGCCGGGCTGATGTTCCTGCCGATGACCGGTCTGATCCCGGTGACGAACGTCGTGGCGGGCAAACTGGCGGCCCGCTACGGTGCCCGACTCCCCATGCTGGTAGGGCAGTTGCTGGCCGCGCTGGGCGCACTCGTCCTGCTGTACGTCGACGCGGGCACACCCCCGCTCCTGGTGGCCGTACTCCTCGTACCGATGGCCCTGGGCTGCGCCCTGACGGTCCCGCCACTGACCGCCGTGATGATGGACGCGGTGGCGGCGGAGCGCGCGGGCCTGGCGGCCGGAGTCCTCAACTCCGCACGTCAGGTGGCAGGCGGCCTGGGCATCGCCGTGTTCGGGGCGCTGGTCTCCGCCGACTTCACGACAGGCCTGCGGGAGAGCCTCGCGATCAGCGCGGCCCTCTTCGCGGCTACGGCCTACCTCAGCTTCCGTCTCTCAGGTCGTTCGGCCAACTCGGCCTGAACTCAAGGTGGTCGTACGTCACGACACACCCCTCCCCCATCGGCGACTGCGTCATGAACCCGACGAGCGCAGCGTCCGTCTCCTTCTCGTCACCGAGGGTGAAAAGCCGGATGAATATCCACCGCTCGCCATCACGGGAAGCGTGAAAGGCAAAGGCCCGCCCGGTCCGGCTAACCCGCAGCCACACCGAACTCCCGTCCACGGTAAAGGAGTTGGCGTCGTCCGAGTGCCCCCGGGTCACCACCGTACAAACGGTGGGCACATCAGGCGAGTACTCCAGACAGAGCTTGGCCCAGGCCCGCTCCCCCACATGGACATACAACACCCCGGCATCGAACGACCCGGCGAACCCGACAGTGACGCGGGCGATGAGCTGGAAGTCCCCGTGCGGCGCCCCGAGAAGACGAGGCGCGTCGGAGGCGGGGTCCAACCCCTCCCCGGTGGGCGGCACGAACCGATCCTGCCGAGGGCCTGCCCACCCGCTGAGCACACCATCGTCGTACGACCAATGCCCGTCAGGCCCGTAAGTCCGGAGGGGAAAGGGCAGTTGGGAGATCTCCAATTCCATCCACTCATCATCTCAGGCCAAGGGTGTTGCCTTAAGGGGCGCGGGGAACTGCGCGACCAGCCACAACGGACCGTCAGCCCGAAGACCACCGCACCCCCACGGCGCTACCGCTCCAGATGCCCGTCATAACGCCGAGGCAGCCCCAGCGGATTGTCATCCCGAAGCTCCAACGGCAGCAGAGCCTCAGGCGTGTTCTGGTAAGCCACAGGCCGCAGCCACCGCTCAATAGCCGTACCACCAACCGAAGTTGAGGTAGACGTCGTAGCCGGGTAAGGCCCCCCGTGATGCTGCGCGGGCGCCACCGCAACCCCCGTAGGCCACGCATTGACCAACACCCGCCCGGCCAACGGCGTCAGCTCCGCAAGGATCTCCGCGCCACGCCCTTCCCCGGCCGCTTCCTCCGCCGACAGATGAACCGTCGCCGTCAGATTCCCCGGCAGCCGGGACAGCACGGCCTGAGCCTGCGCGTCATCGTCGTAGCGCGCCACGACAGTGAGCGGCCCGAAGCACTCTTCGAGAAGCAGGTCGTACGCCCCCTCGGACGCCAGCTTCTCCGCCGGCACCGTAAGGAACCCGGGGCTCACCGTGTGCTCGCTGCCCGCGCCCGGCGTCACCGGGGACTCCACCTCGGGCAACCCGGCCCGCTCGGTGACGCCCGCGAGGAAGTTGTCGCGCATCCGGTGATCCAGCAGCACCCCGGAGTCCGTGTCGCTGACGGCATCCGTGAGCGACTTGACCAGCCCGTCCCCGGCAGAACCGGACGGCACCAGCACAAGCCCCGGCTTCACACAGAACTGGCCGACGCCCAGGGTCATCGAACCGGCGAGCCCCGTACCGATCGCCTCGGCCCGCTCGGCCGCGGCCGCCTCGGTGACAACCACCGGGTTCAGGGAGCCCAGTTCGCCGTGGAACGGGATCGGGACCGGACGTGCCGCCGCCGCGTCGAACAACGCACGACCGCCGCGTACGGAACCGGTGAACCCGGCCGCCGAGACCAGCGGGTGCTTGACGAGCTCGACGCCCGCCTCGAAGCCGTGGACCAGGCCGAGGACGCCGGCCGGGATGCCCTGCTCGGCGGCGGCCCGGCGCAGCACGCTCGCGACCAGTTCGGACAGGCCGGGGTGGTCGGGGTGGGCCTTGACGACGACCGGGCAGCCGGCGGCCAGCGCGCTCGCGGTGTCGCCGCCGGGGACCGAGAAGGCGAAGGGGAAGTTGGAGGCCGAGTAGACGGCGACGACGCCCAGCGGCACCTTGTAGCGGCGCAGGTCCGGGATCGGCGGGGTCGCGGTGTCGTCGGGGTGGTTGATGACGACGTCGAGGAAGGCGCCCTCGTCGACGATGTCCGCGAAGGCCCTCAACTGGTAGCAGGTGCGGGCGAGTTCGCCGTTCAGCCGGACCGGTCCGAGCGCGGTCTCCGCGTCGGCGACCTCGACCAACTGGTTCTTGGCCGCTTCGAGCTGGTCGGCGGCGCCGCGCAGGAAGGCGGCGCGGACCGTACGGTCGGCGAGCGAACCCCGTGCCGCGTGCGCGGCGCGGACGGCGGTGTCCACCTCCTGGGCTGTGGCCTCCACCGCAACCTGTTCACGCTGCTTCCCGGTTCGGGGGTCGACACTCCAGACTGGTGCTGCTGCCACCGCGGGTCCCTCCACACATGTAATGCCGCAGTTCTGGGTCATTCACCAGGGTCGTTCGATATGCTGAACGCTGTCTCTGATGATGAATATGCTCTCGGAGACTATTTCCCGTCGAACGAAGGGGTCAAGGGCGATGTCGGCAGGCGAGACAGGCGGCGGGGCACAGGTCAAGTCCGCGGTGCGGACGGTGGAGCTGCTCGAATACTTCGCCGGCCGGCCCGGTATGCACTCCCTCGCGTCGGTCCAGGAGGCCGTCGGATATCCCAAGTCCAGTCTGTACATGCTGCTGCGCACGTTGGTAGAGCTGGGCTGGGTGGAGACGGACGCGACGGGCACGCGGTACGGCATCGGCGTACGGGCGCTGCTGGTGGGCACCTCCTACATCGACGGCGACGAGGTCGTCGCGGCGGCCCGCCCGACGCTGGACCGGCTCTCCGACGACACCACGGAGACCATCCACCTCGCCCGCCTCGACGGCACGAACGTCGTCTACCTGGCCACCCGCCAGTCGCAGCACTATCTACGGCCCTTCACCCGGGTCGGCCGCCGCCTCCCTGCCCACTCGACCTCGCTGGGCAAGGCGCTGCTGAGCACGTACTCCGACGAGCAGGTCCGCAAGATGCTCCCGGAGACGCTGCCCGCGCTCACCGAGCACACGATCACCGACCGCGAGAAGCTCATCGAGGAACTCCACCAGGTCCGGGACCAGGGCTTCGCCGTGGACCGCGAGGAGAACACGCTGGGGCTGCGCTGCTTCGGCGTCGCGATCCCGTATCGCACCCCCGCGCGGGACGCGATCAGCTGCTCCGTGCCGGTGGCCCGGCTCACCCCCGCCCACGAACAGATGGTCAAGGACGCCCTGTTCGACGCCCGTGACCGACTGACCCTCGCCACCCGGAGGCTCTGACCCATGGATGTCGCGCTCCGCCCGATCCACGACAGTGATCTGCCGGTCTTCTTCCGGCTGATGAACGACCCCGAGTCCGTCCGGATGGCCGCCTTCACCGCGAAGGACCCGGCCGACAGGGACGCCTTCGACGCCCACTGGAAGCGCATCCGCGCCCTGCCCGGCGTGCGGAACCGCACGGTCCTCGCCGACGGCGACGTCGTGGGCAACGCCGCGGTCTACGGCGAGCCGGGCGAGCGCGAGGTGACGTACTGGATCGACCGCGCCTACTGGGGCAAGGGCATCGCGACGGCCGCGCTGCGCGACCTGCTCGCCGAGGAACCCGAACGCCCGGTGTACGCGCGCGTGGCGGCCGACAACGCAGGCTCGCGGCGCGTGCTGGAGAAGTGCGGGTTCGTCGTCACCGGCCATGACCGGGGGTTCGCGAACGCGCGGGGCGAGGAGATCGACGAACTGGTGCTGACGCTGGACTCATGAACACTCGATGAGCGGGTTCATGAGCGCTCGATGAGAAAAGCCGTGTAAGGGAACGATTCGTTCCCGTCCGATCGTCTTCAGAGCGGGATGAACAAGACGATCAGGCGCACCTCCGTCTTCGTACTGCTCCTCGTTCTCGCCCTCCTGGTGCGGGCGACCTGGGTGCAGTTCTACGACGGCCAGGCACTCGCGGACGACAAGGACAACCGGCGGAACGCGATCGAGACGTACGCGGATCCGCTCGGGAACATCATCGTGGCCGGGAACGCGATCACCGGCTCGGCGCGGACGGGGAGCAGCAGCGACCTCGCGTACAAACGCACGTACACGGACGGCAAGCTCTACGCGGCGGTGACGGGCTACGCCTCGCAGAGCTATGCGCCGACGCAGTTGGAGGGGATCTACGCCGATCTTCTCGATGGCACCGACAGCAGCCTGAAGACCGTCATGGACACGGTCACCGGCGAGCGGGCCGCCCCGGGCAACGTGGTCACGACGATCGACCCCGACGTGCAGAAGGCGGCGTACGACGCGCTCGGCGACAAGAAGGGCGCGGCCGTCGCGATCGACCCGACGACCGGCAAGATCCTCGCCGTCGTCTCGACCCCGTCCTACGACCCCTCGGCGCTGACCGACGCCAACACCGCCGGGACGGCGTGGAAGCAGCTCAACGCGGACTCCGACAAGCCGCTGACCAACCGCGCCCTGCGCCAGCCGCTGCCGCCGGGTTCGACGTTCAAGCTGGTCGTGGCGGCGGCCGCGCTGGAGGACGGGCTGTACTCCTCGGTGGACGAGAAGACGACGAGCCCCTCGCCGTACACCCTGCCGGGCACGGTCACCCCGCTGAGGAACGAGAGTTCCTCAGCGCCCTGCACGAACGCCTCGATCCGGGTCGCGCTCCAGTACTCGTGCAACACCGTGTTCGCGAAGATGGCCGTCGACCTGGGCCAGGACAAGGTCAAGGCGATGGCCGAGAAGTTCGGCTTCAACGACGACAAGCTGGACATCCCGGTGCGGGCCTACCCGAGCGTGTACCCGTCCAACATGAACAAGTCGTCGACGGCCCTGACCGGCATCGGCCAGTACGACGTGACCGCCACCCCGCTCCAGATGGCCATGGTGTCCGCAGCCATAGCCAACGACGGCAAGCTGGTCTCCCCACACATGGTGTCCGAGACCACCGACAGCGGCGGCGATGTGGTCCACAACTACGACGACGCTACGACGACGAAGCAGATCGTCAGCTCGGGCACGGCCCAGCAACTCCAGTCGGCGATGCAGACGGTCATCACGGACGGCACCGGCACGAACGCCGAGATCGCGGGCGTCACCGTGGGCGGCAAGACGGGTACGGCCCAGCACGGCGTGAACAACGACCAGTCGCCGTACGCCTGGTTCACGTCCTACGGCAAGTCCGACTCGACGGGCAAGGAGATCGCGGTGGCGGTGGTCGTCGAGCAGTCGGACGCGGCAAGGTCGGAGATCAGCGGCAACGGCTTGGCGGCCCCGGTGGCCAAGGCAATGATGAAAGCGGCCTTGCTGTGATGCCCTTGTCTTTTGTCTTCAGGGGCGCGGGGCTGTGTCTATTTGCGGCTCCGCCGCGTGGGCGCGACCAGCCACGACGAACTCGCGGCCGACCGCGCAGCGACCTCTACTCCTACTTCACACCCAGAATCTGCTCCACAGGGTCGATGGCGAAGTACACCAGGAACAGCGCCGACACACCCCACAGCAGCCAGTTGACCTCCTTCGCCTTACCGAGCACCGCCTTGATCACGACGTAGGAGATGAACCCGGCGCCGATCCCGTCAGTGATCGAGTACGTGAACGGCATCGCGGCGATGGTCAGAAACGCCGGAATCGCGATCTCGTACTTGTCCCAGTCGATGTGCTTGACGTGGGTCATCATCAGGAACCCGACGGCGATCAGCGCGGGCGCGGCCGCCTGGAGCGGCACGATCGTGAGCAGCGGGGTGAGGAACAGCGCGAGCCCGAACAGCCCACCGGTGATGAGGTTCGAGAACCCGGTACGCGACCCCTCACCGACCCCGGACGCCGACTCGATGTACGCGGTGTTGGAGGACGCGGACCCGATCCCGCCGGCGACAGCGGCCGCCCCGTCGATGAACAGGACGCGCCCGATGTTCGGCACCTGACCGTCCTCGTCCAGGAGACCGGCCTCCGCGCTGATACCGACAATCGTGCCCATGGCGTCGAAGAAGTCGGACAGGATCAGCGTGAAGATCAGCAGGACGACAGTGATCGCGCTGGTCTCGCCGAACGCGCCGAACAGGCTGAAGTGACCGATGAGTCCGAAGTCGGGCGCGGCCACGATCTTGTCCGGCACCTTGGGGGTCATCAGACCCCAACTCTTGATGTCGGCAACGGAGTTGATGATGATCGCGAGGACGGTCATCGTGACGATGCTGATCAGGATCGCGCCCTTCACCTTGCGGGCGACGAGCGCGATGGTCAGCAGGACGCCGAGGCAGAAGACGAGGACGGGCCAGCCGGCGAGATGACCGACGGCGCCGAGCTGCACGGGGACCGTGGTCTCGGCGGCGTCCGGTATACGACTGACGAAGCCGGCGTCGACGAAGCCGATGAACGCGATGAACAGGCCGATGCCGACGCCGATGGCCTGCTTGAGCTGTTGCGGGATCGCGTTCATGATCGCCTCGCGCAGCCCGGTGAGGACCAGCACGCAGATCAGGACGCCCTCGATGACGACGAGGCCCATCGCGTCGGGCCAGCTCATCAGCGGGGCCAACTGGAAGGCGACGACGGCGTTGAGGCCGAGACCCGCGGCGATCGCGAGCGGCAGGTTGCCGCCGACGCCCATGATGACCGTCATCACACAGGCCACCAGGGCGGTGGCGGTGACCAGTTGGCCGGTGTCGAGCGTGTGCCCGAACTTGTCCTTGGCGCTGCCCAGGATGATCGGGTTCAGGACGAGGATGTAGGCCATCGTGAAGAACGTGGCGAAGCCGCCGCGTACCTCACGGCCGAAGGTGGATCCCCGTTCGGAGATCTTGAAGAACCGGTCGACACCGTTCGTCGCCGGTGGTTCGGCACTTGGCCGGTCGGCCACCTTCTGTGACTCGGACATGCGGGTACTCCTCGTGGCTTCAATGATCGGTGCGCGGATGCTGGCTGGATTGTTCCCGCGTTGAACCTGTTTCAGGTTTTCCCCGTGTTACGGAATCGAGGTCGGCCCGCCAGTCCGCGGTCGCCCTGTCAGACGCTGTTCGAAGGTCCGTACCAGATCGGCCAGTTGATCACTGCTACGCTTCCGGATCTCGCGGGGATCATCCCCGAACAAACACGTGTCATCTACATGACACACACAAATCGCAGCGAGGAGAGGTCCGCCGTGGGCACAGTCGTCGACGACGCCGCCTCCGAGGAGTTCCACGCCTTCTTCGAGCGCCACTACGCCGAACTGTCCCGGCTCGCCCACCTGTTGACGGGTGAGGCGGACGCCGCTGACGATCTCGCGGCCGACGCGCTGCTCGCGCTCTGGCACCGCTGGGACCGGGTGCGCGCCGCCGACCATCCCGCGGCCTACGCCCGTGGAGTCGTCGCCAATCTGGCCCGTACCCGGATCCGCAGCGCGGTGCGCGAGCGGCGGCGGGTCGCCCTGTTCTGGTCGCAGCGCGAGGAGAAGACCGAGAACCCGGACGTGGCCGGCGTGGTCGACGTCCAAGAGGCCCTGCGCAGGCTGCCGTTCCGCAAGCGGGCCTGTGTCGTGCTGCGGCACGCGTTCGACCTGTCGGAGAAGGACACCGCGCTCGCCCTCGGTGTTTCCGTCGGTACGGTTAAGAGCCAGACGTCGAAGGGCATGGCGGAGTTGCAGCGGTTGCTCGGTCCGCAGAGCCCCCCGCTGCGGATGCACGCGGCGATGGCACGCGGCGGCGAGACCGGAGGGAGGACCCGATGAGGCACCAGGACGTGCACGACGACGAGTTGATCGCCCGGCTGCACGAGGCGGCCGAGGGACACGAACCCGACCGCTCCCGCATCCTGGCCCGGCTCGAACGCGGCATGGCCGCGCGGTCCCGCCCCGACCACCGGGCCACCCGGCCGCCCGTGTTCGGCTGGGTCCGGGTGGTCAGCGCCACGGCCGCGGTGGCGAGCGTCCTCGCGATCGGCGGCTACGCGGTGGCATCCGCGGTGAAGAGCAACTCCCCCGCCGAGCAGACGGTCTCCGTCTCACCGACGCCGACCCCCACTCCGTCGCCGGACGCGACGAGCCGTACCCCGGTCAAACCGGTTGCGCCGACGCCGAGTTCAGGCTCAGGCACCACGCACAGCACCCCCAAGGCGAGCGCCTCCCCCACCGAGTCCGCGCCCGCCTCGCCCTCCACGCCGGTACTGCCGCCCGCGTCCGGTACGCAGGACGGCCCGCTGTGGTCGGACGGTTCGATCGACCCGGGCAGCAACGACTTCTGGGCGCAGAGCGACGTCACCCTGAAGACGACCAAGCAACTCACCGCGCTCACCGTCCAGTTGAAGGTCAAGCAGACCGGCGGGGTCACCTCCGCGGGCGCCTGGCGCTCACTGCCCGAGCAGGACTTCACGCAGACGGTGACGGAGCAGGACGGGTTCCTGGTCTACACATGGGTACTCAAGGAGGGCCGCACGGTCGCGGTCGGCGAGTGGGTCTTCGCCGGCCAGTACAACCATGAGCGCGGCGGCCGGGACGCCAAGGACGACAGCTACTCGGCGGCGGGCACGGCGGGCGGCCAACAGCTCGCGGTGAAGGGCGACTTCGCGGCGCAGAAGTCGTAGCAGGCCGTCGTAGAGAGCGGCCGTAGAGAAATCTTCAGACGCGCGGCAACCCTTTCTCCACCGGTGGCGACCAAGAGGCGCAAGGTTCCTCTCGCACGGAGTCACACGGAGCAAGTCGCTTGAGCACGCACAAGAAGCACCTCACCCGCAGGCGGGTGCTCGGAGCCTCCGCGATCGGTGTCGCCGCCACCGGCGCGGCCGTCGCGGGCGGTACCGGTCTCCTCTCGTCCGCCTCCGCCGCCGCGTTCGGATACACCGATGACGGCTCCAACCACGTGATCAACACGGGCAGTTCACTCATCTTCAAGGTCTCCAAGTCGACCGGTGACCTCACGTCCCTGGCCTACAAGGGCAAGGAGTACGAGGGCTACGGCGGCAAGCACTCGCATGTCGAGTCGGGTCTCGGTGCCTCCACGGTCACGATCAAGCAGTCGGGGTCGACGATCCTGGTGAAGGTCGTACACGGTGCGATCACCCAGTGGTACGCGGCCCGCAGCGGCGAGAACAACGTCTACCTGTGGACGAACAAGGCGGACGCCTCCTTCACCGCGACCCGGTACATCGTGCGGGTGAAGGCGGGGGTGTTCCCCAACTCCGGTTCGGACGCGTGGGATTCGACCACCGACACGGTCATCGAGGCCGGTGACGTCTGGAAGCACCCTGACGGCACGACCCGCTCCAAGCACTACTCGGGCAAGCGGACCATCGACTACCACCACGTCGGCTTCACTACCGGCTCGGTCGGCCTGTACCTGGTGCGCTCCAACCACGAGAAGGCGTCCGGCGGCCCCTTCTACCGCTCCCTGCTGCGCCACTCGAACGAGGGCGGGGCAGGGCTGTACGAGATCCTGCACTACAACGAGGCCCAGACTGAGCCCGAACGCTTCGGCCTGCAAGGCCCGTTCGTGGTGACGTTCACAGACGGCGGCACCCCGTCCCCCTCGCTCTTCGCGGCGAACCTCGACACCTCCTGGGTGGACTCGCTCGGCATCACGGGCTGGGTCGGCAAGGCGGGGCGGGGGAAGGTGGCGGGGGTCGGCCTGAAGGGCATGGACGCCAAGTACCCCTACACGGTGGGCTTTTCGAACGCCGACGCGCAGTACTGGGCGAAGGCGGCGGCCGGCACCGGCGCGTTCTCCTGCAAGGGGATACTCCCGGGGACGTACACGCTGACCGTCTTCAAGGGCGAACTGGCCGTGCACAGCCAGTCGGTGGCGGTGACCGCGGGCGGTACGACGTCCTTGCACACCCTGAGCATCACGGGTGACCCGTCCACCGCTACGACCATATGGCGCCTCGGCAACTGGGACGGCACACCAGGGGAGTTCAAGAACGCCGAGCTGATGACGTACGCGCATCCCTCAGACGCCCGGGCGTCCAAGTGGACCGGCAACGTCACGATCGGCAGCGGGAACGAGGCCGCGTCCTTCCCGGCGTACATCTGGAAGGACGTCAACAACGGCGTCCTCGTCTACTTCAAACTGACCGCGACCCAGGCAGCCGTAGCCCACACACTGCGGGTCGGGGTGACGACGGCGTACATCAACGCCCGCCCCCAAGTCACCGTGAACGACTGGGTCTCGGCGATTCCCACCCCACCCGCACAACCCTCGACGCGCGATCTCACCACGGGTTCCTATCGCGGAAACAACCACACGTTCGTTTTCAACGTCCCTTCCAGTGCGTGGAGTTCGGACGCGACGAAGTACAACGTGCTGAAGATCAATGTCGTCAGTGGTTCGACGGGGCCGGGATTCCTCAGCCCGGGCACGTCGTTCGACTGTATGGACCTGCTGACCTGAGCCCCCCTCGGTCAGCAGAGCGGCGCCCCC
This sequence comes from Streptomyces sp. NPDC048504, assembly GCF_043200035.1. Classification (NCBI taxonomy): domain Bacteria; kingdom Bacillati; phylum Actinomycetota; class Actinomycetes; order Kitasatosporales; family Streptomycetaceae; genus Streptomyces; species Streptomyces sp. NPDC048504. The sequence goes on from NZ_JBICXA010000003.1 coordinate 43,851, forward strand.
GCCGGTGACGACCGGCGGGGGCGTCGTCCCTTGGATCTCAGGGACTCGTACGCCCCGGTGTCCGGACACGCAGAGCCTGGACGGACCAGTCGAAGAAGGGAGCCAGGCTCTCCGGAGCCGTCCAACCGTTGACCACCGCGAGCAGTTGGAGATATCGCTCCCTGCGGGGGTCGTTGACGCTCTCCAGCCGAGTCGCGAGCCGGTGGCGGAGCTCGACGCCGTCGGGACGGCCGAGGAGCTGCGCGTAGTGCGCGGTGAACACCGCGACGAACGGATCGGCCCGAGGCGAGGCCGGGTCGATGCCGGCGGTCAGGGCCGGCCCGACCTGGTCACGGACGGCTGCGGCGATGTCGCGACGCGGGCCCGTCGTGTCGCCCCGGACCTGATCGGCCACCAGATCCTCGGCCATCCGCCGTACGAAGGCGCGGAAGTCGGGGTCCAGGGACAGTTCGGCCAACTCCACCCACGCCTGGACCTGTTCAGGCTCCGGATTGTCGGGCAGTTCGGGGGTCATCGAGCGCATGACCCCGGCGAATGCGGGGACGGCGTCGTCGAGACCGCCGAATACGGCGTCGAGGAAATCGCCGATCAGACGTCGGCGTTCGTCCTCGGAGAGCTGGGCCAGCCGGTGCATGAATTCCGTCTCCTCAGGTGTGGACCCGCGCTCGGCGACCGCCGTCAGCACCGCGTGCCGCAGGCGCAGGACGCGAATCTGCACCGCCAGCGCTTCGGCGTGCGACGCGGCGACCTCGGGCAGCGAAAGCTCCCGGTCCACGACCTTGCGGATCGTGGAGAGGTCAAGTCCCAGCTCGCGCAGGGTCCTTACGAGGTCCAGACGTGCGACGGCGTCGATGCCGTACAGGCGATAGCCGGCCGGGCTGCGGTCCATCGGCGCCACGATCCCGCGATCGGAGTAGAACCGGACGGTCTTGACCGTGAGCCCGGTCCGCCGAGCGAGTTCACCGATCGAGTAGAGCGTGTCGCCGTCCATGTCACCCACCTTTGCGTCTCCCCCTACTGGAGACTCAAGTCCCTTCGCCGGCCGGGGCATCGCCGCGTTCCAAGGCGGCACGTACGCCTGACCTGTGGCTGGGCCACGTCGTATTCCCATAGGGGTTGCTGTGCTTCGTTGCCGTGCAGCAGGATCGAGCGATGTCCCGAACGGTAGGCCCGCACACCGCCGACCCGTGCCCTCGGTGCTTCGTCGAAGCGGTCCGTCCGGGCGAGCCGGTGACTGTTGGTGGACGCGATGTGGTCGGCTACCACTGCGATCACTGTGCGCATGCGTGGACTCGGCCGGTCGAGGATGATCTGGACGTCTATGACGTGGTCAGGGTGGACCTCCCCAACGCCACGCTCTACGGGGCCGTCTGGCAGGTGGACGCCGATCGCATCCAGGTACGCGGCGCAGGCGGTGAGTGGCTGCGGTGGGTCGAGCGATGGAGGGTGATCGTCTACTGAAATCCTCCCCGCCTGTGCCCAAGGGAGAAGCGCACCGGTCGACTCGTAGGGGTCCTGCGCCTTGGGTCCTCCCCTTGATGACGTAATGAAATGAATCGTCATCAAGGGGAGGCGGAGTCCGCGGCAAGGCACGTCAGTTCATCGTCGCGCCGATCGTCGTAGACCCCGTCGTCAGGAACGTCGTCGACGGCAGCGTCCCGCTCGACGACCGCGCCCCGTACGCCGCGGTCGCATCCGTCGACTTGAACGACGGAGTCGCCACCCCGCTGTCCCAATTGTTCGCCGCGGACACCGCACGCGAACCCAGCGTGTCCGAACCCCCCTTGTTGCCGACGGCGAGGTTGCGGGCCAGGCGGGACTTGCTCGTGGCGAAGAAGAAGCCGGCCTCGGTGTTGGCGTAGGCGGTGTTGCGGTTGAGGATGATGGCGCCGGTGTTGGAGTTCTCGGTGAAGCCGTTGAGGGTGTTGTCCCAGGCCGCGTTGTCGTTGACGACGTGCGCGACGGCGACGCCTCCGCCGCCGAGCTTGAAGCCGTTGCCGTTGCCCTCGAAGGCGGAGTCGTTCCAGCGGTTCTTGCCGTTGCCGTAGGCCCAGGAGTGCTCGATGGTGACCGGCGAGGAGAACTGCCAGAGGTCGAGGCCGTCGTCCGAGTTGTTGTAGAGGCGGGCGCCGGTGACCTTGTTGCCGGTGCCGGAGCCGAACTTGATGGCGATGCCGTCGGCGTTCTGGCCGTGTCCGGCGGCGTCGTAGTTGCCGTAACTGTCCAGGTTCTGCACGAGGTTGTTGGTGGTGCCGTCGCCGCGCAGGGTGAAGCCGGAGTCGCCGTTGTTCGCCGTCACCAGGTTCTTGAAGATGCCGCCGACGGAGGACGTCGCGACGAAGCCCTGTGCCGGGGAACTCTGGAAGGTGAGGTTCTGGACCGTCCAGTAGTCGCCGTAGATGCCGGCCAGCCACTGCCCCGCGGGCAGCTTGGAGCCGTCGATCTTCACCTTCTCCGTGCCGTACGCCTCCAGCGTGATGCGGGCCGAACTGGTGCCGTTCGCCGTGGACTTGAGGGTCGCGGCCGGGGTGTAGGTGCCGGCGCGGACCTGGATGACCGTCCCCGCCGTGGCGTTGGCGACGGCCGACTCCAGCTGGGCGGTGGTGGACACGGTGACCGTCGACGAAGCGGCTTGCGCGCCACCGCTGTTGAGGCCGAGGTAGACGCCGCCCGCCCCCGCGGCGACGACCACCGCGGCGGCGATCGAGAGGGTACGGGTCCTGCGGTGGCGTCCGGTGCTCGTACGCACGGCGTTGGTTCCTTTCCTGGATGACGAGGACGAAACGGGCCGGAGGGGCCGCCCCGGCCCGTTTCTGATCACTGGTCGCCGCCGCGGCCGGAAAGGGTTGCCGCGGTCACGGGAAATGACGGGGGAAGGGAAGCGAAACTTTCGCTCCGGCCCGTCCCACCCGCACCGATTGACGCACCGCACCCCACTGATGACACTCCGAAGGCACAGCCACTCAACAGAATCCCCCACACCCCCACAGGATGTGCCATGCGACCCCGCACCGCCCGCACCCTCCTGCTCCCCTTCCTGGCCCTGGTCCCCCTCCTTCTCGCTCTGCTCGCCGCCCCGCCCAGTACCGCGCACTCAGGAGCACCGCCCGTGACCCACCCCAAGTACGCCGGCTATCTCTTCGCCTACTTCACGGGCGAGGGCACCGCCGACGGCGAACAGATCCGCTACGCCCTCAGCCGCGGCAACGACCCGTTGCACTGGCGGGAGTTGAACCAGGGCAAGCCGGTCCTGACGTCGACGATCGGCGAGAAGGGGCTGCGCGATCCGTTCGTGATCCGCTCCCCGAAGGGCGACAAGTTCTATCTCATCGCCACCGACCTCCGCATGTACCGGAACAGCAGCGGGAGTTGGGACGACGTCCAACGGCACGGCAGCAAGTCGGTGATGATCTGGGAGTCGACCGACCTGGTCCACTGGACCGACCAGCGGCTGGTGAAGGTGGCCCCGGACAACGCGGGCAACACCTGGGCGCCGGAGGCCTATTGGGACGACTCGCTCGGTGAGTACGTCGTCTTCTGGGCATCGAAGCTGTACGCCGACGACGACCCGGGCCACACCGGCTCGACGTACAACCGCATGATGTACGCGACGACGAAGGACTTCCGCACCTTCAGCGACCCGAAGGTATGGGACGACCCCGGTTACTCCGTCATCGACTCAACTGTCGTGAAGTACAAGGACACTTACTACCGCTACACCAAGGACGAACGCGACCCGTCCTCCAGCTCCCCCTGCTCGAAGTTCATCACCGGTGAGAAGTCGACCTCGCTGACCTCCACGTCGTACGACTTCGTCTCGGAGTGCATCGGCAGCGGTGCGATCGAGCGCGGCGAGGGACCGACGGTGTTCAAGTCCAACACCGAGAAGAAGTGGTACCTGTTCGTCGACGAGTACGGGCTGCGCGGCTACGTCCCCTTCGAGACCACCGACCTCGACTCCGGCGAGTGGACCCCGTCCACGGACTACCAGCTCCCCGCAAGTCCCCGGCACGGCACGGTACTTCCGGTGACGCAGGCGGAGTACGATCGGCTGCTGGCCGCGTATCCGGCGACACCGACGTCGGTCGTGGACGCGACGGCGGGCGGGCAGAAGGGGTACGCGGTCGTCACGGAGGCCGCGTCGAAGGTCGTGCTGCCGATGCAACCCGGCGCGGATCTACGGCACTTGGCGCCGACCCTCGCGATCGGCGCGGGCGCGAAGTTCAGCCCGCCCTCCGGTACGCGACGCGACTTCCGCGAGCCACAGTCGTACACGGTCACGGCGGCGGACGGGACGAGCCGTACCTGGACGGTGGAGGCGGTGCCGACGCGAAGTCCCGTGCTGCCGGGGCTGACCGCCGACCCGGACGTGCACTATCTCGACGGGCAGTACTGGATCTACCCGACGAGCGACGGTTACGCGAACTGGGGCGGGACGAGCTTCAAGGCGTACTCCTCAAGGGACTTGGTCCACTGGCGGGACCACGGAGTGATCCTCGACCTGGGTCCCGACGTCTCCTGGGCCGACAAGAACGCGTGGGCGCCGGCGATCGCGGAACGCGACGGGAAGTACTACTTCTACTTCTGCGCCGAGCAGCAGATCGGGGTCGCGGTGGCGGACTCCCCCGCGGGCCCCTTCAAGGACGCCCTCGGCAAACCCCTTGTGGCGAAGGGGAGTTCACTGAGCGGCCAGATGATCGACCCCGCCGTCTTCACGGACGACGACGGGCAGTCGTATCTCTACTGGGGCAACGGGCACGCGTACGTGGTGCCGTTGAACGACGACATGACGTCGTACGACGCGACGAAGGTGCAGGACATCACGGCGGGCGACTTCCGTGAGGGGTCCTTCGTGGTGAAGCGCAAGGGCACGTACTACTTCATGTGGTCGGAGGACGACACCCGCAGCGAGAACTACCACGTGGCCTACGCGACGGGACCGTCCCCGCTCGGCCCGTGGACCGAGCGGGGCACGATTCTGTCCAAGAGCCCCGAGTACGGCATCCTCGGCACCGGCCACCACTCCGTGGTGAACGTCCCGGGGACCGACGACTGGTACATCGTCTATCACCGGTTCGCCCTGAACGGGCCGGGAAAGCCTGGTGGGGACGGCACGCACCGGGAGACCACGATCGACCGCCTGCGGTTCGCGGCGGACGGAACGATTCAGCCGGTGGTGCCCACCCTCGGGTCGATCAGCCCCGTACGGACTGCCCGTACGGACTAGCTGACGAAGTAGGTCGGGTTGGGGATCTTGTACGTCTTGTCGGCGTAGCCCCCGTCGAGGTCCGAGTACTGGTCGCCGAAGTTGGCGATGATGTTGTACCCGAGGTCCTCGATGTGCTTCCGGGTACCGGACTTGTACTGCACGGTGGTGCAGGTCCAGGTACCGGCGGTGGCGCAACTGCTCAAGTACGACGGCGGGTTGTCCGCGTCCTTCAGGAACATGTGGTCGGCGTCGAGGTTGACGTCGGCGCCGACCTTCTTCAGGTTGTCGACCGCGTAGGTGCGCTGCGACTCCTTCAGACCCGAGTTGTAGAACACCGTGACGCCCTTGGACGCGGCGTACTTGACCAGCTCGGGGGTGCCGAAGACCTCCGGGCGGTTGGCCTGGGCGACATACGCGGCCCAAGTGGCCGAGCTGTAGCCGTAGTTGTTCTTCTTCTCGTAGTCGAGGCTGAGCAGCAGCGTGTCATCGATGTCGAAGACGACCGCCGGCTTGACGCCCTTGTGGTGCTTGCGGACGGCCTCGTCGATGTACTTCTTCGCCGACGCGTCGATGCGCGCCAGGTCCTTGGCGTACGGGCTGGTCGCCGAGGCCTGGTACACGCCGCTGCTGTCGAGCGTGGTGCCGTAGTAGGTGTCGATGTCCTTCGTCAACAGGCCGATGTTGTACGGCTCGTGCGTCGAGTTGGCCGTCGACTGGCCGGCGGTGGCGACGCCACCGCCGTACAGGGCGGCACCGGCGACGACACAGGCGGCGCCGAGGGCGGCCGCTCTAAGGGACTTCCGCATGGAATCTCCGGATCTGGTTCCGATGGGTGATGCACCAGGTCAGGGACTGTCTACGCGCATCACACGTCAGGCGCGAGGGCCTTTATCCGATCGATACACAACACACAGGACGGAGAATTACCCGTACATGGGCTCCACTTGACCTTCCCTTGGCCGGCTTCCCCTACCGTCGTGGATGCGACTGCGAACGGGGGAACGCGCGATGGGTGACGGCAAGGACCCGGCCGAGGTCCTCGACATCAAGACCGCCGATATCAAGCGGGCGGCACCGGACTTCCAGACGGCGGCAGTTGATCTCGGCAAGGCGCTGACCGCGCTCGTGAAGTCCCTCGACGGACTGGGTGAACCCTGGGGAAACGACAAGCAGGGCAAGGAGTTCGGCGACTCCTACAAGCCGTTGCAGAAGAAGATCGAGAGTGCGGCGGGCACGCTGGTGCTCGGTCTCACCAGCATTCACGAGGCGATGGCCGACCTGGCGGACGGCCATGTCGACAACGACGAGCTGATCGCCGGGATGTTCACCGAAGTGAAGGTCACCAAGTCGGACGGTGCCGGTGAGCGTTGAGGACGAGGCCCGGAAGATCCTGCTGCATCTGGGCCTGTGGTGGCCGGAGGCCGACTCGGGGAAGCTGCGCTCGGCGGCGACGGCCTGGCGCACCTTCGCGGACGCCGTGGACGACGTACGCGGCCCGGTCAACCAGAGCGCGTCGTCGATCATCCACAACAACACCGGTGAGTCGATCGAGGCGTTCGGAAAATTCTGGGGCCGTTACGCCAAGGACAAGGACACCGGCTGGCTGAGTGACCTGGCCGGTTCCGGGCGCCAAATGGCCACCGCACTCGACAAGTTCGCCGACGCGATCGACGACGCCATCAACAAGCTCTGGACGCAGATCGGCATCGACGCGGCCGTGATCGCGGGCGGGGTGGCGCTCGCGTTCTTCACCGCGGGCCTGGCCTCCGGCGCGGCCGTCGCGGCGGCCGACCTCGTCATCGAGTTCGGCGCGGGTCTCGGCGTCGCGGTCTCCACGACGATCGCGGAGATCGCCGCGGGCACGCTGGTCGCCGCGACCTTCGGCGGGATCGAGTCGGTGACTGTCGACCTCGGTCACGAACGCGCTGGGCCACACGCGAACGATGGCGTACGACCCGGCCGGCCTCCCGGTGTCCCTGACCGACGAGTTGGGGCACACGACGACGATCCGCCGGGACGCCTTCGGCCGCATCCTCGCGGTGACCGACCCGCTCGGGCACACCACCCGGACGGGCTGGACCCCGGAGGGCAAGCCGTCCTGGCGTGAACTGGCGGACGGGGCGCGGGAGTCATGGACGTGGGACGCGCAGGGCAGTCTGCTCAGTCACACGGACGCCGCGGGCAACGTCACCCGACACTCCTCGACGCACTTCGACGTGCCTGCCTCGCGCACCGACCCGGACGGGGCTCGGTACGAGTTCGCCTACGACACGGAGCTGCGGCTGACGGGGGTGACCAATCCGCAGGGGCGGACGTGGTCGTACACATACGACGACGCCGGGAGGCTGACCGCGGAAACCGACTTCAACGGTCGGACGCTGACGTATGTGCACGACGGGGCGGGACGGCTGGTCTGCCGTACGAACGGGGCCGGAGAGACATTGCGCTTCACGCGCGGTCCCCTTGGCCGTGTCGTGGAGCAGCGCGACGAGGCTTCCGGCGACATCAGCACGTACGCGTACGACGCGGACGGAAGGCTGATCCGGGCGAGCAACAAGGACGCCGAGGTGGTGGTGCGACGGGATCCGCTCGGCCGGGTCGCGTCGGAGGCCGTCAACGGCCGGACAATCGCCTTCGAATACGACGCCCTCGGGCAGCGCACGCGGCGCGTGACGCCGTCCGGGCTGGTCTCCGACTGGGCATACGATCCGGCTGGGCGGGCGACCGGACTTCGCACCGCGGAGACGGAGTTGGCTCTCTCCTATGACGCGGCGGGGCGTGAGACACGGCGGAGCATCGGCGAGGCCGTCGCTCTCACCCAGAGCTGGAGCGCGGCCGGGCGTCTGGCCACACAGACTGTGGCATCGTCGTCGTCCGTCACGGCCGGGGCCGACCGGCTGCTCCAGCACCGCGCCTATGCCTACCGGGCCGATGGCTACCTCACCGAGATGGGGAACTGACCTCGGGCACCCGCCGCTTCGACCTGGACGGCATGGGCCGGATCACGGGTGTGCACGCCCATGGCTGGACCGAGACCTACGCGTACGATTCCGCGGGCACATCGTGTCGGCGCGGGCGCCTGGGCACGCCTCCCCCGGTGAGCGCGAGTTCGACGGCACACTCGTCCGCAGCGCGGGTCGCACCACTTACGAACACGACGCACAGGGCCGCCTGGTGCGCAAGAGGCTCAAGCTCCTCGACGGCCGGACGCGCGCATGGTCGTACGGCTGGAACGCGGAAGACCGGCTCACCGAGGTGGTCACCCCGGAAGGGGACCGTTGGCGGTATGCCTACGATCCGTTCGGGCGCCGTGTCTCCAAGCATCGCGTGACCGAGGACGGGGCTGAGAGCGACCGTATCGTTTTCTCCTGGGACGACTCCAGGCTCGCCGAACAGACCGGCCCGCACGGCAGGGTCATCACCTGGGATCACGCACCGGACACCGACCGTCCTCTCACACAGACGGAGCACCGGCCGATGTCCGTCCGGCCCGGGACTTCGTTCCTCGCTCAGCTGGCCGAGGAGACGACAGCCGGCGACGACACCCGCTTCCACTTGATCATCACCGATCCGGTGGGCACGCCTGCCGAGTTGGTCACTCCTGACGGCCGTGTCACGTGGCAGCGCCGTACCTCGGTCTGGGGGACGGGGCTGCACCCGGTGCCCGACGACGAGGTGCCGGTGGACTGCCCGTTGCGCTTTCCCGGCCAGTACGCGGATTCCGAGAGCGGTCTGCATTACAACGTCTTCCGGTACTTCGACCCGGAGACAGGAGGATTCATCTCGGCCGATCCGCTCGGCCTCGATCCTCACCCCAACCACTACGCGTACGCCTCCAACCCCTTTGCGTGGCTCGACCCGTTGGGGCTCGCCTGCAAGAAGATCCCGACCGATGAACTGAATTGGAACGCGCGCAGTCGGCCGACCTTCGGGCACACCTTCACTGAGCACGGAGCGGGCACGAAGAACACGACGAGCCTGACCGACCGCGCACGCAACACCGGGAATCCACAAGGACAGTGGCTGGACAACGACAAGGCTCTGGACTTCCTCAAGGCGCAGCACGACCCTGAGGGCGGAGTACGTGAGGTCGCGCTCCCGAAGGGAATGGGACAGGTCGTCATGCCCAACGGTGAGATAGTGGAGGCCAACTACGCGAGGTTGGTTCCCAAGCCTGACGGATCCTACAAAACAGCGTTCCCGATCGTGAAGAAGTGAGTACACCCGTGGAATTCCGAATGGCTCTGCTTCCGCCGTCCCGTGGAACCTCGTCGACGCCCGACTTCGAGCTCGACGAGGACTACGAGTCCCTGGCCATGGACACATGTCAGCTCCTGGCGGAGACGGACTGTCGCTTTCACGTCGCGGGTTTCGGTCAGGACCCCTGGCCGGTCGACATCTCCTACGACCTTTCAGCGGTCGTGGAGCAGCTGCCCGAGGCCCTGGCCTCGGTGGGCGACGGGAAGCCCGCGCAGATCGACTTCTACGGCCAAGGAGTCGAACGGCTCGTGACGTTCACTCCGCACGAGGGGCAGGTCGTCATCGCCTGCACGACGGAGACGGACTGGACGCCCGAGCCGAGCACGGAAACCGTCTCGCCAGAAGAGGCCGAGGCGATGTTGGCCGCCCTGGCCCACGACTTCAGGCGAGCGCTGGATCGCGCCTGTCCGGACATCGCCGCGGTACAGCCTTTCGCCGGCTGGTGACAGCTCAATAAAATTTGTCAAGGCGGAGCTTATCTGGCAGAACTCCCTCGCCTGCGCGATGCCCTTTCCCCGGGCGCCTGGGTATTCGCCTCCGATCCGGCGCACTACGACATGGGGAGCGGCAACAATCACTGCGTCAAGGATCTGAAATTGTCCGGCATCCATGTAGCCACCGACAAAAGCGGTGAGATGGTCCTGGAATTCCCCCCGAACCAGTGGAAGCACGACTCCGGGCTGCGCATCGGCAATTCCGGCGTGAAACACTTCTCCATCAACTATGCGCATTCCATCGACTGGATGCTGGTCGACACCGTTCGGTGCCAGGACCTGGAGGCGGTGTGGGAGAGCACGGACAGGACGGGCTGACGCAGCAAGCGGGCCCAGCCCGCAACACCGGAACTGGGCCCACTCCACCGGTCAGTTCATCGTCGCCCCGATCGTCGTACTCCCTGTGGTCAGGAACGTCGTCGCCGGGAGCGTGCCGCTGGACGAGCGGGCGTTGTACGTCGATGACGCGTCCGTGGAGATGAAGGACGGGGTGGAGATGCCGGAGTCCCAGTTGTTGCCGGACGAGGTGACCGCGGAGCCCTTGGTGACCGCGCCGCTGCCGTTGCCGACCGCGAGGTTCTTGCCGAGTTTGGCGGAGCTGGTGGCGAAGTAGTAGCCCCACTTGCTGTTGGCGTACGCGGTGGTGCGGTTGATGACGAGGGCTCCGGTGTTGGAGTTCTCGGTGAAGCCGTTGCCCGCGTTGCCCCAGGCCGCCGAGTTGTTGATGACGTGCGCGACGACCTCGCCGTCACCGCCCAGCTTGTAGCCGTTGCCGTCGCCCGCGAACGCCGAGTCCGACCAGCGGTTGACGCCGTTGCCGAAGGACCAGGTGTGCTCGACGGTCACCGGCGTGGAGAAGGACCAGAAGTCGATCCCGTCGTCGGAGTTGTTGTACAGCCGCGCCCCGGTGACGAGGTTCCCGCTGCCGGAGCCGAACTTGATGGCGACCCCGTCCGCGTTCTCGCCGTGCGTCGCGGCGTCGTAATTGCCGTACGAGTCAAGGTTCTTGACCGTGTTGTTGACGGTGCCGTCGCCGGTGAGCGTGAAGCCGGAGTCGCCGCCGTTGATGGTCTTGACGTTGTTCCAGTTGGTGCCGGTGCAGGACTGGCATACGACCGCGCTGTCCGGGGAGTTCTGGAAGGTGAGGTTGGAGACGTTCCAGTAGTCCGCCGTCAGCTTGAAGATCCAGGACCCCGACGGCAGTGACGAACCGTCGATCTTGACCGTCTCCGAGCCGTACGCGGTGAGCGTGACCGGCGAGGACGAGGTGCCGTTCGTCGTGGACTGGAGGGTGGCCGTCGGGTAGTACGTGCCGCCGCGCACCTGAATGACCGTGCCGGCGGTGGCACTTGAGATCGCGCTGGTCAGTTCGGCGGTCGTGTCGACGACGACCGTGGCGGCCTGCGCCTGGGTGGGGAGGACGGCCAGCCCGGCGCCGAAGGCGAGGACTGTGCCGAGGGTGAGAGCGGTACGACGAGACATAGGAGTGCGGTCCTTTCGTCGTTCTGTTGCGGACGGGGGGATTTCAGGGACGCCAGTCACCGAGGTAGGTCGCAGGGGTGTGCAACTTGGCCTCGGTGGCCGTGAGTTGGGGCCGGTTCTCCGGGACGGTGATCACGGAACCCGGTCCCGTGTCGCGGTACTCGTGGAAGCGCATCGACTGCCAGGGATAGGCGTCGCGCATGTTCGTGTAGGGCGCGACCGGGTCGATGCCGGGCCCGATCCGGGTGTCCCGCACGACGAGGGACGGCCAGGCCGTCGTCTCGTACGACGGGACCCACGGCCGGGCCAGCTTGTACGCGGCGTCCTCGGCGCCGGAGGTGATCCGCGAGCGGACCGCGAGGATGCCGTGCGGATTGGCGCGGGCGGTGGACGGGGCGAAGACCATGCCCTTGGGCGTGAAGGCCACGTCCCGTTGCAGGGTGTGGAAGTGACAGTCCGCGAAGACCGCCGTCGCCCGCCCGAAGACGAAGTCGACGTCCCCCTGGATGTAGCAGTGGGAGAAGTACTGCCGGTCGAAGGCATCCAGCGCGGACGTGTCCACGAACAGCGTGTCCTGGTGGGCCAGGAGACGGACGTGCGCGAACTGCGAGCGGTCACCCGTGACATACGCGGCCACCGCCTGCGTCCCCGTGATCTCCGGATGGTCCGCGCGCAGCCAGTCGTTGGCGAGGGTGAGGTCCCGTACGGTCAGCCCGGGCGCCGCCGACGTGAAGGTCGCGGAGCCCGCCGTACCGTACGTCCCCGAACCGTCCGGTTTCTGCGTCCCGTTGGCGTTGTCGTAGACGATGACGACGTCACGCGGGTCGCGGGTGGCACCGCGCAAGGTCAACTCCCCCGCCCCCACGGGCACGTTGACGATCTCGCGGTACGTCCCCGGGTGCACGACGATCGTCCAGCCGCCGCCCTCCGCCGCGTCCACGGCCGCCTGCACCGAGTCACCGGGCCGGACGTGCAGGACACGACGACGGTCGAGCGCTACGGCGGGCCCGGCACCGGCGGCCACCAGACCACCGGCGAGCCCGGTCAGAAGGGTGCGTCTGCGCAGGGCCATCTCAGTGCCTCCGCCCCGGTGTCCAGTCGCCGAGATACGCCTCGCGGGTCGCCGACTCGGCCTGTACGGACGTGAGTTGGGGCCGGTTCTCCGGCACGCTGATCACGGCACCCGGGCCCGTGTTCCGGTACTCGGCGAACCTCTGCCTCTGCCAGGGATAGGTGTCCGACATGTTGGTGTACGGCGCGACCGCGTCGATCCCCGAACCGAGCACCGTGTCCCGCACGGTGAGCATCGGGTGGGCGGTGGTGTCCGAGCCAGGCACCCAGGGACGGGCCAACTTGTAGTAGCCGTCCGGGGCTTGGCTGCTCACGCGGCTGCGCGTCACCAGATACCCGCGCGGGTTCGCGACCGCTGTGGAGGGCGCGAAGACGAAGCCGTACGGTGCCGTCGCCAGGTCGGTGCGGTTGAGCGTCCGGAAGTGGCAGTGGTCGTAGACGGCCGTCGCCCGCCCGAAGACGAAGTCGACGTCTCCCTCGACGTAGCAGCGCGCGTAGTACTGGCGGGCGAAGACGCCGAGGGCCAACGAGTCGGCGTACAGGGTGTCTTGATGGCCGAGGAAGTGGCAGTCGAAGAACGCCGAGCGGTCGCCCTGCACCTTGATCGCGACCGCCTGTGTGCCGGTGATCTCGGGGTGGTCGGCGCGCAGCCAGTCGTTGCCGAAGGTGATCCGGCGGGCCGTGAAGCCGTCGGTGCGGATGGTCGTGGTGGCCGAGCCGGAGGTGCCGTACGTGCCCGAACCGTCCGGTTTCTGGGTGCCGTTGGCGTTGTCGTAGACGATGACGACGTCACGCGGGTTCTCGCTGGCGCCGAGCCAGGTCATCTCCGTGGCGGCGTCGGTGAGTTGGCCGGTCGCCGGGTCGGTGACTCCGGCGGTGACCGTCTCGCGGTAGACGCCGGGCGCGATGACCAGGGTGTACCCGGCACCGGTCGCGGCAGTGACGGCGGCCTGGACGGTGGCGAAGTCGCCCCGGCCGCGCGGGTCGACGTACAGGGTGAGCGGGGTGAGGCGCGCGGCCGGTGAACCGTAGCGGCCGAACGGGCTTGGCCTGCCGAGGGCGAGGGCGGGGACGGCGGTGAGGCCGAGCGCGGCGCCCGCGCCGGCGCTCGCCATGAGGAATCCCCGTCTGGACAGGGGCAGTTGGAGGGAGTGGTGCGAGGGCATGCGGGTGCTCCTTCGCGGTGCGGCTCATGAAGTGGGCGCCGGTGTCGGGCCGGTCGGAGGGCACCGGCCCGGTTTCCGGTGCGGTGGTGTCAGCGCAGGCAGCCCGCGCCCGCGCCCCGGTCGACGACGAACGGCACGGTCTTCGCCGGGTCGATCTTCGTGCGCAGGGTCGGGGTCCAGCCCGCGCCGGACTGCAGGATCTCGGTCGGAACACCCGCGTTGTGGACGGCGATCAGGTCGGTGAGCCGGCCGTTGACGTAGTTGTCGTCGGCGGTGAGCGGCGCCTCGGACCACTTCTTGAGGATGGTCGCCTCGGAGGTGCCGGCCGGGACCGTGAACGCGTTGTGTTCCGCGACGAGTTGGGACTCCAGGCCGATGCCGTAGCTGTAGCCGTAGCCCGGCTCGGCGACGAAGTGGTTGTTGTACGAGTCGACTTGGCCGAAGCGGACGCGGGGTGCGCGCTCGACGAGGTTGGAGAAAAGGTTGTGATGGAGCGTCACCTTCAGGTGGCCCCGGTCGATGGCGGCCGTGGAGGCGCTGTCGCTGTTGCCGATGAGGATCGTCTTGTCGTGGTCGGTGAAGACGTTCCAGGAGGCGGTGACGTAGTCGGCGCCCTTGACGATGTCGAGTTCTCCGTCGTGCTGCTCGAAGATCCGCCCGTAGTAGGTGGGCAGTGAGCTGTCCGGGTGGTCGCCGTCGGTGAACGTGTTGTGGTCCAGCCACACATGGGTGGAGCCATAGATGACGGCGCTGTCGTACTCGGAGTTCCAGTTGCCGGTGTCGCCGTCGGTCGGGTCCCACTGCGGGAAGCAGTCGAGCGGGCTCTCGAAGGCGAGGTTGCGGACGATGACGTTGTCGACGGCCGTGATCTGCAGGCTGGCGCCCTTGAAGCCGGCGTCCTTGCCGATGCCGATGATGGTGGTGTTGGCGGGGACGAACGCCTTGATGGCGGTGTTCTGGTTGGCGGCGGAGACGCGACGCAGGCCCTCGGGGCTGTCAGCCGGCTCGTTGTCGAGGTTCTGGTCGTAGCCCCAGACGGCGGGGTCGTAGGTGGCGAGGTACTGGGCGAAGTCGTAGCCGGGCGAGGCGAACGAGTCGCAGCCCTCGGCGTTGGCGTCGATCACACCCTTCACTCTGATGATCTTCGGCGCGGTGCCGCCGGCGGCCAACGCTGCTTTGAAATCAGCCCAGTTGGTGACGGTGTAGACGTGCTCGGGGGTGGCGGCCGCGCCACCGCTGGTGCCGGTGCCGTAGGAGGCCCAGCCGTCACCGGCGCCGAGGGTCTCGCGGGCGAGACTGCGCGGATGGGCCTGGGCGGTGGTGCTCGTGAGGGCGAGAGCCAGTGCCGTGCAGCCTACGAGCGACGCTATGACGCGTCCATGACACATAGATATACGCACTGTGCGGGTCTCCTTGCTCAGAGGACCGAGGCGTCCGTCGCCTCGGGCCAGGTGATCCAGGACGTCGGAATGTCGTCGCGCAACCGGACGACGTCACGCGGCGCGAGCACCCGGGTGCGCAGCAACTCCCGCGCCACGAGCCGCGCCACGGCGATCGCACCGGGCGGATTGAAGTGCGTGTTGTCCTGCTCGGTGTCGGTCCAGTTGAAGTAGACCTTCGTCTCCTCCGCCCCGAGCCGCTGCCACAGCGCGAGCGACAACGCCTCGATGTCGAGCAGCGCGACGCGCTCCTCCTGGGCGAGCGCGCGCATCGCCGCCGGATAGTCGCCGTGGGTCGGCAATGCGTTGCCGTCGGCGTCGAACCTGCGGCGCTCGACGGGGGTCGTGAGCAGGGGGCGGGCGCCATGAGCCCGCGCCCCTTCGATGTACAGCCGCAGATAGTCCTGATACGTCGTCCACGGCTCGGTGTAGCGGGTCGGGTCGGCGGTCTTCTCGTCGTTGTGTGCGAACTGGACGAGGAGGAAGTCGCCGGGCCGGATGGCCGCGAGAATGGCGTCCAGCCGCCCCTCGTCGACGAAACTCTTCGAACTCCGGCCATTTACGGCTTGATTGGAGACCTCCACCCCCTTGCGCAGAAAGAAGGGGAGCGCCATTCCCCATCCGGTCTCCGGAGCTTCGGTGGAGTACTTCTGGGCGGCGGTGGAATCACCGGCGATGTAGAGAGTGCGGCCCTTCCGCCCTCCGGGTCGAAGAGGAACGGCGGCAAGCGCCGCGAGGGTGACCTGCCTACGACTTAAGGACACAGGGGTGCCTTTCAACGCAGCTGAGGTGCATGCCTTTTAGGGGCGCGGGGAACTGCGCGACCAGCCACAACGGACCCGCAGTCCCCCACAAACCGAAACCACCCGAGCTCAGTGGTTCTGCTTCCAGTCCGCCTGCGCCTTGTTCAACTGGTCGGCCAACGTGTCCAGGAACTCCTTAGCCGTCATCTTCCCCAGCAACAGCTTCTGGAAGTTCGGCTCGTTGTCCGCCTTGGAGATGGTGTTCCAGTCCGGCAGGTAATACGGCAGCTGCACAATCTTCGTGGAGGCCCCGTTCAACGCCGCCGCAGCCAACTGCGTGGGCTCGGACTTCTGGATCCACGCCGCACTCGCCGCATCCGTGTTGGCCGGAACCTGCCCGGCGGACTCGTTGTACTTCGAGTTCTCCGCGGCAGACACAGCGAACTCGATGAACTTCCAGGCCGCTTCCTTGTTCTTGCTGGACTTGAACAGACTCAGCCCGTCAACGGGGTTGGAGATCTGCACCCGCGTACCGTCGTCCAGCGTCGGATTGGGAATGCCCTTGAACTTGTCCGCGCCCAGAGCCTTCAAGTGGTCCTGGTAGGAACCGAGGTTGTGACTCAGCATCCCGATCGTGCCGCTGTCCCACTGCGCGACCATCTTCGTGAAGTCGTTGTTGAGGTCGGCGGACGGAGTGTCCTTCTTGAACAGTCCGACGTACTTCGCCAACGCGGCAACGTTCTTCGGGTCGTTGACCGTCGTCTTGTCACCGTTCCAGAACGACGTGATCCCGGTCTGCCCGTACACCGCGTCCAACGCGGGCGCGATGGACCCCTCACCACCCCGGATGGTGAACCCGAACTTGTTCTTCGCCTTGTCGGTGAGCTTGTCCGCGGCGGCGTAGAACTTCGACCAGGTCGTCGGCGCGTCCAGCCCCGCCGCCTGGAACAGATCGGTGCGGTACCACAAGGTCCCGTTGTTGGCGGAGGTGGGAATCTGGTACAGCGTGTCTCCGCCGCCCGCGGACTTGCTGACGTCGAGCAGGTTCTGGCTCAACTTGCCGTTCAGAGAACTCGACTTGAGCCGGCTGTCCAACGGCTCCAGCGCCCCCTGCACCGCGACCTCCGCGAGCACCGCGGTCCCCACGCCACCAACGTCGGGCAGACCCCCGCCCTGGATCGCGGTGTCGTACTTGGACTGGGCGCTCGCGGCCGGTATCCCGACGTACTTGACCTTGATGTCGGGGTTCTTCTTCTCGAAGTCCGCGATGATCTGCTTCCAGATGTCGGTGCGGACACCGCCGTTGTTGTCCCAGAAGGTGATCGTGCCCTTGCCGGACCCCTCGTCGCCCTTGTCTCCCGCGGCGCCGCTGCCGTCGTCGCCGCAGGCGGTGGCGGTCAGCGCGAGCACGGAGCCCAGGGCGACGGCCACGGCGGCACGCCTGCTTCTGCGGATGCTGGTCTTCATAGAGCGGCTCTCTTCTTGTGGATGCGACGGTGTGGTGGCCTCGCGGGCGGTGGGCAAGCGCTTGCCACGGAGGTGCGTCATTGCGACTCCCAACAGGCGGACGGGCAGGGTGAGTTAGAGAGAACTGATCCGGAATCGCGTGAAACCGGCCGCGCCGGCATGTCCCGTGCCGACGGGCGCGAGCGCGAAGAGCCCGAGCAGGGCGCCGACCCAGCGCCAGGGGGTGGCGGCGAAGACCTGGCCGGTCGGACGCGGCCCGTCCCCGACGTCGTAGAAGAAACGGCACCGCGCCCCGGCGCCGATCTCGATGCGGAGCCGGACCCGGCCCTCGGGGGCGAGGCACGGCTCCCCCGCGTCCCGTTCGCGCTCGGCGACGGGCTCGGCGAAGCGGTGGACGAACATCACCCGGCCGTCCGTGCTCCGCTCCAGCCCGATCCAGCTGTACGCGTCGCCGAGCACGGCGAGCCCAGCTCGTGCGCCCAACTCCTCGCTGTGCAGCCGCAGTTCGACCTCGACCGATACGGGCGTGCCGGGGAGGCGCTGGGTGAGGAGGTTCGGGAGTCGGCGCAGGTCGTGCGCGTCGGCCGAGCGGGCGCAGGTCAGTCGTAGGCCGTCGCCGGAGTGGTGGGTGGCCCAGCCGTCCTGCGGGTTCGCCGTCCACTGCCACTGGCGGCCGTACCGTCCGCCGGGGAAGTCGTCGTCGGTGGCGGGCGCGGCGGACGGCTGCGGCGGGAGGTCCGGTTTCCGGTGTACGGCCACGGGGGCGCCCGCGTCGCCGATGACCGGCCAGCCCTCGTCGTCCCAGCGCATCGGCTGGAGGTGGACCAACCGGCCGTAGGCGCCCCGCTGTTGGAAGTGCAGGAACCAGTCCTCGCCGGACGGGGTGCGCACCCACGCGCCCTGGTGGGGGCCGTTGACGTCGGTGTCCCCTTGCTCCAGGACGACCTTCTCCTCGTACGGGCCGAAGAAGCCGCGTGAGCGGAGCGCGCCCTGCCAGCCGGTCCCAACTCCCCCTGCGGGGGCGAGGATCCAGAACCAGCCTTCGTGCTGGTGGAGTTTGGGGCCCTCCAGGGTGAACCAGCCGGGGATGCGGTCGGCGTCGACGATCACCTTGCCGTCGTCGAGCAGGGTCGTGGCGTCGGGGTGCATGCGGTGGCCGGTGAGGCGGTTCTTGGTGCCCGCGCGGGACTTGGCCCAGGCGTGGACGAGGTAGGCCTCGCCTTCGTTTTCGTCGTCCCACAGGGGACACGGGTCGATCAGGCCCTTGCCCTCCTTGAGGAGGTGCGGGCGGGTCCAAGGGCCGCGTATCTCGGGGGCGTTGATCTGGAAGATGCCCTGGTCGGGGTCGCCCCAGAAGATCCAGAAGCGTTCGTCGTGGTACCTCAACGCGGGGGCCCAGACGCCGCAGTCGTGCCGGGGGGACTTGAACTCCCGTTCTGGTTCGAGGCGTTGGAGGGCGTGGCCGACCAACGTCCAGTTGACCAGGTCGCGGGAGTGCAGCAGCGGCAGGCCCGGTACGCGGCCGAAGCTGGACGCGGTGAGGTAGAAGTCGTCGCCGACGCGGATGACGTCCGGATCGGACCAGTCGGCGTTCAGGACGGGGTTCGTGTACGTCTCGTGCGTCACTGGCTGACCGCCTTCCGCACGAGTGCCGCGGCCTCGGCACGGTCCAGGCTGCCGTCCGCGACGACAGTGACGATCCGTCGTACGACCGTGTCGCCGGGCGGTATCGGCAGCCGCTCCTCCGGTGCCAACGACGCGCCCACGCCCGGGTATTCGGCGGTGCGGACGAACCACGGGTCCTGGCGGGAGCGGTCCGTGGCGCCGGCGAAGACCAGGGTCCAGCCGGTGCCGGCGAGGGCGAGCCAGTCGGCGCGGGTGCCGTGGATCTCCGGTTCGCCCTCGTGGTCGGCGGTGAAGACGCGCGGGGTCTCGGCCTCCTTGCGCGCCCGCCAGAAGAAGCCGCCGTACGCGGCTCCGGGGCGGCCGTTGGTGGCGGGGCTGCCGATCGAGAGGGGGTCGGGCGTCACGTTGGTGAGGGAGAAGGTGAAGTCCAACGCCCAGGCGGTGTCGGTGAGTTCGGTGGCGGCGACCGTACGGCGTTCGCGCAGCAGTTCGGCGCCGGAGGCCACCCAGCGGAGTTCCTCCACGAAGCCGTCGGGGTCGCGGAGCTGGAAGGTGGAGTGGCGTTGGGCGCCGTGGTTGTCCCGTTCCGTGGGGCCCTGGTCACGGACGTAGGTGCGGCCGCCCCAGAAGTTGTGCCCCTCGACGTCGGGAACGGCGACACCGACGCCGAGGTGGTGGGTGTGGTCGACGGGGCTCAGCTCGGTGACCGCCGTGCCGGCCAGGGTGGTGACGGGGTGCAGATACGGGCGCGGGGAGAGCCTGGCGGGCAGCTCGGGCCGGGTGACGTACCGGGCGACCGGGCGGCCCGCGACGCGCAGCACCGGCGTGTCATGGGTGATCATCAGGTGCTCACCTCTTTCGGTGGGGCCCACGAGGCGCCCAGCTCGGAGTAGAGGGCGAGGGTGTCGGCCGCCGCCGTGACCAGTGCGTCGATGCCGGGGACGACCCGGCGGTTCTCGGTGGGGATCAGGTGCCAGGCGTCGGTGGGCAGCGGGGCCGGGTCGGGGGCCTGGCGGATCGCCTCAACCACCTTCATGAAGGCGCCTGTTGTGTCCGGCTCGACCAACAGCGCGTCTCCGTCGGTGAGATGGGCGACCAGGTTCTCCAGCAGGTCCGTGCTGCCGTACTCGAACTCCTCCGGGCCGTGGCCCGCGCGCTGGAGGAGGACGCGGTCCTGCTTGTACCAGTAGGTGATCCGGCCCTGGCTGCCGTGCACCAACACGTAGGGCTCGCCGGGGTGTTCGGCGCACAGGGTCACCGCGACGGTGACCGGGCGGCCCTGGACGGTGGTGACGCGGACGCAGGAGGTGTCGTCGGACTCGATGTCGTTGGCGCGGACGAGTTCGGTCTCGATGCGGACGACGTCCTCGGCGCGGGTCGTGTCGTTGAGCGCGAGGGCGGTGGCGACAGCGTGCGCGAGGGGGTTCGTCAGTGCGCCGTCGATCACGTCGACGCCGTTCAGGCGCCGCTTGCCCGCCCAGGGAGCGCGCCGGTAGTAGGCCTCGTCGCGGGCCCAGGCACCGGCGCCGCCGACGCCGGTCAGCGTGCCGATCGCGCCCTTGGCGATCAGCTCGCGGACCGCGGGCACGGCGTGCGAGCCGAGCGACTGGAACCCGATCTGGCAGACCACCCCGGCCGCGGCGACCCCGTCGGCCATCCGGCGGAACTCGGCGTACGAAGGCGCGGGCGGCTTCTCCAGCAGCAGGTGCACACCCCGCTTCGCGGCGGCCAGGGCGAGGTCCGTGTGGGTCGGGATCGGGGTGCAGATCACGGCGACCTGGGCGCCGGTGGAGTCGAGGAGGGCGCCGAAGTCCGGTGACTGCGCGGGGAGTTCGCCCCCGAGCTCCTCCTCGGTCAGCGGGGTCAGCTCGCAGATGCCGACGAGGCGTACGAGCCCCTTGTCCTGGAGCCGGCGGATGTTCTCGACGTGCCAGCGGCCGTGGCCCCGGGCGCCCGCGAGGACGATGGAGACGGGCGGGGTGACCGCCGTAGCCGCGGGTGTGGTGACGGTCGTAGGACCGGTGTTGGTGGTCATGGGATTCTCCCTGCGTCGACGATCTTCGCCAGCAGGGTAAGCGGTTGCCTCATCCCTTCACCGCCCCCGCGCTGAAGCCGGTGATCAGCCACTTCTGGATGAAGGCGAACACGATCACCACGGGTATCGCCGCGACGATGCCGCCCGCGGCGAGGGCGCCGAGGTCGACGCTGTCCGCGCTCATCAGGGTGTTGAGGCCGACCGGGATCGTCTGCTTGCTCTGGTCGGACAGGAACATCAGGGCGAAGAGGAAGTGGTTCCAGGCGTGCACGAAGGCGAAGGAGCCGACGGCGATCAGCCCGGGCCGCAGCAGCGGGAGGACGACGATGCGGAACGCGGCGAAGCGGTTGCAGCCGTCGACCCAGGCGGCCTCTTCGAGGGACTGCGGGACGTTCCTGATGAAGCCGCTGATGAGGATCATCGAGAGCGGCAGCTGGAAGACGGTCTCCGCGATGATGACGCTGCCGAGCGAGTTGATCATCTGGAGTTTGGCGAAGATCTGGAACAGCGGGACCAACAGCAGGGCGCCCGGCACGAATTGGGAGCAGAGCAGGGCCAGCATGAACGCGCGCTTGATCCTGAACTCGAAGCGGGCGAGCGCGTAGCCGCCGGCCAGCGCGACCACGGTGGTGAGGATCAGGGTGGCCACGCCGACGTAGACGCTGTTCTGGAAGTAGACGCCGAAGCTGCGCTCGGTCCACACCTTCTGGAAGTGGTCGAGGGTCATCGGCCAGGGCACGAGGGAGGTCGAGCCGGCCGGGCGGAACGCGAAGAGCAGGATCCAGTAGAAGGGGATCAGGGTGAAGACGAGGTAGATCCCCAGGGGGACGTAGATCTGCCAGCGCGGGACCTCGTCCCAGGCGCGGCGGACCTTGCGCGGCTGCTGCGGTGCGGCGGACTCCCGCTCGCGGGCCGGGGCGATCTCGGTGATCACTTGTCGCCGCCTCCGAACTTGCTCAGGCGCAGATAGATGATCGAGAAGAAGAGAAGGATGACGAAGGCGACCGTGGTGAGGGCCGACGCGTAGCCGAAGTTGTGGGCCTCGACGCTGGTGTTGGCGACGTACAGCGGGAGCGTGGTCGTCTCGCCGGCCGGGCCGCCGCCGGTCAGGGTGTAGAGGAGGTCGACGTTGTTGAACTCCCAGACCGCGCGCAGCAGTGTGGACAGCACGATCGCGTCCTTGAGGTGCGGCAGGGTGATGTTCCGGAACTGCTGGAAGCGGCTCGCGCCGTCGACCTCGGCGGCCTCGTAGAGGTCCTTCGACACGGACTGGAGGTCGGCGAGGATGAGGATCGCGAAGAACGGGACGCCCCGCCAGAGGTCCGCAACCACCGCTGCGGAGAAGACGGTTGAGGGGTCGGACAGCCAACTCGTGCCGTACTGGCCGATGCCCATGTCGGCGAGGTAACGGGTCACGCCCGTCTGGGAGTTGTAGAGCAGCACCCAGATCGCGGAGGTCAGGACGCCCGACACGGCCCACGGGGAGAACACCAGCGCGCGGCCGACGGACCGGCCCACGAAGGTCTGGTTGACGATCAGGGCGAGTGCGAGACCGAAGAGCAGTTGGAGGCCCACCTCCACGACGACCCACTTGGCGCTGAACGTCAACGTGTCCCAGAACTGGGGGTCGTTGGTGAAGGCGTGGGTGAAGTTGTCGAGGCCCGCGAAGCCGTTGCGCCACGGTTTGGTGGGGTTGTAGTTCTGCAGGCTGTAGTAGAAGACGCTGATGACCGGGTAGGTGATGAAGCCCAGCATGAGCAGCGCCGCGGGGGCGATCAGCAGGTACGGGAGCCTGCGCGGTGTCGCGGAGGCACGGCGCCGCCGGGGTGGCGCGGGCGGTTTCGCCACGGCTGCGGCTTGGGCCATGACTGTTCTCCGTTCAGTACAGGACGCTCAGTGCGGAAGCTCGGTACAGGAGGCTCGGTACAGGAAGCGCTTGCTCGACGGGCATGGGAATCGGGCGTGCGAAGGGTGCTCAACCGGCGTACGGATCAGGCACCTTGCCCGGCCGGGCCAGGAACTCGAAGTCGCAGCCGGTGTCCGCCTGGGTGATCTGGTCGTTGTAGAGCGCGCCGTAGCCGCGCTCGTACCGTGCGGGCGGCGGTGCCCACTCCGCCCGGCGTCGCTCCAACTCCTCGTCGTCCACGTTGAGTTGGAGGGTGCGCGCCTCGACGTCCAGGGTGATGGTGTCCCCGGTCCGTACGAGCGCCAGTGGTCCGCCGACGTACGACTCGGGCGCGATGTGCAGCACGCACGTGCCGTAACTCGTCCCGCTCATCCGGGCGTCGGAGATCCGGACCATGTCCCGGACACCCTGCTTGAGGAGGTGGTCGGGGAGCGGGAGCATGCCGTACTCGGGCATGCCGGGGCCGCCCTTGGGACCCGCGTTGCGCAGCACCAGCACGCTGTCGGCGGTGATGCCCAACTCGGGGTCGTTGATGGTGCGTTGCATGGTCCGGTAGTCGTCGAAGACGACCGCGGGGCCGGTGTGCTTGAGCAGGTGCGGTTCGGCGGCGATGTGCTTGATGACGGCGCCGTCCGGGCAGAGGTTGCCGCGCAGGACGGCCACCCCGCCCTCGGACGCGACCGGGTTGTCGCGCGGTCGGATGACGTCGTCGTTGTGCACCCGCGCGCCGTCGAGCTGCTCGCGCAGGGTGTCGTACGAGACCGTCGGCCGGTCCAGGTGGAGCAGGTCGGTGATGCGGGAGAGGAAGCCGGGCAGGCCGCCGGCGAAGTGGAAGTCCTCCATGAGGTACGTCTGGCCGCCGGGCCGTACGTTCGCGAGGACCGGGACCGTCCGGGCGATGCGGTCGAAGTCGTCGAGCGTGAGATGGACGCCCGCGCGGCCGGCCATGGCGATCAGGTGGATCACGGCGTTGGTGGAGCCGCCGAGGCCGAGGACGGTGGTGACCGCGTCCTCGAAGGCGTCCTGGGTGAGGATCGACGAGAGAACGCGCCCCTTGTGGACTTGTTCAACGATCCTCATGCCGGACTGCGCGGCCATCCGATCGTGCCCCGAGTCCACGGCGGGGATGCTCGACGCACCCGGCACGGTCACCCCGAGCGCCTCGGCGGCGGCCGTCAGCGTGGACGCCGTGCCCATGGTCATGCAGTGCCCGGGCGAACGCGCGAGGCCGCTCTCCAGCTCGGTCATCTCGCACTCGCCGATGAGGCCGGCGCGCTTGTCGTCCCAGTACTTCCACATGTCGGTGCCGGAACCGAGGACCTCGTTGCGCCAGTGGCCCGGCAGCATCGGCCCGGCGGGGACGAAGACGGTGGGCAGGTCGACGGAGGCGGCACCCATCAGGAGCGCGGGCGTGGACTTGTCGCAGCCGCCCATCAGCACGGCACCGTCCACGGGGTACGACCGCAGCAATTCCTCGGTCTCCATGGCGAGGAGGTTGCGGTAGAGCATGGGAGTCGGCTTCTGGAAGGTCTCGCTGAGGGTGGAGACCGGGAATTCGAGCGGGAAGCCGCCCGCCTGCCACACGCCCCGCTTGACCGCCTGGGCGCGCTCACGGAGGTGCACATGACACGGGTTGATGTCCGACCAGGTGTTGAGGATCGCGATGACGGGCTTGCCGAGGTGTTCCTCGGGGAGGTAGCCGAGCTGGCGGGTGCGGGCCCGGTGGCTGAAGGAGCGCAACCCGTCGGTGCCGTACCACTGGTGGCTTCTGAGCTCGTCCGGTGACTTCATACGGACCATCCGGCGGCTATCGCGGCGACCTCGGCGCGCTCGCTCTCGGGCAGGGACCTGCTGGGCGGGCGGACCTCGCGGCGGCACAGGCCGAGGGACGCAAGCGCTTCCTTGACGATCGTGACGTTGTTCGCCGAGCCGTTCGCGGCCCTTAGTTCCTCGAATCGGCGGATCTGTTCCCACACCTTCATCGCCCCCGGATAGTCGCCTGATCGAAGCGCTTCGATCATGTTCAGCGAAACGGACGGGGCGACGTTCACCAGCCCTGAGGTGAAGCCGGTGGCGCCCGCCGAGAAGTAGGAGGGCGCGTACGGTTCGGCCAGCCCGGCCACCCACACGAAGCGTTCGAGCCCCGCGTCCCGCGCGAACCCGGCGAAGCGGGCCGCGTCCGGGACGGCGTACTTGACGCCGATGACGTTCGGGCAGTCGTCGGCGAGTTCGGCGAGGCGGACGCCGGGGAGCTGGGCGTTGCGGATGTACGGGACGACACCCAGGTCGGGCACCGCCTCGGCGATGGCGCGGTGGTAGTCGACCCAGCCGCCCTGCGAGACGTACGGGTGGACGGGCTGATGGACCATCACCATCTGGGCGCCGAGATCGCGGGCATGCCGGGCGGAGGCGATGGCGGTGGGTACGTCGTGGCCGACACCGACGAGGATCGCGGCGCGGTCGGCCGCCTCGTCGATGGTCAACTCCGTGACGAGCTGCCGTTCTTGAGGGGTGAGAGCGTAGAACTCACCGGTGTTCCCATTCGGCGTGACGATCCTGACCCCGCCATCGAGCAGCCGGCGGAGCAAGGCCCGGTGGGTGTCCTGGTCGACGCCGCCGTCCTCGGCGAACGGGGTCACCGGGATCGCCACCACGTCGGCCAGGGCGGTGCGTTGGGCCTCGAACCTCGCCGTCATGCCCGACCGTCCTCTCCGTCTGTGTCCTGTCCTTGGGTGTTCCGCCCATGGGTGTCCCGTCCGCCGGTCTCCAACTCGGTGCCGGGGAAGGCCCGTTGGACGAACGAGGCGATGTGGGCGTGCAGTGCGGTGGCCGCGCCGTCCGCGTCCCCGTCGATGGCGAGCCGCAGGATCTCCCGGTGTTCGCCGGCCTCCCGTTCCCAGGAGGGCGAGGCGGCCCAGGCGACGGCGGAGACGAGGGCCGCCTGGTCGCGGACCTCGTCGAGCATCCGGCCGAGCAGCGGGTTGCCGCACGGCAGGTACAGGGCGCGGTGGAACTCCCGGTTGGCGAGGGAGCGTTCGGCGGTGTCGGTGGCCTCGTCGGCGCGGGTCAGCGCCTCGCGGGCGTCGTCGAGGGAGGCGTGGCGTCGTACGGCACGGCGGAGCGCCTCGGGTTCGAGGAGCAGCCGTACGTCGTACACCTCGCGCGCCATGTCCGCGTCCACCATGCGCACCGTGACGCCCTTGTACTGGTTCATCACGACGAGCCCGGTACCGGCCAGGGTCTTGAGCGCCTCGCGCACCGGGGTCTTGGACACCCCGAACTGCGCGGCGAGGTCGGTCTCGACCAGTGGCTGACCCGGCGTCAACTGCCCGGTGAGGATGCGGCGTTTGATCTCCTCCTGCACGTACTGCGTGCGGGAGGGGATCGGCGTGGGCACAGAGGTCATGCGCGCCTCTCGGATCTCACATATGGCGTCTCATATATGACGTACGAAGTACGACGGGTTGAAGGTAGGAGCGGCCCTGTGTTTCGTCAATGCTTCTGACAAAGGAAGCAGAAAGCGCTTCACATGGTCTTGGTGACGCCTTCGAGCGCGGCGGAGGTGCGGCCGGGGAAGATCGCGGCGGCACGTTCCAGGGCCGCTTCCCTGGTGAGGGTGGGTCCCACGTGGGTGATGAGGAGTTCGCGCGCGCCCTTGGCGCAGGCGGCGGCGTCCTCGGGCGTGAGGTGGACTTGCCGTTCGCCTTCGCGATGCCGGTCGATGTCGGCCTCGCAGAGGAACACGTCGGCGCCGCCCGCGAGTTCGGACAGCGCCTCACAGGGTCCGCTGTCCCCGGAGTACCCGAGGACACTCCCCTGGCTCTCGGCGCGCAGCCCGTACGCCTCGGTGTCGTGGACGACGGCGCGTGCGGTGAGCCGGAGGTTCCAGTGCCGGACGGCGTGGCCGTCGTAGAGCGGCCGGAAGTCGAAGACGCCGCTCAGGAACCGTACGTCCGGCTGCCCGAAGAAGCCGGCGAGCCGGCGGGCGCAGTCCTGCGGGGCGTAGAGCGGGATCGGGGAGGTCGGGGTCATCCCGCCGTAGGCGAACGCGTAGGCCGCCGCGAGGAGATCGGCACTGTGGTCGGCGTGCAGATGCGAGATCCAGATCGCGGTCAGCCGCGCCGGATCCGTGTGCCGCTGCAACTCCGCGAACGTCCCCGTTCCCGCGTCCAGCCACACCTCGGCGCCACCGCCGCGCAGCAGGTACCCGGAGCAGGGGCGGCCGGGACGCGGATGCGGGGAGGCGGTGCCGAGGACGGTGAGACTGAGTGGCATGGTGGGGAAGAGTACGGTTCCGGGGCCCGGGGCACTCACGGTTCAGGGCGTTCCGTGGCGCCCGGCTTCCGGGTGGTCTACGGGGATCCACAGGGCGAAGCGCTGTCAGTACCCTGACGCGGTGATGACCAACGCTCTCCTGTCGAAGGCGATGAGCGGCACCGTCGACCCCCCTCTGCTCCCCCTGCCGGATCGTGTTGTCGAGCTTCTGACGGAGCTGGGCAGCCCGCCGCGGCTGGCGGCTCATCTGCGAGCCGTCCATGACGTCGCGCATCAGCTGGTCGTCTGGCTGGAACAGCGCTACCCGGACGTCGTCTTCGACCGCGAGGCGGTGCTCTTCGGGGCGGCGACGCACGACGTGGGCAAGACGGTGCACGTCTCCGAGCTCTCCGGGCCCGGGGCCGCGCACGAGGAGGCGGGGCAGACCCTCCTGCTCGGGCACGGCGTCAGCCCGGAGCTGGCCCGCTTCGCCGCGACGCACGCGTCGTGGGCTTGGTCACCAGTCGGTCCGGAGGACCTCCTGGTGAGCCTCGCCGACAAGGTCTGGAAGAACAAGCGTGTTCCCGAACTGGAGGATCTCGTCGTGGCCCGGCTGGCCGAAGCGACGGGCAGGGCGGTGTGGGAGGAGTTCATCGCGCTCGATGAGGTTCTCGCCCGCATCGGTGACGGGGCCGACGAGCGGCTGACGTTCCAGGCGTCCTTCCCGATCCACGCCTGAGTGCTCGCCGGACTCTCCTACGGCTTCCACCCCGGGTCACGTCCGCTGAGCCCCAACGCCCTTTCCAGCAGCGGCGCTTCCTCCGCCACCGGCACCACCGGCCCGAAGATGCCGCCCCCGCGGGTCGGGTCCTGTGTGGCCGCGAGGAGGAAGCCGTACGACGTCTGGAGCGCGGCCGGGTCGGGGTCGTAGGGGCGGCCGGTGGCCACCGCCAAGTCCCAGCCGTGGATGACCAGTTCGTCGGCGACGACGGCCGCGGCGACCGCGCCGGGGAGGTCGACGCCGCCCGCGCGGGTCATGCCGGTCCAGGCGGCGGGGTCGCGCCAGGCCTCGGCCAAGTCGTCGAGGGCCTTGGGGAGTTGCTCGCGCCAGTCGGGGCCGATGTCCGGGGCGGTGGCGCCGGGGTTGGTGTCGGTCGTGACGCCCAGGTCCTTGCGCGCGGCGTCACGGAAGGCGACGGACAGGCCGAGCACGTGCCCCAGCATGTTGCGTACGGCTAGCTCGGGACACGGCGTCCCGGCCGTCAGCTGCTCGTCGGTCACCCCCTCGGCGAGCCGTGCGATGACCCGGGTCTGGGGGCCGAGGTCGAGGATCGTGTCATCGGTCATGCGTATCTCCTCAGGGATGGGGCTCCACTCATGAGGTAGACCGGCAGCGGCCCCGAAACTCATCGCGCACCCCCGCCGCGCCTCCACCACCGCGCGTTTCTACGGCACCTGCCCGATGCCGTCGCCCCCGCCTTAGACCCACGATGACCAGGCATGACGACAAACTGGACCGTCACGCGCATCCTGCGGGACCGCAACGCGGGGCTGTATTTCGTGGGCCTGGTCGTGTCCGCCTTCGGCACGTCCGCGCTCGGGCTCGCGGCCGGCGTGTGGGTGAAGGACCTCACCGCCTCGAACGGCCTCGCCGCGCTCTGCACCTTCACCGTGTGGGCCCCGACCCTGTTCGGCCCTGCCCTCGGCACGATCACCGACCGCGTCCGCCGCAAACCCCTGCTGATCAGGACGAACCTGGGCCTCGCCGCCCTCCTCCTCACCCTCTTCGCCGTCCACTCCCGCGCCGACCTGTGGCTCCTCTTCGCCGTCCTGTTCGTCTACGGCACCACCGTCGTCGTCCAGGATCCCGCCGAGTCCGCCCTCCTCGCCGCCGTCGTCGACCGCGACCTCCTCGGCGACTTCAACGGGCTGCGGATGACGGCCGTAGAAGGCATGAAACTGGTCGCTCCACTGACGGGCGCGGGCCTGTACGCGGCGTTCGGCGGGCCTGCGGTGGCCGGTCTGGACGCGGTCACGTTCGCGCTGGCGGCGGCCCTGTGGCTGCTCGTCCGCGCGCGGGAGGAACGGCCGCGGCGCCCCGCCGGCACCTGGCGGGCCCAAACCGCCGAAGGCGTACGCGAGTTGTGGGGACATCCCCTCCTGCGCCCGCTGGTCCTGGCGGGCGGGGCCACCATGTTCCTCGCCTCCCTGAGCAGCTCCACGACCTACGCGATCGTCGACGCCCTGGGGCACGACCCGGCCTACACGGGCGTGCTGTACGCGTCCCAGGGCACCGGTTCGGTGGCGGTCGGTCTCGTCTCCGGACCTGCTCTACGACGGCTCGGCGAGCGGCGGTTCGGGGCAGCCGGCATCGCCCTCACGGCGGCCGGGGTGACCGCACGGGCGGTGCCGTCCGACCCGGTGATCCTGGCGAGCAGCGCGGCGATCGGGCTGGGGCTCCCGTGCGTACTGATCGCCGCGTTCACCGCAGTGCAGCGGGAGTTGCCGGATCCGCTGCTCGGCCGGGCCACCGCCACCGCCAACACCCTGATCTTCACACCGAACGTGATCGGCCTGGGGGCGGGTGCGGCACTGGTCGAACTGGCCGACTTCCGGGTGCTGTTGGTGATGACCGGCGCGGCGTTGCTCGCAACGAGCATGTCCTTGACGGTACTGGGGACGACCGTGTCTCAGACGCTGCTTTCACCGGGCGCGCCCCCGGCGTTGCCCGCACCGGACGCGCCTCCGCCACTGCTTGGTCCGGACGCGTCTCCGGCATCACTTGATCCGGGCGTATCTCCGACACTGCTCGCCCCCGGCGCGTCTCCCCCGTCGCTTGGGCCAGGCGAAACTCCGGCGCTGCTTGACCCAACCTCGCCCTCAGCACCACCCGCACCGGACACGCCTCCCCAGCCGCTCGCCCCCGGCGTGTCTCCCCCGTTGCTTGGGCCAGGCATGACTCCGGCGCTGCTTGACCCGGCCTCGTCCCCAGCACCACCCGCACCTCCCGCACCGGACACGCCTCCCCCGTAGCCCGCGCCCAGCGCATCTCCCCCATGGCTCATCCTGGACGCGCCCCCGCCTCAGAGTCCGCCCAACGCCTCCCGTACCTCCGCCAGGTCCCCGTCCGACGCCAACCCCGCGTGATACAGCCGCAGTTCAGTCGCCCCGAGGCTCCGGGCCCGGTCCGCGTCCGCCGCAAGCGCCCCCGGCCGGCCGCCCATCCCGGAGACCACCGTGAAGTTGGCGGCCAACACGGCCCCGTCCGCGGCCTGTTCGGCGAACGGGGTCAGGAGGCCCGCGCCGCCCGTGCAGGGGACGATCACGCCGTCGGCCACGGAGAGGATGTGGCCGGGGTCCACGCCCGCGTTGGCGCCGCAGTGGTACGACACCGGGTCCGCGTGGAGGAGTACCTGGAAGTCGGCGGGTGCGGCCGCCCGGACCGCGGCGACCGCCTTCTCCTGGAGGGTGCGGGCCCGGTCGTCGCGCCACGCGCGCGTGGCCGTCGCGTTCGTGTCGCCGAGGAGTTTCTCGACCCCCGCCCAGCCGCCGTCGGAGGGCGCGCCCTGCCACACCGGTTCCAGCGCGGTGCGTACGGCCGCCGCCAACTCCTCGGCGTCGAGGCCCTGTTCGCCGTAGCCCTCCCGGCAGGTAGGGCAGAAGCACAGGGCCATCAGGTACTGACCGGCGTCCCCGAGGCCGATGCCGGCGGTCTTGTCGTGGGCGTGCAGGTGGGTGAGGCCGTACCAGCCGAGGGACTCCAGTTCGGTGCCGCGCGCGCCGGGGCGTACGGCGGCCTCGGCGGCGAGGTCGACGAGGTACGCGCGTGTGGCGGGCTGCGCGATGCAGGGCGCCCAGGGGTAGCGGTCGCCGTAGGCGTTGACGACGGAGGTGCCCGGATGGTCCGCGCCCAGGCGGGAGTTGTGGGCCAGCACGACCCAGGTGTGGACCTCCAGGCCCGCGTCCGCGAGGGCGGTGGCGGCCTCGCCGTAGGCGTCACCGGGGGCCCAGTCGCCGGCCGGGTACGGCCTCAACTCCCGTCCCTGCCAACGGTTGTCCGGTGGGTAGAGGACGGCCGCGTGCTCGGCGGTGACGATGCGGTGGCGCGGGTGGCGGGGGGTCAACGCGCGCGTGGAGTGGTACGCGGAGGCCAGGGTCGCCTGCTGGACGCCGAGTTCGGCGATCCTGACGCCCGCCGCCGGGTCGCCGTTGACGTCCCAGGGGTAGACGAATGCCGATGCCTTCACGCGCCGTCCTCCATCTCCGGCACCATCGCCGACTCCATCTGTGACTCGATCAACGTGTAGCCGCGTTCGATGAGTTGGGCGAGCTGCTTGACGTGGTCCTCGGTCGGTTCGGTCAGCGGCGGGCGGACCTCGCCGACGTCCAACCCCCGCATCCGCACACCCGCCTTGACCAGCGAGACGGCGTAACCGCGTCCCTGGGCGCGCAGTTCGACGAACGGCAGGTAGAAGCCGTCCAGGAGGCGGTTGGCCGTGGTGTCGTCGCCGGTCGCGAGCGCGCGGTGGAAGGCGAGCGCGATCTCGGGGACGAAGCAGAACACGGCGGAGGAGTAGAGGGTGATGCCGATGCCACGGTAGGCGAGCTGGGTCTGTTCGGCGGTCGGGAGTCCGTTGAAGTACAGGAAGTCGCCCGGGACTTCGGCGCGTACGGTGCTCACGATCCGCTGCATCAGGTCGAGGTCGCCGAGGCCGTCCTTGAAGCCGATGATGCCGTCGGTGCGGGCGAGTTCGACCACCGTGGCCGGGGTGAACACCGCGTTGTCGCGCTGGTAGACGATGACGGGCAGCGGGGTCGCCGCGGCCACCTCGCGGTAGTGCCGCAGCAGCCCCTCCTGCCCGGCGACCACGAGGTACGGCGGCATGGCGAGCAGCCCGTCCGCCCCGGCGGCCTCCGCGAGCCGTGCGTACCGTACGGCGAGCGCGGTGCCGTAGCCCGCGCCCGCGACCACCGGCACCCGGCCCCCGGTCGCCTCCACGGCGGCCCGCACGCACGCCTCGAACTCCTCCGGCAGCAGCGCGTGGAACTCCCCGGTGCCGCAGCACGCGAACACGGCGGCGGCCCCGGCCTCGACGCCCCGGCGGACATGCGCGCGGTAGACGTCGAGATCGACGGCGCCGTCGGGGCCGTACGCGGTGACGGGGAAGAACAGCGGCCCGCTGGGGATACTGAGCCGGTCGGCGAGAGGGGCTGGCGTCACGGGCTCTCCCTTGAAACAGGCGCGTGCGTTCTTCTGATCAACGTCTACATTTCTGAACAGCCCCACCCTAAGGATCTGCCTCAGGGTGGGTCAAGCAGGCAAATGAGCAAGAAGGAAGCGGATTTCCCAGGTCCACGCCACACTTGACGGGCATGGCGGACGATCCCTAGCTTGTCCATGCATGTGAACTCTATTCACGGATGAGGCCGATCATCCATTGCCGACCCCAAGGAGACCGAGGATGCCCGCTCCCCGCACCATTCTGCTCACCGGCGCCGCAGGCGGGCTCGGCACCCTGATGCGGGGCCTGCTCCCCTCGTACGGCTACGAGCTGCGGCTGCTGGATCTGCGCCCGGTCGAGGGCGAGCCGGACGCGATCACCGCCGACCTCTCCGACCGCGCGGCGCTCCGCGAGGCCGTGCGGGGCGTCGACGCGATCATCCATCTCGCGGGCATCTCCCTGGAAGCCTCCTTCGACAAGATCCTCAGGTCGAACATCGAGGGCACGTACAACCTCTACGAGGCCGCCCGCGAGGAGGGCGTCCCCCGCATCGTCTTCGCCTCCTCCAACCACGCGGTGGGCTACACACCGAGGCCGCAGGCCGGAGACCCGCTCATCCCCATCGACACCCCGCACCGCCCCGACACCTTCTACGGCCTGTCGAAGTCCTTCGGTGAGGACCTGGCGCAGCTCTACTGGGACAAGCACGGTCTGGAGACCGTCTCCGTGCGCATCGGCTCCTGCTTCGCGGAGCCCAGCAGCGTGCGCATGCTGTCCGTGTGGATGAGCCCCGCCGACGGCGCCCGCCTCTTCCACGCGGCCCTCACCGCCGAGGACGTCCAGCACACCGTCGTCTACGGCTCCTCCGCCAACACCCGCCTGTGGTGGGACCTGTCGACCGCGCGGGCGCTCGGTTACGAGCCGCAGGACGACTCCGAGCCGTACGCCGAGAAGATCATCGCCGAACAGGGCGAGCTCCAGCCGGACGTCGAGGCGCACGCCTATCTCGGTGGCCACTTCGTGAACGACCCGCCGATCTGGCCGTACTGACGGGAAAAGGAACTCCGGGGAGGCGGGCGGGCACCGAACGGGCCCGCCCGCAGGCATGTTCGGGCAGGGACCCTGCCCGATCTCACGCGCCGACGCACAGCCGCGCAGGTCCGCGACGGGCACACCGCTCGGTAAACGGTCACACACGGGCAGCATCGGGCGTGCAACAGGCCTGGTCAGTGCCGCGCACCCGCTGTAGAACTTCCCCCAAGGGTCCCACCGGGCCCGAACGGGCAGTACTCCAGGTGAGCGGGAAGGCGGTGTCGGCCATGAGCACGAGTTCGGCGGAGGAACGTCAGCGGGAGATCGTGCGGGCCGCGCGCCGCACCGGCTCGGTCGACGTCACCGCGCTCGCCGCCGAGCTGGGCGTGGCCAAGGAGACCGTACGGCGCGATCTGCGCGCCCTGGAGGACCACGGGCTGGTCCGCAGGACCCATGGCGGTGCCTACCCCGTGGAGAGCGCCGGCTTCGAGACGACGCTCGCCTTCCGCGCCACCAGCCACGTCCCGGAGAAGCGCCGGATCGCCCTCGCCGCGGCCGAGCTGCTCGGGGACGCCGAGACGGTCTTCGTCGACGAGGGCTTCACCCCCCAGCTCATCGCCGAGGCGCTGCCCAGGGACCGGCCGCTGACCGTGGTCACCGCGTCCCTGCCCGTGGCCGGCGTGCTCGCCGAGTCGGAGAACACCTCGGTGCTGCTGCTAGGCGGCCGGGTCCGGCACGGCACCCTCGCCACCGTGGACCACTGGACGACGAAGATGCTCGCCGGCTTCGTCCTCGACCTCGCCTTCATCGGCGCCAACGGCATCTCCCGCGAACACGGCCTGACCACGCCCGACCCCGCCGTCAGCGAGGTCAAGGCACAGGCCATCCGCGCCTCCCGGCGCACCGTGTTCGCGGGCGTGCACACCAAGTTCGGGGCGGTCAGCTTCTGCAGGTTCGCCGAGATCGGCGCCCTGGAGACGATCGTCACGAGCACGCTGCTCCCGTCGGCCGAAGCCCACCGCTACTCGTTGCTGGGGCCACAGGTCATCCGCGTCTAGAACGTCCTGAGCGTCTGGCGCGCCGTTTGAAAACCCAACTCACCCACCAGGGGTGTGCCGTTCCCGTGCGCACCCTATTTCTCCCCATATCTGCAGGAGCGATCCATGCGAACCCAGAGCCGACGACGGCCGCCGCGAGCCACGCTCGCCCTGGCCGCCGTAGGGACGCTGCTCGCCCCGCTGCTCTCCGGCTGCTGGGTCGGAGCGGGCGGCGCCGGATCAGGCGGCAACTCGATCAACGTCCTGATGGTCAACAACCCCCAGATGACCGAACTCCAGAAGCTGGCACCGAACTTCACGAAGGAGACCGGCATCAAGGTCAACTTCACGGTGCTGCCCGAGAACGACGTCCGCGACAAGATCAGCCAGGACTTCGCCAACCAGGCCGGCCAGTACGACGTCGCGACCCTCTCCAACTACGAGATCCCGATCTACGCCCGCAACGGCTGGCTGCACGAGATGGACTCGTACGTCGCGAAGGACCCGGCCTACGACGAGCAGGACATCCTCAAGCCGATGCGGGAGTCCCTGACCGCCGACGACGGCAAGCTCTACGGGCAGCCGTTCTACGGCGAGTCGTCCTTCCTGATGTACCGCAAGGACGTGCTCGCGGCGAAGAACATCACGATGCCCGCGCACCCGACCTGGACCCAGGTGGCCGACATAGCCGCCAAGGTCGACGGCGCGAAGCCGGGCATGAAGGGCATCTGCCTGCGCGGGCTGCCCGGCTGGGGCGAGCTGATGGCGCCGCTGACCACCGTCGTGAACACCTTCGGCGGCACCTGGTTCGACAAGAACTGGAAGGCGCAGCTCGACTCCCCCGCGTTCGAGCAGGCGACGAAGTTCTATGTCGACCTCGTCCGCAAGCACGGCGAGTCCGGCGCGGCCCAGTCCGGCTTCGCCGAGTGCCTCAACAACATCACCCAGAGCAAGGTCGCCATGTGGTACGACGCCACGTCGGCGGCGGGCTCGCTGGAGGCCAAGGGCTCCCCGGTGAAGGGCAAGATCGGTTACGTCCCCGCGCCGGTCGAGAAGACCGACTCCTCCGGCTGGCTGTACACGTGGGCGTGGGGCATCCAGAAGGCGTCCCACAACTCCGACAAGGCCTGGAAGTTCGTGTCCTGGGCGTCCGGCAAGCAGTACGAGCAGCTGGTCGGCGAGAAGGACGGCTGGTCCAACGTGCCGGCCGGCAAGCGCGCCTCGACGTACACGAACCCGGACTACGTCAAGGAGGCCGCCGCCTTCCAGGAGATGACGAAGGCGGCCATCGAGGGCGCCAAGCCCAACGACCCCGGCGTACAGCCGCGGCCCGCGCCCGGCATCCAGTTCGTCGACATCCCCGAGTTCACCGACCTCGGCACGAAGGTCTCCCAGGAGATCAGTTCGGCCATCGCCGGACGGCAGTCCGTCGACTCGGCCCTGAAGAAGTCCCAGAAGCTCGCCGAGCAGATCTCCAAGGAGTACGAGGGACGATGACCGCCACGACAACGGCCCCTCTGGCCACCAGTCCGACCCGTACCGCGCGGCAGCCCTCCGACCGACTGCGCGCCTGGGCCACCCGTGCCCCGCTGCTCCCCGCCCTGGTCTTCATGATCGTCGTGACCCAGCTCCCGTTCGTGGCCACGCTGGTGATCTCGTTCTTCGACTGGAACGCGCTCTATCCGAAGGCCCGGCACTTCACCGGTCTCGACAACTACCACCAGGTCCTGACCGACGCCGACCTGCGCCACTCCGTGTGGACGACGATCCTGCTCACCGTGGCGGTGGTGCTGGCCAGCCTGGTCTTCGGCCTGCTGCTCGCGCTGCTCCTGGACCGGAAGTTCCGCGGCCGGGGCTTCGTCCGCACCCTGCTGATCGCCCCGTTCCTGGTGGTGCCGGTGGCCGCGGCCCTGCTCTGGAAGCATGTGCTCTACAACCCTGAATACGGCCTGCTCAACGGTCTGTTGCACTATGTGGGCGGCCCACAGCCGGACTGGATCTCCAACACCCCGCTGCTCGCCGTGGAGGCATCGCTGGTGTGGCAGTGGACGCCGTTCATGATGCTGATCCTGCTGGCCGGGCTGCAGAGCCGCGACCACCAGCAGATCGAGGCCGCGAAGGTGGACGGCGCCAGCGACTGGCAGGTCTTCCGCTATCTGACGCTCCCGCACCTGCGCCGCTATCTCGAACTCGGCGCCCTGCTGGGCTCGATCTACATCGTCCAGAACTTCGACGCGGTCTTCACCATCACGTCCGGCGGCCTGGGCACCGCCAACCTGCCCTACACCGTCTACCAGAGCTTCTACCAGGCGCACGAGAACGGCCTCGCCTCGGCGGCCGGCGTCCTGGTCGTCATCGGCTCGATCATCATCGCGACCTTCGCCCTGCGGGTCGTGTCGTCCCTGTTCCGTGAGGAGGCGTCCCGCGCATGAGCAGCATCGCCGTACGCGCGCGTGCCCGCCGCAAAGGCGCCGGCCTCGGCCTGGTGGCCTGGGTGCTCGGCATCGTGTTCTTCCTGCCCATCGCCTGGATGGCGCTGACGTCCTTCCACTCGGAGGCGGACGCGGCGACCAACCCGCCGTCCTTCGGGGCCGCCCTCACCCTGGACGGCTACCGGGACTTCTTCGGCACCGGAGGCGGCGCGAGCCCCTGGCCGGCGCTCGTCAACTCGTTGGTGGCGTCGCTGGCTTCGACGCTCTTCGTGCTGCTGCTGGCGTTCCCGGCGGCCTACGCGCTGTCGATCCGCCCGGTGAAGAAGTGGACCAACGTCCTGTTCTTCTTCCTGTCCACGAAGATGCTCCCGGTGGTGGCGGGCCTGTTGCCGATCTACCTGTTCGCGAAGAACGCCGGGATGCTGGACAACATCTGGCTCCTGGTCATCCTCTACACCTCGATGAACCTGCCGATCGCGGTGTGGATGATGCAGTCCTTCCTCGCCGAGGTCCCGGTCGCCGTCATCGAGGCGGCACAGATCGACGGCGCCCGGCTGCCGACCATCCTCGCGCGCGTGGTCGCCCCGATCTCCCTCCCGGGTATAGCCGCGACAGCCCTCATCTGCTTCATCTTCAGCTGGAACGAGCTGCTGTTCGCCCGGGTCCTCACGGGCGTGGTCGCGGAGACCGCGCCTGTCTTCCTGACCGGCTTCATCACCAGCCAGGGCCTCTTCCTGGCGAAGGTGTGCGCCGCGTCGCTCGTCATCTCCCTGCCGGTGCTCGCCGCGGGGTTCGCCGCCCAGGACAAGCTGGTCCAGGGCCTCTCCTTGGGAGCCGTGAAATGAAGGCCGCCGTCATCGAGTCCGTGGGCCGCGCCGTCGTCACCGAGGTCCCCGACCCGACGCCGGGCCCCCGCGAGGTCGTCGTCGAGGTCGCCGCCTGCGGGCTGTGCGGCACCGATCTGCACATCCTCCAGGGCGAGTTCGCGCCCAAGCTGCCGATCGTGCCGGGCCACGAGTTCGCCGGCGAGATCGTCGCGGTCGGCACCCAGGTGACCGAGGTCTCGGTCGGCGACCAAGTAGCCGTAGACCCATCCCTCTACTGCTACGAGTGCCGGCAGTGCCGCAACGGCCACAACAACCTCTGCGAACGCTGGGCCGCTATCGGCGTCACCACGGCGGGCGGCGCGGCCCAGTACGCCGTCGCCCCCGTGGCGAACTGCGTGAAACTGCCCGAGCACGTCCGCACCCAGGACGCGGCCCTCGTCGAGCCACTGTCCTGCGCGGTACGCGGCTACGACGTCCTCAAGTCCCGCCTCGGCGCGCACGTCCTGATCTACGGCTCCGGGACCATGGGCCTGATGATGCTGGAGCTGGCCAAGCGCACCGGCGCGGCGAGCGTCGACATCGTGGACCTGAACCCGGCCCGCCTGGAGACGGCCCGCACGCTCGGTGTCTCCGGGTCGGCGGCGAACGCGGACGAGCTGGACCGGCCGCAGGGCTGGGACCTCGTCGTCGACGCGACCGGCAACGCGGCCGCGATCCAGGACGGCCTGGACCGGGTGGCGAAAGCGGGCACGTTCCTGCAGTTCGGGGTGGCCGACTACGCGACCCGGGTGTCGATCGACCCGTACCGCATCTACAACCAGGAGATCACCATCACCGGCTCCATGGCGGTGCTGCACAGCTTCGAGCGGGCGGCGGAGCTGTTCGCGAACGGCGTCCTCGACCCGGAGATCTTCATCAGCGACCGGATCGAGCTGGAGCGGTACCCGCAGGCGCTGGAGCAGTTCGCGGCGGGGGTGGGCCGGAAGATCGTGGTGATTCCCTGAGCGAATCGACGGGGTTCGAGCCGGTACTTCCAAAGCTTGGCCAATTGGTCACTTGGTAAGGGAACGGCAAAATGGTCTCGGTCGTTCACGAGGCATGACAGCTATGACCCCTGGCTCGAACATCCCTCTTCCGGTCTCCCGGGTGGCGGTCGATGTCTCCGCTCCCGTGCGGCTCGACGTGTCGAGCCTGCTGCTCACCGGCGACGGCAAGGTGCGCTCGGACGACGACTTCATCTTCTACAACCAGCCGAACGGCCCGGGTGTGACGTACCGCTCCGGCGGCGGTACGTCCCCGGACGCGATCACCGTCGACACTGCCGCGGTGCCGCCCGGGATCGAGAAGATCGTCGTCACCGCGAGCCCCGACGCCGCGGGGCAGACCTTCCAGGGCATCGAGCCGACGGCGACGATCCGCAACGCGGAGGACGGCTCGGTGCTGGCCACCTTCACGCCTCCTCAGCTGGGCACCGAGACGGCCCTGGTGGTCGTCGAGATCTATCTGCGCAACGGCGTCTGGAAGGCCCGCGCGGTAGGCCAGGGCTATGCGAACGGCCTGGCGGGCATCGCCACGGACTTCGGCGTCTCGGTGGAGGAACCGGCCGCGGCTCCGGTGGCCCCGCCCACCCCGACGGTGCGGACCCCGGTGGCACCTCCCGTGCCGCAGGCTGCCGCGACTCCCCCGCCGCCGCCCGCCGCACCGCCGCTCGGCGCCGGAAAGATCAACCTCGACAAGGGCCGCGTCAGCCTCCAGAAGAACCAGACCGTCTCCCTGGTCAAGGGCGGCCGCCCGCTCCTCTCCCAGGTCAAGATGGGCCTCGGCTGGGAGCCGGCGTTCCGCGGCAAGGACATCGACCTGGACGCCTCGGTCATCGCCTACGGCCCGCAGCGCAACCACATCGACAGCTGCTACTTCGGCAAGCTCTCGATCCTGAACGGCGCGATCAAGCACTCCGGGGACAACCTCACGGGCGAGGGCGGCGGTGACGACGAGGTGATCGTCGTCGACCTCGGCCGCATCCCCCAGGAGGTCACCGGCCTGGTCTTCACGGTCAACTCCTTCTCCGGCCAGAAGTTCACCGAGGTCGCCAAGGCCTACTGCCGCCTCCTGGACGCCGCGACCGGCGAGGAACTGGTCCGCTTCGACCTCACCAACGCCGAGTCCCAGACCGGCGTGATGATGGCGAAGCTGGTCAAGCAGTTCTCCGGCGAGTGGGACATGACCGCGATGGGCGACTTCGTGAAGTCCCGCACGGTGCGCGGGATGGTGAAGCCGGCCGCCCAGGCGCTGTAACCACCCCACACAGTCCTACGACCGCTGCGGGCGCCCCTGATCGAGGGGCGCCCGGGGTTCAGCTCACTCCCCCTGGGCGGCCGCCGGCCGTAGCCCGTCCGTCAGCAGGGACAGATAGCGGCGGAGGTACTTCCCCTGGCCGTTCGCCAGCTCCGAGGCCGTGGACACCCCGTGGGCCAGCCGCAGGACCTCGATCGGCTCGATGTCCTGACGCAGGGTCCCCTCCCGCTGTGCCGCCTCGACCAGCCGCTGCGCCGCGCTCTTCATATGCGTACCGCAGGCCGTGAGCGCGCGATTGCTGCCGTCCGCGACGGCCGAGCCCAGCAGGGCCTTCATGCCGCGCACCTGGATCGTGCCGACGCACACCTCGTACAGCCACTCGGCCAGCGCCTCGCCCGGGGGCAGTTCCTTCGCGAGTTCGTCGGCACGGGTCCCGAGCGCCTCGATCCGGTCGACGTAGGCCGCCTCCAGCAGCGCCTGCCGGGTCGGAAAATGCCGGTACAGCGTCCCCGACCCGACGCCCGCGCGCTTGGCGATGTCGTCGAGGGACGCGTTCTCCCCGTGCTCGGCGAAGGACTCCGCCGCCACCTTCAGCAGTCGGTCGTAGTTGCGCCGGGCGTCCGCGCGCATGGGTCTGACCTGCGCCATCCAGATACTCCTTGCGAACCGGGGACTGTCTCCGTATCTTACCGAGTACTAAACGGAGACAGTCCCCGCTTATTGCTGCGGGCAGTCCGTGCTGCCCGCACGTCTTTCACACGGGGACGCCAGACCGGGAGAACTCCATGTCCACCCCGTCCGCACCGTCCACCGCCGATGCTCTCTCCGCACCACCCCGGCCCGCCAGGCTCGGTACCGTCCTCTTCGTCGTCGTCACCGCCTACTTGATGGTCGGCGTCGACTCCACCGTCGTCAACGTCGCGCTGCCCGACATCCAGAAGGACCTCGGCTTCAGCCCCACCGGCCTGTCCTGGGTCCTCAACGCCTACACGCTCGCCTTCGGCGGGCTGCTTCTGCTGGGCGGCCGGGTCGGGGACATCGCCGGCCGCCGCCGTACGCTCACGATCGGCGTCCTGCTCTTCGCGACCTCGTCGCTCCTCGGCGGACTCGCGACCGACAGCGCCTGGCTGCTCGCGGCCCGCGCGCTGCAGGGCGTGGGCGCCGCGCTCATCGCACCCAACACGCTCGCCCTGATCACCACCAACTTCCCCGAGGGCCCGCGCCGTCACCACGCGCTCGGCATCTACACCTCCATGGCCGGCATCGGCGCCTCGATAGGGCTGGTCATCGGCGGCATGCTCACCTCCTGGGCATCCTGGCGCTGGTCGCTGCTGATCAACGTGCCGATCGGTGCGGCCGTGGCCCTGGCGCTCCCCCGCTTCGTCGGCGAAACCCCGCGCCACGCGGGCCGGTTCGACGCGGCGGGCGCGCTCACCGGCACCGCCGGGATGACCTCGCTGGTGTACGCGTTCATCCGGGTCTCGTCGGACGGATGGGGCGATGCGCAGGCGCAGTTGGGCTTCAGTTTCGCGGCGGCCCTGCTGGCGGGCTTCACCCTGGTCGAATCCCGCGCCACCCAACCGATCATGCCGCTGCGCCTGTTCACCAGCCGCAACCGCGCGGGGGGCTACGTGGGCGTTCTGCTGCTGCCTGCGGGCATGTTCGGCGCGTTCTACTTCCTCACGCTGATCAGTCAACGGGTCCTGGACTACAGCCCGTTGCGCGCGGGTTTCGCCTTCCTGCCGATGACCCTCGCGCTGTTCACGGTGGTCCGCTTCGTGCCGCGCCTGCTGCCCCGCTTCGGTGCCAAGCCGGTGCTGCTCACCGGCATGGCCCTGCTCGTCGTCTCGGCGGCATGGCTGTCGCAACTCCGCGCGGACGACGGCTACTTGACCGGACTGCTGGGCCCGCTGCTCCTGCTGGGCGTGGGTGTCGGCCTCAGCTTCATGCCCCTCAACGCGACGATCCTCGCGGGCATCCAGCCCCGCGAGGCGGGCGCCGCGTCCGGTCTCCTCCAGACCCTCCAGTGGCTCGGCGGCACCCTCGGCCTGTCCATCCTCGTCACGGTCTTCGGTACGGCGACCCGGCATGCGACCGGGTCACCGTCCGAGATCCTCGTCCACGGCTCGGCCCGGGCGTTCGGCGTCGCCGCGCTGATCGCCCTGACCGCGCTGCTGGTGTCGGCGTTCGTGATCACCGGCAGGAAGACCGAGGGGGCCGGGAGGACCGAGAAGGCCGTCTAGAACAGCGCGCTGTACGCGTTCAGCGCGGGCTGGCCGCCGAGGTGGGCGTAGAGCACGGTGGAGTCGGCTGCGATCTCACCGCGGGCGACCAGGTCGACCATGCCGGCCATCGACTTGCCCTCGTACACGGGGTCGGTGACCATCCCCTCGGTGCGGGCGGCGAGGCGCATCGCCTCCAGGGTGGTCTCGTCCGGGATGCCGTAGATGCCGGCGTGGTAGCGGTCGTCGAGTTCGACGTCGTCGAGGGTCAACTCACGCTTGACGCCGATCAGTTGGGCGGTGCCCTGGGCGATGCGGGCCACCTGCTCGCGGGTCTCGGCGGGCTTCGCCGAGGCGTCGATGCCGAGCACCCGGCGCTCGCGGCCGCCCGCCTCCTCGATCGCCCGGAACCCGGCGACCATGCCCGCCTGGGTGGAGCCGGTCACCGAGCACACCACCACGGTGTCGAAGAAGACGCCCAACTCCCGCTCCTGCTGGGCGACTTCGTGGGCCCAGTTGGCGAAGCCGAGGCCGCCGAGCGGGTGGTCGGAGGCACCGGCCGGGATGGCGTACGGCTTGCCGCCCGACTCCTCGACCTCCCTCAGCGCCTGCTCCCAGCTCTCCTTGAAGCCGATGCCGAACCCGGCCTTCACCAGGCGCACGTCGGCTCCGGCCAGCCGGCTGATCAGGATGTTGCCGACCTTGTCGTAGACGGAGTCGGGCCACTCCACCCAACTCTCCTGGATCAGCACGCACTTGAGCCCGGCGCGGGCGGCGCAGGCCGCGACCTGGCGGGTGTGGTTGGACTGCACGCCGCCGATCGAGACGAGGGTGTCGCAGCCCTTCGCAAGGGCGTCGGCGACGAGGTACTCCAGCTTGCGGGTCTTGTTGCCGCCGTAGGCGACACCGGAGTTGCAGTCCTCGCGCTTGGCCCACATCGTCGCGCCACCGAGGTGGGCGGTGAGGCGCTCCAGCGGGTGGACGGGCGAGGGGCCGAAGAGGAGGGGGTAACGATCGTACGAGGAAAGGGACATGGGTTCTCCAGGGTCAGTCGGCGTCGGCCAGGTCTGCGAGGGTGTGCCAGATGTCGGCCGTGACGCGGACCGCACCGTCCGTGTCACCTTCGGCGCAGGCCTCGATCAGCCGCTCGTGCAGTCCGGCCGAGCGGCATGAGCCGCCCTCGCCGAAGCGTCGTCGCTCCAGTCGGCGGATGAGCGGGGTGTAACGGGCGATGGTCGCGGCGGCGGCGCGATTGCCGCTCACCCGCACCGGTACATCGTGGAGTTCGTCGTCGGCGCGCAGGGCCGCGTCCACATCACCGGCGGCCACGGCGGCGGCGAACCGGTCGTTGGCCGCGCGCATCACGTCGACGTCCGTGTCCCGCAAGAGGGGTACGGCGACCCGTGTCACCAACTCGTGCATGGCCCCGACCACGGCGGCGGCGTCC
Organism: Streptomyces sp. NPDC048504; assembly: GCF_043200035.1. Taxonomy (NCBI): domain Bacteria; kingdom Bacillati; phylum Actinomycetota; class Actinomycetes; order Kitasatosporales; family Streptomycetaceae; genus Streptomyces; species Streptomyces sp. NPDC048504. The sequence goes on from NZ_JBICXA010000003.1 coordinate 87,517, forward strand.
CGCACCTCGGCGGCCACGACCGGCGTCACCCGGGTGTAGCTCTGCGGCTTGCTCTCCAGCAGCCCCTCCTCCACCAGCCGCGAGAACGCCTCGCGTACCGGCGCGCGCGACAAGCCGAGCCGCCCGGCGAGATAGGCGTCCCGCACCACGGCGCCGGGCTCGATGTCACCGGCCACGATGGCGTCGCGGATCGCTTCGTAGGCACGGTCGCGGAGGAGGGTGCGCGGGACGGGCCGTAGAGCTTCCATGAACCGAATAGTAGAAGTGAAATGTTAGATGTCAATCTTGGGGCACAAAGGAGTGCGCACCGATACGGTGGGCCGTCGAGCCAGAGGGGGCTAGATGGAACAGAGGGAACAGCCGTCGCCGGAAGCGGGGCGGGACACCTTCGGCGAGTTGTCGTCGTTGACCGACGTCGATGAGGTCGCCTCGGCGATCGTCGGCCTCATGAGCAACTTGTTCAGCGACTACGAACCGCGGGACGAGGGCGGGCGGCGGGTCGTCTTCGAGTTCGGGGCGAGCCTGCTGCGCGGCGGCTCGGGCGACGCCGAGATGGACGAGATGCTGCGGGAGAAGTACCTGTCCTTCGACGACCGGCCGCGCGCGGAGTGGCACGCGGAGGCAGACTTCGACGCGATCGCCGCGCTGGCGCGAACGCTGATGGACTCACGGGAACGCCCCGAGACACAGATCGTCCAACCGGCCGGCCTGGAACTGCTCGTCCGTGACGAGACACAGTATGAGGCGCTGCGCGCCCCGGAAGGCACGGCCACGGCGTACGAGGTGCCGACGCCGAAGGGAACCTGCACGGTCACGGTCGGCCCGCCCTCGCTCGCCCTGCTGCTGCGGCTCGCACTGAGGCGATCCGGGATGGAGCGTCTGTCGGTGTTCGACCGTCAGCGGACGCAGGCTCACCTCATCGAGCAGGAGCACCGCAAAGGGCTGGCCGAAGGCGCCGTCGCCCGGATCTCGGCGCAGCGGCTGCTCGGCGTGACGGCTGAGCCCTGGCTGTGCTCATTGCGGCTCGACGGCCCGCCCGGCATTGACCTCGCCGAGCTGGAGCAGGTGGCAACGGCGTTCCGAGTACGGCTGGCCTACGAAAGCGACGTGGTGCTCGTACCGGTTCTCGACGTCAACCGTCTCGACGGGTCGTCCCAGCCTCGGCTGATCCGCCAACTTCCGCTGCGGGCGGAGGAGTTCGTGGAGGCGATCGGTCAGGGCACGGCGACCGGATTCATGGGCGACCGGCTGCTGGGCCCGGCGCCCGAGGTCCAAGAGGGGCACGAGGTCCAGGCAGAGCTGTCCCAGCGCTATCTCCGGGCCATCGCGGCGACCGATCCCTTCGCGGCCTTCATGGGCTACTACCAGGTGTTGGAGTACAGCATGGAGGAGGAGTGGTTCCAGGCACTGCGCCGGCGGGTCGAAGCCTCGGGCGGCGTGCTGGAGCGCCCCGCGGACAGCATGCGCAAGGCCGCCAAGCCGGCCGCCGACGCCCTCGGCGAGCGCACCGAGGATCTCGCCTTCCGTGAGGTCCGAGGGCTGAAGGCGGTGCTGGACAGGCATCTCGACATCGGTGCACTCGCCGCCGATCTGGACCGGTATCTGCAGGGCGCAGCCGACTACTTCGCCACCGGCACGGTCCACTTCGCCCAGGTGCCGCACCTGGACTTCGGCCGTGCCGGTGATCCGGCCGGGCAGGCTGTTCTCAGGGCGCGTGCCGCGGAGCGCATCTACCAGGTCCGGTGCGCGGTCACGCACAGCAAGGAGTCCGGCAACCGGTACAGCCCGTACACGGACGAACTCTCCTTGGGACGTGAAGTACCGCTCGTCAGGATCGCCGCGGAACATCTGCTCTTCCCCGCCGACGAGCGGCTGTGACCCGATCGCCGGCGGTCAGCGCTTCTGCCGCTTCCAGGGACCGGTGATCGCCAGCATGATCCCCGGCGTCTGGATGTTGGCGAACAGGGTCTTGCCGTCGGGTGAGAAGGTCACGCCGGTGAACTCGCTGAACTCCGGCTTCTCCGCGGTGCCGATGTTGAGTTCGTTGCGGGCGATCGGGTACGTGCGGCCGCTGTCGGTCGCGCCGAACAGGTGCTGGACGCCCTCGCCGTCCTCGGCGATGACGAGGCCGCCGTAGGGAGAGACGGTGATGTTGTCGGGGCCGTCGAACGCGCCGTCCACGGACGGGTCCGGGTTGACGCCGAGCAGCACCTTCAGCGTCAGGGTGCGGCGCTTGGGGTCGTAGAACCAGACGGCGCCGTCGTGCTGGACGGGGCTCTCCGTGCGGGCGAACGAGGAGACGATGTAGGTGCCGCCGTCACCCCACCACATGCCCTCCAGCTTCCGGGCGCGGGTGACCTCACCGGTGGCGAACTGCTTGCGGACGGAGGTCGTCTTCGCGTCGCGGTCGGGGACGTCGACCCAGTCGACGCCGTACACCGTGCCGATCTTCGTGGCGCGGGAGAGGTCGTCGACGAACTTGCCGCCGGAGTCGAAGCACTTGAAAGCCTGGAGGACGCCCGCGTCGTCGGCGAGGGTGCGGAGCTTGCCGCGGCCGTGGTGGAAGTGCTCGGGCGGGGTCCAGCGGTAGAGGAGGCCGTTGGGGTTGGCCGCGTCCTCGGTCAGGTAGAGGTGGCCGCGCTTGGGGTCGACCACCACGGCCTCGTGGGCGTAGCGGCCAAGTGCCTTGATCGGCTTGGGGCTTCGGTTGGCGCGGCGGTCGACGGGGTCGACCTCGAAGACGTAGCCGTGGTCCTTGGTGAAGCCGTTGGTGCCGGCCTTGTCCTCGGTCTCCTCGCAGGTGAGCCAGGTGTCCCAAGGCGTGTTGCCGCCCGCGCAGTTGGTCGCGGTGCCGGCGATGCCGACCCACTCGGCGACGTGGTCGCGGCGGACCTCGACGACCGTGCAGCCACCGGCCGCGGCGGGGTCGTAGACGAGGCCCTCGGTCAGCGGGACGGGGTGGGGCCAGTTGGCGCGGGGGCCGGCCAGCTCGTGGTTGTTGACGAGGAGGGTGGCGCCGCGCGGGCCGTCGAAGGTGGACGTGCCGTCGTGGTTGGAGGGGGTGAACTCGCCCGACTCCAGCTTGGTCCTGCCGCTGTAGGTGATGACGCGGTACTTGAAGCCGGCGGGCAGGGCGAGGAGGCCGTCCGGGTCGGCGATCAGCGGGCCGTAGCCGACACCGACGTGCCCGTGTCCGGACGTCGATTTCTCGGCCGTGCTCTCGGCGTCGACGTAGGTGTCGGTGTCGGTGGAAGCGAGGGCGTTGGGCGCGGTGGCGAGGGCGCCGACGCTGCCCGCCAGCGCGACCCCGGCACCGGTCATCGCGGACTTGGCGGTGAAATCCCTGCGGGTGAGCGACATACGTGTCTCCTGTGACGGTGGGTGTGCCGTGGAGGGTGGCGGACCTCGGTCGGCGCCACGCTTCCGCCCATGTCTGAACACGAGTTGAACACCGGTCGACTTCGCCGGGCCCTCTTCCATGAATCCGTATGCGATCAGCCACGAAGCCGTATGAGATCAGCCATGGGATTCAAAAATCACCGGTTCCGCTTCGCCCTGGCCCACCCTCGCCGATCGGCTCAATTCCCTTGCTGGGAACGGGCCTTGAAGGCCGCCTTCCGCGCTTCCTTCGCGATCCGCTTGTCCGGGTGCAGGCGGCCCATCGCCTCCAGGACATCCGCGGTCGCCGGGTGGTCGACCCGCCAGGCCGCCGCGAAGAACCCGTTGTGCTGCTGGGCCAGGCCCTCGACCAGGGCCTGCAGTTCCTCGGAGTTGCCCTCGGCGGCGAGCTGCGCGGCGACCGTGTCGACGGTCAGCCAGAACACCAGGTCCTCGGAGGGTGCGGGGACGTCGCTCGCGCCGTGTTCGCTCAGCCAGACCCGGGCGAGGCCGCCCAGCTCGGGGTCGTCGAGCACCTCGCGGAGCGCGGGCTCGGCCTCGTCGCCGACGAGGGAGAGCGCCTGCTGGCAGAGCAGCCGCCGCAGGGGCGCGCCGGTGTCGGCGCCACGGGCCGCGGCGAGCAACTCCCGCGCTGCGGCCAGGGGTTCGCGGCGCGCCAGCCACTGCTCGGTCTCGGCCCGCACGGCCCCCTGCGGGAACGTCGACGTCCCGTCGAGCAGCGCGTCCGCGCCCTTGTCCGCGAGATCTCCTACGGCGGGGGCGGCGAAGCCTGCCTCAAGGAGGCGGGCGCGGAGGCCGTAGAGGCCGAGGGGGGTGAGGCGGACCATGCCGTAGCGGGTGACGTCGGTCTCGTCGACGGGCGCCGAGGGTCCGTCCGTCAGCTCGTCCGGGTCGGCCATGAGCGCCTCGTCGACGGGCTGGTACTCGACGATGCCGACCGGTTCGAGGAGCCGGAACTGGTCGTCGAGGCGCATCATCGCGTCGGAGACCTGTTCCAGGACGTCGTTGGTGGGTTCGCCCATGTCGCTGGGCACGATCATCGACGCGGCGAGCGCGGGCAGCGGGACGGGGCCGTCGCCGGGGCCGTCCTCGTTGACGGTGAGGAGGTAGAGGTTGCCGAGGACTCCGTCGAGGAACTCGGCCTCCGCCTCGGGGTCCCAGTCGAGTGACGAGAAATCGACCTCGCCGCCCTCGTCCATGGCGTCGACAAGACCGTCCAGATCGGGCACGCTCGCGTCCGCGAGGAGGGTGTCGAGGGCGCCGAGCCACACCGCGAGGACGTCGCCGGGCGAGCCGGAGGTGAGCAGCGCCAGCTCCTCGCCGGCCGTGACGGTGCCCTCCTCCTCGTCGACGACCTCGACGAGCCCGGTGTCCACGGCGACCCGCCAGGCCTCGCTCGCGTCGGCCGCGGCGTCCTCGTCGGTGAGCCCGAGGATCTCGGCCGCGGCGGGCAGCTGCTCGTCGACAAGGCTGCCACCGGCGTCGATCCGGGTGTCGGGTCCCGCCCAGCGGGCGAGCCGTGCGGCCCGGGCGAGCAGGGGGGTGGACAGCGCGTCGCGCGCCAGCTCCGCTTCGGAGTGCAGCCGCACCGGCGGCAAGGGGGAGCTGTCTGACATCGGTGGGTTCTCCTAGGGCGCCTCGATGGCCGTACGACGGCCGTACACGACACACGACTCAGCCGCTCAGCCTAGACGGATTTCGACCCATGCCGCCCGGTTCACGTTCCGGCCACGAGGCGTACATGGCTGAAACCTTGACAACTGGGCGGCTCCGCAATGAGATTGACGCGCGTAGAAATGTCATGGACACCCAGTCCGGGTAACATCTACGCGCGTCGCCACCGTCCCACCGGTTCGCGGCTCCCACCGCCGTATTGCCTGTTCTCACCTGTTCCATCACCCTCGTCCCGGCACTCATGCATGTCCCCGGAGGGATCCCGTTGCCGAGCAAGTCCTCCGCGCGTCTCGCCGCGCTGACCGTCGCCGCCGTCTGTTCCGTGGCGTCCACGATCGTTCTCACCTCGCCCGCGCACGCCGACGGCGTGCGCATCCATGACATCCAGGGCACGACCCGCGTGTCCCCGTACGCCGGCCAGAAGGTCGCGGACGTACCGGGCATCGTCACGGGCGTCCGCACGTACGGCTCGTCGAAGGGGTTCTGGTTCCAGGACGCAACCCCGGACGACAACCCGGCCACCAGCGAGGGCGTCTTCGTCTTCACCAGCTCCACGCCGAAGGTCGCCGTCGGCGACTCGGTCACCGTCTCCGGCACGGTCTCCGAGTACGTGCCGGGCGGTGCCTCCACGGGCAACCAGTCGCTGACCGAGATCACCAAGCCGACGGTCACCGTCGTCTCCAGCGGCAACGCCGTTCCGGCCGCCACGGTGATCAGCGACCGGTCCGTGCCGAGCACGTACACCCAGGCCGGTGACACCGCCGCGAGCAATTCGATCAACGCGCTGACGCTCCAGCCCAAGAAGTACGCCCTGGACTACTACGAGTCCCTTGAGGGCATGAACGTCCAGGTCTCCGACGCGCGCGTGGTCACCGCGACCGACCCGTACGCGGAGCTGTGGGTCACGGTGAAGCCGCACGAGAACGCCACCCGGCGCGGCGGCACGGTCTACGGCTCCTACGAGTCGCAGAACGGCGGCCGCCTCCAGATCCAGTCCCTGGGCGCGACGGCGGACTTCCCGGTCGTCAACGTCGGCGACAAGCTCACCGGCACCACGGACGGCCCGCTGGACTTCAACCAGTACGGCGGCTACACCCTCGTCGCGAACGAGATCGGCGCCGTGAAGAGCGGCGGCCTCCAGCGCGAGACGACGAAGAAGCAGTCGAAGAACCAGCTCGCGGTCGCGACGTACAACGTCGAGAACCTCGACCCCTCGGACGGCACCTTCGCCGCGCACGCCGCCGCGATCGTCAACAACCTGCAGTCCCCCGACATCGTGTCCCTGGAGGAGATCCAGGACAACAACGGTGCGACGGACGACGGCACGGTCGACGCGAGCGTCACGGTCAACAAGCTGATCGACGCGATCGTCGCGGCCGGCGGCCCGAAGTACGACTGGCGCTCGATCGACCCGGTCAACGACAAGGACGGCGGCGAGCCCGGCGGCAACATCCGCCAGGTGTTCCTGTTCAACCCGGAGCGGGTCTCCTTCACCGACCGCGCGGGCGGCGACTCGACGACCGCCGTGGGTGTCACCAAGGTGCACGGCAAGGCGCAACTGACCACGTCCCCGGGCCGGATCGACCCGGCCAACGCGGCCTGGAGCGCGAGCCGCAAGCCGCTCGCGGGCGAGTTCGTCTTCAAGGGCAAGACGGTCTTCGTGATCGCCAACCACCTGATCTCCAAGGGCGGCGACCAGCCCCTGACCGCGCAGTACCAGCCGGTCACCCGCAGCTCGGAGACCCAGCGCCACGCGCAGGCGACGGCGGTCAACGCCTTCGTCGACGAGATCCTCGCGGCGCAGAAGAACGCGGACGTCATCACGCTCGGCGACATGAACGACTTCGAGTTCTCCGACACCGCGAAGATCCTCGAAGGCGACGGCGAGCTGTACTCGGCGATCAAGTCCCTGCCGAAGAACGAGCGTTACACGTACGACTACCAGGGCAACGAGCAGGTCCTGGACCAGATCCTGATCAGCCCGTCGGTCCGCAAGGACTGCTTCGAGTACGACAGCGTCCACATCAACTCGGAGTTCAACGACCAGATCAGCGACCACGACCCGCAGGTGCTGCGCTTCCAGCCGTAGCACCTGCGAGGGTTGGACGGGGTCCGCACCAGGTCAGGCGAAGGCCCCGTCCAGCCAGTTCTGCCAGGCGAGTTCGTTCGTCTTGGCGTCGGCGTCCGCGGCGAAGTCGTGGACGCTGACGCCGACCGGGGCACCCCAGTGGTTGCGTCCGAAGAAGCGGATCAGCGCGCTGTCGGTGCGCAGTCCGATGAAGTACGGGTCGCGGAAGTCCACCACGGCGTCGAGGAGTTGGCCCTGGGGCCCGCGGGCCTGCACCCGTGCCCCCTCGGCGGTGTCGTCCGCGAGGCCGAGCGCGCGGGCCGCAACTTCCAGCGCGTCAGGGACAGTTGAGGCGTCGGGCCCGTTGAGTGTCGCGAAGGCGACCGGCCGGCCGGCGAAGTGGGTCACGTACTCGCGCAGGGTGTGCAGATAGAACCCGTTGTGCTTGCTCGCGCCGTCGTACTGGTTGTCCCAGTCGTCGGTGAAGATCCCGCTGTGCACGTACCGCACCCAGGCCCGCCGGCCGTCGTCGCGGGGCTCGATGGTCTCGTCGATCTGGTTGAGGCTCTGGGTCGGGAAGCCGACGTCCTCGCTGAGGGCGGTGAGCCGGTGCGGCGGGTCGAAGTTCGTGAGCGTGGACCCGAAGGGCCCGACGCGCTTCTCCCCGTCGAACTCCATCGGCCACAACCAGCCGCCCGTACCGGACGTGATGGCGTCCCACACCTCCCCCGGCGTGGCGTCGACCTCAAACTCGTAGACGATCTCGAATTCCTTGGACATGACTGGCTCCTGAGTCCTACTGATCCAATTCCGGGGTGGACGGGTCCGGTTCGGGGACGGGCCGGGGCTGCGGCTGTTCCTTGACCGTGGGGTGGACGGCCACGATGATCCGGTGGTCGCGTCCATCCTCCGCGTCACCCGCGTCGTACTTGCGGATGAGGGCGCTCACCCCGGCGGTCAGTTCCTGGATGAACGCGGCCCGGTCGGCGGCGGACGCGAAGCGCACCTCGCCGTCCAGCGCGTAGGTCGCCAGCCGCTTGTGGGCCTTGGTGGCCCCGGTGATCAGCGAACCGACGTCCCGCACCAGCCGGGCGCCGAGCGCCAGCAGCCAGCGCGCGGAGAGCTGGTCGCGGAACCGGTCCGGGTCCGGCTGCACGGCGGCGAGCGCGAGCGGCGAGATGACGTACGACGCGGCGGTCGCCCGCATCAGCCGCTCGGTGACATTGCCCTTGCGCCGCTCGCCTGCCAGCTCGACCAGGCCGTGCCGCTCCAGCGCCTTGAGGTGGTAGTTCACCTTCTGCCGGGGCAGTCCGACCTTGCCGGCCAGCATGGTGGCCGACGCGGGTCCGGCCGCCAGCTCGGCGAGCAGCCGGGCCCTTATGGGGTCCAGCGAGACGGCTGCGGCCTCGGGGTCCTCGATCACGGTGACGTCCAGCATGCGTCCACCGTCTCACCGAACACTTTTTTTGTCCAGGGGAGTGAGGTTGTCGGTGGGAGTTGTCGGCGGGATCCGTCATTCTTGACGTGTCCCACGCCGCGCGGGGCCGACGCCACATCACCAAGGGGGCCCCACTGATGAGCACCGATCCGGAGCACAAGCCGCTCCACGCCGTGGACATCACGCTGGACGACGCCTGGGCGATCTACGACTTTCTGGTGCCGCGCCTCGAATCGCTGCAACGCTCCCACGGCGACGGCACGGAGGAGCACCGCACAGCCGCAGCTCTCGCCGAGGCGGTGTCGGCCCTCGTCCTGGAGATCGAACGTGAAATCCGTGGCCCCGTGAGACCGCGTCTCGCCACATCCTCGGCCCGGCCGCCCGCTCCCGTCCCCGCACCGACCGAGAGCGAGCGGATCGCCAAGGAGAAGCAGCGACTCGGCACGATCAGGGAGTGCTGGAACCAGCTCTGCGGCATCGTTCATATCTGGCACGACAGCGACGGCTACGACCGGGCCCGCTGGCGGCAGGTGTCCTTCCTGGACGCCGCTGCCGAGGTCGAGTATCAGCGGTACGTTGCCGAAGCCTGCCTCCGGGAGGCCGCGCGGCCGTGAACACCGCGATCACCCGCGGACGAGACCGAGCGCGTGGTCGTAACGGCTCACCGTGCTGCTCTTCAGTCCCTGCCAGGTCTGGACGCGTTCCCAGAGCGCGGTGGCGGAACCGATGCCGTCGCCGGGGGCGGCGAGGGCGTCCAGGTGGGACTGGGCGCTGTCCCACTCGGCGTAGTTGAGGACGCGGGTGCCGTCGGTGGAGAGGTGGAAGTGGGCGGAGATACCGCCGGGGTGCGGCGCGGGTTCGCTCTCCAGGGCCTCGAACACGGCGTCCACCCAGGCGCGTTGGCGGTCGGGGTCGGGTCCCTCGAACTCGATGTCGACGATCACGACGCAACCGGGGGTACGGCCGCCCCGGTCGGCCGGGCCGCCGCTGCGGTAGTGGCGGTAGCGGCCGAGGCCGAGTCGCTCGATGGCCGGTACGGCGGTGCCGATCTCGTCGGCGCGCTCCTGGCGGTGGGTCTTGACGAAGGTCTCGTACGCCGGCTCGCTCGTCCATTGCGAGTAGTGCAGCAGGGTGGAGGCGTCGTGGCCGGTGTACACGTGGTAGCCGAGGAGGTCGCCGGCGGGCCAGGGGCGGCGTTCCCAGGCGCCCGCGATCGCCTCGACGGCCTGCCGTTGGCGCAGCGGCGTTCCCACCCGCCAGGTGCTGAAGACGGGGGCGCCGACGCGGGGGTCGGAGAGGTCGGGGTGGGAGTCGGTACGGCGGGTCATGCGGGCCTCCACTGATCGGTACGGGTGCGTATACCGACCAGCCTTCAACCTCGACCAAAGTTGAGGTCAAGGCCCGCCTTGCTGCTGTCCCCCACTCCCTTCCAGGCGGGCCAACCGGCTCTGGAACCAGTCGAGGCGGGCCTGCAACAGGGCGGCTTCCGCGACGAGTTCGGGCACACCGAGCCCATCGGGAAGTCCGGGGTCGACGGTCGCCGCCGGGGCTGCCTGGTCGTCTCCTGGGCCGCCGCTGCCCGCCACCACCCGCAGCCCGTCCCCGGCCAGCCGGGCGAACCCGGCGAGCGGGACGGACGTACGGCTGCGGACGCAGCCCGGGCATGCGGCGGCCAGGGCGCGCCAACCGGGCCTGCCCCAACCGGCGTCGGCGAGGGCGACGGCCCGGGCGCCGCAGCCGCAGGGGCCGACGGTGGCGGTGCGGACGCGTTGGCTGGCGTAGCGGAAGCCGCGTTCGAAGCGGATGTAGGTGCCGAGCACGGTGATGTCGAGGAGGACCGCCGCGCGGTGCTCGGCGGTGCACAACAGGGCTTCCGCAGCCGCCCGTTCGTGCACACAGTGGAAGCCGCAGTCGCAGAGTCGCGCGGGCGAACGGTGCCGGCGGCCGTACACGCAGGACGCGTCGGCCACGACTCCGTACGGCAGCGCGCCGCCCAGCGACACACCGGTGAACCCGGCCCGGGTGCCGTCCTGGGACAGCACCGGGTGGGCGATCTTGAATCCGGTCGGCGGCTCCGTCGGGCGTTCCTCGGGGAGCCGCAGTCTCATCGGGCGGCCGGTACCTCTTCGGGCGCCGTCAGTTCCGTGATCTCCGCGAACTCCGTGATCCTTTCGGGGAGTTCGCGTTCGTCCTCGTGGATCTGCGGCCGCTCCTCGGCGACTCCGGTGGCCAGTGCCTTGCCGAGCTTCATGACGCCTCCCGTGACCAGGGGTGGATCGACTTCCCACGTCGGTGACCTTCCTGGCCATGGTGACCCATGAGGGGGCCAATTGGACATAGGGCCTTGGGCTCTCTCCGTCTCCGCGATTCTCCGGAGGGATGTCGGCGGTCTGTCGGCGGTGACCGCGCGCTGTCAGCGGTCTGTCGGTGGACGTTGCGAGCTTGGCCGGGTGGTGCTCCGCCTGAGCACGCCGCCCCAGAGCGCAAGGAGCCTGTCATCGTGTCTTCCGCATCCCAGAGCCGAACGTGGGACGTTCACCGGCTGCCGTCCGCCGAGGGCAGGAACTTCCTGGTCACCGGGGGCAATGCCGGGATCGGTTACTTCGCGGCGGAGCAGCTCGCCGCCACCGGCGCCGTCGTCGTCCTCGGCAGCCGGGACGCCGCGAAGGCCGACGCCGCCATGGCCTCGATCCGCTCGCGCGTCCCCGGCGCGCGGGTGCGGCACCTCGTGCTGGACCTCGCCGACCTGTCGTCCCTGAAGGCCGCCGTGGACAGGCTGGACCTCGGCCGTCTCGACGCGGTGGTCCACAACGCGGGGGTCGCGCTCGACGACCCGCCGCGCCGGGAGACCGCGGACGGCCACGAGCTGATGTTCGGCACCAACCACCTCGGCCACTTCGCGCTCACCCGGTGGCTGGCCCCCCTGCTGTCCGCGGCGCCGGCGGGCCGCGTCGTGACGGTGGGAAGCTTCGCGGCGCGGTCCGAGCGGCTGGACCTGGACGATCTGGGTTCGACCCGGGACTACCGGCCGAAGCGCGCCTACGGCCGCTCGAAGCTGGCGCAGATGTGCTTCGGCTTCGAACTCGACCGCCGCCTGCGTGCCGTCGGCAGCACGGTGCTCAGCGTGGTGGCCCACCCCGGCGGCGCACTGGACACCCTCACCCCGTCCCGCGCGCCGGTACACGTGACGAACCCCGGCCAACGGCTGCGCGCCCTGCCCGCCGGGCTCCTGGTACAGGGCAAGCACGCCGGAGCACGGCCCGTCGTCCGTGCCGTCCTCGACCCGGAGGTGCGGGGAGGGCAACTGTGGGGCCCAAGGGTGTTCGGCCTGCGCGGCCTGCCACGGCGTGAGCCCGTCCCCTCCCACATGGCCGACCCGGATGTCGGCGCCCGCCTCTGGACGGCGAGCGGTGAGCTGACCGGCACGGATCCGGACCTCGGGTTCCGATAGGCGCGGGAACTTCCGCTGGGCGTCGGCGAGTTGCCTACGCGTCACGCCCGGCGGGCCGGCCACCCCGGCTCCGGTACGGACCGCCGCGGAAGGAGAGGCTCCCGTACGGGCGAGGGCGGTCGCCGTGTTCGTGGGCGGCGTCGGAGCGGTCGGCGGGGGTCGAGCGCTCGGCCAGGGCTCGCAGTGTCTCCAGGCCGGCCATGATCTCGGCGCGGTGCCCGGAGGTCTTCATCCAGGCAGCAGCCGCGCGAACATCGCCCTCGTCGTAGGCCCACAGGACGTGCCCGGCGCAGCGGGTCCGGTGCCAGAGTGGGCGCCGGAAGAAGGGGTCCTCGGTGCCGCCCGGTAGTTCCGTCGCGTACCCGGGCGCGGGCAGCCCGGGACGCGGCACCACGAGCGCGCGACCACCGCAGCGGGGGCAGACCACCAGGACGCGGCCGGTGAAACGGGCGAGGGGGCGGCGTCGTCGTGGTGGCGGCCGGGGACGTCGGCGGCTCCTTCCGCGTCACGCCGCCGCACGGAGTCCCCGGTGTCGCCGCTCCCCGTCACACCACCACTCACCATTCCGCAGCATTCCTTATCGATATCCCGTAGAAGAATTAAGTGGAGCTTCACTGTCGCTCTGCGGAGACTACTCCCATGACGAACACGGCCAGCTCCGCCCCACCCCCTTTCGGTCGCGCCCTGTGCGCGATGGTCACCCCCTTCACCGAGACGGGCGCGCTCGATCTCCCCGGTGCCCAACTCCTCGCCGAGCGGCTGGTGTCGGAGGGCTGTGACGGGCTCGTGCTGTCCGGGACGACCGGTGAGTCGCCGACCACGACGGACGCGGAGAAGGCGGCGCTCATCACCGCCGTCCGCGAGGCCGTCGGCGACCGGGTCCCCCTCGTCTCGGGCGTCGGCACCTTCGACACCCGGCACACCGTGGAACTCGCCCTCCAGGCCGAAAAGGCGGGCGCGGACGGGGTGTTGGTGGTCTCGCCGTACTACAGCAGGCCCCCGCAGGACGCCCTGGAGGCGCACTTCCGCGAGGTCGCCGACGCCTCCGGGCTCCCTCTCGTCCTCTACGACATCCCGGGCCGCACCGGCACCCGTATCGAACCGGAGACCATGATCCGGCTCGCCGAGCACCCCAGGATCGTCGCGGTCAAGGACTGTTCCTACGACTTCCTCGGCATCCAGAAGGTGCTGGACCGCACGGAGTTGGCGTACTACGCGGGCTGCGACGAGCACATCCTCGCGCTGTACGCGGTGGGCGGGGCGGGCTATGTGAGCACCGTCGCGAACGTCGTCCCCGCCCGACTCCGGGCGATCCTGGACGCGTTCGAGGCGGGCGACACCCCCGTGTCCGCCCGCCTCCAGCAACGCGCCACGCCCTTCATCGAGTTGATGATGTCGGCGGGGCTGCCCGGCACGGTGACGGTCAAGGCGCTGCTCAACTCGCTGGGCCTGCCCGGGGGTTCGGTCCGGGCCCCGCTGCGGCCCGCCGGCCGGGATGCGGCCGACGGGCTGCTGGCGGCGTACGAGGAGTTCATCGCCGTGTGACCAGACCGGCGCCAAGTCGGCGCCGGTCTCTCAGCGTTGGGCGAAGACGGGCACCCACCGTCCGGCGCTGACGTCGGACTTGCCCCCGAGGTAGCCGCTCAGCGGTACCTCCTTGTCGCTGCCGACGGTGACCAGCATGAGCCGCGTGTGGAATTCGCTCCCGTTCGTCCCCTCGCCCACGTCCCAGGCGATCAGCGACTTGTCGTCGGCCCAGGCGAGCAGTTGCTGCCCCCGGACCTCGCTCTTCTCGCCGGTGGCGGAGTCGACGATGTACGACGAGGTGGGCCACGACGTCCCCGCGAAGTCACCGGCGACGAGCTTGCCGTCCGGGGACAGCCCCGCGTCGACGAACCAGACCAGGTACTTGCTGCCGTCCTCCGGTGCGGGGACCTCGGCGCCCGTGAAGTCGTAGAACAGCTTGTTGACCTCGTCGGAGGGGAGGCCGGCCCAGATGTACCTGCCGTCGCGGGTGAGGGCGAAGTCCTGGCGGTTGTTGACGGAGGTGGGCAGGCCGTCCGCCCGCTGGCCGCCGACCGTGACCCCGGCCCAGGAGCCCTTGCCGGAGGCCACGTCGAGGACGTAGAAACCGGTGCGGCTCGACGGTACGTCGGGCTCCCCGACGTTGGGGTCCGCCGGGTGGAACTCCGCGTCGGGGTTGTGGGTGTAGGTCGTCGCGACCAGCTTCCGGCCGTCGTCCGAGAACGACACACCACCGACCTTGTGACTGACCTGGATCCACCGCTTCACCTCGCCGGTGGCCAGGTCGAGCAGGCCGATCCGGGAGGCGGGCAGGGTCCGTTCCAGGACGGCGGCGGTCTTCATGCCCGGGGCGACGGCGACGAACGACCATTTGGGGGCCTTCACATAGGTGCCGGTCTTCCGGTCGAACAGCCAGTAGGTGCGCTCGGAGACGGACTCCCTGGCCGACAGCGTGACCTTGGCCGGGATGTAATAGGCGGCAAGTGCCGTCTTCCCGGCGGCGATCAGCTCGCGCGGCGGCGACTGGTCCGGGTGGGCGCTCGTGTTCTCCCGGTCCACGACACCCGTCGGACGGACGTCGTCCTTACCCGAGGAGAGCCGCGGCACACCCACCGCTACGGCGATCACGGCGACCGTCGCGACGACGGCGGCCACGAGCTTTCGGGTACGGCGGCGCCGGCGGACGGCGAGCACCCAGTCGGCGAACCCCGGTCCCGCCGGGGGCTGTTCGGCGGCCTGTTCGCGCAGTGTGTCGCGCAGGAGATCGTCGACGTTCACGGGCGCACCTCCACGGGCGCGTGGTCACGGGAGGACCCGAGCTCGGTGCCGGCCGGGCCCAGGGCGGCCAACTCCGGTGCGAGGACGCGCAGTCGGGCCAGGGAACGGTGGGTGGTGGACCGTACGGTGCCGACGGAACAGCTGAGCAGCCGGGCCACTTCGGCCTCCGGGAGGTCCTCGAAGTAGCGCAGCACGAGGACGGTGCGCTGGCGGGAGGTGAGCCGGGACAGCGCCTCGCGCATCACGACGCGCAGCTCGGCGGCGGACGAGGCGTCCGTGTCCGCGCGGGTCTCCGGCGGTTCGGCGACGGTCAGTTCGCGTCTTCGCCACTTCAGCCGCCAGCGGCTGACCTGCTGCCGGTAGAGGATCTGCCGTACGTACGCCTCGGGTTCGTCGATCCGCTCCCACCGGCCGGCCGCCTTGGCCAGGGCGTTCTGCAGCAGATCCTCACCGGCGTACCGGTCTCCCCCGCTGAGCAGCACGGCGGTCCTCAGCAGCACCGACGACCTGTTGTCCACGAAGTCCCGGAAACCTTCCAGCCCTTCGGCATCCATCGTCACCTTCACTCACTTCCCCGACGGCACACGATGCCCCGCCCCCTGTGATCCTTGGGACGTGTGCGGACACCGCCCGCTATGCCTGCCGGCACGAGAAATTTCCGCCCGCCTCGCCCAACCACTCCCCTACGGTGGCCGCATGAGCCGTCGGCCTGCCCGAGCTGCCGTACGTCGGCTGACGAACATGAGGCCCGACATGGGTCGAGCGCCCTCCCGGCGAACGGAAGGGCGCTCAACTCATGTGGACGAACCGCTAGTTGTGGCTGTGCAGGATCTCGTTCAGGCCGCCCCAGACCGCGTTGTTCGGGCGGGCCTCGACCGTGCCGGTGACCGAGTTGCGGCGGAAGAGGATGTTGGAGGCGCCGGAGAGTTCGCGGGCCTTGACGATCTGGCCGTCGGGCATCGTGACGCGGGTGCCGGCGGTGACGTAGAGACCGGCCTCGACGACGCACTCGTCGCCGAGCGCGATGCCGACGCCCGCCTCGGCGCCGATCAGGCAGCGCTCGCCGATGGTGATGCGGACGTTGCCGCCGCCGGACAGCGTGCCCATCGTGGACGCGCCGCCGCCGATGTCCGAACCGTCGCCGACCACGACACCGGCGGAGATCCGGCCCTCGACCATCGACGTGCCGAGCGTGCCGGCGTTGAAGTTGACGAAGCCCTCGTGCATGACGGTCGTGCCCTCGGCGAGGTGCGCACCCAGGCGGACCCGGTCTGCGTCGGCGATGCGGACGCCCTTCGGGGCCACGTAGTCCGTCATGCGCGGGAACTTGTCGATCGACGTGACCTGGAGGTGCAGGCCCTCGGCGCGCGCGTTCAGCCGGACCGTCTCGACGTCGTCCACGGCGACCGGGCCGAGCGAGGTCCAGGCGACGTTGGCGAGGAAGCCGAACATGCCGTCCAGGCTCTGGCCGTGCGGCTTGACCAGCCGGTGCGAGAGGAGGTGCAGCCGCAGGTACACGTCGTGCGCGTCGAGCGGCTTGTCGTCGAGGGAGGCGATGACCGTGCGGACCGCGATGACCTCGACGCCCCGGCGGACGTCCGGGCCGATCGCCTTGGCCGCACCCTCACCGAGCAGCTCCACGGCACGCTCGGCGGACAGGCTCTCCGTACCGGCGGGCCCGGGTTCGGCGGACAGTTCGGGCGCGGGGAACCAGGTGTCGAGAACGGTCCCGTCGGCGGCGACGGTGGCGAGCCCGGCGGCAACGGCGCCGGTGGTGCGAGGTGCGGTCGTGTCGGTCATGAGGGAAACCTAACCTGGCGGGGGCGGCGGGGACCAACTCGTGCGCGGGGCGTCTCAGGGAACGACACGCACGGGCCCCGTCGACGCGGATCACGGGCCTGCGTCAGCCTCGCTCACCGGCCTTGTCCACCACGGCCCGCGCGGCGATCGAGTTGCCGCCGACGACCTTGCCGTCCAGGAGCATCCGCATGCCGACGATCCGATACGTCTGCGGGTCGAGCAGCCACTGGTCCGCCGCCGACTCCCCGGACTTGGGGTTGTCCTCCCTGACGTAGCCCAGGGCGATCGCCTGGCGCCCCGCGGCGTCCTTCACCAGATGGTCGGTGACCTTCCCGCCCGGCAGGGTCGCGAGGGCGGGTACCGGTGGATGTCCGCCGCGTACCGGTCGTAGAGCAGGGCGAACGACTCCGGCTGCTCCAACGACCGGGCGACGACCTCAGCGTCGTCCCCGTCCCGCGCCGCACCCGGCGGTGGTCCGCTCACCAGGTTTCCCGCGATTCGTCAGTGGCGTCGACGGCGTCGACATGCCGTCGTGTCGGCTCCTGTTACCCGGTGGGGGCCGAAGAGTTCACGGAGCGGGGCCGGAGAGTTCGCGAGGGGGCTGCGGGAAAGCGCTTCAGCCCTCCGCGGGCCACGGAACCACCCGCCCCAACACCTCCCGCGCATACGCCTCGTCATACGGCGCGCCCGTCAACAGCACCTGCAGACAGATCCCGTCGATCAGCGCGACGAGCGCCCGCGCGGTCACCGGGTCGGTCCGCCGGGCCAGTTGGTCGGCGAGGTCGCGGGCCCACTCGTCGGCGACGGGGCGCAGGGCGGGGCGTCGCAGGGCGGCCAGGTACAGCTCGTACTCCAACTCGACGCCCGTGCGGTCACCCGCGAGCCACTCCCCCATCCAGCCGGCCAGCTCCCCGGCCAGGTCGGTCCGCGGGTCCTCAAGACCGCCCCGCGAGGCGATCACCTTGGCGAAGGCCTCGTTGGCCTGGCGCAGGGCGGCGACCATCAGTTCGTCGAGGGTCGTGAAGTGGTACGTCGTCGAGCCGAGCGGAACATCGGCCTCGGCGGCGACGGAACGGTGGCTGAGACCCGCGATGCCCTTCGCCCCGACCACCCGGATCGCCGCGTCGATGATCCGCTGCCGCCGCTCGGGGTCGTGACGCCGGGCCATCAGTGCGTGCCTCCCCTGGCCATCAGTGCGCGCCGCCGAGGTTGAGGACCACGACCCCGACGATGATCAGCGCGATGCCGGCGGCCTTCGCGAGGGTCATGCCCTCACCGAGGAACACCGTCCCGATCGCCACGATGGCGGCGGTGCCGAGGCCCGCCCAGATCGCGTAGGCCGTACCGACCGACATGGACTTCAGCGTCTGCGCGAGCAGCGCGAAGGAGAGCACGTATCCGAGTACCGTGAGGACCGACGGCCACAGCCGGCTGAAGCCGTGGCTGAACTTCATGGCGGTGGTGCCGCCCACCTCCGCGGCGATCGCCGTGAGGAGCATCAGGAATCCCATGTGTACGAGTGTACATAACGGAATCTCATAGAAACCGCTCACTGAAACGGCTGCTCATGGTCCCCTCGCTCCACTACTGTTTCACCGTTCACACACCTGGCTTTCACGGTCACGGCCGTCGCCATGGGCGCCGCTGGAGGAACAGCGCATGCCAGACAGTTCACCCCCGCCCTCCCCCAACTCCCCCTGGGAGAACGGCTGGGCCCCCGACAGCTCCCGGGCCCCCGGAACCCGCCGGCTCTATCTGGCCGGGGCGCTCGCCATCACCACGATCGTCGTGTGCGTCACGGCGATCGTCGTGACGGACAAGCAAACTGACGACACGTCACGCACAAAGAAGGCGGACCCGACGGCACCGGCCGGCGCGGACGGCCCCGGCCTGCTCTCGTACGCGTCCCCGTCGAAGCAGAGCACGCCGACGCCCGACGAGCACAAGTCGAACCCGGCCTCGGCGAAGGCGCCCGGCACCACGCCGTCCGCCACCGCGGGACCCAGCTCGAAGCCCGCCGCGAAGTCCCCGTCTCCGTCCAAGTCGACGTCGTCCCACGGCAGTTCATCCGGCACGTCGGGCTCGTCGTCCTCCACCGCCTGGAAGTCGGTCCGCTCGGTCAACTACCCGGACCGCTACTGGCAGGTGAGCGGCGACTTCGTCAAGCTCAACCCGGCCGGCTCCGCCGCGGCCCGCCGCGCGGCCACCTTCAAACTGGTCAAGGGCCTTGCGAACAGCTCCTGTTACTCCTTCACGACGGCCGACGGCAGCTACCTGCGCCACCGCAACTTCATCCTCCGCGCGGAACGCAACGACGGCTCCTCCCTCTTCAAACAGGACGCCACCTTCTGCCCCCGCCCGTCGCCCTACTCCGGCGCGGTGATGCTGGAGTCGGTCAACTACCCGGGCCGCTTCCTCCGCCACCAGGACTTCCAGCTCAGGCTGGACCGCTACCAGGACAGCACCCTGTACCGGTCGGACTCGGCGTTCCGGTTGGTGGCCGGGCTCGACTAGGCGGGCTCAATGGGGCGGGCCCTCGGAGTCGGCGAGCACCACCCAGCCCACGGCCTCGTCCTGCCCGATGTCGACGTGATGCAAAGAAACGGCCATACCCCGAAGGTATGGCCGTTTCCGGTGAGTCGGCAGGCTCAGACGTTGAACCCCAACGCCCGAAGCTGGTCCCGTCCGTCGTCCGTGATCTTGTCCGGACCCCACGGCGGCATCCACACCCAGTTGATGCGGAGTTCGTTGACGAGGCCGTCCGTGGCGGACTTGGCCTGGTCCTCGATGACGTCCGTCAGCGGGCAGGCCGCCGAGGTCAGGGTCATGTCGATGGTGGCGATGTTGGCGTCGTCGATGTGCACGCCGTAGATCAGGCCGAGGTTGACGACATCGATGCCCAGTTCGGGGTCGACGACGTCGAGGAGGGCCTCGCGGACCTCCTCCTCGGAGGCGGGCTTGATCTCCATGGTCTCGGTGTCACTCATGCCGTCTTCCTTTCCGCGTCGGAGTCGGCTCCGCCCAGGGCCTGGGCCGTCGCGTCCTTCCACGCCATCCAGCTGAGGAGGGCGCACTTCACCCGTGCCGGGTACTTGGAGACGCCGGCGAACGCGATCGCGTCCTCCAGCACCTCCTCCATCGCGTCGTCGGGCTCGATCCTGCCCTTGGACTGCATCAGCTCCAGGAAGGTCGCCTGGATCTTCTGCGCCTCGGACAGTTCCTTGCCGACGAGGAGGTCGTTCAGTACGGAGGCCGATGCCTGGCTGATGGAGCAGCCCTGGCCCTCGTAGGAGATGTCCGTGATCTGCTCGCCGTCGTACTTCACGCGCAGCGTGATCTCGTCGCCGCACGTCGGGTTGACGTGGTGCACCTCGGCGTCGCCATCCCGCAAGCCCCGGCCGTGCGGGTGCTTGTAGTGGTCCAGGATGACTTCCTGGTACATCGAATCCAGCTTCACGGTCTCAGTTCACGTCCCTCAGCCGAAGAAGTTCCGTACGTGCTCCAAGCCGTCGACCAGTGCGTCGATCTCGGCCGGCGTGGAGTACAGATAGAACGACGCTCGCGTGGTCGCAGGAATTCCGTAGCGGAGGCAGACCGGTCGGGCGCAGTGGTGGCCGACCCGGACCGCGATGCCTTCCTCGTCCAGCACCTGGCCCACGTCGTGCGGGTGGATGTCGCCCAGGGTGAAGGAGATCGCCGCGCCCCGGTCCTCGGCCGTGGTGGGGCCGATGATCTTCAGGTCGGGGACGTCCAGCAGGCGCTTCACCGCGTACTCGGTCAGCGCGTGCTCATGGGCGAGGATCTTGTCCATGCCGATCGCCGACAGGTAGTCGATCGCCGCGCCCAGACCGACCGCCTGGGCGATCGGCGGGGTGCCCGCCTCGAACTTGTGCGGGGCGGGAGCGTAGGTCGACGAGTGCATCGACACGGTCTCGATCATCTCGCCGCCACCCAGGAACGGCGGGAGGTCTTCGAGCAGCTCCTGGCGGCCCCAGAGGACGCCGATGCCCGTCGGACCGCACATCTTGTGGCCGGTGAAGGCCACGAAGTCGGCCTGGAGGGCCTGCACGTCCAGCGGCATGTGGGGCGCGGCCTGCGAGGCGTCGATCAGGACCAGGGCCCCGACCTCCTGCGCGCGGCGCACGATCTTCTCGACCGGGTTGACCGTGCCGAGGATGTTCGACACCAGGACGAAGGAGACGATCTTCGTCTTCTCCGTGATGATCTCGTCGATGTTGGAGAGGTCCAGGCGGCCGTCGTCGGTGAGGCCGAACCACTTCAGCTTCGCGCCGGTGCGCTGCGAGAGCAGCTGCCACGGCACGATGTTGGAGTGGTGCTCCATCTCCGTGATGACGATCTCGGTCTCGTGGTCCACGCGGTAGGGCTCGTCGGCCCAACCCAGCATGTTCGCAACGAGGTTGAGCGACTCGGAGGCGTTCTTGGTGAAGATCACCTCGTCGCGGCTGGGCGCGTTGATGAACGTCGCGACCTTGTCGCGCGCGCCCTCGTACAGCGCCGTGGCCTCCTCGGCGAGCACATGCACACCGCGGTGGACGTTGGCGTTGTAGCGCTCGTAGTACTCGTTCAGGGCGTCGAGCACCTGGCGCGGCTTCTGCGAGGTCGCCGCGTTGTCCAGGTACACGAGCTTCTTACCGTCGTGAACCGTGCGGTCCAGGATGGGGAAGTCCTTGCGGATCGCCTCGTCGAGTAGTTGGGACGTACCCGTGAGGAGGCCCGGCGTCTGCGTCACGCTGATACGCCACCCTTCGTGGTGTAAGCCTCGTAGCCCTCGTTCTCCAGCTTGTCGGCCAGCTCGGCGCCGCCGGACTCGACGATCCTGCCGCCGGAGAAGACGTGCACGAAGTCGGGCTTGATGTAGCGCAGGATGCGCGTGTAGTGCGTGATCAGCAGGGTGCCGACCTCGCCGGTCTCGCGGACGCGGTTCACGCCCTCGGAAACGACGCGCAGGGCGTCGACGTCCAGGCCGGAGTCGGTCTCGTCGAGGATCGCGATCTTCGGCTTGAGCAGCTCCAGCTGAAGGATCTCGTGGCGCTTCTTCTCACCGCCGGAGAAGCCCTCGTTGACGTTGCGCTCGGCGAAGGAGGGGTCCATGGAGAGGCGCTCCATGGTCTCCTTGACCTCCTTCACCCACGTACGCAGCTTGGGGGCCTCACCGCGGACGGCGGTGGCGGACGTACGGAGGAAGTTGGAGACCGACACACCGGGGACCTCGACCGGGTACTGCATCGCGAGGAACAGGCCGGCGCGGGCGCGCTCGTCGACGGACATCTCCAGGACGTCCTCGCCGTCGAGGGTGACGGTGCCGCCGGTGATCGTGTACTTCGGGTGGCCCGCGAGCGAGTAGGCGAGGGTCGACTTGCCGGAGCCGTTCGGGCCCATGATGGCGTGGGTCTCGCCCTGCTTCACGGTGAGGTCGACGCCCTTGAGGATCTCCTTCGTGGCGTTGTCGGCCTCGACGGTGACGTGCAGGTCGTGGATTTCAAGCGTTGCCATGGGTTCCTCAGGACTCCTGGGTGAGGGAGACGAGCACGTCGTCCCCTTCGATCTGTACGGGGTAAACGGGTACGGGGCGCGTGGCGGGAAGGCCGGACGGCTTGCCGGTGCGCAGGTCGAACGCGGAGCCGTGCAGCCAGCACTCGATCTGGCAGTCCTCCACCTCGCCCTCGGAGAGCGAGACGTTCGCGTGCGAGCAGATGTCGTTGATCGCGAACACCTCCCCCCCGGTCTTCACGACCGAGACCGGCGTGCCGTCGAGTTCCACCCGCTTCGGGGTGTCCTCCTCCAGCTCGCCGAGGCCACAGGCGCGTACGAAGGTCATCAGACCGACGCCTCCAACTCCGCGTCGATCTTCTCCAGCAGCCGCTCCTGGATGTCGGCGACACCGATCTGCTGGACGAGTTCGGCGAAGAAGCCGCGGACGACCAGGCGTCGGGCGTCGTCGGCGGGGATGCCGCGGGCCATCAGGTAGAAGAGCTGCTCGTCGTCGAAGCGGCCGGTCGCGGAGGCGTGTCCGGCGCCGACGATCTCGCCGGTCTCGATCTCCAGGTTCGGCACGGAGTCGACGCGGGCGCCGTCGGTCAGCACGAGGTTGCGGTTCATCTCGTACGTGTCGGTGCCCTCGGCCTTGGCCTCGATGAGCACGTCACCGATCCACACCGCGTGGGCGCCCTCGCCCTGCAGCGCGCCCTTGTAGATGGCGTTGGACTTGCAGTGCGCGACGTTGTGGTCGACCAGGAGACGGTGCTCCTGGTGCTGGCCGGCGTCCGTGAAGTACAGGCCGAACAGCTCGGCCTCGCCGCCGGGTCCGGCGTAGGCCACGCGCGGGTGCAGTCGTACGAGGTCGCCGCCGAAGGTGACGACGAACGACTTGAACGTGGCGTCCCGGCCGATCAGGGCGTTGTGCTGGCCGACGTGCACGGCCTTGTCGTCCCAGTCCTGGACGGAGACGACGGTCAGCTTGGCGCCGTCGCCGAGGATGTAGTCGACGTTGGCGGCGAGGACCGCGTCACCGGTGTGGTCGATGACGACGACGGCCTCGGCGAAGGCTCCCAGCTCGACGACCTGGTGGCCGTAGGCGACCCCGCCCTCGCCGTGCACGACGATGCGGATCGGCTCGGTCAGGACCGTCTCCTTGGGGACGGTCACGACCGAGGCCTTCTCGAAGGACGAGTAGGCCTGCGCGGCCACGCGGTCCACCGGGGTGCCGGCCTTGCCGAGCCGCGCGTCGTCACGGCCGACGGTCTCCACGGTGACCCCATCGGGGGCCCCGATGGCGACCTTCACGCCGTCGCCGGTGGCGACCGCGGTGCCGTCGTGCAGCCCGCGCAGGCGCTCCAGCGGGGTGAACCGCCACTCCTCCTCGCGGCCGTGGGGGACCGGGAAGTCCGCCACGTCGAAGGACGGGGGCGCGCTCATGCGCGTGGCGACGGTCGACTCGGCGGCAACGGCCACCGCGCCGGCGGTGGTGGACCCCACCGGAATACTCTGAGCCTCAGCCATGGCTGTCGGTCTGCTCTCTTTCCTGCGTCAGAATTCGCTTGCTGCTTACAGAAGACCGGTCTTAACCGACCGAGCCTTCCATCTGCAGCTCGATCAGCCGGTTGAGTTCGAGCGCGTACTCCATCGGGAGCTCCTTGGCGATCGGCTCGACGAAGCCGCGCACGATCATCGCCATCGCCTCGAACTCGGTCAGACCGCGGCTCATCAGGTAGAAGAGCTGGTCCTCGGAGACCTTGGAGACGGTCGCCTCGTGGCCCATGGACACGTCGTCCTCGCGGACGTCCACGTACGGGTACGTGTCCGAGCGGGAGATGGTGTCGACGAGCAGCGCGTCGCACAGCACGTTCGACTTGGAGCCGTGAGCGCCCTCGCCGATCTCGACGAGACCGCGGTAGGACGTACGACCGCCGCCGCGCGCCACCGACTTGGAGACGATGTTGGACGACGTGTTCGGCGCCATGTGGACCATCTTGGAGCCGGCGTCCTGGTGCTGGCCCTCGCCCGCGAAGGCGATGGAGAGGGTCTCGCCCTTGGCGTGCTCGCCCATCAGGTAGACGGCCGGGTACTTCATCGTCACCTTGGAGCCGATGTTGCCGTCGATCCACTCCATGGTCGCGCCCTCGTAGGCGACGGCGCGCTTGGTGACCAGGTTGTAGACGTTGTTCGACCAGTTCTGGATGGTCGTGTAACGGCAGCGGGCGTTCTTCTTGACGATGATCTCGACGACCGCGCTGTGCAGCGAGTCCGACTTGTAGATCGGGGCCGTACAACCCTCGACGTAGTGCACGTAGGCACCCTCGTCGACGATGATCAGGGTCCGCTCGAACTGGCCCATGTTCTCCGTGTTGATCCGGAAGTACGCCTGCAGGGGGATCTCGACCTGCACGCCCTTCGGCACGTAGATGAAGGAACCGCCGGACCAGACCGCGCTGTTCAGCGACGCGAACTTGTTGTCGCCGACCGGGATGACGGTGCCGAAGTACTCCTTGAAGAGCTCCGGGTGCTCCTTCAGCGCGGTGTCGGTGTCCAGGAAGATGACGCCCTGCTCCTCCAGGTCCTCACGGATCTGGTGGTAGACGACCTCGGACTCGTACTGCGCGGCGACACCGGCGACGAGGCGCTGCTTCTCCGCCTCGGGGATGCCGAGCTTGTCGTACGTGTTCTTGATGTCCTCGGGCAGGTCCTCCCAGGACTCCGCCTGCTTCTCCGTGGAGCGCACGAAGTACTTGATGTTGTCGAAGTCGATGCCGGAGAGGTCGGAGCCCCAGTTCGGCATGGGCTTCTTCTCGAACAGGCGCAGGCCCTTGAGGCGGAGCTTGGTCATCCACTCCGGCTCGTTCTTCTTGCCGGAGATGTCCCGGACGACGTCCTCGTTGATGCCGCGCTTCGCGGAGGCACCGGCCACGTCGGAGTCGGCCCAGCCGTATTCGTAGGTACCCAGACCCTCAAGCTCGGGGTGGGCGGTCTCCTCGATGGGGAGCGTCATGCGGGGTTCCTCCCGGCGGTACGTGCAGATGCGTGCGGTGGATCGGAAACGGTCTTGGAATTCTTCGGGATAAACGTGGTGCACACGCCGTCGCCGTGGGCGATGGTGGCCAGTCGCTGGACATGGGTGCCGAGCAGTTGG
Organism: Streptomyces sp. NPDC048504; assembly: GCF_043200035.1. Lineage (NCBI taxonomy): Bacteria > Bacillati > Actinomycetota > Actinomycetes > Kitasatosporales > Streptomycetaceae > Streptomyces > Streptomyces sp. NPDC048504. The sequence goes on from NZ_JBICXA010000003.1 coordinate 112,796, forward strand.
GAGAAGAGCTCGGTCTCCGCCTCGCACAGTTGCGGAAACTGCTCGGCGACATGGGCGACCGGGCAGTGGTGCTGGCAGAGCTGCTCACCGACCGGTGCGCTACGCGCCGTAGCAGCGTACCCGTCCGCGCTCAGGGCCTTGGCCAGGGCTTCCGCGCGGTTCTCGGGGGCGGCGGCCTCGACGACCTTGCGGTAGGCGATGGCCTGGGCGGCCATGCGGTCACGGGCGAAGGCCACGACGGCCTCGTCCCCGCCCTCGCGCTGTGCGATCCAGCGCAGCGCGTCCGCGGCGAGCTTGTCGTAGGACTGGTCGAAGGCGTCGCGACCGCAGTCGGTCAGGGCGAACACCTTCGCGGGGCGGCCGCGCGTGCGCGCTCCGTAGACCCGCTGCTCACGTGCTTCCACGACGTCGTCGGCGGCGAGTGCGTCGAGATGACGGCGTACGGCGGCCTGGGTCAGCCCCAGCCGGCCGGCGAGGTCGGCCACGGTCGACGGGCCGTGGTCCAGGATGGAGCGCGCGACACGGTTGCGGGTGGACCGCTCACCGGTCGCGAGTTCCTCCTGCGGAGCCTCGCCAACGTTTTTCACAACGCCATTGTTGCGTAATTCCTCAGAGGCAGGCAACCCGCGTCCGGCGGATGGACGGTGCGCTGCATCACTTAGGCATACCTAATCCGACCTGCGAAAACGATCTTTGATCGATCAATCCACTGGCGCCACGGACCCCCTTCGAGGACACTCCACGACCATGCCCACACCCCCTCCCACCGGCCCACTCGTCACCCGGGACACAGTCGCCGCACAACTGCGCGAGCTGGGCGTCCGCCCCGGCGAGACCCTCCTCGCACACACCTCCCTCAGCTCCCTCGGATGGGTCTGCGGAGGCGCCGTGTCGCTCGTCCAGGGACTCCTCGACGCCCTCGGACCGGACGGCACCCTGGTCGTCCCCACCCAGACCGGCGACCTCTCGGACCCGGCCCACTGGGGAAACCCGCCGGTCCCGCGCGAGTGGTGGGACACCATCCGCACCTCCATGCCGTCCTACGACCCCCTCGTCACGCCCTCACGCGGCGTCGGCGTGCTTCCGGAGACCGTCCGCACCTGGCCCGGCGCCGAGCGCTCCGCGCACCCGCAGACGTCGTTCGCGGCGCTCGGCCCGCGCGCGGCCGAGATAGTCGCCGGCCACGCGACCGACTGCCGGCTCGGCGAGCGCAGCCCGCTGGCCCGCCTGGAGGCCCTCCACGCGCGCGTGCTGCTGCTCGGCGCGGGCTACGACGCCTGCACCAGCTTCCATCTCGCCGAGTACCGCGTCCCGTCCCCGCTGGTCCAGGTCGGCCGCCCCGGACCGGACGGCTGGGAGACGGTGACCGAGGTGTCGATCACCTCGGACCGCTTCGACGAACTGGGCCACGACTTCGAACGGGACCGTCCGGTCCTCCGGGGGAAGGTGGGCGCGGCCGACGCGCGGCTGTTCCCGGTGGCGGACGCCGTGGCGTACGCGGAACGGTGGCTGCCGCTGCACCGCCCCCGTGAGGAGGAGTTCCCGTCCGGGGGAGATCCCGCACCCGCCCGCCTGAGGCGCGGGCCGCGTACCTAGACTCGGGCCCATGCGAAGTGAGCCCGTGCTCCAGGTCCAGGCCCTGGTGAAGCGGTACGGCACGAAGACCGCGGTGAACGGCCTCGACCTGGTGGCCGATGCGGGTGTCACCGCGGTGCTCGGTCCCAACGGGGCGGGCAAGACGACCACGGTCGAGACCTGCGAGGGGTACCGGAGGCCGGACGCCGGCACGGTGCGCGTCCTGGGCCTCGACCCGGTCCGTGAGTCCGCCGCGCTGCGCCCCAGAATCGGCGTGATGCTCCAGTCCGGCGGCGTCTACTCGGGCGCCCGCGCCGACGAGATGCTCCGCCACATCGCCAAGCTGCACGCGCACCCGCTGGACGTGGACGCGCTCATCGAGCGCCTGGGCCTCGGCGGTTGCGGCCGCACGACGTACCGCCGCCTGTCCGGCGGCCAGCAGCAACGCCTCGCGCTCGCGATGGCCGTCGTAGGCCGCCCGGAACTGGTCTTCCTGGACGAGCCGACGGCAGGCCTCGACCCGCAGGCCCGCCGCGCGACCTGGGACCTGGTCAGGGACCTGCGCACAGACGGGGTCTCCATCATCCTCACGACCCACCACATGGACGAGGCCGAGCAGTTGGCCGACGACGTGGCGATCATCGACGCCGGCAAGGTCATCGCGCAGGGCTCCCCCGAGGACCTGTGCCGCGGCGGCGCCGAGAACACCCTCCGCTTCACCGGCCGCCCCGGCCTCGACGTCGGCTCCCTCCTGAAGGCCCTCCCGGCCGACTCCACGGCCGCCGAACTGACCCCGGGCTCCTACCGCGTCGGCGGCAAGGTCGACCCCCAACTGCTCGCCACGGTCACCTCCTGGTGTGCGCAGCACGGGGTGATGCCGGAGAAGATCTCGGTCGAACGGCACACCCTGGAGGACGTGTTCCTGGAACTCACCGGCAAGGAGCTGCGCTCGTGACGACGACTGTTCCGGGGACGTACACCCCGCGGCCCGGGGCGGCCCCCCTCCCCCGCATGATCGCGGCACAGGCCGCCCTCGAAACGAAGATGCTCCTACGGAACGGCGAGCAGCTCCTCCTCACGGTGGTCATCCCGACCCTCCTCCTGGTGCTGTTCAGCTCGGTGGACATCGTCGACACCGGCAACGGCAAGTCCGTCGACTTCCTCACCCCCGGCATCCTCGCCCTGGCCGTGATGTCGACGGCGTTCACGGGCCAGGCCATCGCCACGGGCTTCGAGCGCCGCTACGGCGTCCTGAAGCGCCTCGCGTCCTCCCCGCTGCCCCGCTGGGGCCTGATGACCGCGAAGACGGTGTCGGTCCTGGTCACGGAGATCCTCCAGATCATCCTGCTGACGGCGATCGCCTTCGCGCTCGGCTGGTCCCCGCACGGCAACCCGTTCGCGGTCTTCCTGCTCCTGATCCTCGGCACGGCGGCCTTCTCCGGCCTCGGCCTCCTGATGGCGGGCACCCTGAAGGCGGAGGCGACGCTGGCCGCGGCGAACCTGGTGTTCCTGCTGCTGCTCGTCGGTGGCGGGGTGATCGTGCCGATGGACAAGTACCCGTCCGGCGTCCAGGACGTACTCGGCCTGCTGCCGATCTCGGCGCTCTCGGACGGCCTGCGGGACGTGCTCCAGCATGGCGCCGGGATGCCGTGGGGCGACCTGGGGATTCTGGGCGTGTGGGCGGTCGTGGGGCTGGCGGCGGCAGGGAAGTTCTTCCGCTGGGAGTGAATCCGGGCGGGCTCACTGGACCCACATCCGGGAGACGAGCGGGCCGAAGCCCGGCGTGGTCTGGTAGTTGCCGAGGCGGGCGGAGGTGAAGGCCACCTGCCTGACGTTCGCTACCGGGAGCTGGACCGCCTCGTCGGTGACCTTCCGGTCGACCTGCGTCCACAACCTCCCGGCCTGGGCGGAGTGCGGGGCCTTCTGCGGCCTGGGCGGAGGCAACGAGCCGGTCCAGTGACGGGGAACAGTACTCGGCGGGATCCACGTTGTTGCTGCCGTCCGCGGACCGGAAGCCGTCGCAGGTGAGGTTGGGCGTGAAGTAGGTGGAGGAGGACGGGTAGTCGGGCCACCACGCCTGGAACATCAGGTGCGGTCTCAAGGCCCAGGTGATCTGCGCCCGCTGACCCTCCGGAACGGGGGTACGGAGGAAACGAGTGGGGTGCCGAAAGCGGCGCCCCGCTTCCTCATCGCCGACCCTCGTGAATACGTGCACAAGCACCCCCCTACGATGGTCCCCGTGCCAAACGTGACCCCCGCCGACGTCGTAGCCGCCGCGCGCAACCCCCTCGCCTTCATCGCCGCACGTTGGACCCCGGATCCCCGGACGGTCCGGCGGGCGGCTCTCGCCGCGCTCGTCATGTCCGTGGTCATCGTGGTCACCGGCGGTGCCGTCCGGCTGACGGGCTCCGGGCTCGGCTGCCCGACCTGGCCCAAGTGCACGGACGACTCACTGACGACGACCAGCGCGATGGGCTTCCACGGTGCCATCGAGTTCGGCAACCGGATGCTGACGTACGTCCTGTGCGCGGCCGTCGGCTGGGCGATCATCGCCGCGCGCTCGGAGAAGCCGTACCGCCGCACCCTCACCCGGCTGGGCTGGGCGCAGTTCTGGATCGTGATGAGCAACGCGATCCTCGGCGGCATCGTGGTGCTGGTCGGCCTCAACCCGTACACGGTCGCGGCGCACTTCCTGCTCTCCTCGGCCCTGATCGCGGTCGCCACGCTGATGTGGCAGCGCAGCCGGGAGGGCGACGGGGAGCCCAAGCCGCTGGTCGGCAAGGCCGTCCAGCAACTGGTGTGGTTCCTGGTCACCGCCTCCGTGCTGCTGATCGCGGTCGGCACAGTGGTCACCGGCGCGGGCCCGCACGCGGGTGACTCCAAGGAGGTCGACCGCATCCCGATCGACTGGGAGACGGTCGCCAAGCTGCACGCGGTGCTCGCCTGGATCGTGGTCACGCTGACGTTCGCCCTGTGGTTCGTCCTCAAGGCGGTCGACGCCCCCAAGGGCCCCCTGGACCGCACCCGGGACCTGTTCCTGATCCTGCTCTCCCAGGGCGTCATCGGTTACGTCCAGTACTTCACGAACCTCCCCGAGGCCCTGGTCGCCCTCCACATGCTCGGCTCCTGCCTGGTGTGGATCGGGGTGCTGCGGGTGCTGCTGTCGCTGCGCGAGCGGCCGGAGGTCGTGGCCGACCTGCCGGGCCCGTCGGTGGAACAGTCACTGCCCACGCGCGCGTGAAGCGTCACCCGTAATACCCGTAAACAAATGGCTCACCCGTAGCGGGTCACGAAGTCGTCGATCGCCGGGCCCAGATAAGCCCGGGTCAGCTCGGCCCGGCGGTCGAGCCAGCCCTCTTCGGGGGCAGCGGACGGTACCGGATCGTCGTAACGCCGCCGTACGACGTCCTCCACGACCTCCACCGGAGCGCCGAGCGAGGGCAACAGGTCGAGGGCCTCGCGCTTGGTGATCAGGCGGCCGTCCCGGCGGGTGACCGTCGCGCGGGCGAAGGTGGTCAGGCCCACGTCGACCCAGCCGTTCTCGAGCCAGATCTGCGGCTTGTCGACGGCCGGCCGCCAGAACTCCCGCTGGTCCCGTACGACGAACTCGGCCAGCTCCTGGTCCGTCACCTCCGGCAGCAGGTCCTTCGGTGGTCCGCCGTGCAACACCCGCCCGAATTGGTGCAGTTCACGCCGGGTGACCGGCGTGACGGGCCGACGGGTGACGTGGTCGTGGGCCCAGGTGAGGTGGCGCTGGTTCGGGGCGTCCTGCGTTCCCGGCGCGAGGTAGCTGCAGTGCAGCCGGACGGCGAGGGGGTCGGTGCGCAGCCCTCGGTGCAGGGCGACCAGTTGGCGGGCGGTGCTCGGCTTCAGGGGATGGTCGAGGATGGCTATGAGGTCCAGGTCGCTGCGGCCCTCCTGGTAGTCGCCCCCGCCGAGCGAACCATGGGCCCACACGGCGATGGGCTCCAGGGGGGCCAGTTCGTTCAGGAAGCGGGCGAGCAACGCGTCGGTCGGCATGGGCCCAGTCTGTACAGCTCACTCCAGCCCGTACACCCTCTTCGCGTTGCCGACCGCGATCAGTCCCGCCACGCGTTGCGCGTCGGCCGGTGACCAGGCCCCCTCGGCGACCCAGGTACCGAGCACCCGCGCGAGCGCCTCACGGAACAACCGCGCTCCTACGACGTGCAGTTCGGGCAGTCCGTGGGCCCCGCTGGAGAAGAGGATCTTGCCGAAGGGGGCCAGTTCCAGGATCTCGGCGAGCACGGTCGCGGCACGGGCACCGGTGCGCACGAGGGCGGCACCGGAGTCGGCGTAGACGTGCGGGAAGACGCCGGCGAGGTGGGCCGCGTGCCGGTGGTACGGGTAGCTGTGCAGCAGCACCAGGTCCGTGCCGAGGCCGGCCGTCGCCCGTACGAAGTCGGTGAGCAGGACGGGGTCGGTACGGTCGATGCGGACGCCCGGTTCGCCTAATCCGGCGTGCAGTTGGAGCGGCAGGCCGGATGCCACCGCGATCCACAGCAGGTGCCGTAGCAGCACCGGGTCGCTGAGCGTTCCGCCGACCCGGCGCCCGGCCAGCCAGCGGGCCGCCGCGCCCCGTACCTCGCCGGGACCGGGCGGTTCGGGCGCGAGCGCCAGGCCGTGCCGTACGCCCGCCACGGAGGTGAAGGCGACCGCGCTCGCGGCGGCGCCGTGCACCGACTCGGCGAGGTTGGCGAGGAAGGACTCGACGGTGCCGGAGGTGTCGGCGACCTGTTCGGCGAGGAGTTCCAGGCGGACGATCTCCCGCGCGTCCGCCTGGCCCGCGGTCGCCATCTCGGCGGGTCCGGTGAGGTCGCCGGGCAGGCCGGTGTCGATCAGGTACGTCGTGATGCCACTGCCGCGCAGCAGCCTGCGGCCCGCTTCCAGTACGCCGAGTTCACGGCGCCGGGCGAGATAGCGGGCGGGTGGACAGTGCGGCTCCAGGCCGAGCAGGGGTGGGCACCATCGTCGTACGGCGAAGCCCGTCTGGGTGTCGAAGAGGGTGGTGCCGGGGGCGGGTGGGCCCTCGGTGCGGGCGAGTTGGGCCTCGAAGGTGCCGAGGCCCAGCTCCGTTCTCAGGACGCCGTGGCAGTACTGGTCCACGAGGGACGGCGTTTCGATCATCCGGGCTCCCCGTTGCTGGACCTTGTGTTCCTGAGGTCCTAACGGGTGAATCGGGTGTGAGGTGTTGCTGGGACACACCCCGTGTGAGGGGGCGCCATGGGGTGGGGGTGCAGGTGCGTCAGCGATCGACGGTCCGTTGTGGCTGGTCGCGCCCACGCGGCGGAGCCGCAAATAGATACAGCCCCGCGCCCCTTTGGGGCGCTACCCGCCTACCTGGATGCCCGCCATGCGCTTCCACTCGTACGGGCCCGTCGTCACCTTGGCCGCGAACTCGCCGTCGAAGGCCTCGTGGACGGTGATCCCGGACTTCTCGACCGCCTGCTGGGCGATCTCGTACGTCGTGGCGACCAGGTCGCCCCAGCCGCCGTCCTCGCCGACGAGGACGATGCGGGCGCCGCGTTCCCCGATGTACGCGACCTGGGCCTCGGCCCCGCCGTGCGCCTTGGAGAAGGTGCCGATCTGCTTGGCGAGGCGGGCCACCTGGCGCTCGGCCTTCGCGTCAACCTGCTGCGTGTCTGCCATGGCCAGGATGCTACCGACGGGTAGATCGAACGGCGACGGGCGGGGTGAGTGACTCCCGCCTCAGCGGGACTCCTACCTCAGGAAGGGGTCCACCGCGATCGCCACGAACAGGAGCGACACGTAGGTGATCGACCAGTGGAACAGCCGCATCTCCTTGAGTTTGCCGCCACTCACCTCGGCCTTGGCCCGGTTCTGCAGCCCGTGCGCCTCCCACAGCCAGAAGCCGCCGGCCAGCAGCGCGACCGTGGTGTAGAACCAGCCGGTATAGCCGAGGGGCGTCAGCAGCAGCGAGACTGCGACCATGACCCAGCTGTAGATGACGATCTGCTTGGCGACGACCTTGTTCGAGGCGACGACTGGAAGCATCGGCACGCCTACGCGCGCGTAGTCGTCCTTGACCTTCATGGAGAGCGGCCAGTAGTGCGGCGGCGTCCAGAAGAACATGACGAGGAAAAGAATGATGGGCGCCCAGGACATGGAGTCCTTGACCGCGGACCAGCCGATGAGCACCGGCAGGCAGCCGGCGATGCCGCCCCACACGATGTTCTGCGAGGTACGCCTCTTGAGGATCATCGTGTAGACGACGACGTAGAAGAGGAGCGCTCCGAGCGCCAGCCAGGCCGACAGCCAGTTGACGGTCAGGCCGAACAGCAGGGTCGAGATCACGCCGAGCGAGATGCCGAAGGCGAGGCACTCGCGGGGGCTGACCATGCCGGTGACCAGGGGGCGCTGTGAGGTGCGGTCCATGAGCGCGTCGATGTCGCGGTCGATGTACATGTTGAGCGCGTTGGCGCCACCCGCGGAGAGGTAGCCGCCGACACAGGTGAGGAGGACCAGCTTGAGGTCCGGCACACCCTGCTGGGCCAGGAACATCACCGGAACGGTGGTGATCAGCAGCAGCTCGATGATCCGCGGCTTCGTCAACGCCACGAACGCCATGACCCGGGCCCCGATCGGCCGCCGGCTCGGGCTCTGGCTCGCCCCGACAATCCCCGCTGGACGGGATTCAACGGCCGTCACGCACACCCCTGACAGAGACATCCCAGCAAGCCTTCGGGTGTGAACTCCCCGTAAAGGCTCACGCGTACCACGCCACTCTAGACGTTGCCCAGACCCGGACATTCGCGGGGGTGGGGTCGTGTTGGACGGCACCCCCGGACGAGCTGATCGCCACTCTGTTGAGCACTCGGACGAGCACCTCCGTATTCAGTTGCCGGATGCGAATCGACCCAGTCGGGAGGCGGATCCGCGAGAGTCCCGGCAGTCTGGAATGACTCGAAAAAATGCGCGTTCTTACGGGGGTAGGCTCGACAACGGCCGGTGGGCGCCGCGTGCACCGGCATTCGACATGCGTGACATGTGGAGAGGAGCCCTGACCCAGGGTGAGCACCAAGCCGACCACAACAGACCTCGACTGGACCGAGTTGGACCAGCGCGCGGTGGACACCGCGCGCGTCCTGGCAGCCGATGCCGTACAGAAGGTCGGTAACGGCCATCCCGGTACGGCGATGAGCCTGGCCCCGGCCGCGTACACCCTCTTCCAGAAGGTGATGCGCCACGACCCCGCCGACGCCGACTGGGTGGGGCGCGACCGGTTCGTCCTGTCCGCCGGTCACTCGTCCCTGACCCTCTACACGCAGCTCTACCTGGCCGGGTTCGGCCTGGAGCTGGCCGACCTGGAAGCGTTCCGCACGTGGGGCTCCAAGACTCCGGGTCACCCCGAGTACGGCCACACCACCGGCGTGGAGACGACGACCGGCCCGCTGGGCCAGGGTGTCGCCAACGCGGTGGGCATGGCGATGGCCGCCCGCTACGAGCGCGGTCTGTTCGACCCGGACGCCCCGCAGGGCGAGTCCCCGTTCGACCACTTCATCTTCGCCATCGCCGGTGACGGCTGCCTCCAGGAGGGCATCTCCGCGGAGGCGTCCTCCATGGCCGGCCACCAGGAGCTCGGCAACCTGATCCTCCTGTGGGACGACAACCACATCTCCATTGAGGGTGACACCGAGACCGCGGTCTCCGAGGACACCGTCAAGCGCTACGAGGCCTACGGCTGGCACGTCCAGCGCGTCGCCCCGAAGCCGGACGGCGACCTGGACCCGCACGCCATCTACAACGCCATCGAGGCCGCGAAGAAGGTGACGAACAAGCCGTCGTTCATCGCGATGCGCTCGATCATCGCCTGGCCCGCGCCGAACGCGCAGAACACCGAGGCCGCGCACGGCTCGGCGCTCGGCGCCGACGAGGTCGCCGCCACCAAGCGGGTCCTCGGCTTCGACCCGGAGAAGTCCTTCGACGTCTCCGACGACGTCCTCAAGCACACCCGCCAGGCGCTGGAGCGGGGCCGCGAGGCGAAGGCCGCGTGGGACCCGTCGTACCAGGAATGGCGCACCAACAACCCGGAGCGCGCGGCCGAGTACGACCGCATCCGCGCGGGCGAGCTGCCGGCCGGCTGGGAAGAGAAGCTCCCGGCCTTCGAGACGGGCAAGTCCGTCGCCACCCGTGCCGCGTCCGGCAAGGTGCTCCAGGCGCTCGGCGCGGTCATCCCGGAGCTGTGGGGCGGCTCGGCCGACCTCGCGGGCTCGAACAACACGACGATCGACAAGACGTCGTCGTTCCTCCCGGCGGACAACCCGCTGCCGGAGGCGAACCCGTACGGCCGCACGATCCACTTCGGCATCCGCGAGCACTCCATGGGCGCGGAGCTGAACGGCATCACGCTGCACGGCAACACGCGTGCCTACGGCGGTACGTTCCTCGTCTTCTCCGACTACATGCGCAACGCCGTGCGGCTGTCGGCGCTGATGCACCTGCCGGTGACGTACGTGTGGACGCACGACTCCGTCGGTCTCGGCGAGGACGGCCCGACCCACCAGCCGGTCGAGCACCTGGCCTCGCTGCGCGCGATCCCGGGCCTGAACGTGGTCCGCCCCGCCGACGCCAACGAGACGGCCATCGCCTGGCGCGAGGTCCTGCGCCGCTACACCAAGGTCTACGGCGAGGGTGCCCCGCACGGTTTCGCGCTGACGCGCCAGGGTGTGCCGACGTACGACGCCAACGAGAACACCGCCAAGGGCGGTTACGTCCTGTTCGAGGCCTCCACGGGTACGCCCGAGGTGATCCTCATCGGTACGGGTTCCGAGGTGCACGTGGCCGTCGAGGCGCGCGAGCAGCTGGAGGCCTCCGGGGTTCCGACGCGGGTCGTGTCCATGCCCTGTGTGGAGTGGTTCGAGGCGCAGGACAAGGAGTACCGGGACAGCGTGCTGCCGCCGTCGGTCAGGGCGCGGGTCGCGGTCGAGGCCGGGATCGGTCTGACCTGGTACCGGTTCGTCGGGGACGCCGGTCGCATCGTTTCCCTGGAGCACTTCGGGGCTTCCGCCGACGGCAAGGTGCTCTTCCAGGAGTTCGGCTTCACTGCCGAGAATGTGGCCGCCAAGGCCCGGGAATCCATCGCCGCCGCCCAGAGCTGACGCTGACAGACGCTGACAAACGACACGTAGGAGATGCATTTTCCATGACAGACGCACTCAAGCGCCTCTCCGAGGAAGGCGTCGCGATCTGGCTGGACGACCTGTCGCGCAAGCGGATCACGTCCGGCAACCTCGCCGAACTGATCGACCAGCAGCACGTCGTGGGCGTCACCACCAACCCGTCGATCTTCCAGAAGGCGATCTCGGAGGGTGACGGTTACGACCAGCAGCTCTCCGACCTCGCCGCCCGCAAGGTGACCGTCGAGGAAGCCATCCGCATGATCACCACGGCGGACGTCCGCGACGCCGCCGACATCCTGCGGCCGGTCTTCGACGCGACCGGCGGCCAGGACGGCCGGGTGTCCATCGAGGTCGACCCGCGGCTGGCCCACAACACCAAGGCGACCGTCGCCGAGGCCAAGCAGCTGGCCTGGCTGGTGGACCGCCCCAACGCTCTGATCAAGATTCCGGCCACCGAGGCGGGCATCCCGGCGATCGCCGAGACGATCGGCCTCGGCATCAGCGTGAACGTCACGCTGATCTTCTCGCTGGAGCGCTACCGCAAGGTGATGGACGCGTACATCACCGGTCTGGAGAAGGCCAAGGAGCGCGGCCTGGACCTCTCCAAGATCCACTCGGTGGCGTCCTTCTTCGTGTCCCGCGTGGACACCGAGATCGACAAGCGGATCGACGCGCTGGGCACCGACGAGGCCAAGGCCGCCCGCGGCAAGGCCGGTCTCGCCAACGCGCGGCTCGCCTACGAGGCGTACGAGGAGGTCTTCTCCTCGGACCGCTGGCTGGCCCTGGACAAGGCGCAGGCCAACAAGCAGCGTCCGCTGTGGGCCTCGACCGGCGTCAAGGACAAGGCGTACAAGGACACGCTGTACGTGGAGGACCTGGTGGCGCCGAACACGGTGAACACCATGCCGGAGGCCACCCTTGAGGCCACCGAGGACCACGGCCGGATCACCGGCGACACCATCACCGGAACGTACGAGCAGTCCCGCGCCGAACTCGACGCCCTGGAGAAGCTCGGGATCTCCTACGACGAGGTGGTGCAGCTCCTGGAGGACGAGGGCGTCGAGAAGTTCGAGGCCTCCTGGACCGACCTGCTCAAGTCGACCGAGGCGGAACTCAAGCGCCTCGCCCCCTCGGAGGGCTGAAACCTTGTCGAGCAGCAACCCGCTGCGTGACCCCGCCGACCGACGGCTCCCGCGTATCGCGGGGCCGTCGGGCCTGGTCATCTTCGGCGTCACAGGCGATTTGTCACGCAAAAAGCTGATGCCCGCCGTGTACGACCTCGCCAACCGGGGTCTGCTGCCGCCGGGTTTCTCGCTCGTCGGCTTCGCCCGGCGCGAGTGGGCCCACGAGGACTTCGCGCAGGAGGTCCACGACGCCGTCAAGGAACACGCCCGTACGCCGTTCCGTGAGGAGGTCTGGCAGCAGCTCGTCCAGGGGATGCGCTTCGTCCAGGGCACCTTCGACGACGACGACGCGTTCGAGCGGCTCCGCGACACGATCGACGAACTGGACAAGGCGCAGGGCACGGGCGGCAACTTCGCCTTCTATCTGTCGGTGCCGCCGCGCTCCTTCCCGGTCGTCATCCAGCAGCTGAAGAAGCACGGGCTTGCCGACCAGGAGAAGGGTTCCTGGCGCCGCGCGGTCATCGAGAAGCCCTTCGGCCACGACCTCAAGTCGGCCGAGGACCTCAACAAGGTCGTGCACGAGGTCTTCGCGGCGGACCAGGTCTTCCGCATCGACCACTACCTCGGCAAGGAGACCGTCCAGAACATCCTGGCGCTCCGCTTCGCCAACACGATGTTCGAGCCGATCTGGAACCGGTCCTTCGTGGACCACGTGCAGATCACCATGGCCGAGGACATCGGCATCGGCGGCCGGGCCGGCTACTACGACGGCATCGGCGCCGCCCGTGACGTCATCCAGAACCACCTGCTCCAGCTGATGGCGCTGACCGCGATGGAGGAGCCGTCCTCCTTCTCCGCCGACGCGCTGGCCGCCGAGAAGGAGAAGGTGCTCGGCGCGGTACGGCTGCCGAAGGACCTGGGCAGGAACACGGTCCGCGGGCAGTACGCGGAGGGCTGGCAGGGCGGCGAGAAGGCCGTCGGCTACCTCCAGGAGGACGGTATCGACCCCAAGTCGAAGACCGACACCTACGCCGCCATCAAGGTCGAGGTCGACAACCGCCGCTGGGCGGGCGTCCCCTTCTACCTGCGCACCGGCAAGCGCCTGGGCCGCCGCGTCACCGAGATCGCGGTGGTCTTCCAGCGCGCCCCGCACTCCCCCTTCGACCAGACGGCGACGGAGGAGCTGGGCCAGAACGCGATCGTCTTCCGCGTCCAGCCCGACGAGGGCGTCACGGTCCGCTTCGGCTCCAAGGTGCCCGGCACCTCGATGGAGATCCGGGACGTCTCCATGGACTTCGCCTACGGCGAGTCGTTCACGGAGTCCAGCCCGGAGGCGTACGAGCGCCTGATCCTCGACGTCCTGCTCGGCGACTCGAACCTCTTCCCGCGCACCGAGGAGGTCGAGCTCTCCTGGAAGATCCTCGACCCGATCGAGCAGTACTGGGACAAGCACGGCAAGCCCGCGCAGTACCAGTCCGGGACCTGGGGTCCGGTCGAGGCGGACGAAATGCTCGCACGAGAGGGACGGAGCTGGCGTCGGCCATGAAAATAGACCTCACCGACACCACTGCCAGCAAGATCAACAAGGGGCTGGTGAAAGCCCGCCGCGCCATCGGGACCCCGGCCGTCGGCATGGTGCTCACCCTCGTCGTCGTCACGGACGAGGAGAACGCCTACGACGCCCTGAAGGCCGCCAACGACGCGTCGCGCGAGCACCCCTCGCGCACACTCGTGGTCATCAAGCGTGTCTCGCGCTCACCTCGGGACCGCACCCAGTCCCGCCTCGACGCCGAGGTCCGGGTGGGCACGGACGCGGGCAGCGGCGAGACGGTCGTCCTGCGGCTCTACGGCGAGGTCTCCGACCACGCCCAGTCCGTGGTGCTGCCGCTGCTGCTGCCGGACGCGCCGGTGGTGGTCTGGTGGTCGGTGGACGCGCCGCGCGATCCGGCCAACGACCCGCTGGGCGCCCTGAGCCAGCGCCGGGTCACCGACAGCTACGCGGCGGAGAAGCCCGTCGACGAGCTGCGGTCCCGCGCCGAGAGCTACGAGCCGGGCGACACCGACCTGGCCTGGGCCCGGATCACGCCGTGGCGTTCGATGCTGGCCGCCGCGCTCGACCAGGTCGACTCGGAGATCGTCTCCGTCGAGGTGGCTGGCGAGGAGTCCAACCCGAGCGTCGAACTGCTCGCGATGTGGCTCGCCGACCGCCTCCACGTGCACGTACGGCGGGCGGTCTCCGCGGGTCCCGGTCTGACCCAGGTGCGCCTGGAGACGACCGGTGGGCCCATCACGCTGCACCGTTCTGACGGGGCGATGGCCACCCTGGCCCTGCCCGGCCAGCCGGACCGCGCGGTGGCGCTCAAGCGCCGTGAGACGTCCGAACTCCTCGCGGAGGAGCTGCGTCGGCTCGATCCGGACGACACGTACGCGTCCGCGCTGCGGTTCGGCGTGGACCGGCTGGGCGGCATCCAGTCGGCGGCGGAGCGGGCGGAGGCGGCGGCTCAGCCGGTGCCGGCGCTGCCGGTGCGCTCGGTGACGGAGCCGGCGACGACCGGTGCGCAGCCGGCCTCCTCGGAGAGCGGGGGCGCCGACCGGCCCACCCCCGCGAAGATGCCCCCGGTCAAGAAGGCTGATCCGCAGTGAGCACTCCCCAACTCGTCGTCCACCGCGACAAGGAACTGATGGCCCAGGCCGCCGCGGCCCGGCTGATCACGAAGATCGTGGACGCACAGGCCTCGCGCGGCTACGCCTCGATCGTGCTCACCGGCGGTCGCAACGGCAACGGTCTGCTGGCGGCTCTCGCGGGCCAGCCCGCCCGGGACGCCGTCGACTGGGGCCGCCTCGACCTGTGGTGGGGCGACGAGCGGTTCCTGCCCGAGGGCGACCCGGAGCGCAATGTCACCCAGGCCCGGGAGGCACTGCTCGACGCGGTGCCGCTGGACCCGAAGCGCGTGCACGCCATGCCCGCGTCCGACGGCCTCTACGGCAACGACGTGGAAGCGGCGGCCGCAGGCTACGCCGAGGAACTCGCCCGGTCCGCCGGTCCCGAGAACCATGGTCCCGTCCCGACCTTCGACGTCCTCATGCTGGGCGTCGGCCCGGACACCCATGTGGCGTCGCTCTTCCCGGAGTTGCCCGCCGTACGGGAGACCGAGCGCACGGTCGTCGGCGTGCACGGCGCGCCCAAGCCTCCGCCGACCCGGGTCACCCTGACCCTCCCGGCGATCCGCTCCGCCCGTGAGGTGTGGTTGCTCGCGGCCGGCGAGGACAAGGCGGAGGCCGCGGCCATCGCCCTGTCGGGCGCGGGTGAGATCCAGGCACCGGCGGCCGGTGCGCAGGGCCGCGCCCGCACCCTGTGGCTGCTGGACGCGGCGGCCGCCTCACAGCTGCCGCGCGCACTGTATCCGCCGGCGTCCGCCTGACACCGGCGACACCGGCACCCTGCTGAAGAGCCCGTACGACCTCGGCCGTACGGGCTCTTCGGTGTCTCAACGCCCGCGCAGCTCGCGGTACTTGGCGACCAGGGCCATCGTCGACGCGTCCAGGCCGGGCACGTCGGCGCCTTCGGTCAGGGCGGGTTCGACGCGCTTGGCGAGGACCTTGCCCAGCTCGACGCCCCACTGGTCGAAGGAGTCGATGTTCCAGACCGCGCCCTGCACGAACACCTTGTGCTCGTACAGCGCGATCAACTGCCCGAGCACCGACGGGGTCAGCTCGCGGGCCAGGATCGTGGTCGTGGGGTGGTTGCCCTTGAACGTCTTGTGCGGCACCAGCTCCTCGGGCACACCCTCGGCACGCACCTCGTCCGGTGTCTTGCCGAAGGCCAACGCCTGTGTCTGCGCGAAGAAGTTGGCCATCAGAAGGTCGTGCTGCTTCTTGAGCCCGTCGCTCAGCTCGGCCACCGGCTCGGCGAAGCCGATGAAGTCCGCCGGGATCAACTTCGTGCCCTGGTGGATGAGTTGGTAGTACGCGTGCTGGCCATTGGTCCCGGGCGTACCCCAGACCACCGGCCCGGTCTGCCAGTCGACCTCCTGGCCGTCCCGGCCCACGTACTTGCCGTTCGACTCCATGTCCAGCTGCTGCAGATACGCGGTGAACTTGGAGAGGTAGTGGCTGTACGGCAGCACGGCGTGCGACTGGGCGTCGTGGAAGTTGCCGTACCAGACACCCAACAGGCCAAGCAGCAAAGGCACGTTGGACTCGGCCGGTGCGGTGCGGAAGTGCTCGTCGACGAGGTGGAAGCCGTCGAGCATCTCGCGGAAACGGTCCGGGCCGATGGCGATCATCAGGGAGAGACCGATGGCCGAGTCGTAGGAGTAGCGGCCGCCGACCCAGTCCCAGAACTCGAACATGTTCTCCGTGTCGATGCCGAAGTCCGATACCTTCCCGGCGTTCGTCGACAGCGCCACGAAGTGCTTGGCGACGGCTTCCTGACCGGCCTTCAGCTCCGTGAGCAGCCAGTCGCGGGCCGAGGTCGCGTTGGTGATCGTCTCGATCGTGGTGAACGTCTTGGAGGCGATGATGAACAGCGTCTCCGCCGGGTCGAGGTCACGGGTCGCCTCGTGCAGGTCGGCGCCGTCCACGTTCGACACGAACCGGACCGTGAGGTCGCGGTCGGTGAAGCTGCGCAGCACCTCGTATGCCATCGCCGGGCCCAAGTCCGAGCCGCCGATACCGATGTTGACGACGTTCTTGATGCGCTTGCCGGTGTGGCCGGTCCACTCGCCGGAGCGGACGCGGTCCACGAAGCCGGCCATCTTGTCGAGCACGGCGTGGACTTGGGGCACGACGTTCTCACCGTCGACCTCGATCACCGCGTCACGCGGGGCGCGCAGCGCGGTGTGCAGGACCGCGCGGTCCTCGGTGACGTTGATCTTCTCGCCCCGGAACATCGCGTCCCGGAGGCCGAACACGTCCGTGGCGGCGGCCAGCGCGTGCAGCAGCCGCAGGGTCTCGTCGGTGACGAGGTGCTTCGAGTAGTCGAGGTGCAGGTCACCGACCTTGAGCGTGTAGCCGGTGCCGCGCCCGGGATCGGCGGCGAACAGCTCCCTCAGCTGCACCTCGCCGAGCTCCTCACGGTGCTTGGCCAAGGCGGTCCACTCGGGCGTCTGGTTGAGCCTGGTACGGCCGTTTGCGTTCATTGCGACTTCAGCCTTCTTTCCTACCGACCTGGGGGCCGGTTCCAACCTAATTGATCAGCCCGTGGCATGAGCGGTCGTCGCGTCGTCCTGCGGGGCAACAACAGGTACGTCCGGCTTGACCGCAGGTATCAGCGCGATGACCGACAGGACGAAGAAGGCGGCGGTGAGCAGGGCAGGTGTGTTCAACCCCCAGGCGGTGGCGACGGCCCCACCGAGGAGGGCGCCCAGCGGAGCCCCGGCGGCGGCCAGGGTACGGAAGGCCGAGCTGACCCGGCCCAGCATGTCGGCGGGGGCACGCTGCTGCATCAGCGTGGTCGTGTTGACGTTCCACAGCATGCTCATGAAGCCGAAGACGCCGAGTGCCGCCACGATCGCGATCAGGCTGCGCACGGAGCCCATGACGACGAGGGTGCCGGTCTGCACGAGGCCCGCGAGCAGCACGCTCCGCATCGGGCCGAGGCGGGTGGTGATGCGTCGGTTCACCACTCCCCCGGCGAGGCCGCCGACGGTGAACGCGGTGGTCGCCGCCGCGTATCCGGCCGTTCCGGCGTCCAGCCAGCCGGTCACCAGGATCACCAGGGTGGCGATCAGGGCGCCCATGCCGATGTTGCACAGGGCGGTCGCGACGCACAGTCCGCGCAGGGGCCGGTCGCGCCACAGGGTGCGCAGTCCGTCCGCGATCTCACCGCGCAGCGTGCTGCCCACCGGTCCCGGCCCGCGGTCGGGCGCGGCGGTGCGCAGCGAGGCGACCAGTGCGGCGGCGAGGAGGAAGGTCCCCGCGTCGGCCACGAAGGGAACCGCCGCTCCCGCGGCGATCAGCAGGGGCACCACGGGCGCTCCCATCAGGCCGCCGGCGATCTTCTGCCCGGTCATCAGCCGGGCGTTGGCGCTGCCGAGCTCCGCCCGGTCCACCAGGGCCGGCAACAGGGCCGTGGAGGCGTTGTCGAAGAGGGTCTGCACTGTGGTCAGCGCGAAGGCCAGCGCGATGAGCAGCAGGATCGAGGCGTGGTCGAGGGCGACGGCCACGGCGAAGGCGGCGACGAGCAGTCCGCGGAGCGCGTCCACCGTCCACATCGCGCGCCGCTGGTCCACCCGGTCGGCGACCGCGCCGCCGAGCAGTCCGAAGACGATCCAGGGCAGATAGCCGCAGGCGGTCACGGAGGCGATGAGGAGGGGGCGGTCCGTCAGCGAGACAGCGAGCAGCGGCAGTGCCGCGCAGCGCGTCCCCGAACCGCGAGATCACGGCGGCGCTCCACAGCCGCCCGAACCCCCCGCGCCACGCGGGCACATGACTGCCCGTCACCTCGACCGTCGTCACCGCTCACCCTCACGATTCGTCACTTCACAAACCGTAGAGGGCACCCCTGACAATCGGTCCGGGGCGGGTCGGCCACCGGGCTGTGAAACAGCTCCGGCCAGACACCTTGTGGGCGTCCGGCCGGTTCAACTCCTAGATTTCTCCCCGCAGTTTGGCGAGCGCCTCGGCGAGGATCGCCTCGCCGTCCGCGTCGCTGCGCCGCTCCCGTACATACGCGAGGTGCGTCTTGTAGGGCTCGGTGCGCGGCGGGTCCGGCGGGTTGTCCCGGTCCTGTCCGGCCGGGAAGCCGCAGCGCGGGCAGTCCCAGGTGTCGGGAACCTGCGCGTCGCTGGCGAAGCTGGGCTGCGTCTCGTGCCCGTTCGAGCACCAGAAGGAGATGCGCAGCCGGGGCGCGGACTCGCCACGCTCGGCCTCGCCCATCGGCCCCGCCCCGACCCGGCTTCCACGGATCGCGTTGCCACTTGCCACGGTCGTAACTCCCTGCGTGATGGTGCCGCGAAGCGAGTCGGCGTTTTCGCTCCGTTGCGAGCGCCTCAGTCTACGTAAGGCCCAACGCGCGTCCAGTGGTTGGAGTTACAGCCCCTACACCTAGACGCAAGCCCCATGATAGGCCGCGCTCAGCTGCGCGTACCGAACATGGGGCCTTACGTACGGAATGTGCGACGGAACGTGCGGTCAGCTCGTCTTCATCAGCAGGCCGAGCACGACGATGCAGGCGAACCAGAGCACACCGAGCACCACGGTGATGCGGTCCAGGTTGCGCTCGGCGACCGAAGAGCCGCCGACGGACGACGCCATGCCGCCACCGAACATGTCGGAGAGACCGCCGCCCTTCCCCTTGTGCATCAGCACCAGCAGCATCAGCAGCAGGCTGAAGACGATCAGGGCGATCGAGAACCCCAAAACCACGGCTGGACCAACTTCCTCGGATTCGGATGGACGACAGGGCATAGCGGCTGGCGCTATGCCCCCGCAAGAGTACGACGGATCCCGGCTACCGCCTACACGCGGCTTGTCGGTTCGCCTGACTCACTGGTCGCGGAAGCGGGCGATCTTGACGAACTCGTCCGCGTCCAGCGAGGCACCGCCGACCAGGGCGCCGTCGACGTCGGGCTGGGCCATGATCTCGGCGACGTTGCCGGACTTGACGGAGCCGCCGTACTGGATGCGGACCTGGTCGGCCAGCTCCTGCGAGTACAGCTCGGCGAGCTTGCCGCGGATGGCCTGGCAGACCTCCTGGGCGTCGCCGGCACCGCAGACCTTGCCGGTGCCGATGGCCCAGACGGGCTCGTAGGCGATGACGATGGACTCGGCCTGCTCGGCCGGGACGTCCTTGAGGCCGCCCTCGACCTGGGAGAGGGTGTGGGCGACGTGGTTGCCCGCCTCGCGGATGTCGAGTTCCTCGCCGACGCAGAGGATCGGGGTCAGGCCATGCTTGTAGGCGGCCTTGACCTTGGCGTTGACGATCTCGTCGGTCTCCGCGTGGTACTGGCGGCGCTCGGAGTGGCCGATGGCCACGTACGTGCACTTCAGCTTGGCCAGCATCGCACCGGAGATCTCGCCGGTGTAGGCGCCGGAGTCGTGCGCCGAGATGTCCTGGGCGCCGTACTTGATCCTGAGCTTGTCGCCGTCGACCAGGGTCTGCACGGAGCGCAGGTCGGTGAAGGGCGGCAGGACGGCGACCTCGACGGCCTCGTAGTCCTTGTCCGCGAGGGCGAAGGCGAGCTTCTGGACGTGGGCGATGGCCTCAAGGTGGTTGAGGTTCATCTTCCAGTTGCCCGCCATGATCGGCGTGCGCGTGCTCATTGAGGTCAGTCCTCCAGTGCGGCGAGGCCGGGGAGCGTCTTGCCCTCTAGGTATTCGAGGGAGGCGCCGCCGCCGGTCGAGATGTGGCCGAATGCGGTCTCGTCGAAGCCCAGGATGCGGACGGCCGCGGCGGAGTCGCCACCGCCGACGACCGTGAAGGCCGGGGAGTCGAGAAGGGCCTGGGCGACCGCCTTGGTGCCCTCGGCGTAGTCGGGGTGCTCGAAGACGCCCATCGGACCGTTCCAGAAGATGGTGGCCGCGTCGGCGAGCTTCGAGGCGTACAGGGCACCGGTCTCGGGACCGATGTCGAGGCCCATCTGGTCGGCCGCGATGGCGTCCGCGGCGACGGTGGTGGGGTTGGACGGGGCCTTCGTCTTCAGGTCCGGGAACGCGGACGCGGTCACGACGTCGACCGGGACGACCAGCTCGACACCGTTCTTCTCGGCGCGCTCGACGTACTCGGTGACGGCGGGAATCTGGTCGTCCTGTACCAGGGAGGCGCCGATCTCGTAGCCCTGGGCCTTGAGGAAGGTGAAGGCCATGCCGCCGCCGATGAGGATGCGGTCGGCCTTGCCGAGCAGCTGGTCGATGACGGCGAGCTTGTCGGAGACCTTGGAGCCGCCGAGGGCGACCACGTAGGGCCGCTTGACGTCCTCGGTGAGCTTCTTCAGGACGCCGACCTCGGTGGCGATGAGGTAGCCGGCGTAGTGCGGCAGGCGGGCCGGGAGGTCGTACACAGAGGCGTGCTTGCGGTGCACGGCACCGAAACCGTCGCCTACGTAGACGTCCGCCAGGGCGGCGAGCTGGTCGGCGAACTCGCCGCGCTCGACGTCGTCCTTGGAGGTCTCGCCCGCGTTGAAGCGCAGGTTCTCGATGACCGCGACCTGGCCGGGTTCGAGGCCGCGCACCGCGTCGTGGGCGGCGGGGCCGACGGTGTCCTGGGCGAACGCGACCGGCGCGCCGAGGAGTTCGGCGAGGCGCTCGGCCGGCTGGAGGAGGGAGAAGGCCGGGTCCGGGGCACCCTTGGGGCGGCCCAGGTGCGAGGCCACGATCACCTTGGCGCCCGCCTCGACGAGGGCCTTGATCGTGGGCAGCACGGCGCGGATACGGCCGTCGTCGGTGATGAGGCCGTCGGCCAGCGGGACGTTGAGGTCGGCGCGGACGAAGACCCGCTTGCCGTCCACGCCTTCGGCGAGAAGTTCGTCGATCGTCTTCATAAAGGGACTCCTAGGGAGGGCTCTTCAGATCCGAGAGGGCTGATCGATCACTACGTAGCAAAGGCTCGGACACTACGTAGCAAGGGCTCGGACAGCGCGGCGTGCGCTGCCCGAGCCCTGACTCACATCGAGTTGCCTGCTCTGGGAGTTAGAGCTGGCCGCCGACGAAGACCGTGAGGTCGACGAGGCGGTTGGAGTAGCCCCACTCGTTGTCGTACCAGCCGAGGATCTTCACCGTGTTGCCCTCCTGGACCATGGTCAGGAGGGAGTCGAAGGTGCAGGAGGCCTGGTCGCCGACGATGTCCGAGGAGACGATCGGGTCCTCGGTGTAGGACAGGTAACCCTTGAGGTCGCCGTCCTCGGAGGCCTTCTTGAACGCGGCGTTGACCTCGTCCTTGGTGACCTCGCGCTGCAGCGTGACGACCAGGTCGGTGGCCGAACCGGTCGGGACCGGGACGCGCATCGCGATGCCGTCCAGCTTGCCCTTGAGCTGCGGGAGGACCAGGGCGGTGGCCTTGGCGGCACCGGTCGTGGTCGGGATGATGTTCTCGGCGGCGGCACGCGCGCGGCGCAGGTCCGAGTGCGGGAAGTCCAGGATGCGCTGGTCGTTCGTGTACGCGTGGACCGTCGTCATCAGGCCCTTGACGATGCCGAAGTTCTCGTCGAGAACCTTGGCCATCGGCGCCACACAGTTGGTGGTGCAGGAGGCGTTCGAGATGACGTGGTGGTTGGCCGCGTCGTACTTGTCCTGGTTGACGCCCATCACGATCGTGATGTCCTCGTCCTTGGCCGGAGCCGAGATGAGGACCTTCTTGGCGCCGCCGGCGATGTGCTTCTCGGCGTCGGCCTTCTTCGTGAAGATGCCGGTCGACTCGATGACGATGTCGACGCCCAGCTCGCCCCACGGGATGTCGGCGGGGTTGCGCTCGGACAGGACCTTGATCGTGTGTCCGTCGACGGTGATCGTGTCGGCGGTGTGCGACACCTCGGCCTGGAGGCGCCCCAGGATGGTGTCGTACTTGAGCAGGTGAGCGGTGGTCGCGGTGTCACCCAGGTCGTTGACAGCCACGATCTCGATGTCAGCACCCTGCTTCAGCAGCGCGCGGAAGTAGTTACGACCGATGCGGCCAAAGCCGTTGATGCCTACGCGGATCGTCACGAACCGATCTCCTCGTTGGTACGCCGGCTCAGTGCCGGCGAGTTGTATGGGATGTCCCCGACCGCCTACGACCCTACCTCCCTGAGCCCTCCGTGGTGACATCGAGATGCCCCATACACGGCAGGGCGGTCCGTACCCGCCAGTAGGGGTACGGACCGCCCTTGATGTTCATGACATCGTCACACCGGGTCAGCTGGTCAGAGCCGTCAGCGCCTTCTTGAGCAGGGCCGCGCGGTCGGTCGCCGAGGTGACCTGTTCCAGGCCGAAGCCGAGCAGCACGGTGCGGTCGGTGGTGACCGCGCCGTACGTCTGGAACAGGGCTCCGGTGCGGGTCCAGTCCTTCAGGACGGCGGGGCTGCCGGCGGGCGGCCCTGACACGGTCCAGGCGCCGAGCGAGGTCTCGAAGCCCTCGGTCTGGGTCGCCGTGCCGCCGACGACGAGCGAGGTGTCGTCGGCGAGGACGCCGTGACCGCCGGAGCCCGGGTCGGTGATGTAACTGAGCGAGACCTCCACCGACTTGCCCGCGTAGGCGCTCAGGTCGAAGCCGACCTGCTGCCAGCCGTTGGAGGCGCCGGTGAAGCTGTTCCACGAGCCGGTGGTGCCGGTCGCGGTGCAGCCACTGGTGGAGAAGGTCAGGTAGTGCTTGAGCCACGGGTGTTCGGCGACGAGGAACCCGGCCTCGCACTCCGAGGGCAGGGCGGTGCTGGTGGCGCCGCCGACCTCCGGGAGCGTGGTCCAGTCGTCGGCCCCGGTGGTGTGGATCTCGACGACGGCGTGGTCGTAGCCGGGCTCGGTGTCCCACAGCAGCTCGCTGCGGAGCGTGGGCTTGTCGGCCGCGCTCACCCCGGTGAGGTCGATGGTGCGGGTGAGGCGCTTGTAGGCGTCGTCGGTGTGGACGGCGGCGGCCATGTAGGAGCCCGCGTAGGGCCCGTACGGGTTGACGGTCCCGGCGAACTGGCCCGCCCCGGCACTCGCGAACTGCGGGTACGTGGCCGTGGACAGCGAGTCGGAGGTGACGCTGTAACTGCCCGCCCGGTCCAGCGGGTTGCCGGGCGCGCCGCTGAGCGGCCCGGTGAAGCCGGCGAGCTTGCCGGAGCCGGTGAAACCGGTGGCCCCGGGGAGGGACGTACGCGAGTAGGCACCGAGGTAGTACTGGCTGAAGTCGTTCGAGGGAGTGCCGTCGCCGAGGTCGACGAAGCCACCCGCCTGCTCACCGGCCTCGATCAGCTTGCCGCCCTCGTTGAGGAAGGCGCGCAGCTGGAGCTGGGTGTCGTTGCCCGGTCCCGCCGTGCCCGAGTAGTGGACGACGGTCTTGAAGTGGCCGAGCACGCCGAGCGCGTCGGGCGCGCCCTGTGTGGCGACGTCCCAGACGACCGCCTTACGGCCGTCCGCCTTCAGGGCGTCGACGTAGGTCTGCGCCTGTGTCGCGGCAGCGCCCTCCTCGGCGACGACGAGCGTGTCGGCCGCGGGCCTGTTGGCCACCGTGTAGGTGAAGTGCGCGCTGGAGGTGGGCTTCCCGGCCTTGGTCGCGCCGGTGAACCAGACCTCGACCTTGTCGCCCGGGTCGCCGTCCTTGACCTTGGCCCGGTACTCGTCGAAGTACAGGTTGTCGTCGCCGCCGTAGGTCTGGCCGCCCTTCCAGGGCTTCAGTGCCATGTCCTCCGTACGGCCGCCGTTGACGCGGTACTTGAGCTCCTTGTCACGCACGGACTTCCGTACGACGACGGCGACTTCCTGGTCGGCGCCGCGCGAGTACGACGTCGGGAAGGCGGCCGGGGTGAAGTCGGCGGCGCCGAGGCCGACCGATGATGTCGGCTGGTCGGGGTGGGCGGCGGTCTCGGCGACCGAGAGCGCGAAGGGGATGTTCTTCGCGAACTCGTCCTGGATCAGCTTCTCGTCGTCGGGGAAGTTGAAGACGGACTGGCAGTCGGCCGCGTTCCAGGCGTCGTTGGGGTCGATGTTCGACGCGGTCTGGCAGGTCGACATCTCGGGGGTGAACATCGACATGCTGTTGACGTTCGACGCGTGGCCGTCCGCCTCGCCGTTGGTCGTGTACAGCTCCGAGGAGACCTGCGAGTGGTAGCCGGGGATCGCCGGGTTGTCCGGGGTGCCGGCGAGCGCCTTGTAGAGCACGTCGTCCGGGGTCGGCGTCGCGACCTGCCAGCCGACTCCGTAGAGGAGGAGTTCGGCGGCGGAGTGATAGTTGATGCCGTAGGTGAAGCCGATCCGCTTCTCGAAGCTGTCGAGCGCCTGGGTCTCCGGTTCGGAGGCCGGAGCCGTTCCGCGGTAGGTCTCACTCGTGGGGTTCGGGGACGAGCCCTCGTCGTCGTAGCCCCACTTGTAGGCGAAGTTGCGGTTGAGGTCGACGCCGTCGCCGGTGGAGATGGTGCCGTCGCCGTTGACGTCCCGCAGGTTCTTGCGCCACAGGCGGGTGTCGGAGTTCTGGAAGGTGTAGTCGTAGCCGTCCGGGTTGGCGGACAGCACGAACCACAGCTCGGTCGAGTCGACGATCTTCTTGATGCGCTTGTCGGTCTTGTAGTTGTCCAGGTAGTAGTGCATCAGCCGGCGGGTCATCTCCGGTGTGATCCACTCGCGCGCGTGCTGGTTGGACACGTACAGCACGGAGGGCTTGGAGCCGTCCTTGGTCTTCTTCGCGTTCTTGGTCAGTTTGAGCGCGAGGATGTCCTGGCCGTCGATCGTCTTGCCGATGGACTCGACCTTGGTGAGACCGGGGTTGGCCTGGCCCGTCTTGACGATCTCCTCTTCGAGGCCGCCGCTTCCGCTGTACGGGCGGAACACCCCCTGCGCCGCGTCCTCGACCCGCGTCTCGGCCTTGGCCGACAGGGTGTGCTCGGTGAGGTCGACGCCCTGCTTCTCCAGCTTCTGGGCCTGCTGGTCGGTGAGGTAGACCTCGACGGCGGTCTTGCCGGAGGCGGAGAACTGGTTGTCGCCGAGTTCGTGGGCGTCCTGTCCGGCCTTCAGGAGCAGGGGTATCTGCTTCTGGGTGACGTCGGCGTGGAAGACCTTGACCTCGGCGGGGTCGGACTTCGTCGAACTCCCGCCCTGCGCCTGGGCGATGGGTGCGATGCTGGCCCCGGCGATCAGGAGGGCGCCGACAGCGAGGATCGATCTCGCTCTGTGTCTCATGAATCCCCCTAGCAGTCGTTCGCCACAGCGGCGAACAGTTGCCAGGCTCATGACACTTCATGATCGAGTCAAGGGTGCCTCAAGGACAGTCAAACGGGGCCCTCGGGGTGCGGGCCGTTGATTGCCCCCGGCCTGATCGGCCGTCGGGCCCGAATGGGCGCCCGCGTCGGCGTGCCAACGGTTCGTCAGCAGTCGGCCAAGGGGGCCGACGACAACGAAACGCCGGTGCCGACGCCCCAAGTGGGCATCGGCACCGGCGTATTGACGGATCATCGGCCGATCCGTGTCGAGTGATCGTCAGCCGACCATGTTGTCGGCCATCTCCTCGGTGATGCTGGACTCCGTGCCCGGGATGCCGAGGTCCTGGGCGCGCTTGTCGGCCATCGCCAGGAGTCGGCGGATACGGCCGGCCACCGCGTCCTTGGTGAGCGGCGGGTCGGCGAGGGCGCCGAGCTCCTCCAGGGAGGCCTGCTTGTGGTCCATGCGCAGGCGGCCCGCTGCCGCGAGGTGCTCGGGGACCTCGTCCGCGAGGATCTCCAGCGCGCGCTGCACGCGGGCGCCGGCGGCGACGGCCGCGCGGGCCGAGCGGCGCAGGTTCGCGTCGTCGAAGTTGGCGAGCCGGTTCGCCGTGGCACGCACCTCGCGGCGCATCCGGCGCTCCTCCCAGGCCAGCACCGACTCGTGGGCGCCGAGCCGGGTGAGCAGGGCGCCGATCGCGTCGCCGTCACGGACGACCACGCGGTCCACGCCGCGCACCTCGCGTGCCTTCGCCGCGATCGACAGCCGGCGCGCGGCGCCGACCAGTGCGAGCGCGGCCTCCGGACCCGGGCAGGTCACCTCCAGGGAGGAGGACCGGCCGGGCTCGGTCAGTGAGCCGTGGGCCAGGAACGCGCCTCTCCAGGCCGCCTCCGCGTCACAGGTGGCCCCGGAGACGACCTGCGGCGGCAGGCCCCGGATGGGGCGGCCACGGCCGTCCACGAGCCCTGTCTGCCGGGCGAGCTGATCGCCGCCCGCGACCACCCGGACGACGTAACGGGAGCCGCGGCGGAGGCCGCCGGGCGCCATCACGATCAGTTCGGAGCTGTGGCCGAAGATCTCCAGGATGTCCCGCTTGAGCCGGCGCGCCGCCATCGCGGTGTCCAGCTCCGCCTCGATCACGATGCGCCCGCTCACCAGGTGGAGGCCTCCGGCGAACCGCAGAATGGCGGAGACCTCCGCCTTCCTGCAGCAGGTCCGGGTGACGGGGAGCCGGGAGATCTCATCCTTCACCGCTGCCGTCATCGCCATGGGCCGATCCTTCCATGCATCCGAAAAATACGGTCGTACGCGGCGGCCAACAGCTCCGGGTCGTGCCTTGGAGTTCCGTCGGTCCGGGCCACCGGCGCCAGCTCGACCGCGGCGTCCAGCCGCTTGGCGGCTTCGGTGAGCGACGCGCGATCGGGCACGGCGGCCTCGTCGGCCAGCACCACGTCCAGGGCGAGTTTAGGGGCGTGTCGTCCCAAAACCTCCAAATGACGCTGCGGGGAGAAGCCATCGGTTTCTCCGGGCTGCGGCGCGAGGTTCAGGGAGAGTACCCGGCGCGCCTTCGTCTCGGTGAGCGCGTCGAGCAGTTCCGGGACCAGCAGGTGCGGGATGACGGACGAGAACCAGGAGCCCGGGCCGAGCACCACCCAGTCCGCGTCGAGCACGGCGGCGACGGCCTCGGGCACGGCCGGCGGGTCGTGCGGCACGACGTGCACGGACATCACCTCGCCGGGCGTCAGCGCCACGGTCGCCTGCCCCCGGACGGTGTCGACGTCGTCGGGCCGTGCCGGATCGTGCCCCTTGACCAGGGCCTGCAGCTCCAGCGGAACGGCGGACATGGGCAGCACGCGCCCGTGCGCGCCAAGCAGCTTGCCGACCAGGTCGAGGGCCTGGACATGGTCACCGAGCTGCTCCCACAGGGCGACGATCAGCAGATTGCCGACCGCGTGTTCATGCAGGTCGCCCTTGGACTGGAAGCGGTGCTGGATGACACGGGCCCAGGTCTGGCCCCAGTCGTCGTCGCCGCACAGCGCGGCGAGGGCCTTGCGGAGGTCCCCGGGGGGCAGCACGCCCAGTTCGTCGCGCAGGCGTCCGCTGGAGCCGCCGTCGTCGGCCACGGTGACGACGGCGGTGAGGTCGCCGGTGATGCGGCGCAGCGCGGTGAGCGAGGCGGACAGGCCCATGCCGCCGCCGAGGGCGACCACCTTGGGCTGGGTGCCGCGCCGGCGCGGCTTGCCGCCGCGGGCCTCCACGGGCCTGGTCGTCCGTCCTTCGGGTACCACTCGGCGCAGCCTGCCCAGCCGTGGGCTACGTCCTGTCATTCCCGTCCCATGTCCCGGTGTACGACCACCGTCTCCACGCCCTCGGCCACGAGCCGCGCGGCGAGCTTCTCCGCCGTGGCGACCGAGCGGTGCTTGCCGCCGGTGCAGCCGATCGCGATCGTCACGTACCGCTTGCCCTCGCGCCGGTAGCCGGCCGCGATGAGCCTGAGCAGCTCGGCGTAGCGGTCGAGGAACTCCTTGGCGCCGGGCTGGTTGAAGACGTACGCCGAGACCTCCTCGTTGAGGCCGTTGAAGGGGCGCAGCTCCGGGATCCAGTGCGGGTTGGGCAGGAAGCGCATGTCGGCGACGAGGTCGGCGTCGACCGGAAGGCCGTACTTGAAGCCGAAGGACATGACGGTGGCCCGCAGTTCGGGCTCCTCCTCGCCGGCGAACTGGGCGTCCATCTTGGCCCGCAGTTCGTGGACGTTGAGGCTGGAGGTGTCGATGACGAGGTCGGCGTCGCCGCGCAGTTCGCGCAGCAGCTCGCGTTCGGCGTCGATGCCGTCGACGATGCGGCCGTCGCCCTGGAGGGGGTGGGGGCGGCGCACCGACTCGAAGCGGCGCACCAGGGCGTCGTCGGAGGACTCCAGGAAGACGATCCGCCGGGTGACGTTCTTCGACTCCAGGTCGGCGAGGGACTCGCGGAGGTTGTCGAAGAAGCGCCGTCCGCGTACGTCGACGACGACCGCGATCCGTGCCACGTTGCCCTGGGAGCGGGCGCCGAGCTCCACCATGGTGGGGATCAGGGCGGGCGGGAGGTTGTCGACGACGAACCAGCCGAGGTCCTCCAGACACTTGGCGGCGGTGGACCGCCCGGCTCCGGACATGCCGGAGATGATCACCAGTTCGGGGATGGCCGCTTCGGGCACCCCGGGTGTCGTGCTGTCCGTACTCACCTGTGCTCCGTCGTCCTGGACCTCTTGCTGCGGAGCCTGATCGTCGCCGGTTTCCTTGTGCGTCCGATCTCGGTCCGCTGTGGGCTGCTTCTCTTGTTCGGTCATGTCTCCTGCCCCCGTCGCTCGTCCGGGGCTCCCGCGGGTACGGGCTCCCCTGGGGCACCCGCCGTCGTCTCGGGTGTCCCGTCTTCCATGTCATCCATGATCTCTCCAGTCGCCGTGTTCACGGCGGGTGCGGCCGGGGCCGCCTGGGCGAGGGCCACCGCGATGGTCTCGGCGGTCTTGCGACCTATGCCCGGAACCTCGCAGATCTGGTCGATTGTCGCGGATCGCAGCTTCTTCACCGAACCGAAGTGCTTGATCAGTGCCTGCTTGCGTGTCTCGCCGAGGCCGGGCACGTCGTCCAGGGGGCTCGCCCGGAACCGCTTGGCCCGCTTGGCCCGCTGATAGGTGATCGCGAAGCGGTGGGCCTCGTCGCGGACGCGCTGGAGGAGGTAGAGGCCCTCGCTGGTGCGGGGCAGGACCACCGGGTCGTCGTCGTCCGGGAGCCACACCTCCTCCAGGCGCTTGGCGAGGCCGCACACGGCGATGTCGTCGATGCCCAGCTCGTCGAGGGCCTTCTTGGCGGCGGCGACCTGCGGCTGCCCGCCGTCGACCACTACGAGCTGCGGCGGATAGGCGAACCGCTTGGGACGGCCCTCCTCGTCCTTGAGGTCGTCGCCGTCGGCCCACTCCCCCGTCTTCTCCTTCTCGGCGAGATAGCGCCGGAAGCGACGGGTGATCACCTCGTGCATGGAGCGGACGTCGTCCTGGCCCTCGAAGCCCTTGATCTGGAAGCGGCGGTACTCGCTCTTGCGCGCCAGCCCGTCCTCGAAGACGACCATCGACGCCACGACGTCGTCGCCCTGGAGGTGCGAGATGTCGTAGCACTCGATCCGCAGGGGCGCGCTGTCCAGGTCGAGGGCCTCGGAGATCTCCTCCAGGGCGCGCGAGCGGGTGGTGAGATCGGAGGCGCGCTTGGTCTTGTGGAGGATCAGCGACTGCTGGGCGTTGCGCGCGACGGTCTCCATGAGGGACTTCTTGTCGCCGCGCTGCGGGATGCGCAGCGACACGTTCGCCCCGCGCCGGTCCGTCAGCCACTGCTGGACCGGCTCCACCGGGTCGGGCAGGGCCGGGACGAGGACCTCCTTGGGGACGGAGTCCCCGGTCTCCTCGCCGTAGAGCTGCTGGAGGGCGTGCTCGACGAGGGCCGCGGTGGTGACGTCCTCGACCTTGTCGGTGACCCAGCCGCGCTGGCCACGCACGCGTCCGCCGCGGACGTGGAAGATCTGGACGGCCGCCTCCAACTCGTCCTCGGCGACGGCGATCAGGTCGGCGTCGGTCGCGTCGGCGAGGACGACCGCGCTCTTCTCCATGGCCTTCTTGAGGGCGTCGATGTCGTCGCGCAGGCGGGCGGCCCGCTCGTACTCCATCTCCTCGGCCGCGTCCGTCATCTGTTTCTCCAGACGGCGGATGTACGTGCCGGTGCGGCCGGCCATGAAGTCGCTGAACTCCTCGGCCAGTTCGCGGTGCTCCTCCTCGGAGACGCGGCCGACGCAGGGAGCGGAGCACTTGCCGATGTAGCCGAGCAGACAGGGGCGGCCGGTGCGCGCCGCGTTCTTGAAGACGCCGGCCGAGCAGGTGCGGACGGGGAACACGCGCAGCAGGAGATCCACGGTGTCGCGGATCGCCCAGGCGTGTCCGTACGGCCCGAAGTACCGGACGCCCTTCTTCTTGTGACCGCGCATCACCTGCACGCGCGGGTACTCCTCGTTCATCGTCACCGCGAGGTACGGGTAGCTCTTGTCGTCGCGGTACTTGACGTTGAACCGGGGGTCGTACTCCTTGATCCAGGAGTACTCCAGCTGGAGTGCCTCGACCTCCGTGGACACCACCGTCCACTCCACCGACGCGGCCGTGGTGACCATCGTGCGCGTGCGCGGGTGAAGTCCGGCCAGGTCCTGGAAGTAGTTCGCCAGGCGCTGGCGCAGACTCTTCGCCTTTCCGACGTAGATCACCCGGCGGTGCTCGTCGCGGAACTTGTAGACCCCGGGCGAGTCCGGGATCTCTCCCGGCCTGGGGCGGTAGCTGGAGGGATCGGCCATGTTTCACACCCTACTGGCGTGGAGTGACAGCGCGGCGGGGCTGTGGACAACGCCGGACACGCCCGGCGGAACTCTTGCGGGGTGTCCGGCCGGTACTCCGAGCGGGACTCCTACCTGGACTCCAGAAACGTGAGAACCGCCAGGACACGGCGGTGGTCGTCGGGGGCTTCCGGAAGGCGGAGTTTGCCCAGGATGCTGCGGACGTGCTTCTCGACGGTGCCTTCGGTGACCCACAGCCTGCGGCCGATGCCGGCGTTGGAGCGGCCCTCCGCCATCAGCGCCAGGACCTCGCGCTCGCGGGTGCTGAGGAAGGACAGCGGGTCGCCGCGGCGCTGCGCCGAGAACAGCTCGTGCACCAGGGAGGGGTCGACGACCGAGCCGCCCTTGTGGATGCGGTCGAGGGCCTCGACGAACTCGTCGACGACCGTGATCCGGCTCTTGAGGAGATAGCCGATCTTGTGGCCGCCGGCCAGCAGTTCCAGGGCCTCCTCGACCTCGACGAACGCGGACAGCACGAGGATGCCGGTGTCGGGGTGGCGCTCCCGGATCGTCCGGGCCGCCTTCAGGCCCTCGGTGGAGTGGTCGGGCGGCATCCTGATGTCGACGATCGCGAGGTCGGGCCGCTCGGCGTCGACCAGTTCCAGGAGCCGTACCGCGTCGCCGGCCTGGCCCGCGACCTCGTAGCCCAGGCGTTCGCACAGGCTCGCGAGACCCTCCCTGAGCAGGACGTCGTCGTCGGCGAGGACGACCCGTCCCCGCGCGGTCTGCTGCGATGCGTCCATCGTCACGGCTCCCCTTGCCCGACCGGTGCGGTGCGCCACGCACAGCCTGCCGGACAGGGTCGGGTACGGCTAGCAGGTAAGGGAATTGGGGGTGACCGTGAAGACGTGGCGCCGTGTCCGGGCGATTCTCGATGCAGTGCGAATGCGGGCGGACCGGTCACCCGGGCGCGAGGCGCCGGACCCCGGGTCGGCAGGTCGGAAGGGCTGCGGAAGATGCGGCGGACACAGGCGGACAGACGACGGCGGCCGGTCCGTGTACGCCCGTACGAGGACGACACGCGGTCCCTGAAGGACCTCCTCGACCCGCGGGACCCCGACGTGGTCCGCGCCAAGCGCCTGCGTGCCAGAACCTCTGAGCACTCCTGGAGCCGGACGGCTGCCTCTCCGTCCGAGAAGACCGCCCGACGCGTACGCGACATCACCGAGTCCCTGGTTCCCCCGGCCTGGACCCCATCGCGTACGCCTCGGGCGGTCACCCCTCCGTCCGGGGAAGCGGCAGTCGTACGGTGAGGGTCGTGCCCTCCCCTGGTGGGCTGGCGACGTGCAGCTTGCCGCCGATCGCCTCGACGCGGTCGACGAGTCCGATGAGCCCGGAGCCGCGCCCGAGGTCGGCGCCGCCCACTCCGTCGTCGGCGATCGTCACCTCCAGGACGTCGTCCTCGACCCGCGCGGACACCGCCACGAAGCTCGCGCGCGCGTGCTTGACGGCGTTGGTGAGGCACTCGGAGGTCACGTAGTAGACGGCGACCTCGATCCGCTCCACGAGGCGGCCGGCGGGCAGGCGCAGGTCGAGTTCCACGGGGACGGCGGAGCGGCGGGCGAGTGCGCGCAGGGCCGGGCCCAGGCCGCCCTTGGAGAGGATCGCGGGATGGATGCCGCGCGCGACCTGCAACAGGTCGGCGAAGGTGTCGTCCAGGCCCTTGGCGATGTGGTCCAGTTGCTCGGCGAGTTCCTCCGGCTGCTCGTCCAGCATCGACTGGGCCATCCTGAGGTCGAGTTGGAGCGAGACGAGCCGCTGTTGGACGCCGTCGTGCAGATCGCGTTCGATACGGCGTCTGGAGGCGTCCCCGGCGGCCACCACGCGCGCGCGTGACGCGGTGAGCTGGTCGCGGCTGTCGGCGTTGGCCAGGGCGGTGGCGACGAGTTCGGTGAAGTCGGCGAGCCGGGACTCGGTGCCCGGGGGCAGCGGTTCGGTGCCGTCGGCGGCCGCGACGACGGCACCCCACAGCCGGTCGTCCACGACGATGGGGGCGCCCACCGAGCGGCCCACACGCGCGGGGCGGGCGGTGCGCGCCACCTCCGCCGCGGCGGCCGTCTCAGCTTCGGCGGCGGCTCCGCGGGCGGAACCGAGGACGGTGGCGGCCCCGTCGACGCCGTAGCGCAGGACCGCGGCGGAGCCGCTGCTGAGGACCCTGCCCACCTGGTCGGCGACTTCGGAGAACACCTCGTGCGGTGGCACCCCGCGCGCGACGAGGGTGGCGACCCGGCGCAGCGCGGTCTGTTCGCGGGCGGCGCGGCGGCTCTCGGTGACGTCTCGTGCGGCGGCGTAGATCAGGCCGTCCGCGGTGACCGGGCGGGCGTTCCACTGGAGCCAGCGTTCGGTTCCGTCGTCCCGGAGGAGGCGATTCTCGAACTCGGCCAGTTCGACACCACTCGCCAGCCGGTCGAGGGCGGCACGCGTGCGTGCCCGGTCCTCCGGGTGCACGAACTCCAGCCAGGGTCTGCCCAGGAGTGCGTCGGCGGAGTGGCCGAGGGTCCGCTCGAAGGCGGGGTTCACGCGCTTGAAGTAGCCGTCGAGTCCCGCGATGCACAACAGGTCGAGGGAGAGGTGGAAGATGCTCGCCAGCTCCTGCTCGGCCTTGTCGCGCCGCCCGTGCGCGGCGGCGAAGGACGCCATGGTGCCGTTCATGCCGCCGAGCAGCCGCGCCCAGGTCCCCTCGAACGCGGCGACGTCCGCGCGGTGGCCGAGCCGGTTGTCGTCGATCGCCGTGTTCATGGTGTTGATCTCGCCGGCGAGCCGTTCGGTGGTGACCCGTAGTTCCCGGAACGTGTCGGCGACGGCGCCGAGTTCGTCCCGGCCCGTGTACCGGATGTCGTACGACAGATCGCCCTCGGAGAGCGCGCGGGCGCCTGCGGAGACCTCGCTGAGGGGGCGGGTGATCGACAGCCGCAGGGTCAGGGCGAGAACGGTGACGGCGGCCAGGACGGCAAGCGACACGCTGAGGTCGCGTGCCTCACGCGTGCGTGCCGTGTCGAGGTCGCGGGCGGCGTCGCGGCCCAGTTCGGCGGCGGCCTGGTGCTGGATGCCGCGCAGGGCCTCGATGCGCCGGGTCGACGCGGTCAGCCAACCGTCGTACGTGGGCCAGGCGTTGCGCTGGGCGTGCGGGTCGGCGAGGGTCTCGCGGGTCGTGCGGACGACGAGGCCGGGGTGCTGGAGGAGGGCGACGTAGAGCCTGCCTTTTAGGGCGGCGGGCGCGGTCCGGTCGAAGTCGTCCAGGAGCGCGTCCTCCAGGGCCAACCACCGGTCCGTGGCGGTGGCGTGCGGGGCGTCGCGGGTGTCGAAGAGCACGGCCAGTTCGGTGCGTTCGCGTTCGGCGGCCTCGATGGCGTTCAGGAGCGCGATGTGGGCGTCGGCCGCCTGTCCGGAGGTGCGGGTCGGCCGGCCGGACTCCAGGGTGGCGGCCAGCTCCAGGAGGTCGTCCTCGATCGTGTCGTACTGGGCGGCGAGTTGGGGCGCGGTGAGCGAGCCGGTCCCCGACTGGAGCCGCAGGGCGTGCAGTTGGCGGTTCCGCGCGTCGAGCCGGCCCGCTACGTCGGACGGCCCGGTCCAGTCGGCCGCGCCCAGGAGAGCCGCGTTCAGGGCGTGGTCGGTGGCGTGCTGCGCACCGGAGCGTTCCTTCAGGGTCGCCGCTCCGGGACGCAGCCGGGCCTTCACGGCGGCGATGCGTTCCCTGGCGATGGCGTCGGTCAGCGCGGTGGTCCTGAACGACAGCGCGGTCGCCGTACGGAAGTCCCGCATCGTCTGCGCGTCGTGCCACTGCGAGACGGCGCCGAACACGGTGAACGCCAGCATGCCGGTCACCGGGAGCAGCACCAGGAGCATCAGCTTGCGCCCGACGCGCAGCCGGGCGAGGAAGGGTATCCGGAGGGCGGCACCGGGCCGCGGGTGCCGACGACGGGGGCCACGCCGGGCGGGGCGGTCGGAGCGCGGGCTGCGCAGCTCCGGGAGCGCGGTGGGCGTGGCGAGGTCGGGCTCGGGGCGGAACCCTGCGAGCAGCCTACGGAGCGGGCCCGGGGACAGGGGGCGACGCACGGCGGGCCCTCAGCGGCCCGGAGGTGGGACGTATCGATGATGGTCGGTCACATGCCCAGCCTGCCCCCAATCGGCCATGATCGTCAGGGCCTTGGGGAGGCCGGGTCCCTCGGAGTCGGGCACGCGCGCGTAGGACCCACGTCGAGCACGCGCGCGTAAGGCGGCCCCGCCGGGCTCGCGCCCGTGGAACCCTTGTCGAGCACGCGCGCGTAAGACCCCGTCCGGCACCCGCCCGTAGAACCCTGTCGGGCACACGCGCGTGGCGCCCGCTTTCGCTACCTGCTCGGCGGATAGCCGTCGTGCGCCGCGAGGTCGTCGTCGATCTTCTTGGCGGCCTGGTCGAGGGTGGCCTTGACCGGCGCCCGATTGAAGATGATCTTCGCGAAGGCCCGGGAGAAGGCGTCGGTGATCGCCGGGTAGGCGGGCGTCTGGGGCCTGGGGCGGGCGACTCCGTCCTGGAGTTGCTCGATGAAGAGGTGCTCGGGGCCGCCGGGTGCGTACTGCGGCGAGAGTTCGATCGCGCTCTCGGTCGCCGGGATCGCCCCGTTGGCCACGGTCATCCGGTGCACCTGGGCGGGCTGGAGCAGGAAGGACAGGAAGCGCCACACGGCGTCACCGTCCGCGTCGCCCGCCGGGACGCCCCACTGGAAGGAGCCCATCCCCGTGACGGTCCCCTGGCCGAAGTCGGGCAGCGGGACGATCGCGACGTCCCCGGGGAAGGCCTTGTTGAATTCCGGATAGGTCCAGTGCCCGCACCAGGAGATCGCGCTGCGGCCGCTGACGAACGCCTTGTCGTCCTTGACCATGTCGATGAGCCCCGCCTTGGCCCAGTTCTGCATGTCGGTGAGCGCCTTGACCGAACCGGGGCCGTTCACATAGCCGTCGGCGGTGCGGAAGTTCCTGGGCTCGACGAGGTCGCCGCCCGCCGACCACACGGCGGGTGCGAAGCCGTAGGTGTTCCACTCCTGGCCCGGCTGCGCGTAGACGAGCCGCAGGTCGAGCGGTGCCTTGTAGCCCTGAGTGCGCAACTTGCGCAGGATGCCCGTCAGTTCGCCGGCCGTCCAAGCGTCCTTGGGGCCGGTCGGGACGCGTATCCCGGCCTTCTTCATGACGGACTTGCGCACATACAGGCCCATGCCCGAGTCGAAGGTGCCGATGCCCCACAACCTGCCCGCGTAGGTGCCCTGTTGACGGATCGTCGGCAACAGGTCGGCGCGGACGCTCGCGGGCACACAGGAGTCGATCGGCCGGAGCTTGCCCGACCAGGCGTAGCTGTAGAGGTTCGGGCCGTCGAAGTCCAGGAGGTCGGGCAGGTCGCCGCTGGCCGCCGCCGACAGCACCAGGGCGGTGTAGGCGCGGTCCTCCGGGAGGGTGACCAGTTCGACGCGCACCCGCTTCTGCTGTCGGTTGAACTCCTTCACCTGGTTCTGCAGCGTGGTGAACTCGCCGCTGGGGCCCGCGTGGTACCAGACGGTGATGTGCGCGGTTCCGTGGATCTTCCCGTCGCAGGTGGTGTCCTTCGGGGACGCGCCCGCCCCCTTGGCGTCGCTCCCGCCGCCGTCGCACGCGGCCAGCAGCAGGGCCGCGCACACCACCCAGGGGACCAGGGTTCCGCGGATCCCGCGGCTGCCGGTCCACGCGCGCGTGGCGCTCGTTCCGTTCATGGCAGACCCCCACTCGACCGGACGACGTGGTCTCCCCAGGGCGCCGTCATGCTACCGCCCGTCGCATCCCCATCGCCCTGCGTGCACGAGAACCTCCGGTCGTGGCACGGGACTTCAGCACTTTCCGGCTAGCCGGAAAGCGCGGCCGACCGCCGGTTGGCAAGCTGGGCACATGTCGCTGCGCTGTCTCCTCGTCGATGACAGCGCCCGGTTCCTGGAGGCGGCTCGCGCCCTGCTGGAACGCGGCGGCGTGGAAGTCGTCGGCACCGCCTCGACGGGCGCGGACGCCCTCTCCCAGGCCCGGGAAAAGGCCCCCGACGTCGTTCTGGTCGATCTCGACCTCGACGGCGAGAACGGCTTCGACGTCGCGCGCCGGCTGGTGGGCGACGTACCGGCGGTGATCCTCATCTCGACGCACTCCCGGGAGGACTTCCAGGAACTCATCGCCGCCAGCCCCGCACACGGCTTCCTGCACAAGTCGGCCCTGTCCGCGCGGGCGATCAGGGACGTGCTGGGCGACGACGGGCCGCCCGCACCACCGTGAGCGCACCCGGCGTGACTAGGCCACATCACATATGCCTGATGGGCGACAGGTGTTGTCGGGACTTGGTCAACACGCTTCAATGCGGGGGAACTCGGGGCGTGAACGACGGCGTACGGATGTGAAGACCCTTCTCCGGCGCCGACGGGGGCCCCGAAGCAACTCGCGTGAACGGTCTGACCAGCCGTTGTGAACATTCACAGAAAGGGCCCCTGCATGCCGCACGCCACACAGCAGGCGGACGTCGCCACCGCGGAACTGGACTCGGCCCTGCGCGGCGGCCCCTTCCATGTCGCGCTGCGCGCCGCCATCGCCGCCCGCGGACTGCCGCTGCAACGCGTCCAGCACCACCTCTCGCGCTACGGGGTCAAGGTCGGTGTCACCAGCCTGAGTTACTGGCAGCAGGGCGCCCGCCGCCCGCAGCGCCCCGAGTCGCTGCGCGCCGTACGGGCACTGGAGGAGATCCTCCAGCTCCCCGAGGAATCCCTGATCCGGCTGCTCGCCGAGGCCGAGGAACGCGCCGTGGCGCAGCGCCCGGCGGCCCGCTCGTACCGCTCCTTCGTCGAGGCCTCCGGCGTCCTGGAACAGCTGCTGGCCGGACTGGAGGCCTCGCTCGACAGCGGCCTGCACACCCTGGGGCACCACGAGCGCGTGCGCGTCGGACCGCACCGCGAGCTGGCCGGCCGCGAGTCGCACCACATCGTCCGCGCCCACCGGGACGGCATCGACCGCTTCATAGCCGTCCACTACGGAGACCCGGGCTGCACCCCGGACCGCATGACCGTGCACGCCCTGGAGAACTGCCGCACGGGCCGCGTCCGCCGCCACCACGAGACCGGCATCCTGGTCGCCGAACTCCTCTTCGGCACCCGCCTGCGCTCCGGAGATACGTTCCTCTTCCGCTACGGCGTCGAGGACGGCACCGCCGGCGTCTCCCGCGAGTACGTCCGTGACTTCGGTATCGCGGGCGGCCAGTACGCGCTCCAGGTGCGCTTCGACGAGAACGCGCTGCCGGTGCGCTGCCACCGCTTCACCCAGCACTCGGCGGCGGCCCCGCGCAGCGGCCGCCAGGAACTGCGTCTGGCGGGAGGACACCACTCGGTGCACCTCGTCGAGCCGCGGATGCGGTCGGGGATCGTGGGGATCGGCTGGGACTGGGAGTGAGCCGCCGGAGCCCGGCCGCCCTGAGGATCAGGCGGCCGGCCCCGCGACGATCTTCCCGTTCTCGGCCGTCACCTTCAGCTCCTGCAACGGCTCGGTGGCCGGCGACTGCACCACCTTGCCGGTCATGGCGTCGAACTGGCTGCCGTGGCACGGGCAGATGAGCGTCGTGCCGTCCAGCTTGTTGATGGGGCACTGCGCGTGCGTGCAGATCGTGCTGTACGCCTTGAGGGTGCCGTTCGCCGCCCGGCTGACGACCACGTTCTGATCGCGGTACAGCTTGGCGCTCCCCTTGGCGACCTCGCTCTCCGCGCCGAGGTCCACGGGCGCGGTCGGGGTCGCCGCGGCCCCTGAGCCACCGCCCGAGCAGGCGCTGAGTCCGAGCCCGGCGACGGGCGTGAGGGCCGCGCCTCGCAGGACGGTACGACGGCTCGGGGCGGGGCGGCCGGGCATGGGGGTCTCCAGCTGTTGTCGTTCGGGGTGTCCGGGCTGTTCAAGGCGCGGTGCACGGCGACGATACCCGTGGCGTTCCGCCCGCTTTGAGGTGGGTTCACCGGACGGGCGCTCACGGTACGTAAACGTTTGCGCAAGCGTTTACGCCTGGCGTCGGATGAGATACGTTCCCGACCGGAAGGCCTGCCGCATTTCAAGGCCCGCCGCACCTCGGGGAGGGGGATCCGCGATGGCCACCATGGCCGACGTCGCACGGAGCGCCGGTGTCTCCGTCGCGACCGTCTCGCACGTCCTGAACGACACCCGTCCGGTGCTGCCGGGCACCCGGCAGGCCGTGCTGACCGCGATCGAGGAACTGGGCTACACCCCCAACACCCTCGCCCGCTCCCTGGTCACGTCCCGCACCCGCTCCATCGGCCTCGCGGT
Source organism: Streptomyces sp. NPDC048504 (assembly GCF_043200035.1). Lineage (NCBI taxonomy): Bacteria > Bacillati > Actinomycetota > Actinomycetes > Kitasatosporales > Streptomycetaceae > Streptomyces > Streptomyces sp. NPDC048504. Next base: position 152,166 of record NZ_JBICXA010000003.1, read on the forward strand.
GTCGGCGATCAGCAACCCGTACTTCACGGAGATCCTCCAGGGCGTGGAGGCCGGCGCCCTGGAACAGGGCTACAGCCTGCTCATCGCCGATCCGCACGACGACCCGGAGCACGAGCGCACGGTCGTCCAACTCCTGCACGAGCGCCGGGTGGACGGCATGATCGTCGCGCCGTCGGCGGCCCCGGACGCCCTGGTCGCCTACCTCGGCCGGCACTCCGTACCGACGGTGTTCCTCGACCGGGTGGTCGACGCCCCCTCGGACGACGCACCGCCCGTCGACCAGGTGTGCGCCGAGAACGTCGAGCCGACGGCCCACCTCGTCACCCACCTCGCCGGACTCGGCCACCGCCGCATCGGCCTCGTCGCGGGTCTGCCCGGGCTCAGCACCACCCGCGAGCGGATCGCGGGATACCGCCACGGCCTCGCCACCGCCGGACTCCCTTACGACGAACGGCTGTTGACGCACGGCGACTCCGAGTCGGCCGCCGCCGAGCGGGCCACCGAGAAGCTGCTGTCCCTCGCCACCCCGCCCACGGCTCTGGTCACCGCGAACAACGCGATGACCATCGGCGCCCTGCGCGCCCTGCGCGAGCGCGGCCTGTCCGTCCCCGGCGACCTGGCGTTGTGCTGCTTCGACGCCTTCACCTGGGCCGACCTGTTCGAGCCCCGGCTCACCGCGATCGCCCAGCCCAGCAAGGAGATCGGCGCCCAGGCCTTACGGCTGCTGTTGGACCGCCTCGCCTCGCCGGACCGGCCCGCCCGCGTCCTGCGCCTCCCTTGCGCCTTCGTCCACCGCACGTCCTGCGGCTGCCCCGACCCGTCCGAACAGTCCCAGAGGGGAAACATCTCGTGATCGTCGTAGCCGGTGAGGCCCTGATCGACCTGGTGCCGCAGGGCACGGGAGCACTCGCCGCCCTGAAGCCGGCGCTCGGCGGCGGCCCGTACAACACCGCCGTCGCCCTCGGCCGCCTCGGCTCCCCCACCGCCTTCTGCTCCCGCGTCTCCTACGACGCGTTCGGCGAGGCCCTGCTCGCCGGGCTGCGGCAGGCCGACGTGGACGTCCTGGACGTACAGCGCGGCCAGGAGCCGACCACCCTCGCGGTCGCCACGCTCGACGCGCACGGCTCGGCCACGTACTCCTTCTACGTCGACGGCACCGCCGACCGGCTCTTCGAGGTGCCCGCGGCGCTGCCCGCCGAGACCGAGGCGGTGTCCTTCGGCACCTGCTCGCTCGTCCTGGAGCCGGGCGCGAGTGCCTACGAGGAGCTGATGCGGACCGCGTTCGCGCAGGGCGTGTTCACCCTGCTCGACCCGAACATCCGGGCGGGCCTGATCCCCGACGCGGACGCGTACCGGGCGCGCTTCAAGAGCTGGCTGCCGTACGTGTCGCTCCTCAAGCTGTCCGAGGAGGACGCGCTGTGGCTGGGCGGCACCCCGCGCGAGTGGCTGGACGCCGGTCCCTCGGCCGTCGTGATCACCCAGGGCGGCGACGGCCTCGCCGCGTTCACCCAGGACGGCACGGTGTACCCGGTGCCGGGCGAGAAGGTCGACGTCGTGGACACGATCGGCGCCGGTGACACCGTCAACGCGGCGCTGCTGCACGGCCTGTCCGTCCGGAACGCGCTGTCCGCGGAGGGGATGGCCGTCCTGGGCCGCGATGGCTGGACCCAGCTGCTGCGGCTCGCGGCGCGGGCGGCGGCGATCACGTGCTCACGGGCGGGGGCGGAACCGCCGTACGCCTCTGAACTGGGCGTTCTGTAGAGGCTGTTGAACGCGTGTGGCGCCCTGCGGGGAGGTTCCCGCAGGGCGCCACACGCGCGTGCTCGCTGCCGGTCAGGCCTTGCGGGCTCGCGTCGTTTTCTTCGCGGGCGTGGCCTTCTTGGCAGGCACGGACTTCTTCGCCGCGACCGCCGCGGTCTTCTTGGCGGCCGTCTTGCGCGGCGCCTTCACCGGGGCCCCGTCGCTGATCCGGTCGGCGTCTAGGATCTCGCGCAGGAACTTGCCCGTGTGGCTGGCCCCCACCGCGGCGACCTGCTCCGGTGTGCCCTCGGCGATGACCAGACCGCCTCCCGCGCCGCCCTCGGGGCCCATGTCGACGACCCAGTCGGCGACCTTGATCACGTCGAGGTTGTGCTCGATGACGATGACCGTGTTGCCCTTGTCGACCAGGCCGCCGAGCACGGTGAGGAGCTTGCTGATGTCCTCGAAGTGCAGGCCGGTGGTCGGCTCGTCCAGGACGTAGACCGTACGGCCGGTGGAGCGGCGCTGGAGCTCGCTGGCGAGCTTGACGCGCTGTGCCTCACCGCCGGACAGGGTGGTCGCGGACTGGCCGAGGCGGACGTAGCCGAGGCCGACGTCCTTGAGGGTGTTGAGGTGGCGGGCGATCCCGGGGACCGCCTCGAAGAACTCCGTGGCCTCCTCGATGGGCATGTTCAGGACGTCGGCGATGGACTTGCCCTTGTAGTGGACGTCCAGCGTCTCCCGGTTGTAGCGGGCGCCGTGGCACACCTCGCACGGGACGTAGACGTCCGGCAGGAAGTTCATCTCGATCTTGATGGTGCCGTCGCCCGCGCAGTTCTCGCAGCGGCCGCCCTTGACGTTGAAGGAGAAGCGGCCGGGCAGATAGCCCCGCACCTTCGCCTCGGTCGTCTCCGCGAACAGCTTGCGGACGTGGTCGAAGACTCCGGTGTACGTCGCCGGGTTGGATCGGGGGGTGCGGCCGATGGGCGACTGGTCTACGTGCACGACCTTGTCGACGAGGTCGTCGCCGTCCACGCGCGTGTGCCGTCCCGGCACGTTCCTCGCGCCGTTCAGCTCGCGAGCCAGGTGCGTGTACAGGATGTCGTTGACCAGGGTCGACTTGCCGGAGCCGGAGACGCCGGTGACCGCGGTGAACACGCCCAGGGGGAACGAGACGTCGATGTCCTGGAGGTTGTTCTCCCGGGCGCCGTGCACCGTGAGCCGGCGGGAGGGGTCGAGCGGGCGCCGGATCTCGGGCAGCGGGATGGCCTTCTTGCCGGACAGGTACTGACCGGTCATCGACTCGTCGTTGGCGAGCAGCTCCTTCAGGGAGCCGCTGTGCACGACCTTGCCGCCGTGCTCGCCCGCGCCGGGACCGATGTCGACGATCCAGTCGGCGACCTTGATGGTGTCCTCGTCGTGCTCGACGACGATGAGCGTGTTGCCCATGTCGCGCAGCCGGACCAGGGTCTCGATCAGCCGGTGGTTGTCGCGCTGGTGCAGGCCGATGGACGGCTCGTCGAGGACGTACAGGACGCCCACGAGTCCGGAGCCGATCTGGGTGGCCAGGCGGATGCGCTGGGCCTCGCCGCCGGAGAGCGTGCCGGCCGCGCGGTTCAGCGAGAGGTAGTCGAGGCCGACGTCGACCAGGAAGCGCAGCCTCTCGTTGCACTCCTTGAGGACGCGCTCGGCGATCTTCTTGTCGCGGGCGTCGAGCTTCATGCCGCCGAGGAACTCCGCGCAGTCGCTGATCGACATCCCGGAGATCTCGGCGATCGACTTGTCCATGATCGTGACCGCGAGGACGACGGGCTTCAGACGCGTGCCGTGACAGGTGGGGCAGGGCACCTCGCGCATGTAGCCCTCGAAGCGCTCCCTGCTGGCGTCGCTCTCCGCTTCGCCGTGCCGCCGCTTCACGAAGGGGACGGCGCCTTCGAAGGGCGTCGTGTAGACCCGCTCGCGTCCGTACCTGTTCCGGTACCGAACCTCGATCTGCGTCTTGTGGCCGTAGAGCAGGGCCTTCTTGGCGCGCTGCGGGAGGCCCGCGAAGGGGATGTCGGTGCGGAAGCCCAGCGCGTCCGCGAGGGCGCCGATGAGGCGGCTGAAGTAGTCCTTGGTGTGGCCGTGCGACCACGGGTGGATGGCGCCCTCGTCCAGGGACTTGTCCTCGTCCGGGACGATCAGCTCGGCGTCGACCTCCATGCGCGTGCCGATGCCGGAGCACTCGGGGCAGGCGCCGAAGGGCGAGTTGAAGGAGAAGGAGCGGGGCTCCAGCTCCTCGAAGGACAGGTCGTCGTACGGGCAGTACAGGTGCTCCGAGTACATGCGTTCGCGCTCGGGGTCGTCCTCGGGGAGGTCGACGAAGTCGAGCACGACCATGCCGCCGGACAGCCCGAGGGCGGTCTCCACGGAGTCGGTGAGCCGGCGCTTGGCGGAGTCCTTCACCGTGAGGCGGTCGATGACCACCTCGATGGTGTGCTTCTCCTGCTTCTTCAGGACGGGCGGCTCGGAGAGCTGGATGGTCTCGCCGTCCACGCGCGCGCGGCTGTAGCCCTTGGTCTGGAGGTCCGCGAAGAGGTCGACGAACTCGCCCTTGCGCTCGCGCACCAGCGGCGACAGGACCTGGAAGCGGCTTCCCTCGGGCAGCGCCAGGACCTTGTCGACGACGGCCTGCGGCGACTGGCGCGTGATCGGCCGGCCGCACTCCGGGCAGTGCGGCTTGCCGATGCGCGCGAAGAGCAGGCGCAGGTAGTCGTAGACCTCGGTGATGGTGCCGACCGTCGAGCGCGGGTTGCGCGAGGTCGACTTCTGGTCGATGGAGACGGCCGGGGAGAGACCCTCGATGAAGTCGACGTCCGGCTTGTCCATCTGGCCGAGGAACTGGCGGGCGTACGAGGAGAGCGATTCCACGTAGCGCCGCTGGCCCTCGGCGAAGATCGTGTCGAAGGCCAGGGAGGACTTGCCCGACCCGGACAGGCCCGTGAAAACGATGAGCGAGTCGCGTGGAAGGTCGAGCGAGACATTCTTCAGATTGTGCTCGCGCGCGCCACGGACGATGAGACGGTCGGCCACGCCGGTCCGCACCTTTCTTGAGAGAAGTGACAGGGGCGGGGCCCCCGTCATTCCCAGACTAGGGGGAGCCACTGACAACGCCGGTCGGAATCCCGGCCGAGGCATAACAACCTCCGGCCTTCCAGCATGCCCGACGCCGCACCCGACGATATAGCACGTGCATTCGATTTATGGCACTGCTTCACCACCTTCACCCAAAGGTGTGGCGGGACTAGGGTCAGCAGCATGATTGATCACGCTCATGACCTGGCCTCTGTACGTGATGCGACCGAGCGAGTGCTCACCGCTGCCGCCGCACTGGACAACGGTTCCGTGGCCGCGCCGTCACGGCTTCCCGGCTGGAGCCGCGGTCACGTCCTCGCCCACCTCGCCCGGAACGCGGACGCCCTCGTGAACGTCCTGGAGGGGCGCCCCATGTACGCGACGGCGAGCGTCCGCGATGCCGACATCGAGCGCGACGCTCCTCGTCCCCTGGACGTCCAGCTCGCCGACGTGCGCGAGAGCGGGGCCCGTTTCCAGGACGCGGGTGCCGCTCCCTCGGACTGGTCCCGCACCGTGGAGCTGCGCAACGGGGTCGTCGACTCCGCGTCCCGGATCCCGTTCCGGCGCTGGATCGAGGTCGAGCTGCACCACGTGGACCTGGGGATCGGCTACGAGCTGGAGGACCTCCCGGAGGAGTTCACCCAGCGGGAGATCGCTTTCCTGGTCGAGCGGTTCGACGGGCACCCGGACGTGCCGTCGACCCACCTCACCGACGGCACGCACGCGTGGAGCACGAGCCGGTCCGCCGAGAAGCCCGACCTCACCGTCACCGGCAGCCCGGCGGCTCTGCTCGGCTGGCTTTGCGGACGCCGTGACGGGTCCGGCCTGACGGTCGACGGGGGCTCCTTGCCGACGCTGCCGCCGCTATAGGGTGACCGCCATGACGTACAGCGGCGAGGTGACGGTCGGCGGACCGGCGGATGTGCACGAGCTCACGGACCTGATGATCACCAAGATCGCGGTAGGGCCCATGAACAACAACGCCTATCTGCTGCGCTGCCGGGCCACGGACGAGCAGTTGCTGATCGACGCGGCCAACGACGCGGAGACCCTGCTCGGCACGATCGGCGAGGACGGCATCGCGTCCGTCGTCACCACCCACCAGCACGGCGACCACTGGCAGGCGCTCGCGGAGGTCGTGACGGCCACGCGCGCGCGTACGTACGCGGGCCGCGAGGACGCCGAGGGCATCCCGGTGCCGACGGACGTCCTGGTCGACGACGGCGACACGATCCGCGTGGGGCAGGTCGAGCTGACCGCGCGTCACCTCGTGGGTCATACGCCGGGTTCGATCGCGCTCGTCTACGACGACCCGCACGGGCACCCTCATGTGTTCACCGGGGACTGCCTGTTCCCGGGTGGCGTAGGCAACACCTGGAAGGACCCCGAGGCGTTCGCGAGCCTGATCCGCGACGTCGAGACGAAGATCTTCGGCACGCTCCCGGACGAGACCTGGGTCTACCCGGGGCACGGCAACGACACGACGCTGGGCGCGGAGCGCCCGCACCTGCCGGAGTGGCACGCGCGCGGGTGGTGACGGTCCGGCAGGAACCGGCGCGTGCGCGCCCCGTGTGAATCCTTCGCACGCACCGGTGTCCCGCACGCGCTCCCCACGCGCGTGGTTGCGCGGTCGACTGGAAGCAGCCCCGCTCAGGACGACGGCTCCTGCGCGGACGGGCCGCCGGTCCATCATTCCCCGCCCTCGACCGGCGGCCCCGGCGAGCGGGCCGGAATCGGCGTCCCACAGGTGCTGTTCACAAGAGCGCAACAAGCGTTCCCACTATGCGGACATTCGGGGCTGTGACCTGGACAATCAGGACGTCCGACTGTCACCCTCCCGCCATGCACCTTGCCCCTCGCGTACTGCGCCGCGCGATATCCGCCGCAACCGTAGCCCTGCTCGCCACCGCCGTCGGCTGTGCTCCGCAGCCGGAGGACAAAGCCTCGGACCAGGCCTCCGGTTCGACCGCGACCACCTGCGCCAAGGGCAAGTTGGCCACCCAGACCTCCGGCAAGCTGACGATCGCGACGGACGAGCCGGCGTACGAGCCGTGGTTCGAGGACGACAAGCCCGCCAACGGCAAGGGCTTCGAGTCGGCGGTCGCGTACGCCGTGGCGAAGCAACTCGGCTACGACAAGAGCGCCGTCGTCTGGCAGAGCGTCCCCTTCAACAAGGCCTTCGCGCCCGGCGTGAAGACCTTCGACTTCGACATCAACCAGGTGTCGATCAGCACCGAGCGCAAGAAGGCCGTCGACTTCTCATCCGGCTACTACGACGTGCGTCAGGCCGTCATCGCGCTCAAGGGCGGCAAGGCCGCCAAGGCGACGAGCATCGCGGGCCTGAAGGGCCTCAAGCTGGGCGCCCAGGTCGGCACCACGAGCCTGAACTACATCAGCGACGTGGTGAAGCCGACGCAGCAGGAGGCCGCGTTCTCCAAGAACGACCAGGCCGTCTCCGCACTCAAGAACGGCCAGGTCGACGCGATCGTCGTCGACCTGCCCACGGCCTTCTACATCACCTCGGCCGAGGTGACCAACGCCAAGATCGTCGGCCAGTTCGAGAACCAGGGCGGCACGCCCGAGCAGTTCGGGCTCGTCCTCGACAAGGGCAGCGACCTCACGTCGTGCGTCACGTCGGCCGTGAACGCCCTCCGCAAGGACGGCACACTGGCCGCGCTGGAGAAGCAGTGGCTCTCCGACGCCGTCGACGCCCCGGTCCTCAAGTGACCGTGGTGAAGGACGACTCCGGCCGGGAGGCCGCGGACGACAAGGGCGACATGCCCGGCGGGGGCGACACGTACGTCCCCTCGCAGCGGCGCCTGGACCGCGAGCGTCACAAGCGCACCCGTGCCCGGCGCGCGACCGCCATCGCCGCGGTGTCGACCCTGGTCACGGCCGTCGTCCTGTACGTGGTCGTGGTCAGCGCGCCGGGCTGGGAGCGCACCAAGGAGACCTTCTTCGACGGGCACTACGCGCGCGAGGCGTTCCCCAAGGTCCTCGAAGGGCTGTGGCTGAACGTCCGGCTGCTGCTGATCTGCGGCGTGCTGGTGCTCGTCCTGGGCATGCTGATCGCCATCGCGCGCACCCTGCGCGGGCCGGTATTCTTCCCCCTGCGGGTGCTGGCCGCCGCGTACACGGACTTCTTCCGCGGGCTGCCGCTGATCATCAACCTGATGATCGTGGTCTTCGGAGTGCCCGCCTTGCGCCTCCAGGGCGTGACCGTCGACCCCGTGTGGCTGGGCGGTGCGGCGCTGACGCTCACGTACTCGGCTTACGTCGCCGAGGTGTTCCGCGCGGGCATCGAGTCCGTGCACCCCTCGCAGCGCGCCGCGGCCCGCTCGCTGGGCCTGAGCAACCGGCAGGCGCTGCGGCACGTGGTGCTCCCCCAAGCTGTACGCCGGCAGGTGCCGCCCTTGTTGAACGATCTCGTGTCCCTCCAGAAGGACACCGGGCTCGTGTCGATCGGCGGCGCGATCGACGCCGTACGGGCGTCCGACATCATCGCGCAGCGCGCCCTGAACTACACGCCGTACATCGTCGCGGGGCTCGTCTTCGTGGCGCTGACCATCCCGATGACCCGCTTCACGGACTGGGTGACCGCGCGGATGGACAAGCAGCGCGCCCAGGGAGGCACGACATGAGCACCGACACCACCTCGCCCGTGCTGCGCATGGAGTCCGTCCGCAAGACCTTCGGCACGTCGGTCGTCCTGCGGGACGTCGACCTGGAGGTCCCGCAGCACACGGTGACCGCGCTGATCGGCGCCTCAGGCTCCGGCAAGTCCACGCTGCTGCGGTGCGCGAACCTCCTGGAGGACATCGACGACGGCGCGATCTGGCTGGACGGCGAGGAGATCACCGACCCGCGCGTCGACCCGGACGCGATACGGCGCCGTATCGGCGTGGTGTTCCAGGCGTACAACCTGTTCCCGCACATGACGGTCCTGGAGAACATCACCCTGGCCCCGCGCCGGGTGCACGGCGTGTCCCGTGCGGAGGCCGAGGCACACGCGCGTGAGCTGCTGGAGCGGCTCGGGCTCGGGGACAAGGCGGGCGCCTACCCGGACCGGCTGAGCGGTGGTCAGCAGCAGCGGGTGGCGATCGTGCGCGCCCTGGCCGTACGTCCCCGGCTGCTGCTCTTCGACGAGATCACCGCCGCGCTCGACCCCGAGCTGGTCGGTGAAGTGCTCGCCGTGGTGCGGGACTTGAAGGACGAGGGCATGACCATGGTGCTGGCCACGCACGAGATGGGCTTCGCCCGGGACGTCGCCGACCAGGTCTGTTTCCTGGACGGAGGGGTCGTCCTGGAGCGCGGCACGGCTCAGCAGATCTTCGGCGACCCGCAACAGGAGCGCACGCGGCGCTTCCTGCGACGGATCGTGGAGGCGGGCCGTCTGTGACGGGGCGTCTGTAACTGGTGGTCTGTAAGGGGCGTGCGCTTGGAGGCCGGTGCTTACGTGTCGGCCTTCCCCGCGCCCGCCAGCGCGGCGACCCGCTCCACGCCGAACACGTACCCCTGCACACCGCACCCCGCGATGACACCGTCGGCGCGCAGCGAGACGTACGAGTGGTGCCGGAACGACTCGCGCTGGTGGATGTTGGAGATGTGGACCTCCACCACCGGCAGCCCGTCACAGGTGTTGAGGGCATCCAGGATCGCGACCGAGGTGTGCGAGTAGGCGGCCGGGTTGATCACGATGCCGCAGTGGTTCAGCCGCGCCTCGTGGATCCAGTCGACCAGTTCACCCTCGTGGTTGGACTGCCGGAAGTCCACCGTGCCGCCGAGCCCCGCCGCCGCCTTGACGCACAGCGCCTCGACGTCGGCGAGCGTGTCGGAGCCGTAGATCTCCGGCTGCCGCTGGCCCAGGAGGTTCAGGTTGGGGCCGTTGAGGATCATGATCGGGGCGTTGGCCAGGGTGCGGGGCACGGTTCCTCCGGTCCGTTCGGACATGTCGTTCGAGGCGGGGCCGCCGGTCGACGGCCGCTGCTCGGACCCGGTCTATCACGACCCCTCCGCACCAGCGCACGCCCCCGTAACCGTTGCTCACTGTGGGTAGTTGACGCGGCATGCACGATGTACGCACCGTAAGACCCCCTTCCATGCTGCGCCTCGCGGCCGCCTCGCTCGCCGGGACCGCGATCGAGTTCTACGACTTCTTCGTCTACGGCACGGCGGCGGCCCTGGTCCTCGGCCCCCTGTTCTTCCCGACGTTCTCGCCGGTGGCGGGGACACTGGCCGCCTTCGGGACGTTCGGGGTGGGTTTCGTGGCGCGCCCGCTGGGCTCGATCCTGTTCGGGCACTTCGGGGACCGGCGCGGACGGCGGCCGGTCCTCGTCGCCTCGCTGCTGCTGACCGGCGCCTCGACGGTCGCGGTCGGCTGCGTACCGTCGTACGGCTCGATCGGGGTGGCCGCTCCCGTGCTCCTCCTGGTGCTGCGTTTTCTGCAGGGGCTGGGGCTCGGCGGGGAGTGGGGCGGTGCGGTGCTGCTCACCGCCGAGCACGCGCCGGCCGGGCGGCGCGGATTGTGGTCGAGCTTTCCGCAGGCCGGGCCCGCGGTGGGGTTCCTGCTGGCCAACGGCGTGATGCTGGCGCTGTCGGCGACCCTGACGGATGCCCAGTTCGCGCACTGGGGCTGGCGGGTGCCGTTCTGGGTGGCCGGGGTGCTGGCCCTCGGTGGGCTGTGGCTGCGCTCGTCGCTCGCGGAGAGCCCCCGGTTCCTCGAAATCGACGACCACGCGCGCGTGCCGCTCGCCGAAGTGGTGCGCGAGCACTGGCGGTTGGTGCTGCTGACCGCCGGGGCCCTGTCGGTGGGGTACGCCATCTTCTACTCGGTGACGACGTGGTCCCTCGCCTACGGCACGGAGCGGCTCGGGGTCGGCCGTACGGAGATGCTGGCCTGCATCATGGCCGCCGTGGTGGTGAAGGGTTCGCTCACCCCCGTGATGGCGCTGCTGAGCGACCGCTACGGGCGCCGGACGCTGTGTCTGCTGGGGTGCACGGCCGCCGCGTTGTGGATGTTCCCGATGGTCGCGCTGCTCGCCACGGGTGCGCCGCTGCTGATGTTCCTCGGGTTCCTGGGGGCGCTGCTCGCGTTCGTGACGATGTTCGCCGTGCTCGGCGCGTACCTGCCGGAGCTGTACGAGCCGCGGGTGCGCTGCACGGGCGCCGCCGTCGGCTACAACCTCGGCGGGGTCCTCGGCGGCGCGCTCACCCCGATCGTGGCGACGGCGCTCGCCGAGCACAGTGGGCGCGTCCCCTGGGGTGTCGGCGCCTATCTGACCGGGGTCGCCCTGCTCAGCCTGGGCTGCTTCGCGCTGCTGCCGGAGACCCGGCCGGTGGGGGCGGTGGCCGCGGAGCCGGTCACCGGGTGAGGGCTCGCGCGGCGGGGGGACGTAAGGCAGCAGGAGACGTAAAGGCTTGCGTAAGCGTTTACGTGCCGTCCGGAACGCCTCGCGCACGGAACTCAGCGCGTTACGGATTGATCGCCAGCTCCAAGTACGCCGCGAACAGCACCAGATGGACTCCGCCCTGGAGCGGTGTCGCCCGGCCCGGTACCACCGTCAGCGAACTCACCACGATCGTCAGGGCGAGCAGCACCATGTGTGTGGAGCCGAGGCCGAGGACGAGCGGGCCGGAGAGCCAGATGGACGCGAGGGCGACGGCGGGAATGGTGAGGCCGATGCTGGCCATCGCGGAGCCGAGCGCGAGGTTGAGGCTGGTCTGCACCCGGTCGCGGCGGGCCGAGCGCAGGGCGGCGATGGTCTCGGGGAGCAGCACGAGCAGCGCGATGATCACGCCGACGACTGCGTGGTGCAGCCCGGCCGCCTCGACGCCGGACTCGATGGTCGGTGAGACGCCCTTGGCCAGTCCGACCACGCCGATCAGGGCGAGGCCCAGCAGGCCCAGGCTGATCAGGGCGGTGCGGGCGGAGGGGGCGTCCGCGTGGTGGTCCTGGGTGATCGCCTCGCCCTGCCGGGAGACCGGCAGGAAGTAGTCGCGGTGCCGCACGGTCTGCGTGGCCACGAAGAGGCCGTACAGGGCGAGCGAGGAGAGCGCGGCGAAGGTGAGCTGGGCGCCGGAGAACTCCGGGCCCGGCTTGCTGGTGGTGAAGGTCGGCAGGACCAGACTGAGCGTGGCCAGGGTCGCCACGGTGGCGAGGGCGGCGCCGGTGCCCTCGGGGTTGAAGACCGCCGTGCCGTGGCGCAGCGAGGCGACGATGAGGACCAGGCCGACGATGCCGTTGCAGGTGATCATGACGGCCGCGAAGACGGTGTCCCTGGCGAGGGTCGAGCTTTTGTCGCCGCCGTCGGCCATCAGGGTGACGATCAGGGCGACCTCGATGATCGTGACAGCGACGGCGAGGACGAGGGAGCCGAAGGGTTCCCCGACCCGGTGGGCGATCACCTCGGCGTGGTGCACCGCGGCCAGCACGGCGCCGGCGAGGACCACGGTCACCAGGGCGACGACCACGGCGGGCAGATCCTTGCGCCCCCAGGTGAAGACCAACAGGACGGCCGCGAGCACCGGTACGAAGGTCGTCCACCGGTTGGTGAGCGACCTGAGCCGAGTGATCATGAAGCGATCCTCGCAGAGGCGTACGGGCCCCGCACTCCGGCGCCGCGGGGCCCGTCCGGTGCTACTTGAACTCGGTCATGTCCAGTACGTCGCAGTCGGTGAACGACGGTGGCCTGGTACACAACGCGGCCATCTGCTCGGCCATTTTGCCGGTCTCGGGGTCCTGGCTGTTGCGCATGGCGTCGTCGTACGAGTCGAACTCGATCACGACGAGGACGTGGCCCGGATTGTTCCGGTCCCGCAGGACGAGGCGGTGCGTCGGCCCGCCGGCACGGCCCGCCATCCGCTTGTCCGCCTCCTCGGCCACCGCCTGCATCTCGTCGAAGCGGTCGGTCTCGAAGTCGACGATCTGCACGAACTTCTTCGATACATCCATGGATACCTCCACGCGGCCGTGGCGCTCCCGGACCGGTCGCGCTCGGTATCCAACGAAGCACCGGGAGCGGCGGTCGGCAATTCATCGTGCGGTGCTCCCGGTGATCGTTGTTCCTACGTCGGACGCGGTCAGACGTCGATGCTGTCCTTCGGAGCGCCTTCGGTCTCTGCCTGCGCCGCCTCGGCCGCCGCCTGCTTCTTGTTGGCCATCAGGCTGGTGATCGTGGTGACGATCAGGACCGCGCAGATCACGCCCAGCGAGACCGGGATGGAGATCTCCGGGACATGGACGCCGGACTCGTGCAGTGCGTGCAGCACGAGCTTGACGCCGATGAAGCCGAGGATGACCGACAGGCCGTAGCTGAGGTGGACCAGCTTCTTCAGCAGGCCGCCGATGAGGAAGTACAGCTGCCTGAGGCCCATCAGCGCGAAGGCGTTGGCCGTGAACACGATGTACGGGTCCTGGGTCAGGCCGAAGATCGCGGGGATGGAGTCGAGCGCGAAGAGCACGTCCGTCGTACCGATCGCGAGCATCACGACCAGCATCGGGGTCATGACCCGCTTGCCGTTCTCCCGGATCCACAGCTTGGTGCCGTGGTACCGGTCGGCCACGCCGAAGCGGCGCTCGGCGGCCTTGAGCAGCTTGTTCTCCTCGAACTCCGCTTCCTCCTCGTCGGCGCGGGCCTCCTGGATGAGCTTCCAGGCGGTCCAGATGAGGAAGGCGCCGAAGATGTAGAAGACCCACGCGAAGCTGGCGAGGATGGCCGCGCCGGCCGCGATGAAGATGGCCCGCAGGACCAGGGCTATGAGGACGCCGACGAGCAGCACCCGCTGCTGGTACTGCGAGGGCACGGCGAACTTCGCCATGATCAGGACGAAGACGAAGAGGTTGTCGACGCTCAGCGACTTCTCGGTGATGAAGCCGGCGAAGAACTCCCCGCCGGCCTGGCCGCCCCCGAAGAGGAGCAGGCCGAGTCCGAAGAGTCCGGCGAGGGTGATCCAGACGATCGTCCAGATTCCGGCTTCCTTGATCGACACGTCATGCGGCTTGCGGCCGATGAAGAAGTCGACCGCGATGAGGGCCGCCAGCCCCACGATGGTCAGGACCCACAGGGTCACGGAAACATCCACTACTGCTCCTCCGGCGGTATTAACGGCAAATGGTCAGCGTCGTCGCTACCGGAGGTCTCTTCCACCTTGGACGGGCGCCCAGGGCCGACGCCCCGGGATCTGGCCTGATCCGTATTGACGGGTACGCCGCAGCAGATAGGGAGTACTCCCCTCCGTACGGAAAAGCCTACCCTAACCACCAAGGAAAGGTAAAGCAATTACCAAAGAAAGGATAAATGTGCAGGTGAAGGCCCTTTACCTGAGCTTGGTGCGGGCCGTCGCGACCTCGGTCAGCACCTGCCGCAGCACCTGGCTGCCGGGCGGCACGAGCGAGGGCTCGTACGTCCAGGCATGTCCGACCCAGGGGTCGGCGAGGTGGTCGTCGGGCAGCGGGGTGAGTCGCATCAGCGAACGCCAGAGGGGGTCGAGCAACGGGCCGTAGCCCGCGGCGTCCTCGCGGTCCGCGACCATCATCAGATGGACGCCGACGCTCGGGCCCTCGTCGGCGAGATAGCGCAGCTGGGTCACGGCGCGGTCGTCGAAGCCGTGCGGAAAGTCGTTGACGATCAGCAGTTGTTCGGCCGTGTCGAGGCCGGGCGGCAGCGAGTCGGCGGCACCGCCGCGCACCGCCATCTGCACCAGGTCCACCCGCTGGGTGAGCCGGGTCAGCACGTCCGTCACCCCGGCGGCGCCCACGGCGGGCGGCGCCGCGAGCACGCCGGTGTGCACCAGGGGGACCAACGCCTGCGCCGCCGAACCGGCGGGGTCGATGACGTGCACGGCGAACTCGCCCGCCGGATAGACGGCGAGCAGCCGGGCCGCGTGTGCCACGGCCGTGTCCAGCGCGAGGCGCCGCAGTTCGTGCGAGTCGGTGAACGAGCCGTCGAGGGACTCCGCGCCACCGCTGTCGATCCACAGGCCGCGCTCCAGCGGCAGCCGGACCAGCATCGGGACGCGCAGCTCGGGGCTCTCCGGGAGGTGGAGATCGCCGAGGCGCACGGCCATCGGGATCTCCATCGGAACGCGGTAGCCGTGCCAGACGGGGTTGTCCCAGCCCGCGAACGCCGGCGGAAGCGCGGGTTCGACCACGTCGGACTCGGCGGCCAGCTGGGCGAGGTCCCGGTCCAGGGCCGCCCGTGCCTGGTCGACGAGTTGGGCGTGCTTGACCTGCGCCGCCTCCCGGGCCGCGTCCCCCTGACCACCGATCCGGCTGCGCGGATCGGACAGGGCCTGGTCGAGTTCCTTCTCCCTGCGCGAGTCCGCGAAGTCGACCGCACTGCGGTACGCGGCCATGGTGCGCGCCAGGTCCTCGAACATCCCCCACACCTGGTTGTACAGCCGCTCCTCCATCGACCACCCGGTCGCGTCCCCGGCAACGGGCCGCGCGGGCTGCCCGGGCTGAGCCGGCGCCGCGGTCGGCGCGGGCTGCGGGGGTGCCCCGGTCTGCTGCCGGCGCGGGTGGCTGTAGTCGATCGGGCCACCGGAGGCGGGGGCGGCGGGCTGAGTGGCGGCCGGGTCCGCGGGCGCGGCGGAACCGGGGAATCCGGACTGCGGCGCTACAGCCCCCGGGCTGCCCTGCGTCCCGTACGGAGACGTCGGCTGCGGTGCTACGGCTCCGGGGGCGCCCTGTGTCGCAGGGCCGCTCCCCTCGGGGCCGAGGACCGGTGTGGCCGTCTGGCGGGTGCGGTCGCCGTCCGGGGTGCGCGGTGGGGGTGCGGCCACGGAGCGGGCGAGGCCGTGGGCCACCGCTTCGTTGATGGTGCCCGCGAGGTGGGGGGCCTGGGGCAGGCCCTGGTCGGTGAGGAGTTCGGCGAGGCCGCCCGCGTAGCCCTGGCCGACGGCACGTACTTTCCAGGCACCCTGCCTGCGGTACAACTCCAGGGCCACGACAGCGGATTCGGCGTCCAGGCCGGTGATCGTGTAGCTGGCGACCTCGGTGCCGTCGAGGCCGGTGACCGCGACGAAGGGCGCGGCCAGGGCGCCGAAGCGGGCAGGGCCGTCGGCGCCGAGGGGCAGGGCGAGGAGCACGCTGACGCGGTGCACGGCCTCGGGCATGGCGCCCAGGTCCACCGCAAGGCGGTGGTCGGCGGCCGCCTGCTTGGAGACCTCCAGGCCGGGCAGGGTGGGTGTGCCCGGGTGGGCCACCCACTCGACACCGTGGATCCTGCCGCGCTCGTCGCCGAGCGTGGCGGCGGCCACGACCGGCTGGCCGGCCGCGACCCGGATCTCCAGGCGCACTTGGGAGAGCGGGTGGTTCTGCCCCCGCACCAGCTCGGCTGCCATCGCTCTCGTCCCCCTGCTCAGCCGTGTCGTGTCGTGTGCGCCGGGCCGCCCTACAGGTGCGGCAGGATCGCCGGCATCAGGTCCTGGAAGGTGCGGCCGTTGGTCGGCGTGCCGAGGGCCGTCAGCGTCCAGCCCGAACCGGTGCGGTGCACCTTCGCCATGATCTGGGCGGTGTACTGGCCGCCGCCCGCCAGCGTGTAGCGGGCCAGCTCCTGGCCGTTGGTCTCGTCGACCAGGCGGCAGAACGCGTTCTGCACCTCCTGGAAGGTCTGGCCCGTGAAGGAGTTCACGGTGAAGACGATCTGGTCGATGTGGACCGGCACGCGCGCGAGGTCGACGAGGATCGCCTCGTCGTCCCCACCCTGGCCGACGCCGCCGACGAGGTTGTCGCCGGTGTGGCGCACGGAGCCGTCGTCGCTCACCAGGTGGCGGAAGAACACCACGTCGACGGGCTGCTTGTCGGCGAACAGCACGGCGGACGCGTCGAGGTCGATCTCCCGGGTGCGCGAGCCGAACAGGCCGCGCCGGGGAGCCGCCTGCCAGCCGAGACCCATGCGCACCGCGGTCAGGCCGGACCCGTCGTTCTTCTGCAGACTGATGGCCTGACCCTTGGTCATGTTGACCGTCACGGCTGTTCCCCTCTCGAACTGTCCCCTGTTGCCGCAGAATCCGCGGATGTCCAGAACCCTACGCAGCGCCACTGACAGTGCCGAACCCCGCATCGGACTTTGTGTCGGTCTTGCAACACAGAGCGCATACCCCGAGGTCCGGCGGTCCACCCGGGCGGTCAGGCCAGGCCGCCCTCCTTCATCTGACGCAGTTCCTTCTTCATCTCGTGGACCTCGTCGCGCAGCCGGGCCGCGACCTCGAACTGCAGGTCGGCGGCGGCGGCACGCATGCGTGCCGTCATCTCCTCGATCTGCTCGGCGAGTTCGGCCGCCGGACGGTCGGTCGGCACGGTGTCCTGGGCCTTGCCCTTGGCGGACTTGGCGCTCTTCGCGGCCTTGCCGCCGAGCGCGGGCACGGGGGTCTTGGCGCCCTTGCCGTCCTTGGCCTTGCGGTACCCCGAGCCGAGCAGCTGCTCCGTGTCGACGTCCTCGCGGGCGATCTGCGCGACGATGTCGTTGATCTTCTTGCGGAGCGGCTGGGGGTCGATGCCGCGCTCCGTGTTGTACGCGACCTGCTTCTCCCGGCGGCGGTTGGTCTCCTCGATGGCCTTCTCCATCGCCGGGGTGATCCGGTCGGCGTACATGTGGACCTGGCCGGAGACGTTGCGCGCCGCGCGGCCGATGGTCTGGATCAGGGAGGTGCCGGAGCGCAGGAAGCCCTCCTTGTCGGCGTCCAGGATGGCCACCAGGGACACCTCGGGCAGGTCGAGGCCCTCCCGGAGGAGGTTGATGCCCACCAGGACGTCGAACTCGCCGGAGCGCAGCTCGCGCAGCAGCTCGATGCGGCGCAGGGTGTCGACGTCGCTGTGCAGGTAGCGGACCTGGATGCCGAGTTCCAGGAAGTAGTCCGTGAGGTCCTCGGCCATCTTCTTGGTGAGCGTGGTGACGAGGACCCGCTCGTCCTTCTCGGTGCGCTTGCGGA
This sequence comes from Streptomyces sp. NPDC048504, assembly GCF_043200035.1. Lineage (NCBI taxonomy): Bacteria > Bacillati > Actinomycetota > Actinomycetes > Kitasatosporales > Streptomycetaceae > Streptomyces > Streptomyces sp. NPDC048504. The sequence continues at coordinate 169,953 of NZ_JBICXA010000003.1, forward strand.
TCTCGTGCACCAGGTCGTCGATCTGACCCTCGGTGGGCTTGACGACGACCTCGGGGTCGATGAGGCCGGTGGGGCGGATGATCTGCTCGACGGCGCCGTCCGCGCGCGAGAGCTCGTACTTGCCCGGGGTCGCCGACAGGTAGACCGTCTGTCCGATGCGCTTCTGGAACTCCTCCCACTTCAGGGGGCGGTTGTCCAGAGCGGAGGGCAGCCGGAAGCCGTGGTCGACGAGGGTGCGCTTGCGGGAGGCGTCGCCCTCGTACATGGCGCCGATCTGCGGGACCGTGTTGTGCGACTCGTCGATGACGAGCAGGAAGTCTTCCGGGAAGTAGTCGATCAGGGTGTTCGGCGCGGAGCCGGGCTCGCGGCCGTCGAAGTGCATCGAGTAGTTCTCGACGCCGGAGCAGGAGCCGATCTGGCGGAGCATCTCCAGGTCGTACGTGGTCCGCATGCGCAGGCGCTGGGCCTCCAGTAGCTTGCCCTGCTTCTCCATCTCGGCCAGCCGCTCGGCGAGTTCCTTCTCGATGTCGTTGACGGCCCGCTCCATGCGCTCGGGGCCGGCGATGTAGTGGGATGCCGGGAAGACGTAGAGGTGCTCGTCCTCGCTGATGATCTCGCCGGTGAGCGGGTGGAGGGTGGAGAGTGCCTCGATCTCGTCGCCGAACATCTCGATGCGGACGGCCAGTTCCTCGTAGACCGGGAAGATCTCGATTGTGTCGCCGCGGACGCGGAAGGTGCCGCGGCTGAAGGCCACGTCGTTGCGCGTGTACTGGATGTCCACGAAGCGGCGCAGCAGCTGGTCGCGGTCGATCTCGTCGCCGACCTTGAGGGGGACCATGCGGTCCACGTACTCCTGCGGAGTACCGAGGCCGTAGATGCAGGAGACGGAGGCGACCACGATGACGTCGCGGCGGGTGAGCAGCGAGTTGGTCGCGGAGTGGCGCAGGCGCTCCACCTCCTCGTTGACCGAGGAGTCCTTCTCGATGTAGGTGTCCGACTGCGGGACGTAGGCCTCGGGCTGGTAGTAGTCGTAGTACGAGACGAAGTACTCGACGGCGTTGTTCGGCAGGAGCTCGCGGAACTCGTTGGCCAGCTGGGCGGCCAGGGTCTTGTTCGGCGCCATCACGAGGGTGGGGCGCTGGAGCTTCTCGATCATCCACGCGGTGGTGGCGGACTTGCCGGTGCCGGTCGCGCCCAGCAGGACGACGTCCTTCTCACCTGCCTCGACGCGTCGGGCCAGCTCGGCGATGGCCGCCGGCTGGTCGCCGCTGGGCTGGTAGGGGCTGACGACCTCGAAGGGCGCCACCGTGCGTTCGATGTGGGAAACGGGCCGCATGGAACCAACCGTACGACCCACCACTGACAACGGGGTCGGATCAGCGGTTCTGCGGGGTGCGGGAGCGGCGGTGCCCGAGCTCGCGGGCGGCGCGGACGGGGGTGCGCCGGGGGTGCGGCACCAGGGCGCCGGCCGGGACGCCGGGCTTGTGCTCGACGGGGGCCTGGGCCGGTTTCCCCATGACCATCAGCGGGTCGAACATCACGACGACGCCGGCCAGGAGGAGGAAGGCGATGGGGCCGATCATCATGGGCGCGAGCAGGGACGCGGCCGACACGCCGTCGGTGGTCGGGGCCGTGCCGTGGACGTGGACGCTGAGGGCGGCCATGCCGGTGTAGTGCATGCCGGTGACGGCGAGCCCCATGACGAGGCTCGCGCCCACACTCCACAGGAACCCGCGGACCTGCCCGGCGGCCCAGAGGGCGCTGATCGCGGCGACGACCGCTATGACGACGGACGCGGAGACAGTGAACGTGTTGTATTCGAGCTTTCCGTTGAGACGCATGCTGGCCATACCCAGGTAGTGCATCGAGGCGATGCCCAGTCCGGTGAGGGTGCCGCCGGTGAAGAGCGCCGTCCCGCGGGCTCCCCGGTAGCCGACGATGAAGATCCCGACGCCCACCATGACGACGGCGACGGCGAGGCTCGCGAAGGTCATCGGTTTGTCGTAGTGGACCGGTGTCTCGCGGACCGAGAACCCCATCATCGCGATGAAGTGCATCGTCCATATGCCGGAACCGATCGCCGCCGATCCGAGGGCGAGCCATCCGGGGCGCCAGGACTGGGCGACGAGCATCGATCTGGTGGTGCAGCGCAGGCCGAGGGCGCCGCCGAGGCACGCCATGAGGTAGGCCACCAGCGGTGTGACGAGTCCGTAGCTGAATCCGTCGACCGTGCCCTGCATGCGCAGTTGCCCTTCCGTCCTGTTCCATTCCGGAATTCCTGAAACGCGCCCAGCCCCAGGACCGCCGGAACGGTCAGGGTCGACGCAGAGAGTATGACCCCCACCGGAATGGTCGAACGATTTTCCGGCAAAGAAACACGGCCTTGCCTCAGTTGTGCGGCACCGGTGAGCGGACTTGGGCAACACCATTCATTCTGTGTCCATCCTGTAACCCCACGGGTAGTGACGTTCCGCTGTCATCCTTGAGCTGTATGTGATCGCTCGATGCGAGGAGTACGCATGCACCTGCGCGCAGTTGCCGCCTCGACCGCGCTCCTGGGGGCCGCCGCCCTTCTGCTCCCCTCCCCCGCCGCCCGGGCCGGCGACGCCGCCCAGTGGCCCACGGTCGTCGCCCATCGAGGTGCTTCCTCCTACGCGCCCGAGAACACCCTGGCCTCCATCGACAAAGCGGCCCGGCTCGGCTTCCAGTGGGTCGAGAACGACGTCCAGCGCACCAAGGACGGCGAGCTCGTCGTCATCCACGACGACAGCCTGAAGCGCACCACCGACGTCCAGAAGGTGTTCCCCCATAGGGCTCCTTGGAAGGTGAAGGACTTCACCGCCGCCGAGATCGCGCGCCTCGACGCGGGAAGCTGGTTCGGTCCCGCGTTCACAGGCACGCGCGTGCCCACGCTCACGCAGTACATGCGCGAGGTGGAGCACAACCATCAGAGCCTCCTCCTGGAGATCAAGAACCCGGAGCTGTACCCCGGCATCGAGCAGCAGACCCTCAAGCTCCTGGGCAACGAGGGGTGGCTGGACGAGGGGCACCTCGACGACCGGCTGATCGTGCAGAGCTTCAGCGCGGACAGCATCCGCGTCGTGCACGATCTGAGGCCCGCCATCAGGACCGCCTTCCTCGGCACGCCCCCCATGTCCGCCCTGCAGGACTACGCCGCGTACACCGACCTGATCAACCCGTCGTACGGCTCGATCTCCATGGGCTACGTCTCCGCCGTGCACGGGCACACGGGCCCGCACGGCCGTCCGATGGAGGTGTACGCCTGGACCGTCGACGACGCGCCGACCGCCTGGAAGGTCGCCGGGTACGGCGTGGACGGGCTCATCACGAACAAGCCGGACGTGGTGCGCTCCGCGCTGAACGGGTTCTGAGGCCGCTCGCGGGGCGTTGTCAGTGCCGGGTCGTACGGTGGGCGCATGGACAGCAATGGGCAGAACGAGCAGCGGGTCGTGTGGACCGTCGTCGGCACCGACATCGGTCCGCTGCTGCTGGCCGCGACACAGGACGGCCTGGTCAACGTCGTCTTCCACGCCACGGACGCGGTGCGCGACAAGACCCTCGACCGGCTGGCGACCCGGCTGGGCACCGAACCGGTCGAGGCGCCCGACTCCCCTTTGCTGGCCGAGACGATACGTCAGATCGAGGCCTACTTCGCCGGTGATCTGCGCGACTTCGAGCTGCCGCTCGACTGGTCCCTGATCTCCGGCTTCAACCGGCAGGTGCTGCGCGAGCTGGCGTCCGGCGTGCGGTACGGCTCGGTGGTCGGGTACGGCGATCTGGCCGGACGGGTCGGGCAGCCGCTCGCGGCCCAGGCGGTGGGGGTGGCGATGGGGTCCAATCCTCTGCCGGTCGTCGTGCCGTGCCATCGGGTCGTCGAGAGCGACGGCGGCATCGGCGGGTTCGGGGGCGGTCTGGAGACGAAGAGGAAGCTGCTGGCGCTGGAGGGGGTGCTGCCCGAGCCGTTGTTCTGAGGGCTCGGGCGCGCAGGGAAATCGGGGGAGGGACGCTGTGCTGGTGAGGACCGGCTTCACATACGCGTGTGGTCGCGGCGGTACGAGGTGCGCGCTGTGACCGCTGCAGAAGAACGAACTGTCGCGGCCGACCGGCTGCCCGCGCTGCGGCGCCGGGTGTCCGGGGTGCTGATCGCGACCCAGATCCTGGGCGGGCTCGGCGTAGCCACCGGGATCGCGCTGGCCGCCGTACTGGCCAAGCAGGTCAGTGGGACCGAGTCGCTGTCCGGGCTGGCGCCCACGGCGACCGTGACGGGGACGGCGGTGCTGTCGATGCCGTTCGCGGCGCTGATGATGGCGCGTGGCCGACGTCCCGGGCTGGTCCTCGGGTATCTGGTCGGGGCGCTGGGAGCCGGGGTCGTGGTGCTCGCGGCGAGCATCGGGAGCTTTCCGCTGCTGCTGTGCGGCATGGCCGGGTTCGGGGCGGCCTCGTCGGCGAACCTGCAGTCCCGGTTCGCGGCCGCCGATCTGGCCGAGCCGGAGCAGCGGGCCCGGGCCATCTCCCATGTCGTGTGGGCTACGACCATAGGGGCGGTCCTCGGTCCGAACATCGCCGCGCCCGCGGGCCGTAGCGTCTCCGGGCTCGGGATACCCGCGGCGGCGGGCCCCTTTCTGTGGGCGGGTGCGATCTTCCTGGTCGCCGCGGTCGTGGTCGCCGTGATGCTGCGGCCCGATCCGTTGCTGACGGCGCGGGCGCTCGCGCCGGACGAGGACCGGTCGCCCGCCGCGCGGTCGCTGCGGGCCGGGTTCGCGGCGGTGGCGGCCTCGCCGCGGGCGCGGCTGGCGCTGGTGACGGTGTCCGTCTCGCACACGGCGATGGTGTCGGTGATGGCGATGACGCCGGTCGAGTTGGGCCAGCACGGGGCGAGCATCGATCTGGTCGGGCTGGTGATCAGCGGGCACATCGCGGGGATGTACGCGTTCTCGCCGCTCATGGGGAGGCTGTCCGACCGGGTCGGGCGGCTGTCCGGGACAGGGCTCGCGGTGGGGCTGCTGGCCTGTGCCGCGTTCCTCGCCGGTACGGCGGGCGGTAGTCATGGGCGGGTCGCGCTGGGGCTGTTCGTGCTGGGCCTGGGGTGGTCGGCGGGGCTAGTCTCCGGCTCGGCGCTGCTCACGGACTCGGTGCCGCAGCCGGCGCGTGCCGCCGCGCAGGGGCTGTCCGACCTCACCATGAACACCTCGGCGGGCATCGGCGGAGCGGTCGCCGGGCTGGTGGTCGCCGAGGCGAGTTACGGCTGGCTGAATCTCACCGCCGCCTGCCTGCTGATACCCCTGGCCGCGCTGGCCCTTCTCACCCGCTCCCGGAAGATCCCGGTTTCCGATGTCCCGCGAAGGGTGGCCGGGAGGCCCGGCCGGTAGCAGACTCCGCCGTGCGCACAGCCACTGGCATCCGGGGGATCGGAGCCGAAGGGACGGCGAACACGCATGAGTGGAAGCGGAAACAGGGCAGTCGCGTATCTCAAGCCGGGAGCGGTGGAAGTCAGGACCATCGAGTACCCGACGCTTGAACTGCAGGACGGGCCGGGAGTCGCCCCCGCCAACGTCGGCCGAAAGGCCCGGCACGGGGTGATCCTGAAGGTGCTCGCCAGCAACATCTGTGGCAGCGACCAGCACATGGTGCGCGGTCGGACGACCGCGCCCGAGGGGCTGGTCCTCGGACACGAGATCACCGGAGAGGTCGTCGAACGGGGTCCGGACGTCGAGTTCGTCGACGTGGGCGACATCGTCTCCGTACCGTTCAACATCGCCTGCGGACGGTGCCGCAACTGCAAGGAACGCAAGACCGGCATCTGCCTGAACGTCAACCCGGCCCGCCCCGGGGCGGCTTACGGCTATGTCGACATGGGCGGCTGGGTCGGCGGTCAGGCCGAGTACGCCATGGTCCCGTACGCGGACTTCAACCTGCTGAAGTTCCCGGACCGGGACGAGGCACGCGAGAAGCTGCTCGATCTGACCATGCTGTCGGACATCTTCCCGACCGGTTTCCACGGCGCGGTCACCGCGGGCGCCGGGGTCGGGTCCACGGTGTACGTCGCCGGGGCGGGTCCGGTCGGTCTGGCGGCAGCCGCGTCCGCACAGCTGCTGGGCGCCGCGGTCGTCATCGTCGGCGACCTGAACGCCGAACGCCTGGGCCAGGCAAGGAGTTTCGGCTGCGAGACCGTCGACGTCTCGCGCGGCGACATCGGGGAGCAGATCGCCGAGATCCTCGGCGAGCCCGAGGTGGACGCCGCGGTCGACGCAGTCGGCTTCGAGGCACGGGCGCACGGCCCGGACGCCCCGGAGGCACCGGCGACGGTCCTCAACTCGCTGATGGGCGTCACGCGCGCGGGCGGTGCCCTGGGCATCCCCGGGCTGTACGTCACCGCCGACCCCGGCGGGGTCGACGAGGACGCGAAGAGCGGCACCCTGAAGGTGCGGCTCGGGCTCGGCTGGGCCAAGAGCCACGCGTTCACGACCGGTCAGTGCCCGGTGATGACGTACCACCGGAGTCTGATGATGGCGATCCTGCACGGGCGCGTGCACATCGCCAAGGCGGTCAACGCGACCCCGATCTCCCTGGAGGACGCACCGCGCGGTTACGCCGAGTTCGACCAGGGCGCCAGCCGCAAGTACGTGCTCGATCCGCACGGGACTCTGGCGGGCGTGAGCCCGGTCTGACACACGGAAAGTGGGGGCCACGCACGCGTGGCCCCCTTTTTCCACGTCGACCGCTGGTGGTGTCTCCCACAGTCCGCGAGGGTTTGACCAGGCCCGGCACCCGCCAGGGATGAGGGAAGACCGAACGACAGGAGGCGCGTGGTGCTGGTGGTGTCCGAGGAAGTACGCGAGGCGATCGACGCGCGTCGACCCGTGGTGGCCCTGGAGTCGACGATCATCGCGCACGGGCTGCCGCGCCCGCGCAATCTGCGGGTGGCGCTGGAGCTGGAGGCGGCGGTACGGCAGGAGGGCGCCGTACCCGCGACGATCGCCGTGCTGGACGGGCGGCCCCATGTCGGCCTGGACAAGGAGCAGTTGGAGCGGGTCGCCAACGAGAACGGCATCCGCAAGCTGGGCCACCGCGACCTGCCGCTCGCGGTGGCGGCCGGGGCCAGCGGAGCGACCACGGTGTCGGCGACGGCGCTGCTGGCCGCACGGGCGGGCATCCGGGTGTTCGCTACCGGGGGGCTCGGCGGGGTGCACCGGGAGTGGACGGTGACACAGGACGAGTCCGCCGACCTGGGACTGCTGGCGTCCACCCGGATCACGGTGGTGTGCGCGGGCGTGAAGTCGATCCTGGACGTGCCGGCGACCCTGCAGCGCCTGGAGACGCTGGGCGTGGCGGTCGCCGGATACGGCACGGACCGCTTCCCCGGCTTCTATCTCTCCGACTCGGGGTATCCGGTGGACTGGACGCTGGAGACCCCCGAGCAGGTCGCGGCCGTGATGCGGGCGCAGGACGCGCTCGACGCCCCGGATTCGACGCTGATCGTCGCCAATCCGGTGCCCGAGGACGAGCAGTTGGATCCCAGGCTGCACGCGCGTGTGCTCGCCGCCGCGCTGCACGCGTGCGAGGCGGAGGGCGTCACCGGGCAGGCGGTCACCCCGTTCCTGCTCGGCTACCTGGTCGAACACACCGACGGTGCCTCACTGACCGCCAACCTGGCGGCCGTGCGCGGCAACGTACGGCTGGCGGGGCGGATCGCGGCGGCCTGGGCCGAGGCGTGACGACGAGGCCGAACGGCGCCCTCCTGGTCGTCGGGGACGTCGTCACGGACGTCGTCGCCCGACACCGGGGGCCGCTCGCCCCGGGTACGGACACCGCCGCCGCGATCCGCACGGTGCCGGGCGGCGCGGGCGCCAACGTGGCCTGCTGGGCGGCCCATTGGGGCTGTACGGACGTACGGCTGCTCGGTCGTGTGGGCACGGACGCGGCGGCATGGCACGAGCGGGAGCTGGTCGCCTCCGGTGTGCGGCCCCGTCTCGTCGTCGATCCGGCGGCACCGACCGGGACCGTGATCTGCCTGGTCGACACGGGGGCGTCGGCCGAGCGGACGTTCCTCACGGACAGCGGCGCGTCCCTGCGGTTCGATCCCGGCGACTGGTCGGACGCGCTGCTCGACGGCGTCGTACGGCTGCATCTGTCGGGCTATCTGCTGTTCTCCGAGCCGAGCCGGGCGCTGGCGGCCGTGGCGCTGGAGTCGGCACGCGCGCGTGGGGTGCCGGTGAGTCTGGATCCGGCGTCGGCGGGGTTCCTCGTGGAGCTGGGCGTGGACCGCTTCCTGGCGCTTGTCGAGGGAGTGGACGTCCTGCTGCCGAGCCGTGACGAGGCGTGCCTGCTCACGGGGTTGCCCGATCCGGCGGACGCGGCGGCCAAGCTGAGCCGCCATGTCCCCCTGGTGGTCACCAAGCAGGGCGCCGAGGGAGCCCTGGTGGCCCACTCAGGCACGGTCCACGCACGCGTACCGGCCGAGCCGGCTGTTCCCAGGGACACCACGGGTGCGGGGGACGCCTTCACGGGGGCGTTCCTCGCGACGCTGCTGGCGGGCGCCGAGCCGGAGGAGGCGGCGCGGGAGGGGTGCCGGGCGGGGGCTCGGGCGGTGGAACGGGTGGGAGGGCGACCACCTGGGCGGGGGTGAGGGGTGCTTGCGTCGGGCGCCGGTCAACTGTGCTGGGCGGAGAGGGAGTTGTACGGGGAGGGCGGTCGCTGGTGCGGGACGGTGACTCCCCAGCATCGAACCCGGCTCCGCCGAATACCCACCACCACCCCTCAACTCCCGCCCCCCGCCTACGCCTTCCGCCCCCACGCCGAGATCATCGGCGCCGTCGCCAGATCCATCGTGCCGGAGGCGACGTTGGCCAGGTGGCGGTCGATCTCCTCGTCCGTGGCCAGGCCCGCGGTGACGAGTTGGTCGCGGATCTGACGGACCGTGGCGGATTCCAGCGCGGCGCAGGCCGGTGAAGTGACCGGGAAGTACGCGTCGGCCTCGACGCGGCGCAGGCCGGCCTCGCGGAGCAGGCGCGGGAGCCGGCGGCCGTAGGAGAGGTCGGCGCCGCGGTCGGCGAGGAGTTTGCGGAAGCCGTGGCGGAGGCGGTTCGCGAGTTGCTGCTCGGGGCCGTGTTCGTCGGGGCAGAGCAGGGGCTGCAGCGCGGGGTCCGCGTCCTCGATCAGGAGGCGGCCGCCGGAGCGCAGGGACTTGATCATCGAGCGCAACGCCCGTTCGCGGTCCGGCACATGGACGAGGACGAGCCTGGCGTGCACGAGGTCGAAGCCCTCCCCGGGCGGTTCCTCGGCGCCGACGTCATGGACGCGCACCTCGACCGGCGGCCGTGCGGCCGAGGCGACCTGCGAGGTGTCGATGTCGGTCGCGACGACCTTTCCGGTCGGGCCGACTTTCTTCGCCAGCCAGGACACCACCGAGGTGCCGCCGACGCCGACCTCCCAGACGCGCCAGCCGGGTCCGACGCCGAACCCCTCCAGGTGCCGGAACGTCGTGGGGTCGAAGAGCGTGGCGAAGGCGTCGAAGCGCTGTCCCGCCTCGGACTGCCGGTTGTCGAGGAGATACCCGTCGGATCGCGTCATGCCGCGATCATCCCAGTTGCTTCGGTTGTCAGGAGGGGGCGACGCTCCGGTTGTCGGGCGGGGCGAAGCTCCGGTCCACGGCACCCTTGCCACGACCGTGCACCGGTTCATCCACAGCCGGGAACAAAGCGGAGGATTCCGTTCCCACAGGCTTACCCACGGCTCACGTCGGCCTGGCAAACTGGCACGCCACGGCGCAGAAATGCGATGCGAGGGGATCCACGCAAGGAGATCCGGATGTCCATGGCAGGGAATCTTCGGAAGGTCACGGGCCTCGGCAGGGTCGGCGGCCTCCGCAAGGTGGCACGGCTGGCCCGGCGGCACCCGCGGGTCGACCTGAGCCACCACGCCCGGTCGCCGCTGGGCTCCTCGGTGGTGAAGTGCGTCACGTATCAGGACGGCGTCCGGGTCCCGGTCGGCGGCGATCTGGTGGACGCCGTCGAGCGGGTGCGCAAGAAGGACGACGGCTTCGTCTGGCTGGGCCTGCACGAGCCGACGAACGAGGAGTTCGCGGGCATCGCCGAGCTCTTCGACCTGCACCCGCTGGCGGTCGAGGACGCGATCGAGGCCCATCAGCGCCCCAAGGTGGAGCGCTACGGCGAGACGCTGTTCGCCGTGTTCAAGACGGTCTGCTACGTCGAGCACGAGAAGCTGACCGCGACGAGCGAGGTCGTGGACACCGGCGAGATCATGGTGTTCGTCGGCGCCGAGTTCGTCATCACCGTGCGGCACGGACGGCACGGCTCACTGGGGCCGCTGCGCGAGGAGTTGGAGTCGAACCCGCGGCAGCTCGCCAAGGGACCGGCCGCGGTGCTGCACGCGATCGCGGACCATGTGGTCGACGACTATCTGAGCGTCACGGACTCGGTGCAAGCGGACATCGACCAGGTGGAGACGGACGTGTTCGCGGAGAACGGCGCGCGGGCGGACCCGGGCCGTATCTACCAACTCAAGCGTGAACTCCTGGAGTTGAAGCGGGCGATCGTCCCCCTCAGCCGCCCGCTGGAGGAACTCGCCACCCGGCCGATGCGGGTGATCGGACCGGAGATACAAGCCTACTTCCGGGACGTCTCCGACCACCTGCTGCGCGCGAAGGAGCAGATAGCGTCCTTCGACGAACTGCTCAACTCGATTCTGCAGGCGCACCTCGCCCAGGTGACGGTCGCGCAGAACGAGGACATGCGGAAGATCACGGCCTGGGCCGCGGTGATCGCCGTACCGACGATGGTGTGCGGTGTGTACGGCATGAACTTCGACCACATGCCGGAGCTGCACTGGCGGTTCGGCTATCCCCTGGTCATCGGCGTGATATTCGTGTCCTGTCTGGCGCTGTACCGGGGCTTCCGGCGCAACGGCTGGCTGTGAACGCCAGCCGCTGAACCGGAAACGGCCCTGCGGCACAACGCCCGGAAACGGTCCGGCAGTTCAGCGCCCGGGACCGCCCGGCGGTTCAGCGCATGCCGCTGCGGGCGTAGACGCTCTCGACCCAGCCGGCGAGCTGTTCCTCCGTCAGATGCTGGGCCAGGTCGGCCTCGCTGATCATGCCGACGAGGCGTTTGTTCTCGATGACGGGAAGCCGGCGGATCTGGTGTCCCTGCATCTCCTGGAGCACCTCGCCGACATCGGCGCCGGAGTCGATCCAGCGGGGGGTGCCCTGGGCCATCTCGCCGGCGGTGATCTTGGCCGGGTCGTGGCCCATGGCCACACAGCCGACGACGATGTCCCGGTCGGTGAGGATGCCGCAGAGCCGTTCGTTCTCGTCGCTGATGGGCAGGGCTCCGACGCCCAGTTCGCGCATCAGCTGGGCGGCGCGGTCCAGGGTCTCATGGGCGGGGATCCACTGGGCGCCCCGGTGCATGATGTCTCCGGCGGTGGTCATGAAGTACCTCCCGGTGCCGGACGGCCGGCGCGGCACAGAACGTTCCGCTAGTCCCGGCGCCCTACATTCTCGCCGCGCGACGGGGTGAACGCACCCGGACGGTCACGATTTCCGGTGTGCCGGAGCGCCACCCCAGGTCCGCGGGACTCACTCGCTCCGTGGATCAGCCGTTCCACGCCGGGTGACGCGGGTCGTCGGCGCGTACCAGGACGTCCGCCGTACCGGCCGGGTCGGTGTCGTCCTCGTAGCGCTCGAAGGCGGGGAGGGTCCAGTGCTCGGTGTCGGGGGTACGGCGGCGCAGGGCGCCCGGTGAGAGGAGGACGTGGACGGTCAGGTCGAAGGGGAACCAGTGCCGAAGGAGGAGGGGGCCGTGCAGCAACAGGACGGCACCGGGCGGGAGTTGGACGTAGGGGCTGCGGGTGGCGCGGTCGGCGACCGGGTCCCACAGATCGGGCAGGACACGGCCGTCCCCGTCCGGTTCGAGCGGGCCGAAGACCTCGCGCCACAGGGCGCGGGTGTCGAACCAGCCGTCGTAGTACGCCTCGACGTCCTGTCGCCCGTACTCCAGCCGCAGCGAGGCCGGGCGCAGAAACCCCTCGGTGCCGACGACGAGCGAGGAACGGCCGCGGACGCGCAGCGCCTCCGAGACGCGTTCGGCGAGGTCGCCGGGGTGGGCCGCCGGGGCGCCGTCGAGGGCGACGCGCGGCCAGGGGCTGCCGTCGGCCGGCTCCAGGTCGAGCAGACGCTCGGCGAGCAGGTCGCCGAGCCGGTCCCAGGTGATCGCTTCCAGTCGCACAGGGCCCATGATGCGGCAGGCCGCGATCAGCGTGTGTCGGGCCGGTGGCCGCTACGGGCCGCGAGGAGGTGCGGAAGGTGGGGATCGCTCCAGGCGCGGGCGGCGTCGAGGAGCGGGACGAGGCTGCGGCCGAGCGGGGTGTGCCGGAGGGCGCGCCCGGGCTGTCGTACGCGGATCTGGCGGTGGCGGTGCTCGACGAGATCGAGACGCCGACCCGGCATCGCGAGCGCGCGTCGGTGTTCGTCCCGCGTGACGTTCGCAGGGCCGCTGAGAGATAGGAGAGAGACGCGCAGCAGAAGGGAATGAATCGCGTATGGCACCACTCACGACTCCCCCGGCTCCCCGTGGACTTCTGGTTGTTCAACCGCTCAGGAAGCGGCACTGTGCCGAATGCCGTCGGGGGCCGTTGCCGTTGCTGGTCGTCGAGGGCGGGGTGCCGCGGTGTCTCGGCTGTGTGGATCTCGGGCATCTGGTGTTCCTGCCGCGCGGCGACACGGCGTTGACGCGCCGGGCGCGGGAGGAGAGTGGGCTGTCGGCGGTGGTGGTGCGGTTCGACCGGCGGCGGGGCCGGTACGAGCGGCAGGGCGTTCTCGTCGAGGAGGCGGGGCTCGCGCGGGCCGAGGAGCGGTGTCTCGCGGACGCGGAGGCGCGACGGCGGCGCCGGGCGCGGGACGCGGTGCGGCGTGCCGCGGAGGACGTGCGGTTCGCGGAGGCGTTCGCGGCGGAGATACGACGCTTGTTCCCCGGCTGCCCCGGGGCGCGGGCCCGGGCCGTCGCCGCGCATGCCTCGGCGCGGGGCAGCGGGCGGGTGGGGCGGAGTGCGGCGGGGCGGGCGTTGTCCGAGGGCGCGGTGGTCTCGGCGGTGGTGGCTTCCGTACGGCATGTGGACACGCCCTACGACCAGTTGCTGATGAGTGGGGTGCCGCGGCATGAGGCTCGGCGGCGGATCTCGGCGGGGGTGGAGGCGGTACTTCGGGGGTGGCGGGAGGGCGGGGTGCAACCGGAGACCAGGGCGGAGGCAGATGTCCGGGCGAACGCGGAGGCCGGGTGAGGAGGAAGGCGGGGAACCCGGTTGCCCAGCGTGCCGTCACCGGCCCCGAAAAGTGCCGTCGCCGGCCCCTAGGGCATCGCCGCCGACCCGGAAGAGGCCGTCACCGGCCCGGAGCGTGCTGTCGTCGCCCCGGAGGGCCTCGTGGACGCCCGCTTATGCCCGGGCGATTCTCGGCCATGGTGACCCGGTCGGGGGCGGGTTTGACTTGTCCCGGTGGTCGGTGGTGGGCAAGATCTCGGCTCTACGGGCGGGAGTTGATGTCGGCATGATCGGTGAACCGTATGTGACGCTGACGGTTCTGGGGGTGCTCGTGACCGGCGTGATGGCCGGGGTGTTCTGTGGCTTCTCCGTGCTGGTCGTGCGGGGGCTGGCCGAGTTGCCGCCCGCGCAGGGGGTCGCCGCGATGAACGCGATCAACACGGCGGCGATGACGCCGGCCTTCATGCTGCTGTTCGCCGGTTCCGCGGTGGTGTGCGCGGTGATCGCGGTGGTGACGTTCGTGCTGTGGCCGGATCAGGGGACCGTGGAGTTGCTGCTGGGCAGCGCGCTGTATCTGTTCGGCGCGTTCGGGCTGACCCTCGTCGCGAACGTGCCCCGCAACGAGGCGCTGCTGAAGCTGGACCCGGGGACGCCGGAGGCCGCCGCGTACTGGCCGTCGTACGTGCGCGAGTGGACGATGTGGAATCACGTCCGCGCGGTCGCCTCGGCCGCCGCCGCGCTGGTGTACATGCTGGCTCTCACCTGAGAGAAACCACATGATCACCTGAGCGGGCACTGGCGAGGGCTCGCGGGGCCGCCCGCGGGACCAGGTGAGAAAGCCGTCTCGCCCCACTCTGCGCGCCCGGCCCAGGGGCCTTATCGTGGCTGAAAGAGTGCCGCCCGATGACGCACGGCCTGTCGTACGCGGACGCAAGGAAGACGGCCATGGCCGATCCCAAGGGTTTTATGACCACTCCGCGCGAGGAGTGGCCCCGCAGGCCCGTCGCGGAGCGGGTGCAGGACTGGGACGAGGTGTATGTCCCGGGTGCGCTGCTGCCGATCGTCACGAAGCAGGCCGACCGGTGCATGGACTGCGGCGTCCCGTTCTGTCACGAAGCCTGCCCGCTCGGCAATCTGATCCCCGAGTGGAACGATCTGGTCAGCCGGGAGGACTGGCGCGCGGCGGCCGACCGGCTGCACGCGACCAACAACTTCCCCGAATTCACCGGGCGGTTGTGCCCGGCGCCGTGCGAGGCGGGGTGCGTGCTCGCCATCAACCAGCCCGCGGTCACCATCAAGAACGTCGAGGTCGCCATCGCCGACCGCGCCTGGACCGACGGTTTCGCGCCACCTCGGCCACCGGACCGGCTCTCGGGGCGGACCGTCGCGGTGATCGGCTCCGGGCCCACCGGCCTCGCCGCGGCACAGCAGTTGACGCGGGCCGGGCACACGGTCGCCGTGTACGAGCGGGACGACCGGCTCGGCGGCCTGATGCGGTACGGCATCCCCGAGTTCAAGATGGAGAAACGGCATCTGGAACGGCGGCTTGAGCAGATGCGGGCCGAGGGCACCAAGTTCCGTACGTCGACGACGGTCGGGCGGGACATCGGGGCGGCCGAGCTGCGGGCGCGCTACGACGCGGTGGTGATCGCCACGGGAGCGACGGCGTGGCGTGAACTGGCCGTACCGGGGCGGGAGTTGACCGGTATCCACCAGGCGATGGAGTACCTGCCGCTGGCCAACCGGGTGTGCGAGGGCGACTTGGCGGCCTCTCCCCTGTCCGCCGCCGGCAAGCATGTCGTGATCGTGGGCGGCGGCGACACCGGGGCCGACTGCCTGGGCACGGCGGTGCGTGAAGAGGCCGCGTCCGTCACGCAGTTGGACATCTACGCCCAGCCGGACGCCGAGCGCGACGAGGACGCGGAGCCCTGGCCGACGTATCCGAAGATCTACCGGCTCTCGGCCGCGCACGAGGAGGCACGGGATCTGGAGACGGCTCCGGCGGCGGACGCGGACGCGCGGCTGTTCGCGGCGTCGACGCTCCACTTCGAGGGTGACGGGGACGGGCACGTGCGGTCCCTGCACCTGGTCGAAGTCGACGCGGAGCGCAGCCCGTTGGACGGTTCCGGGCGCAGCCTGCCCGCCGATCTCGTGCTGCTCGCCCTCGGGTTCTCCGGGCCCGGTCGCGAGGACGGGCTCATCGGCCAACTGGGGTTGGCGATGGCGCCGCGCGGCACGATCACCCGGGACGCGGACTTCGCGACGAGTGCGCGCGGGGTGTTCGTCGCGGGGGACGCGGCGCGCGGGCAGTCGCTGATCGTGTGGGCGATCGCGGAGGGGCGGGCGGTGGCGGCGGCCGTCGACCGTTATCTGACGGGGAGTTCCCAACTCCCGGCGCCCATCGGGCCGTACGACCGCCCGATGACGGTGTGAGACGGCGGAGGTGCTCGTCCAAGTCGACGTGCGGGGCGCGGACATCACCGCCGAACGGCAGGCGCTCGCCGCGCAGCAGGTCTGGGAACGCTGCCGGGACTCCACCTCCGTGCCGATGAACCACGCAACGCTGGGCAGCCTCGGCGACGGCATGTTCGCCGGGGTCGTACGGCCCGCGCTCGCCGAACACGACCGTATGCGGCTGCGCGGCTGCCTGGAGGACGCGGCCCTCGACCGCGCCCACCTCACGGTGATGGGCATGGGCGACACGGACGCGGACGACGACTGACCCGACGCGCAATCCGGACGTATGATGCCAAAGCGCCCCCGTCCCCGAGCATCCCGGGTCGCCCATGGCAACCGTTCCCACACCCGCACCCCAACTCCGCCTGCCCAGACGTGCGATAAGGCTGCTCCTCGTCGTCGCCCTCTGCTACGTCGCCCTGTGGGCCACCGGCGCGCTCGGCGTCCTCGCGTTGTCGTACTGGGCGCGCGAGGAGACCCCGCCGCCTCCGGGGACCCGTACCGTGCAGGGCATCCGTCACTTCCAACCCGTCGACACCGAGGGCACGTTGTGGCGAGGTGCCGCTCCCTCCCCCGGCGGCTACCGGAAGTTGGCCCGCCTCGGTTTCACCACGGTCGTGGATCTGCGCGCCGAGGACCTGACTGCGGCGCAGCTCGCCGAACCGGGCAGGGCCGGGCTGGACGTCGTACGACTGCCCATTCGGGACGGGCAGACGCCAACTCCCGCGCAGGTGGGGCGGTTTCTGGATGTCGTCGCGTCGGCGGGCGGGCCGGTGTTCGTGCACTGCGGTGCGGGGGTGGGCCGTACGGGGACGATGGCGGCGGCGTATGTCGTGCGGACCGGGGAGGCGTCGTCGGCGTCGGCGGTCCGGCGGAATCTCGCCGTCGGGCCGCCGTCGATCGAGCAGATCTACTACGCGCTGAGCCTCGGCCGGGGCCCGGGCCGGCTGGAGCAACCGCCGTTGCCGGTGGTCGCCGTCAGCCGGCTGGTGGACGCACCACGACGCATGCTGTCGTGGTTCTGAAGCCCGCCGCCGAGCGGTGTCAGGGCTTGCGCCCCACCGCCCCGTACCCGGGAATCGTCCCGTCGTCCTGGCCCGGCACCGGCTCGCCCAGCTCCGGATGCCACCGGTCGACCACCGCCACCCCCGGCTCGACCAGGTCGAGGCCGGTGAAGAAGCGGGCGAAGCCGGTGCGGGAGCGGAGGGCCAGGGTGCTGCCCGCCGCCGTGAGTCTCTCGATCGCCGCCGTCGACTCCTCCGGGGTGAAGTCGGCGGTGGCGTGGGTCATCATCAGGTAGCTGCCGGTGGGGAGTTGGGACAACAGGCCGTCGACCAGCTCGTGCGCGCCGTCCTCGTCGGAGACGAAGTGCAGCAGCGCGACGAGGGACAGGGCGACGGGCCGGGTGAGGTCGAGGACCGCTCGCGCGCCCTCGAGGACGGTGTCGGGCTCGCGCACGTCGGCCTGCAGATACGCGGTGGCGCCCTCGGGTGTGCCGCGCAGCAGGGCCGCCGAATGGGCCGGCACGACCGGGTCGTTGTCGCAGTAGACGACACGTGCCTCGGGCGCGACGGCCTGCGCGACCTGGTGCAGGTTCGGCTCGGTCGGGATGCCCGTGCCGATGTCCAGGAACTGCCGTACGCCGTGCTCGGTGAGCCAGCGGGTGGCCCGGTGCATGAACGCGCGGTTGACACGTGCCATGACCGGCACCCTCGGATCGAGGGCGAGCATCTGGCGGCCCATCTCCACGTCGACGGGGTAGTTGTCCCTGCCGCCGAGGTACCAGTCGTACATGCGGGCGGGGTGAGGCCTGCTGGTGTCGATCTCGACGGTCTTGTCGATCCTGTCGGTGGGCCGCACGGTCATGGCGTGCTCCATAAGCTCTTAAAGCAACATGTGATCAAGTCGGTACCAAAATAAGGAGGTTCGGTAAGGAAAAAGCATTCAGCACAGGTGGTCGGCTCAGGACAGCAAGAAATCCGCCTCGCCCGCTTTCGCCCCCTCGATGAAGGCCGTCATCTCGTCGGTCGTGTAGATCAGGGCCGGCCCGTCCGGGTCGGTGGACTGACGGACGGCGATCCGGCCGTCGGCCAGCTTCATCGCCTCCAGGCAGTTGCCGCCGTTGCCGCCGCTCCACGGCTTGTGCCAGCCTTCGCTTCCCAAGTCCCGCGCGGGCATACCGTTGTAGACGCTCATACGCGGCTTGATGCGATCCATTCACAGCTCCTTGCGGAGATCCTTGAGGATCTCCTTCGTGCGATGTGCCGTAGCGGCCTGCGCCGCCATGCGGTCCATGACCTCAAGGTGGGTCGCCACCTCTTCGCGCGCGTCCAGATAGACGGCGCCGGTCAGGTACTCGCTGTAGACCATGTCCGGCAGTTCGGACATGGCAAATCGGAACAGCACGAAGGGCCCGTACGTGCCCGGGTGCGGCCCCGAGGAGAACGGGGCGACCTGCAGGGTCACGTTGGGCAGCTTCGTGGCGTCGAGCAGTTTGTCGATCTGGGCACGCATCACCTCCGGGCCGCCGACCGGGCGGCGCAGGGCGGTCTCGTCCATGACGACCCAGAAGCGGGGCGCGTCGGGACGGGTGAGCAGGTCCTGGCGCTGCATGCGCAGCGCGACATGGCGCTCGATGTCGTCGGGATCGGTCTGGCCGATGGCTCCGGACTTCAGCACTCCGCGCGCGTACTCCTCGGTCTGCATCAGACCGGGCACGAAGTGCGGTTCGTACGACCGGATGAGCGCGGCCGCGCCCTCCAGGCTGACGTGCATCGAGAACCAGCCGGGCAGGATGTCGTGGAAGCGCTGCCACCAGCCGGGCCGGTTGGCGTCCTCGGCGAGCTGGACGAAGGCCTCGGCCTCCTCGTCGGAGACGCCGTAGGACTTCAGGAGGAGCTGGAGGTAGGGGATCTTGAGAGAGACCTCCGCCATCTCCATGCGGCGGACCGTGGCGGGGGCGACACGGAGGACGCGGGCGGCCTCCTCGCGCTTGAGCCCCGCGCGTTCCCGCAGGTCCAGCAGGCGCCGGCCGAGGACGACCTGGCCGACCGTCGGTGCGGACCGCGGCTCGCTCACGCTCCACCTCCACGAATGAGTGCTGAGTACCGAGTACCGAGTAAGTGACGAGTCAAGTGCTGCGTAATGGGTTGAGTACTGACAGCGCATGCGTCCGTACAGCTCGGCGAAAGGGTTCTCCCGACCCGACGAACCGGTCCCGGCCCGCCGTAACGATCCCGGCGAACCGAATCCTGACAGCCCTGCGGCGCCATTCGAAGACTCATTCGAAGATCGGGACAGACCTCCGGAGATCCCAACTGGCGCCGCGCGACTTTCTGTTGCGAGCAGTGTGCCACGACCGTGCAGAGCGTCATACAGCACTCTGCATTTTTCATAGTGACACTTGCCAAGTGTTCACGGCGGGGCGATAGTGGCAAGCGTGATTCCGTCCGCGCCCTTAGGAACAGACGCCGCCGCAGGCCGCCTCGGTCTCGGTACTGCTCCGGGAGCCGTCCCTGGTGGGGCCGCTGCCGAGCGCCGGTTCCGGTTCGAGCTGGCCGCCCATCCAGGTTCCCCGGCCCAGGCGAGACGCCTGACGCGGGCCCGGCTGTCCGGCTGGTCCGTGTGCGAGGACACCTGCGACACGGCGGTACTGGTCGTCTCCGAGCTGGTCACCAACGCGATCGTGCACACCGCGAGCAGCCACATAGTCTGCGAGCTGCACGATGGCGACGACCTGGTGCGGATAGCCGTCCACGACGAAGGCTGCGCTCCCGGCGAGCCTCATCCGTCCCCGCAGCGGCCGGATGAGGAGCACGGGAGGGGACTGCTTCTCATCGACGGGCTCTGCCGGGCCTGGGGCGCACAGGAACACGGACCCGGCCTGCTGGTCTGGGCCGACCTGCCGCGGCAGGCGGACCCGGCGCACGGCCACCACCCGGCCCCCGGCCACGACAGTTCCGTACCGCGCAACGACCTGGGTTGGGGCGCACGACCCAAGCCGGGTCCGTCGGGCGGTTCGGGCGACGAGGACGAGGCGACGGCACACTTCGGGGCCTTCGAGGATCTGGGCGTATTTCCGGGGCGGGGGCATGGGGGTGCCTCCGGCAGCGGGCATGGGGGTGCCGGCGACTTCGGAGGTCTGGACCTCGGCGGCTTCGGGGGCCGGGAGCACGAAACCGGAGGCGGCCCTGCTCGTGGTGGGGCCGGCTCCGGTACGCGGGGCCGGGAGGGCGCGGGCCACTTCGGGGGCCTCGGTCAGGAGACCACCGGTCTCTTCAGGGGCCGGGGACACCAGGACGCCGGCGACCTCCCGGACTCCGCGGAGACCGGGGAATCGGGCGGGTTCGTGGATTCCCGCGGGCTCGGGGATTCCCGTAGCTTCGGGGACTTCGGTACGGGGGTCGAATGGGTGTGAGCGGCGGGTCTCGTCCCGGCCAGGTGCTCAGTCTCGACACGCTGGTCCGTCTGGGGCGTGCGCTGCACGGGCCGGGTACGCCCCAGCGCCTGGCCGTCCCGGAGGGGATGACGGCGCCGCTCGGCTGTGACGCCGTGGCCGTGCCCGCGCGTTTCGGGCCGCTGGTTCTGCCCCGCCTGCCGCGCGTCGGCTGTGTCTACGCCGATGAGGCGCACTGGTGGTGGATCGTTCCGTCCGACTCCGATTACGCGCTGGACTGGCCTGCGCCGGCGCGATACACCACGGGGGCGCTGGTTCCCGACTCGCCTCGCGCGCCCGGTCTCATCCACAAGCCTGACGGCAAGCTGCCGTATACGCCGCCGATTCCGTTGTACCTGGCGGTGTGCCGGGTTACGGGGGCGACTCCTTCTTGGTCGCGGCCTATCAGCGCGTAGCGCTCCGCGGGTTGAGCGGATTTGTCCGCGGGTCCGGTGGGGGTTTCCCTGCGGGTCCGGCGGGGGGGTTTCCCTGCGGGTTCGGTGGAGTTTTGTCTGCGGGCCAGTGGGGGCTGGTCGCGCAGTTCCCCGCGCCCCTTCGGGCGCTATGCGCCCGCCCGCCCACGCGGCGGAGCCGCACATCGATACAGCCCCGCGCCCCTTCGGGCGCTATGCGCTCGCCCGCCCACGTGGCAGAGCCGCACATCGACACAGCCCCGCGCCCCTTTCGGGCGCGATGCGCCCGCCCACGTGGCTGCGCCGCGCATCAACAGAACCCCAGCCCCCCTGCCTTCCCGGCGTACGCCCGCGCGTCCTCGGCCCTCCCTCCCGCGCTCTCCCCCGCACCCCTCCCACCCCGCGATAGTGGCCGTTCGTGCACGATCGGGGGAGGTCGGCGGTGGGGAGGAAGGGTGACTCGGGGCCAGGGGAGCCGTCCGCGTCGGAGCAGCTGCTGTTCGGTGGGCCCTTGCGGTACGACACGGGGTGGAGTCAGCACGGCGACGCGTTCCTGGAGCTGAGCTTCCGGTCCATGGTGACGCGGTTGCCGGCGATGCTGAGGTCGAGTTTCCGGCTGGCGTGGCAGGCCGACCCGCGGGCCGCGCGGGTCGTGCTGGCCGCCGAGGCGTGCCGGGGCGCCACCCGGGCGGTGAGTCTGCTCGCGGTCAACAGCGTGCTGGGGCGGCTGATCACCGGCGGTCCCATCGAGGACCGGCTGCGCGGTGCCGTCCCCGCGCTGGTCACGATGGCCGCGGTGATGCTGGTGGGCGCGCTGCTGCGGGCCGCGTCGACGTACGCGACCGGGCGTCTTGAGCCGAAGGTGGAGCGGGTCGCCACCGAGCTGTACCTGGAGCGGGCGGCGGCCGTGGAACTGGCCGCGATCGAGGACCACGCGTTCCACAAGCTGCTGGACACCGCGCAGTACGGCGCCGTGTCGGCCCGAAACATGATCTCGTACGCGACGAACGTCATGAACGCGCTGATCTCGCTGATCGCGGCGGCGGGCGTGCTGACCGTGCTGCATCCGGCGCTGCTGCCGCTGCTGGCGACGATGACGCTGCCCAGCGCGTGGGGCGCGCTGACGAACGCGCGGCGCCACTACGAGTCGTTCCACACCTGGGTGCAGCACGTCCGGGCCGGCCGTCTCATCGGTTCGCTGCTCACCGAGCCGGAGGCGGCCCCGGAGATCCGGGTGCACGGCGTCGGGCCGTTCCTGCTGCACCACTTCCACGAGATGTCGGAGAGCGCGGAGGCGGAACAGGCCCGGCTGGCCCGGCTCACGGCCCGTACGGGGCTGATCGCGGCGACCTGGACGGGCCTCGCGACGGCGGCGACGTACGCGACGCTGGGCGGGCTGCTGCTGTCGGGGGCGATGGCGCTCTCGGTGGCGGGTACGGCGGTGATCGCGATCCGCACCGGTTCCGCGAGCCTCGACACGCTCGTCCTGGCGGTGAACCAGCTGCACGAGGAGGCCCTGTTCGTGGGCGATCTGCAGAAGCTGTACCGGGAGGCGACCGAGTGGGCGATCCCGGTCGGCGGGACGGCGCTGCCCGAGGAGCCGCGGGAGATCCGCTTCGAGAACGTCACGTTCAACTATCCGGGCGAGGCCACCCACCCCGCACTCGACGATGTCTCCCTCGCCCTCCCGCTCGGCCGGATCATCGCGCTGGTCGGTGAGAACGGCTCCGGCAAGACGACCCTGGTGAAGCTGCTGGCCGGGCTGTACCGGCCGGACCGGGGCCGGATCCTGTGGGACGGCGTCGACGCGGCTGGCGCGGACCGGCAGCAACTGGCCGACCGGATCGCGATGGTGGCGCAGAACTTCAAGCGGTGGCCGTTCACCGCCCGTGTCAACGTGGCCGTCGGGCGGTCCGCGGCGCCGCTCACCGAGGAGCGGCTGACCGATGCTGTCGCCGAGGCCGGTGCGCAGGACGTGATCGCGGATCTGCCGCGCGGCCTGGACACCCTGCTGGCCCGCAACTTCAGCGGCGGGCACGAGCTGTCGGGCGGTCAGTGGCAGCGGCTCGGGATCGCCCGGGCCGCGTACCGGAGGGGCCGCATCCTGATCGTGGACGAGCCGACGGCGGCCCTCGACGCCCGGGCCGAGCTGGAGGTATTCGAGAAGATCCGCGCGCTGGCCGGCACCGGGCAGACGGTCGTGCTGATCACGCACCGGCTGGCGTCCGTACGCCACGCGGATCTGGTGCACGTCCTCGATCAGGGGCGGTTGGTGGAGTCCGGGACGCCCGACGAACTGCTCGCGAGCGGCGGTGTGTACGCGGAGCTGTACGCGCTCCAGGCGGACCAGTTCACGGCGAAGGTGCCCGCCCCGAAGGCGGGCTGACCTCTCAGGCGGCGGCGTCCACGACGTCGCCGCTGCGCACGACCACCAGGAACGCGTCGGTCGCGATGTCCATGACGACCTCAGCCTGCAGGCCCTCCAGACGGCGCGCCTGCGCGAACTCCTCCGCCGGCCACGAGCCACGCGGCCCGCCGGCGGGAAAACGCTCAAGCACCGTTCGCCCGTTCACCCTGTACCTCCCTGTCGTGCTGAAACTCGGAGAGCTTCGTGAAGCCTCATAGAGTTAAACGCCGACAGTACGGTGAACGGCTCGCGAAGTGACGGTACTGAGACATAGTCGACACCCGGCCGCACACTCCTTCCGCACACGGCCCGCGTCAATCCCTCGTCACCGTCCGTGTCAATCCTCGTATTCGTCGTGATAGCGGACGCGCTCACTTCCCGCAGGCGCCCCGAGCGCCGACGCGCGCCCCTTGGGCTCCTCCCACTCCTCCTGCCGCCCCAGCGCGGTCAGATCCAGGAAGGTGGTGGTCGAGCCGAGCCCGTCGAGCCCGCGCTCATAGGTCGAGTAGGTGTGGAACACCCGGTCGCGGTCCCGCAGGAAGCAGCTGACGCCCGGCCGCTCGACGGGTTCCCCGTCCCCGACGAGCGTGACGTCGAAGTCCCAGTTGAAGTCGCCGCCGAAGGACGAGTACCAGGGCAGCGTCCACCCCATCCGCGCCTTGAACGGCAGGATCTTCGTGTACGGCGCCCTCGACACGGCGGCGAACGTCGTGCCGCGCACCTTCAGATGGGCCAGGTGCCCGATCTGGTCGAGGAACGCCGAGCAGCTGCGGCAGCCCGCGTCCCACTCGGGCGCGAACATGAAGTGGTAGACGACGAGTTGGCCGCGCCCCTCGAAGAGGTCGAGCAGGGTGGCCTTCCCGTCGCCGCCCTCGAAGAGGTACTCCTTGTCGATCTCCACCATGGGCAACCGGCGCCGCTCGGCGTTGAGCGCGTCACGCGCGCGCGTGGCCGCCTTCTCCTTGACCAGCAGTTCCTCGCGCGCCGCGCGCCACTGCGCGCGCGAGACGATCTCCGGAAGCGACATGGGGGCCCTCCTGTGACAACGGTCCGTTGAGGGGTGGACCGGAGGGAGGACCGGAACTCATCGCCGCGTGGGAAAGTTTCTTGGAGAGATCTTCAGAGGGTCGGGGGATGTTCAGAGGGACTTCGTCCCGTACGACACCGGAAGCGCGAGCAGCCCCCGGGCGCGCAGCGAAGGCCGCCACCGCACCTCGCCCTCCCCCAACTCCAGCCGCGGGAACCGCTCCAGCAGCGCGGCCAGCGCGATCTCCGTCTCGGCGCGGGCCAGCGGCGCGCCCAGGCAGTAGTGGATGCCGTGGCCGAGCGCGAGATGCCCGGAGGTGTCGCGGGAGAGGTCGAGCCGGTCGGGCCCGGGGAAGCGGTCCGGGTCACGGTTCGCGGCGGACGCGGACACCCAGACCGTCTCGCCGGCGGGGATGGTGACCCCGCCGATGGTGACGTCCTCGACGGGGAAACGCCGGATGGCGAGCAGCGCGGGCCCTTCATAACGCAGGAACTCTTCTACGGCGGCGGGGAGTTGGGCGGGTTCAGCGCGCAACGCGGCCAGCTGCTCGGGGTGTTGCAGCAGGGCGAGCACGGAGTTGCCGATGAGCTGGACGGTGTTCTCGTACCCGGCGAAGAGGATGAGGAAGGCGAGGGACATCAGCTCGTCCTCGCTGAGCCGGTCGCCCTCGTCGCGCACGGCGATCAGGTCGGAAAGAAGATCGTCACCGGGCTCTTCCCGTTTGTCGGCGAGGAGTTGGGTGAAAAAGCCGAGCATCGCGACGACCGCGTGCTTGCCGGCCTCGGGCGGTGTCCCGGGGGCGGGCGCCACGAGGGTGTCGGTCCACACCCGGAAGTCACGCCGGTGCCGGTCGGGCACGCCGAGCAGGTCGCAGATGACGGTGATGGGGAGGGGGGCCGCATAGGAGGCGATGAGGTCGGTGTCGCCCTCCTCCCCCAGCGCGTCGAGGAGTTGGTCGGCGGTGCGTCGAATGGGCTTGCGGAGCTGCTCCGTTCGGCGCGGGGTGAACGCGCGGCCGACCAGGCGCCGGATGCGGGTGTGGTCCGGCGGGTCCATGTTGAGGAGGTTCGCGTCGAGCGCGGGCGGCAGCGAGAACCCCTTGTAGGTCCCGGCCGTGGCATGCCTCTTGTCCAGCGAGAGCCGCGGGTCGGCCAGCGCCGCCCGCACGTCGTCGTACCGGGTGACGAGCCAGGCGGGGGTGCCGTCGGGGCCGGCGATGCGGTGCACGGGGGCGCTGTCGCGCAGGCGCCGGTACACGTCGTACGGGTGGTCGAGAAGGCCGTCCGCGAGATCCATGGGGCCAGCCTAGAGGCGCGGCTCAGGTGTCGTATTCCTGGATGCGCCGGCCATGACTCCGGTCGACCAGGGCGGGCAGACGGTCCTCCAACTCCCGTACGACAGCGGGCACATCGAGCGTGAGCAGCTCGCGGTCACGCATGAGAACCCGGCCGTCGACGATCGTGGTCCGGATATCGGAGGAACGGGCGCTGTGCACGAGGGTGGCGGCGAGATCGTGCACGGGCCGCGTGTGCGGCCCGGTGAGGTCGACGAGGATGATGTCGGCCCGGCGTCCCGGCGCGATGCACCCGATCGAGTCACCCAGCCCGACCGCCCGCGCACTCTGGAGGGTTGCGTGATGCAGGGCTTGACGGGACGTCAGCCACCGCGGATCGCCTTCGGTCGACTTCTGGATCAGCGCCGTGAGCGCCATCGACTCCCACACGTCGAGGGAGTTGTTGGAGGCGGCGCCGTCCGTGGCGAGTCCGACCGGGATGCCGATGGCGCGCAGGGCGCGGATCGGAGTGGTGTCCGGCCAGGCGAACTTGAGGTATCCCCGGGGCGCGGTGGCGACCGCCGTACGGCCGCTCGCGCGCTCCAGGACCGGGAGGTCGCGGTCGATGATGCCGGTGCCGTGGGCGATGAGCAGGTCGGTGGCCAACAGGCCCGCGCGGTCGAGGACTTCGATGGGGGTGATGCCGTGGCGGGAGAGGCTGGTGTCGGTCTGGTCGCGGTTCTCGGCGGCGTGGATGTGCACGGGGAGGCCGTGTTCCAGGGCGAGTTCGGCGGTGGCGGCCAGGTCTGCGTCGGTCACCGTGTAGGGGGCGTGCGGGGCGAGGGCGGTGGTGATGCGGCCGTCGGCGGTGCCCCGGTGCCGTAGCGCGAACTCCAGTGATTTCTCCCGGCCTTGAGGACCCTGGGAGGAGAAGTAGGCCTCGCCGAGATGGGCGCGGATCCCGCACTCGGTGACCACGGCGGCGACCGTGTCCATGGAGAAGTAGTGGTCGGCGAAGCAGGTGACCCCGGCGCGGATCATCTCGGCGCAGGCGAGCCGCGTCCCCAACTCCACGTCTTTCTCAGTGAGGTTGGACTCGACTGGCCAGACGACGTCGTTGAACCACTCCTCCGTGGGGAGGTCCTCGGCGAGCCCGCGCAGCGCGACCATCGGGGCGTGGGTGTGGCAGTTGATCAGCCCCGGCAGGGCGGCCTGGCCGCGTGCGTCGACGCGTTCGACGGCGGCGAGGCCGACCATGTCCGCCGCGCTCGTCACCGACTCGACGAGCCCGTCCCGTACGACGATCGCCGCGTCCCGCTCGAAGCCGATGCGCTCCTGGTCGTCGTGGACGAGAACGGTGCAGCCGGTAATGAGGAGATCGGCAGGAGAGTCACTCACTCTCCCAACGTACGACGCCGTCCTCGCCCCGCGTGAGCCGAACCGCGCATCCCGGCGTGGCGCTGTCGCGAGCCGTCCCGGACCAGCACGCTTGCCTCACGACCAAGGCTCATGGCGCACGACCAAGGCTTCTGGAAGGGGCCCCGCATGCTCCTCGGCACCTGGAATCTGGAGAACCTGTTCCGCCCCGGCGGCCCGTCCGGCCCCCAGGACAAGGCCACCTACGAGACGAAGCTCGCCTCCCTCGCCGCCGTGATCACGGAACTGGACCCGGTACTGCTCGGCGTCCAGGAGGTCGGTGACCCGGCCGCGCTCGACGACCTGGCCGGGATGCTGGACGGCGAGTGGCACACCGCCACCTCCGCGCACCCGGACGTCCGGGGCATCCGGGTCGGCTTCCTCAGCCGTACGCAGCCGCGGGTCGTCGCCGACACGAACACGTTCCCGGCCCACCTGCGCCCGGTGCAGGCGGACGACTCGGGCGCCGAGGAACCGGGGGTGGGCCGGGGTTTCCTGGCGGTGGAGGTCACGACGGCGACCGGCCCGCTGACGGTGGCGGTCGCCCACCTCAAGTCGAAGCTGCTGACCTATCCGGGCAACCGTTTCTTCCCGCACGACGAGGGCGAACGGGCGCGCTACGGCGCCTACGCCCTCTACCGCCGGGCCGCTGAGGCGGCGACCCTGCGCGCGCTGGCCGACGAACTGCTCGCCGGTGAGGGCGGTACCCGGGACGTGGCGGTCCTCGGTGACATGAACGACGAGGTGCAGGCCGCGACCACCCAGATCCTGCTCGGCCCGCCGGGTTCGGAGATCGGCACGCCGGGCTACGACCGGCCCGACCGGGGCGACGCGGTCCGCCTGTGGGACGTGGCGCCGCTCATCCCGGCCGACCAGCGCTACTCCCGGATCAACTCCGGGCGCCGCGAGCTGATCGACCACATCCTGCTCAGCCATCACCTGGTCCACCGGGTGACGGTGGCGGGGACGGGACTGCCGGGTGAGGGAGCGCCTCAACTCCCGTCGGTGGGACCGGATCCGGCGGAGCGGCGGGAGGCGCCGGGGTCGGACCACGCCCCGGTGTGGGTGCGGGTGGAGTAGCCCCCTGTACGGCCCGTAGGGGCGAACTGGCTAGACGGCGATGGTGAGTTCGATGGCGCGCAGCCCGACGCGCCCCCGTCCCCGCTCGAACTCCTCCAGCAGCTCGGTGAGTTGCTCGATGTGGCGAGACGTGAGCCGTCCCGTGTCGTCGAGATGGACGGCGCAGGCGGTCGTCGTGTCCACGAGCCGTTCGAGGACGGCGGCGACCTCGTCCGTGCCCTCCGTGTGCCGGGCGAGGGCGGGGAGTTCGGCGGCCGAGACGGCGATGGCGCCGCGGGCCTCGGCGAGCGTGCGGTAGGCCTCGCGGCGCAGGGTCCAGCGCTCGGCTCGGTCGTCGGACTCGCTCAGGACGTGCACGAGGTAGGCGTGTGCGGCGGCGCCCGCGGCCGCGAGCCGGGCGCGTACGCCCGCGCCGCGCTTCCCCGGCATCGGCAGATGCCCGACGATCAGCACGATCGCGCAGGCCAGCAGCGTCTCCCCGATCCGGCCGGCGGAGGCCTGCGGCTCCCCGCCGACCATCACGAGGGAGAGCACGAGAACGGTGACGACCGCGGTCTGCGCGGCGAAGTGCCGGGTGGCGACGGGAATGAGCGCACCGCTGAGCGCCACGAGCGCGACAAGCCCTTCGGGCCGGGGCAGCACGGCGGCGAACCCGGCGAAGAGGAGCGCCCCCAGCACGGTCCCCGCCGCCCGGCTGAGCGCCCGCGAGGCGAGCGGTCCGAGGTCGGGCTTGACGAGGAAGACGGCGGTGGCGGGCAGCCAGTACCAGTGCTCGTGCTGCCCGTACCAGCGGGCCTGGTGCAACGCCTGCGCGACGGCGACACTGGCCCCGAAGCACAGAGCCACCCGCAGCCCGTACTCCCGCCCTCCGGCCCCAAAGGCCTTACGGAGCACATCAGTTGGCGTACGCCGACGCGTGTGCAGATCGCTCCCCTCCGCCTGGTCGAAGGCGTCGGCGGCCTGCAGCAGCGCGTCGTCGAGGGCGCGCAGCGCGGGCGCGGAACGGTTGGGCGCGGGCAGCGGCCCGGTGGGCGCGTTGTCGCGCACGGCGGCGGCGAGCCGACGCGGCCCTTCCCCTGCCCGTGCCGAAACCGCTTCCCCGGCCCAGGCGATCGCGGTCGCGGCCTCGGCGAGCGGCAGCGCGGCGGCGTACTGCCCGTGCAGCCGCCGCTCGGCCGCCGAACTGGCGTACCGCCGCAGCCGCGGCCCTGCAAGGGCGTCCTGCGCGTGATCGAGCGCGGCGGTCAGCGCGGCGCGCCGCCCCGTCGCCTCCGGCCCACCGCTGGCGTCGAGCAGCGCGGCGATCGCGTCGTACACGGCGGCTACGGCGTGCCGCTCGCCGTCGAACCGGTAGTCACCGGCGATGGCCCCGGGCGTGGGCAGCGCCAGCCGCAGCAGGACCAGCCAGGCGGCCCCGGCGAGGAAGGCGAGGGCCCGCTGCCACCCCGGTTCGGGCAGCGGCATCCCGGCACCGATGGCGGAGGCGACGAGGAGTTGCGTACCCGCGCCCGACGCGACGGGCCCGATGGCGCTGAACCCACCGGCGACCAGCCCGATGCCGGTGAAGAGCAGCGTCAGCACGACAGCCCCGACATGCGCCCCGGTGTACGTCCCGATCAGCAGACCGGCAGCTCCGGCCAGCGCGGGGCCCCCGAGTCGCTTGACGGAGGCCCGCCGGCTCCCGGGCCGGTCGTTGATCCCGGCGAGCATCGCCCCGAGCGCGGCCAGCACCCCGAGGGACGTACGCCCGACCAGCACGGCTGCCATCAGCAGCGGCCCGGCGGCCAGCGCCCCTCGCGTGACCGCGCTCCAGGGAACCGGTCCGCGCTGGGCACGGAGCGTGTGGGCGAGCCAGGGCGGAAGGGAGAACGCGTCGGTACGACGGGACACAGGGCTCCTGTCTTGACGAGGGCGGGGTGTGCCTTCGGGCGACGGTGGCCGGGGCGGTAGCTGGAGCGGGTGCTGAAGCTGGTGCGGGCGGCTGGGGTGGTAGCCGTGGTGTCCACGGTAGTTCGCGACCTTGTGCGGAACGGGCCGTGCGCATTTCGGCGATGTGAAGGTTGGCCGCAAAGCCGCTTTCTTTATGAACGCAACGCCGAGAACAGCGCCCCCACGTCGGAAACCCCGCGATCGAGCACAGCCGGTTCGGGGCACAGCCCGGCCACGATCCCGTCGACCGCCCGCAGCCCGGCCCGCTCCAGCAACCGCTTCTAGTTCGTCATCCACTCCCCCCGCTCCGCCAGCACCCCGTGCCCGGCCTGCGCGGCGGCCACGGCGACCGCACCGGCGACCTCGGTGAGCCGCCCCTTCGGGGCGTGGTTGGACCGCGCGTACGCGAGGGTGGCGTCGGCGGTGCCGTGCCGGCGCTCGGCGACGACCAAGTAGCTGGGAATCCCGGCGAGATGGAACAGCAACGGCTCCACCCGGAACCGCCCTTCCTCCGCCTCCGCCAACTCCCGTTCCACCACGTCGAGATCGCGATAGTGCACGGCGCCGGAGCGATGGGTGCCCTGGGCGCGGGAGCCGCCGAGGGCTACGGCCCGTGGCGAGGCGGTCGGCGGTGGTGTCGAGCAGCCCGCGTCGTCAGCGGGCGTGGGCACGGCTTCGGCTCCAACTGGTCGTCCGGGGACGGGAATCGCCGGAAGCGTACGCAGGGGACGCGCCGGGCGCCACGCGTTGATGCGCGCCCCTCAACCTGACCCCACACGCTGTCGCACAGGCACTCAGCCCGTCGCCGCCATCCCGAAGTCCGCTCCCGAGATACCGCCCAGCGCCTCCGCGATGCGCAGCAACGGCTCGCGCAGGGCGGTCAGTTCGGTGCGCATCGGCTCGGCCTGTGGCCAGGCGGCCTCGTGGTCCAAGGGGGCCGTGTCCGCCGGGCAGCGCGCTTCGTAGGCGGCGAGGCGGGGGTGCCAGGTGCTGGTGAAGGGGCGGATGGTGTCGTTGATGAGGGTGTAGGCGAGGCTCTGGACGGTCGGGGCGCCGGAGCCGCGTTCGAGGCCGACGCTGTACGTGTGCAGCGTCCCGCGCGTGAAGTCGATCAGTGACTTCAGGGACGCCAGCGCCTCGCGCAGACTGCCCGTGCCCGGTGCCAGTTCCTGCACCCCGATGCGGGTGACCAGTTCGACCTGGATATCGAAGGCGGCCATCCGCTCCGACTCACTGGGTGCTGCCATGGGTGCCTCCCTCCGGCTGCCGGGGAAGGCCAGCGTAACCGGGTCGCGGCGGCCGCACAGGGTCCGCAGGGCCGCGTGCCGCAGGGACTCGGTGCGGGCGGGCGCCGGGTCGTGGTGGTGCCACGCGTGCAGGGTGACCGGGTGGAGCCGCCAGCCGCCGTCGGCCACCGGTGCCAGCAGGCTGCGCACGCGCAGTTCGGAGACGCCGTTCCCGGCCCGCCGCGCGGCGACAGCCCTGGGCACCCGGTCGACGGCGGCGAGCACACGTTCCGCGTCCTCCACCGTCAGCGGCAACGGGTGCAGTACGGCTGCGCAGCGCAGGACGTCGGCGGCCTCGGCCGTGTCCACGTCCCGTACGAGAGCACCCGTGACGTCCGTCCCGGCGAGCGTGTCGAGAAGCGAACCCCCGCGCGCGTGCAGCCGGTCGTACAGCTCGCGCGGCCGATGCCCGGCCCGGATCGCACGCCCCAGAAGTCCGAGGGCGAGCGGATGCCCCTCGACCGCCTCGGCCAGTGCCTCGTCACCGCCGACGAGCACGCGCGCGTGGAGGGCGTCGAGCGGTTCCAGGTCTACGGGGGTGCCGATTCCGGCGTAGGCACGGCTGCGCAGGGTGAAGACGGTGCGGCCGAGTGGATGGGGCGCCGCCATCGCGGCGATGTCGCGGGCGCTGAGCCGGTCGGCGGGGACGGAGTCGACGATCCACAGGAACGGTCCGTCGGCACCGAGGCCAGCGGCGGCGGAGTCGGAAAGGGCCCGCACGGAGTCGTCGTAGGACTGCCCGCTGACCCAGAACACACCGCCCGGGTAGGCCGCCTCGAAGCGGAGTGCGTACTCCTGGGCGAGCGCCGACTTGCCGATGCCGGACATGCCGCGGATCTGTACGGCGCGCGGGGCGTCACGGCCGGTGACGAGGGGCGCGGAGTGGGCGTGCAGGGCTGAGTGCACCTGCCAGAGTTCGGAGAGGCGGCCCAGGAAGTCGAGGCGCGGCTCCGGGGAGCCCAACAGCCAGCGTCGGACGGCACGTTCCTGGATGGCCATCGGGCCGTCGAGGCGGGCGATGTGCTCGCGTACGTCGGCCACCAGGGCGGTGGGGTCGTCGGCCGAGGCGTGCCGGGCGTCGCGGAGTTCGACGGGGTGGATGTGGCCGGAGGCCGGCTCGGGGTTGACGACCATGACGCGGCCGCGCGGATCGCCCTCCCCCAGGCCCGCCAGATAGGCCGTGGTCAACTCCCACTGGCATGCCTCGCGTTCGGGGTAGCCGGTGGAGTAGTAGGCCAGCAGCGCCTTGGAGCGGGCCAGTTCGCGTCGGATGGTGTCGCTGATGCCGGCGAAGGAGGCGACCCCGGTCTCGTCGGTGAACACCTCAAGGCCGCCGTCGCGCAGCATCTGCGCGAGCGGTCGGACCCGTTCCACGTCACCGCGGCTGTAGCTGAGGAAGACATCCCACACGACGGCTTACCCTACTGTGGGTACCGGGGAGGGCGATCATGAGACACAGGCAGCGCAGGCGGCGGGGTCCGGGCGGTCCGTCACAGATCACGGCCAGACTGACGATCCCGTTCGTCGGCGAGATCTCCGGCACCTGGGAACCCGCCGACGCGGAACGAAGCGCGGCCTGGGAGCTGTACCTGCAGCTCGTCACCCGCGTGTCGGTCGAGGAACTCGCCGCCGACGAGGGCTTCCTGCGCGAGGCGCTGTCCTCGTTCTACACGTTCTTCGGCACCACCCGGGACATCCTCCACCGCCACGGGCCCCAGATCGCCCCGCCCGTACCCCCTGGTCACGTCAGCTTCGCCGTCCTCGCGGTCACCGTCCTCAACCGCGTCCTGCGCCCTCTCCTCGCGACCTGGCATCCCCGCCTCGCCGCCTACGAGTCCCAGCGGCCCGAAGGGCGCGATCCGGTGGCGTGGGAGCGGGAGTGGGAGCACGCGGACGCGCTGCGCGGTGCGATCGCGGAGGTGCGGGGCGTGCTGAGGTCATTGGCGCGGACCTTGCAGGAGGTGGCCGAGGTCGGCGACCTCATCGACCTGCCCGCACCGCGCACTCCCGAGGACGCGACGACAAGGGCGAATCGGGGCACCCCCCCCCGGCGGTTCAAACAGGTCCTGACACTCCGAACCCTCCTGACGCCTCCGGGGCCTGAGGTCACTCTCGCCGCGTAAGGCCGTCGGGTCGATTGTCAGTGGTGCGCGCTTCACTGGAGTGGTCACTGAGAGTCACCACGGGGGAGCGGTCGATGGCAGCGCACGAGACGCATGAGAGCGAGCAGGGAAACGAGCAGGGACAGGAGCAGGGGCGGGACGCGGAGGGTGGCGGCGACGCGCATGCCACTCGTACGCATCTCTCGGCCGCCGGGTTGCGCGCTCGGGGATGGACGGCCGGGATGGTGCGTCAACTGCTCGGTGAACCCGATCTGTTGCGGGTAAATCCGCATTCCCGGGCGGCGCCGCAGATCTGGCTGTACTGCGTCGAGCGGGTCGAGGACGCTGAACGGAGCGAGGAGTTCCGGGCCGTTTCGGCGGCCGCCGCGCGGAGGCCGGCCGCAGCGCGGGTCGCCGCCCGGCGCAGGCGGCGGGAGGTGCTGGCGCGGATCGCGGCCGAGCCGATCGACGTGCCGCGGCTGGCTCCGCACAGGTTGGCGACGCTTGCGGTCGAGCATCGCGAACGGCGGGACGAGGAGCGGGCGTACGAGCGGCGGGAGCTGCCACCGGAGGGTGTCGTCGTGCTCGACCGGTGGAAGGTCGACTATCTGCTGCACCGGCTGGCTCGTTACGGCGAGTTGCTGAACGGGCTGCACGGGAGTGCCGGGCGGGCTACTGCGGAGGCGTTGCTCCGGCGGCGGATCCATGCGGCCATCACCGAGGCGTACCCGTCTCTTGCGCAGGAGTGCGAACGCCGACTGTCCGGCGGAAATTGGGATGCGGGAGCCTCGTCCATGTGATCGGCTGACGCCCGCACCGCCCCGACCGCCGACCGCCAACTGCCGGCCGCCGGTGCCCGATCGACCGATTTCTGGGAGACCCCGTGCTCGAACGCGTCACCGTCCCCGCGCTCTTCCCGCCGCCCACCTACTCGCACGCCACCGTCGTCGAAGCCGGTACGAAGCTCGCCTTTCTCGCCGGGGCGGTTCCGCTCGACATCGACGGCAAGGTGGTCGGCGTGGGGGACGCGGTGCGGCAGGCCGAGCAGGTGGTGGTGAATCTCGGGGAGCAACTGCGGGCGGTCGGGAGCGACTTGGGGCATGTCGTCGCGACGGACGTGTACGTCGTGAGCAGCGAGCCCTCGGTGTTGTCCGCCGTGTGGGAGGTGGTCGAGGCGTCCGGGCTCAGCGCGGGGCCGCATTCGTCCACGCTCGTCGGCGTGGCCTGCCTCGGGTACACCGGGCAACTCGTGGAGATCACGGCGACTGCCGTCGTACCGGAAGAAGCGCCGGCAGATGACGAGGTGGCCCAGTCGTGAACCCCGATTCCGAGGTCGTCGTCACGCTGCGGCGGGCGACCGCACCGGATGCGCGCCCCGCCGCCGATGTGTGGCTGCGTTCGTTCGCCGCCGCGCTGCCGACCGTCGTGAGTCCGCGGTCCGCCGACGACGTGCGGGACTACTTCCGGGACGTCGTCGTGCCGTTGCGGGAGATCTGGGTGGCCGACGCGGGGGACGGCGGTGGGATCGTGGGGCTGATGGTGATCAACGGGGATGAGGTGTCGCAGCTGTATCTCGAACCTGCCTGGCGCGGGCGGGGGCTCGGGGACCGGTTCGTCGGGCTCGCGAAGGAGCGGAGTCCGGAGGGGCTGCACCTGTGGACGTTCCAGGTGAACAAGCCCGCCCACCGGTTCTACGAGCGGCACGGCTTCGTCGCCGTCGAGTTCACGGACGGCAGCACCAACGAGGAGCGCGAGCCGGACGTGCGGTATGTGTGGGAGCCCAAGCCGTAAGCCAAGAGCCGTAGGCCACGAGCCGTGGGCCACAAGTCGTGAGTCAGGGGCGGGCGTTGCTGGCCAGTTCGAGGGCGTTCGCCGGCCACCACTGGCCTGCCGCCGGGCCGCCTCGGCAGGTGCCGTCGGACTCGCCGGGGCGTTTGATCCACAGGTAGGCGTCGAGGAGCGGGTTGTCCGTGCGGGTCGTCGGCGGGGTGCCGAGGGCGCGGCCGGGTGGATTGCACCACGCGTCGGTGCCGGTGTAGGGGCCGTTGCCGTTGCGGCTGGTGTCGATGACGTAGTGCTTGCCGGCGAGGTCTTTGGAGAGTTGGTCGCCGTACGTCGAACTCGCGTTGTTCGTCTGGTAGTTGGAGACGTTCAGGGCGACGCCGTCGGCTCGGGCGACCCCGGACGCCTTGAGCGCGGCGACCAGTCGCCGGGCCTCGGGGATCCAGCTGGAGTTGCCCGCGTCGACGTAGACGTGGGTGTGCGGTTGGCGTTTGAGGCGGTCCACGGCGTGGGCGAGCAGTGCGTAGCGTTCGCTCGGCATGACCCGGGTGCAGCCGGCGACCACCTGGGCGACCGCGTCCGGTTCGACGATCACGTAGGCGCCCCGGTCGCCGAGGGCGGTCGCGAAC
Organism: Streptomyces sp. NPDC048504; assembly: GCF_043200035.1. NCBI lineage: Bacteria > Bacillati > Actinomycetota > Actinomycetes > Kitasatosporales > Streptomycetaceae > Streptomyces > Streptomyces sp. NPDC048504. The sequence goes on from NZ_JBICXA010000003.1 coordinate 205,485, forward strand.
TCGTCGATCCAGGTGCGGTAGGCCGCCGCGGTGGGGGCGCCGCCGAGGGAGTACTGGCCGCAGTCCCGGTTCGGGATGTAGTACGCGACGAGTACGGCGACGCGGCCGGCCTGGGCGGCGGCGGTGGTGCGGGCGCGGACGACCGGGCCAGGGTCGGGTCCGTTGAGCCACTCGGCCTCGGGTCTGGCGGCGATGCGGTCCATCAGCGTGGCGTCGGCTGTCCGGCCGGCCTCGCGCCAGGCGGCTGCCTGCTGTGCGGCTCGGGAGTCGGGGGCGGTCCAGAACGGTTCCGGTACGTCGCGTGTCGCCCCGGCGCAGCAGAGTCCTGCCAGGAGGGTGACGAGGAGGGCTCGGCGTACCGGGGTGGGCAACGTGGCTCCGTTCCTGCCGCGCGGGGTGGCTGGGCGGCGGCTTGTCCTTCCCGGAGTTTGCGGGGCGCTCGGGGTTGGTCCGGTGCGTGACCTGGTAGGGCGGGGGAAGATCACCCCTACGGGGGTGCGGTGCGGCGAGGGGTACGGCGCGATAGGGGGTGCCGGGATCTGTCGTTGCGCGGCTGCAGCGCCGTCGTGGCTGGTCGCGCAGTTCCCCGCGCCCCTTAAAAACGCCTCGGCTGGTCCGGCCTTCAGGGCGCGGGTCGGTCAGAGGCGGTGGGGCAGCGGCTTTTAGGGGCGCGAGGAACTGCGCGAGCAACCCCCACGCACCCGCACTCTGAACTCGACCCAGCAGCCCCGACCAACCGCGCACTCAGAAACCCTGCCTCCACACCCCGGACCACCCCACACCCCCTCAGCACCCCCGCCCCCACCCCCTCCTCTTCACCACCGGCCTCGCGAAACTCCCCGTCCTGCTCGTCCTCAGTCCCAACCCCACCAGCGACTCAGCAAGCTTCACCGCCGCCCCGACCCCGTCCACCACCGGCAACCCCAGCTTCTCCCCCACCACCCGCTGCAACCCCGTCATCCCGGCACACCCCAGCACCAACACCTCGGCCCCCGCCGCGCACACCCGTTCCGCGGCCGCGAGGAACGCCGCCTCCGTGCGGGCGTCGTCGTCGCCGAGGTCGAGGACGCTCAGCCCCGTCCCCACCACCCCCGCGCAGTTCCGGCCCACCCCCGCCAGCTCCAGGCTGTCCTCGATCTGGCCGCAGGACCGTTCCAGCGTGGTGACGACGCCGTAGCGGCGGCCCAGCAGACAGGCCAGGTGGGCGGCCGCCTCGGTGATGTCGACGACCGGTACGTCCACCAACTCCCGCACGCCTTCCCGCCCGTGCTCCCCGAAGCCGGCCATGACGACGGCGTCGTACGCGGGGCCCTCGTACGTCCGGAGCAGGTCCATGACGGCCGCCGCCGAGAGGTAACTGTCGAGCCAGCCCTCCGCGGACTCGGGGCCCCACGCCGGGGTCAGGCCGGTCACGGTGGTGCCCGGGCCTGCCGCGGCCCGGGCACCTCGTACGATCTCCTCGGTCATCTCCTGCGTGGTGTTGCAGTTGGTGACGACGATGCGCACGCTGGTCAGACCTCCAGCGGCTCGGGAGCGGGCTCGGCGGCGGCTCGGTCGGTGCGGCAGATCAGTACGTACAGGCCCGCGCCCAGTGCCGTACCGATGAACCACGAGTACGGGGCCACGTCGCTGAACGTCTTCACCAGCGCGAGCACCGCCGCGACCGCCGCCGAGGGCAGGAACGCCCACAGGGCCTTGGGGTTGACGCCCTTCCGGTAGTAGTAGCGGGAGCCGGGGGTCGCGTCGAAGAGTTCCTGTACGTCGACCCGGCCGCGCTTCACCCAGTAGTAGTCGACCATGATCACGCCGAACAGCGGGCCCAGGAAGGCGCCGAGGCCGCCGAGGAAGTAGTTGACGACCGTCGGGTTGGAGAAGAGGTTCCACGGGGTGACGACCAGCGCGGCGACCGTGCTGATCATGCCGCCGATCTTGAAGGTGATCTTCTGCGGCCAGACGTTGGCCAGGTCGTACGCCGGTGAGACGAAGTTGGCGACGATGTTGACGCCCATGGTGGCGACGGCGAACGTGAACGCGCCCAGCACCATCACCCAGGTGTTGCCGACCTTGGCGACCAACTCCGCCGGATCCGTGATGGCTTGGCCCCAGACCTCCAGCGAACCGGCCGTCACGATCACCGAAACGACCACGAACGCCGTGGAGTTGATGGGCAGGCCCCAGAAGTTGCCGCGGCGGACGGTCTTGTAGTCCGGCGCGAAGCGGGAGAAGTCGCAGAAGTTGAGCATCAGCGTGCCGTAGGTCGCGAGGATCAGCCCGATCGCGCCGAACCACTGCCGCCACTGCTCGCCGAACGAGACCGGGTGCGGGGTCGAGGTGAGGGAGATCGACCAACCGGCCTTCGCCAGCACCCAGATGGCCAGCGCGATCATCACCAGCCAGATCGCCGGGCCGCAGAAGTCCTGGAACTTCCGTACGGATTCCATGCCCTGACTGATGATCACCGCCTGGATCAGCCACAGCGACACGAAGGAGACCCAGCCGAGGGCGTCAAGTCCCAGGAAGGAGTGGTGAGTCCAGGATTCCAGGCCCGGCCACGCGGCCAGCAGCATCACGTTGACGGCGACGGACGCGAGGTAGGTCTGGATGCCGTACCACATGATGGCGATCACGGCCCGGATGAGGGCCGGGATGTTCGCGCCCCACACGCCGAAGCTGATGCGGCTGACGACCGGGAACGGGACGCCGTGGGCCTGCCCGATCCTCCCCATCCAGTTCATGCCGACGTAGATGAGCACGAAGCCGACGAGCAGGGAGGTGAAGACCTGCCAGACGTTCATGCCGAGGACCAACAGGCCCGCGGCGAACGTGTAGTTGCCGAGGTTGTGGACGTCGGACATCCACATGGCGAAGAGGTCGAAGACCTTCCAGTTCCGCTTGTCGGCGGGAGCGAGGTCTTCGTTGGTGAGCCGGGGGTCGGGGACGAACGCTGGTGTGCCGGTGGCTTCGGCACTGTCGGCGAGGGACACGGGGCCTCCAGGGCAAGGGGACGGAGGGCGGCGACCGTTTGGTATACCAAACTGCGGTCATGGTCCCGCCGTCAAGCATTCCGACCGATGTCACGATTGTTAACGCTCGGTAAAAGACCCCCGGAGTCGGAGAAGATTGCTCCATGAGCTCCATGACGAAGATCGAACCCCTGGGCGCGGTCCGCGAGCGCGTCCTGGCGAACCTGCGCCAGGAGATCATCGCGGGCCGCCTCGGACCGGGCGACCGGCTGGTCGAGCGCGAGCTCGCCGAGCGGTTCGGCGTCTCCCGGGTGCCGGTCCGCGAGGCGATCCGCGCGCTGGTCGCCGAAGGGTTCGTCCACTTCGAGACTCCGCGCCGCACGGTCGTACGCCGTCTCACCCCGAACGACGTGCGGGAACTCTTCGAACTGCGCGAGGCTCTGGAGGTCTACGCGGCCGGGCTCGCCGCGTCCCGCGCGACACCGGAGGAACTGGCCGAGGTGGAGGAACTCCTCGACCGCGCGGCCGCCGCGACCGAGGCCGGGGACGCCGAGGTGATCACCGACATCAACAGCCGCCTGCACGACAGCATCGTGGCGATAGCGGGCAACACGCAGCTGACCGCCGCCCTGGAACCGGTCGCCGGCCGACTGCGCTGGATGACCCGACGGAACGAGGAGTGGCCTCAACTCCTCGTGGAACACCGCGAGTTGTACGAGGCGATCGCATCCGGCGACCCGGCCCGCGCCCGCGCGCACGCACTGGCCCACGTGCGGACCAACTATCGTTCCACGGTCCGGCATCTGTTCGGGGACGCGCAGCCGTAGGCAAGGGGAGAGAACATGGTCAGCAGACGTGGCCTGTTGGGCGGAGCCGCCGCCTTCGTGGGCGTCGGCGTGGCGCAGGGGGCGGGGGTGGCCGTGGCGGACGTGGCGCTGGACACTCCGTTCACGCCGGTCGGCACACCACATCTGGCGCAGGCCGAGCAACTGGTGGGATATCAGCGGCTGTTGGCGGCCGGGTATCTGACAAGTGGACTGGTGGGGCACTGGGCGCTGGACGGCTCGGGTACCGACCGTTCCGGCCACGAGCACCCCGTCACGCTCGGCTCCGGCGCGACTTGGACGGCACTGCGGGCGGGCGGCGAGCTGAGTCTCGACGGGACGTCCGGGGCGTACGCGACCACCGACTCCGTCCTGGACACGACACTTCCCTTCACCGTCTCGGCGTGGGTCCGCCTGGCGAGCGACGCCGACCCGGCGACCATGTACACGGCGGTGAGCCAGGACGGGACGACCACCAGCCGCTTCCTCCTCCAGTACGACAACACCGTCTCCACCTGGGCCTTCAAGGTCCGCAGCGAGGACCAGAGCAGCAAGGTGTCGGCCGTCGCGACGTCACCGGCGGCCCTCGGCGTCTGGACCCACCTCGCCGGCGTCTGGGACGGCACGCAGATCCGGCTGTACGTCGACGGGCAGCCGCAGGGCAGCGCCGCGACCACCACCCTGTCCTGGGCCGCGGCCTCCGGCTTCTCCCTAGGCCGGGCCCGCTTCGACGGCGCGCCCGTCAACCGGTTCAAGGGCGCGATCGACGACATACGGGCGTACGGCCGCGCCCTGACGGCCGACGAGATCGCCCTGGTCAGCGGCCGTACGGCCCGCCTGAACAACGTCTATCGGACGGACCCGGGCGCCACCCTCACCTGGGGTACGCCCGACGACCCGGCGAGCTGGGTGGCCCGCGCCCGCTGCGCGTCCTTCGTCACCGGCGTCCTCAAGCACACCTACGGCTGGGCGAGCGACGACTACTTCCTCCAGTACTTCCAGGAGAAGGTCCCGGAGGCCGCCGACTACTGCGCGGCGTTCCTGAACGGCACCGCCGGCCCCCGCTTCCAGCGCGTCCGCAAGGTCGCCGACCTCCAGCCGGGCGACATCATCGCCGTCGACTACAAGGGCAGCGACCCCGACAACACCGGCCACATCGTCATGGTCCGCGAGGTCGAGGGCGTCTTCAGCGGCACCGCCGACTTCACCGGCGAGACCCAGTACGCCGTCGAGATCGTCGACTGCACCTCCGACCCGCACGGCGTCTACGCCCTGACCAACTACCCCAAGTATCCGGACACCCGCATGGTCGGCAACGTCACCGGCGAGAACCTCCAGGGCGTCGGCATCGGCCACATGATGTTCTACGCCTCCGACACCACGGGCGAGTTCTCGCGGTACCGGTGGAGCGTCAACTCGTCGAAGAGCACCGGGACTTACGACGTGACGGCCCGACCGGTGGCCGCGGCGCGCGTCGGCTGACCAACTGGGCTAGCGGCGGGCGTACTTGTCCGTCGCCGCCACCAGCGCCTCCGCGACGCCGGGCGCGCTCGCGTTGTGCCCGGCTTCGTCCACGATCACCAACTCGCTGCCGGGCCAGGCGTGATGGAGCCGCCAGACGACACCGAGGAGGTTGCCGAGGTCGAGGCTGCCCTGGACGAGGGTGCCGGGGATGTCCTTGAGGAGGGGCGCTTCCCGCAGCACGACGCCCTCCTCATTTCCTTCTCCGAGGAAGTGGTCGTTGCCGAAGTAGTGCGTGACGGTCCGCGCGAAGCACATCCTGAACTCCGGGTCCTCGTACCGCTTTTCGGAGCGCGGCGGCGCCGGGACGATCGCCGTCTCCCAGTCCGTCCAGGCGCGTGCGGCCCGCTCCCGCACCGCCCGGTCGGGCGACTCGATGAGCCGGTTGTAGGCGGCGGCGAGGTTCCCTTCGCGCTCCTCGGCGGGGAGTCCGGAGACGAACGCCGCGAACGCCCCCGGGAAGAGCTTCCCAAGCCCCCTGGTCAGCAGGGCGACTTCGGGATCGGACCCGGTGGCGACACAGGTCAGCACCAGCTCCGACACCACACCCGGATGCGTCTGCGCGTATCGCAGCCCGAGCACCGACCCCCACGACGCGCCCCACACCAGCCACCGTTCGATCCCCAACTCCCGCCGCAGCAGCTCCAGATCGGCGATGAGGTGGGCCGTCGTGTTCACGCTCATGTCGGTGTCGTACGCACTCGCGTGCGGCGTCGAACGTCCGCACCCGCGCTGGTCGAGCAGCACGATCCGGTACACGGCGGGGTCGAAGTACCGCCGGGGGTAAGGGGAACAGCCCGACCCCGGGCCGCCGTGCAGCACGACCGCGGGCTTGCCGTGCGGGTTGCCGCAGGTCTCCCAGTAGACGTGGTTGCCGTCGCCGACGTCGAGCATGCCGTGGTCGTACGGTTCGATCTCCGGATACAGGCCCATCCTGCGACCCTAACCTCGCTACGGTCCCGGCGTCCCCGGCCTCGCTACGGCGCGGTCGGCAGCCCAGCCGCCCCGGCCGCCGTACTCAGGACGTCCCGCAGCATCGCGGGGGTGAGTTTGCCGGTGAAGGTGTTGCGCTGGCTGACGTGGAAGCAGCCGAAAAGGTCGAGTCCGTCGAGGGAGACCTGTGTCCCGTGCCCGAACGCGGGCCGTGGGCGCGGGACTTGCCACCCCGCCGCCGCGAACGCCGGCAGCGCCGCCTGCCAGCCGAAGGCGCCGAGGACGACCACGGCCCTCAACGTCGGCCGCAGCAGGGTGAGTTCCTCGACGAGCCAGGAACGGCAGGTGTCGCGTTCCTCGGGGGTGGGCTTGTTGGCGGGCGGGGCGCAGCGCACCGGTGAGGTGATGCGCACGCCGTACAGCTCCAGGCCGTCGTCGGCGCTCACGGCGGTCGGCTGCGAGGCGAGGCCGATGTCGTAGAGGGCCTCGTACAGGACGTCCCCGGAGCGGTCGCCGGTGAACATGCGGCCGGTGCGGTTGGCGCCGTGCGCGGCCGGGGCGAGTCCGATGATCAGGAGCGACGCGTCGGCGGGGCCGAAGCCGGGCACCGGGCGGCCCCAGTACGTCCAGTCGGCGAAGGCGGCGCGTTTGGTGCGGGCGACCTCCTCCCGCCAGGCGACCAGGCGGGGGCAGGCCCGGCAGCCGGCGATCCGGTGATCGAGGTCGGACAGGTTCATGCGGCCACCGTATGTGCCCTCACCGTGCGGGCTCGGGTGAGGATCGCGAAAGCCGCGCCCGCGCCTCCTGGGACGCGGGCCGCGAGGGAGCCCCCTCAGGTCGGCGGCCGAAACCCGCCGGAGGCGCCCACCCCGGGGTACTAAAGTCGAGGCATGGCTTCAGAGGGCGCGGACGAGACCCACGGCGACCAAGGAACCGGCGCGACCACGACGAGCCGGAACTCCGACGCGCCCCAGAACCCTGCCGCTGAGGCGCAGAGCGACGCCGTGGCCGCCGCCAAGGCCGCCAGTCCGGTCAACGGTGAGAGCGTCCGCGTCGACAGTTGGATCTGGTCGGTCCGTCTGGTCAAGACCCGTTCCATGGGTGCCGCCGCCTGCAAGGGCGGCCACGTCCGTGTCAACGGTGAGCGGGTGAAGCCCGCCCACTCCGTCCACGTCGGCGACGAGGTGCGCCTCCGGCACGAGGGCCACGAGCGTGTCGTCATCGTGAAGCAGGTCATCCGCAAACGGGTCGGCCCTCCGGTCGCCGTCCAGTGCTACGTGGACAACTCCCCGCCGCCCCCGCCCCGCGAGGCCGTCGCCCCGGCCGGCATCCGCGACCGCGGCACCGGCCGCCCCACCAAACGCGACCGCCGCGACCTTGAACGCCTGCGCGGCATCCCCGGCGCCGGCCTCGACCCCGCCGCCGCTCCCGATACTCACCGGGACCGGGACACCCGCCGCGACGCGCGTCGCGGTACCCGTCGCGACCCGCAAAGATGACAACTGGTCCCAGCTCCGGCACCACCGCTCCCGATATCCCCCGGGACCACGACACGCAACGGTGACATCCGGCCCGGGCCCCTCGGCCCACCGGACGCCACCGTCACCCCGTGCTCAGCGACAGCCATAGGCACGCACAGCCGTCGCCGCCAGCCGTATCGCACGGATCACGCCCGTCGTCGTACCACTCGCAGCAGCTCCGCGTTCTGCCCCCGCCGTGCCCAGGCGATCAGGGCCAGCGGGATGATCAGGATGAGCGGTGTCGCCGCGTTCTCACCGTGGAACGCGGTCATCTGCACGACGAACGCACCCACCATCAGCGCGCTGAGCGCCGTCGCCGCCACCGACTGCAGCAGCGGGACCAACAGCCCGACAGCACCGGCCAGTTCGAGCGCGCCGATCGTGTACATGGCCCCGCTGCCCCAGCCGATCTTGTCGAAGGACTCCACGGCCGAGGAGTTCGCAATCAGCTTGGGCAGCGCGCTCGCGACGCCGTAGAACAGGGCGAGCAGCACTTGGAGGGCGCGCAGCGCGATCCGGGCACGGCGACCGCGGGTGGTCGCGGACGCGGGGGCCAGGGAGTTGGCGGACGCGGCGGAGGCTACGGAAGCGGTGGTCTCGGACATGAGGTTCTCCTGTGGGAAGCGGTGGGAGCGCTGGGAAGCGGTCCGTGTTGCTGTCACAGGGGTAGACCGGCTCTCGTCCTCGAACTCATCGCCGCCGCACCCGATTTCCTCGGCTAATCCGCTGCCTCTGCCTCTTCGTCTCCCTCTGCCACCGCCACCGCCACCGCCCTCACCCATATCCGGTCCGGTGTCAGATAGCTGTCCACCTTCAGTCCCGCCTCCGCCAGCGCCTCCTCGAACTGGTCCCTCGTCAACGGCCGGGACAGGAACGTCTGGGTCCAGACCGCGTCCGGAAACACATACTCCGCACGCACCGAGTCGACCCCGTCCCCGACCGGCTCCGCCGACACCATCCGCACGGTGAAGCCACTGGGGTCGATCCGCTCGCGCGGCAGGTTCGTGTGGTAGTCCTCGCCCTCCCGCTGGATCAGCACGCAGCCGCCGGGCGCGACATGCCGGACGCAGGTCCGCAGCAGTCCGCGCCGCACCTCGATGTCCCCGGCGTGCACCAGGAACGACGCGAGCATCACCACGTCGAAGGTCTCGCCCAGATCGAGGTTCTCGATCGGGCTGCATATCGTGCGCGCGCCCTTGACCCGCTCCAGCATCTCGGCGGACTCGTCGACCGCCGTGACAGTAAACCCGCGCTCCAGGAGGGGGTGGGTCATCCGTCCCACCCCGCTGCCCAGCTCCAGGATGCGCGCGCCCGCCGGCACGGCCGCGGCGATGATGTCCGGCTCCTGGCCGATCGACAGCCGAGAGTACAGCTCGACCGCGCAGCCGTCCGGAGTGATCGCCCCGGGTCCTGTCCCCTCGTACCCCTCACGCATTTCGATTCGCATGCCCGTCCAACGGTCCGCGTCCGCACGTCCGTTCCCGACTCGCACTGGTTCACCCGTACGAGTCAATTCCCTTCAGGCAGGCAACTGTTGGCAGCTGTTGGAGGTCGGAGCCGAGCCTGGATCAGAGCGGAAACCACCCGTGCCCGATGTACCAGTGCCCGCCCTCCCGCAGATGGTCCCCGACGGCCCGCTCCACCGACGTACCCCGCGGCAGGCTCTCCACCGGCAGATCGGGATGCCCGAAGACGAACTGGACGGGCTCGGTGTCGGCCGGCTCCGTGTCCTCGCGGATCACTAGGAACCGTTCCTGGAAGCGGACGATGTTGGAGTCGGCGGAGAGGCACCGCTTCAACTGCGGGTCGAGCAGCCAGGAGTGGCAGGTCGCGACCTCGTGGCGCTCCTCGGGGAAGTGCCGGGCGAAGAACGCGCGGGCCAGTTCCAGCGAGCGGTCGCACGCGGCCGGGGTGAGCGGCCCGGAGAAGTCGGGGATGTGCAGGTTCAGGCAGGGCGCCCCCCGCACCGCGTCCAGCCCGGCCGCCGTGAGCGCCTGCGCGCTGCGCTCACCGAGCCGCGACCGCTCGAACTGTAGCCGTCCCAGCTGGTACAGCTCGCCGCGGAAGTGCGGGACGAGCCACTGCGGGAACGGCAGCCCTGCCCCGCCGAACCGTCTGTGGTGCACCGCGATGTTGCGTCCCAGGTCGGCGAGGGTGCGCCGGGAGACGTCGGCGGGGACGCCGCGTTCGCGGTGGTACGCGCGCGTGGAGGGCAGTGCGGCGACGAACACGTAGACGGAGAAACAGGCGCCGATCTCGGGCGGGGCCTCGGGCAGCCGGGCCAGGAGCAGCTCGGTGAGCCGGGTCCAGTGGCCGTGCTCCCCGATGTCCTTGACCAGTTCGCCGACGCACTCCTCCAGGAGTCGCATCGCGTCGGTGTCCCGCGCCAACACCCGGTGCAGTCGCACCAGTTCGTTGATGTCCTCATGGGGTACGGCGAGGTCGAGCAGGACCTCGGGCAGTTCGTCGGCGTCCGGCAGCACGATGCGCTTCCCCTCCCTGTGGAGCCCTGTGGAGAACGTCCGAGCCGAAGAGTACGTTGCAAGGAGGAGTAGTGATCCTGATGCGTACAGGCAGTGAGCCCACGACCGCGCGCAGTCCGCTACGGACGCGGTTCTGGCTGAGCGTGTGGGGGCTGGTCTGGACGATCTTCGGCACGGTCGCGTTCGCGATCGCCGGTCGCCCCGGGTGGGCGGCGGCCTGCGCGGTGCTGTGGCTGATCGTCACGATCGACATGACCATGATCCTCAGACACATGCGCCAGGGCCCGCACTACCAGCCGGGCCCGGACATCCCGCCGTACCGACCACCGGAGCACCGCCACCCCTGACCGGCGGAAGCGTGCCCCCGTGGGCATGCCCTCACAGGTGCACGCCTACAGGTATGCGTCTCCAGGAGCACGCCTACCCGTCGAAGCGGGCCGCCTTCAGGTACTGCGGTTTCGGGTCGAGCGCGGCGGCCAGCCTGAAGTGGCGTTTGGCCTGGTCCGCGCGGCCCTGTCGCTCGTAGGTGCGGGCGAGCGCGAAGTGCGCGAAGGCGTTGTCCGGCTCGCGCTCCAGGACGATGGTGAACTCCAGCTCGGCTGGGCGCAGTTGCGCGGCCGCGAAGAAGGCACGCGCGCGCAGCAGCCGCGCGGCGGTGTTCTCCGGGTGCGCGTCGATGACGCGGTCGAGCAGCTTCACCGCGCCCCGCGGGTCCCGCGCGTCGAGCAACTGCTCGGCGGCACGGAAGTCGATGACATGCGTCTCCGGAGTACGTCCGGTCGTTCCGCTGTTCTCGGGCACGGCAAAGTCCTTCCCTCACTCGGACGTTTCAACGCCCGGAGAAAGGGCCGCTATTCCTGAGGGGGCTGCTGGGGCGCATGCGCCCTGCGCACGAGTTCGGCCCATACGTCCCGTACGCGCCGCTCCAGCGCCTCCAGGGGTACGTCGTTGTCGATGACGATGTCCGCGATGGCGAGCCGCTTCTCGCGCGTCGCCTGGGCGGCCATACGCGCGCGTGCGTCGTCCTCGGTCATGCCCCGCAGCCGGACCAGCCGGTCGAGCTGGGTCTCGGGGCTCGCGTCGACGACGATCACCAGGTCGTACAGCGCGGCGAGGGCGTTCTCGGCGAGGAGGGGGACGTCGTGGATCACTACGGAGTCGTCGGCCGCGGCCGTTTCGAGCTCGCGGGAGCGCCTGCCGACCAGGGGGTGCACGATCTCGTTGAGGACGGCCAGCTTCTCGGGGTCGGCGAAGACGATGGAGCCCAGCTTCGGCCGGTCCAGTCCGCCGTCCTCGGCGAGCACGTCCTCCCCGAAGGCCTCGACGACCGCCGCGAGCCCGGGAGTTCCAGGCGCGACGACCTCGCGCGCGATGCGGTCGGCGTCGATCAGCACGGCGCCGTACCCCACGAGCAGTCGCGACACTTCACTCTTACCGGCACCGATGCCCCCGGTGAGGCCGACCTTCAGCATGAACCGAAGCCTACGGCCTGTCACTGACAGGGCACGCGGCGACCGTCGGCAACCGCTCCGTTGCCGTCCTCGCCCTAGTTGTCGCCCTCGCGCTCCGCCAGGAAGCGCTCGAACTCCTGCCCGATCTCGTCCGCGGACGGGATGTCGACCGGCTCGGCGAGCATGTTGCCGCGGCTCTCGGCGCCCGCGGCGGCGTCGTACTGGTGCTCCAGGCCCTGGACGAGCGCCACGAGCTCCTCGTCGCCCTCCTGGATCTGGCGGTCGATCTCGGTCTGGGTGCGGTGGGCCTCGGTGCGCAGGGAGTGCGCGATGCCCGGGAGGACCAGTCCGGTGCCCGCCGTGATGGCCTCCAGGACGGTCAGGGCCGCGTCCGGGTACGGGGACCGGGCGATGTAGTGCGGGACGTGCGCGGCGACGCCCAGGACGTCGTGACCGGCCTCCATGAGGCGGTACTCGACGAGCGCCTCGGCACTGCCGGGGACCTGCGCCTCGTCGAAGGGGCTGCGGTGCCCGGGGACGAGGTCGTTGCGGTTGCCGTGCGGGGTGACGCCGACGGGCCGGGTGTGCGGGACGCCCATGGGGATGCCGTGGAAGTTCACGGACAGGCGGACGCCGAGCCGCTCCACGATCTGCTGGACGGCCGCGGCGAAGCGCTCCCACTCCACGTCCGGCTCGGGGCCGGAGAGCAGCAGGAAGGGCGCTCCGGTGGCGTCCTGGACCAGCCGTACGTCGAGGGTGGGCTCCTCGTAGTCGGTCCACCGGTCCCGCTTGAAGGTGAGCAGCGGGCGGCGGGCTCGGTAGTCGACGAGCCGGTCGTGGTCGAAGGTGGCGACGAGCTGGTGGGGCAACGTATCGAGCAGACGTTCGACGATCTGGTCGCCTGTCTCGCCCGCGTCGATGTATCCGTCGAAGTGGTAGAGCATGACAAGACCGGCCGACTCCTGTGCGAGCGCCATGTCGACGACTGCCAGGCCCTTCGGCTCCCATGCGTACAAACCCTGCGGATCAAGCACAGTGACCGCTCCTCCTCGTGTTCGTACTGCACAACGCCCTCCAGGGCATGGGCATTCCCGCCCATGCCCCTGATCAGGCACCTCTTACGGGCTTTTCATGCGCCGCTCCCGTGTGTCACCGGGAGAGTGTCCACGTCACGAGGACAGCACGCGCGCGTGGAGTGCGGTCACGGCCTTGCGGGCGGAGGAGAACGCGCCGTGCTGCCAGGCGTCGGTGTAGGTGAGCCAGTCGCCGGCGAAGTAGACGCGTCCGGTGGGGTCGTTGAGCGGCTTGTAGCGGACGTCGTCGGGGCCACCGGGGGTGTCGTGCCACGCGGCCTCCAGGTGGGGCGTCTGACGCCAGTGGTGGGAGAAGGACGATGCCAGTTCGGTGCGGTACTTCTCCCCGTAGATCTTCACGCCTGCGGCCACCGCCCGCTCTTCGCGCCCCTTGGGGGTGAGCTTCGCGTAGGAGTCCGCGTTGTCGTCGTAGTTGTAGTACCCGATCAGGACACCCCGCTCACCGTGGAAGCCGTACGAAGGGTGCCAGATGTGGGTGACGTCCTGGTCGGTCTCGGTGATACCGCCGTAGATCCGGTGATCGAGCTCCCACCAACGGGACTTGTACTCCAGGCCGATCTTCGCGGCGGACGACGGGGTGATCGCCTCCAGCGCGGTCTGGACGCCGGCGCCGAGGTTGTGCGGGATCTTGGCGAGGATGTTGGGCGGCAGGGCGCCGACGCAGTAGTCGGCGTCGACCACCTTCGTCCGGCCGCCCTGGGTGTAAGTGACGGAAACGCCACTCCCCTTGTCGGTGATTTTCGAGACGACCGCCCCGGTACGGATGCGATGGGCGCCGATCGCCCGGGTGAGGGCCTTCGGTATCTGGTCCATGCCGCCGACCGGCTGGAACATCAGCATGGCCTGGTCGAAGCCGAATTCGAAGGAGAAGTAGCGTCCGACACCGCTGGCGAAGACCTCGGAGGCGGTGGGCACGTCCCCCAGCAGCACACCAGGGGTACCCGCGGCGGCCGGAACGGTCGAGTACCCGCGGAAGTCACCGCCCTTGTAGTCCAGCGTGTCCCCGAGCTCTCCCCAGCCCTTGAGGAACTCGACGAGCCTCTCCTGGTCGGTGGCGGTCAACTCCTTGTCCAGAGCGCCCTTGTCGGTGGCCTTGGCGAGCAACTCCGAGACATAGCCGTAGACATCGGCCTTGGCGGTGCGGTAGCGCTCGGGCTTGGTCATGCCGGTGGACTCGTTGTAGATGTACGCGTCCGCGTTGACGTTGGTGAACACCTCGATGGGGACGCCGAGTTCACGGCAGTAGTCGAGGGTGACCATCCACTGCGGGATCCGCGCGGGGCCGCAGTTCATGTAGTGGCCGTCGGCGAAGCGGGCGGTCTGCCGGTTGCCGTAGAGGTCGGTCGTGGTGTCGCCGCCGCGGGCGGTGAAGTTACGGCCGCCGGTACGGTCCCTGGCCTCCAGGATCGTACAGTCGTAGCCGGCCTTGCCCAGTTCGTACGCCGTGGTCAGCCCGGCGATGCCACCGCCGACGATGACGACCTTCGCCGCACCGCGTCCGGTGAGGTGGAAGTCCCCGGCACTCAGGGCGCGGAAGGGCTGCTCCCGCTGGGCGGCCTGCGCGGTGGGGGCGAGCCCGAGGGCTCCCATGGTGGCGAACATCGTGCCCGCGCCACCGGTGAGACCCACGTTCCGCAGAAATGCACGTCGGCTCTGGTTCCTTGCCATTGTCCGGCTCCCCTTCTCCGATCATGAATGACCGAGGCAGGGTCCCAACAGCCGGTTACGGCACGGCAGTTACGGATGTATCCCGCACGTTTCTGCAAGGCCGAGGAAACGCGCCCTCTAGGGGCGCGGGGAACTGCGCGATCAACCCCCACCGGCCGCAAGCCGAAACACAACCGAGGGGCCGCACCCCGAAAGGTACGGCCCCTCAATCAAGAGCTACTGCTCAGTGGGCGTTCAGCTCTGCCCACCCGCCAGCTTCTCGCGCAGCGCAGCAAGCGCCTCGTCCGACGCCAGCGCACCGGAGGTGTCCGCACCCTCGGAGGAGTACGAACCGCCGCCGCCACCGGCCGCGGCCGGAGCCGCACCCGGGGTGTCGACACCCTCGGCCGCCGCCTGGGCGTCGGCCTCGCGGGACTTGATGACCTGCGCCTGGTGCTGCTCGAACCGCTGCTGCGCCTCGGCGTACTGGTGCTCCCACGCCTCCCGCTGGGTCTCGTAGCCCTCGAGCCAGTCGTTGGTCTCGGGGTCGAAGCCCTCGGGGTAGATGTAGTTGCCCTGGTCGTCGTACGACGCGGCCATGCCGTAGAGCGTCGGGTCGAACTCGACCGAGGCCGGGTCGGCACCGAAGGACTCGTTGGCCTGCTTCAGGGACAGCGAGATCCGGCGACGCTCAAGGTCGATGTCGATGACCTTGACGAAGATCTCGTCGTTGACCTGGACGACCTGCTCCGGGATCTCCACGTGGCGCTCGGCCAGCTCGGAGATGTGCACCAGACCCTCGATGCCCTCGTCCACGCGGACGAACGCACCGAACGGAACCAGCTTCGTGACCTTGCCGGGCACGACCTGGCCGATCTGGTGGGTGCGGGCGAACTGCTGCCACGGGTCTTCCTGCGTCGCCTTCAGCGACAGGGAGACGCGCTCGCGGTCCATGTCGACGTCGAGGACCTCGACGGTGACTTCCTGGCCGACCTCGACAACCTCGGAGGGGTGGTCGATGTGCTTCCAGGACAGCTCGGAGACGTGGACCAGACCGTCGACGCCACCCAGGTCCACGAAGGCACCGAAGTTGACGATCGAGGAAACCACGCCGGAGCGGACCTGACCCTTCTGGAGGGTCGTGAGGAACGTCTGGCGGACCTCGGACTGGGTCTGCTCCAGCCAGGCACGGCGGGACAGGACCACGTTGTTGCGGTTCTTGTCCAGCTCGATGATCTTGGCTTCGAGCTCCTTGCCCACGTAGGGCTGGAGGTCGCGGACACGGCGCATCTCGACGAGAGAAGCCGGCAGGAAGCCACGGAGGCCGATGTCGAGGATGAGTCCACCCTTGACGACCTCGATGACGGTACCGGTGACGATGCCGTCCTCTTCCTTGATCTTCTCGATGGTGCCCCAGGCGCGCTCGTACTGGGCGCGCTTCTTCGAGAGGATCAGGCGGCCTTCCTTGTCCTCCTTCTGGAGAACAAGGGCTTCGATCTCGTCGCCGACCTTGACGACCTCGTTCGGGTCGACGTCGTGCTTGATCGAGAGCTCGCGGCTCGGGATGACACCTTCGGTCTTGTAACCGATGTCGAGCAGGACCTCGTCCCGGTCGACCTTCACGATGACGCCGTCGACGATGTCGCCGTCGTTGAAGTACTTGATCGTCTCGTCGATCGCGGCGAGGAAGGCTTCCTCGTTACCGATGTCGTTGACCGCTACCTGCGGGGTGGTGGCGGTGGTCTCGGTGCTGCTCGTCATGTGGGAAAGGGCTCCGGTACGGACATTGAAGTCGTAGGTACTGCTCACGCCGAGAGCCTTTTTCGCTTCGCTCTGCAGAAGGCCGGACAGCCAAGGAAGCGCCGATCCGGAACACCAGGTGTCCGGTGGCGCCTCGAAAACCGAGGGGACATACATACAGATGCGAGCGCAACCTGCTACGTCTGAGGTGCGCAGGCCCGCAGCGCAACTTGTAGCATACGGGGGCAGCCAGGCAGGGTCAATGCGCGAAGGCGCACACCCGGGGCGGATCGCCGCATACCCGGCACAAAACGTGTCCCGCGAGGCCACGCAGGCCTGAACCACCCCTTCAGTGACGCCGCCGGGCACAGCCGCACCGTAGAGGTGACGGAAGAGTACGACGAGGGAGCCGATCATCCAAGAGCCCGATGCGTTCGAGCCGGAAGCCACCCGGCGTGATGCCGACGTCACCGAGAGTTCCCGGGCCAACCGGGGCTGGTGGGACCGGAACGCGGACGACTACCAGGTCGAACACGGCACCTTTCTCGGCGACGACCGCTTCGTGTGGGGCCCCGAGGGCCTCGACGAGGTGGAGGCCGAGCTCCTCGGCCCGCCCGAGGAGCTGAAGGGCAAGGACGTCCTGGAGATCGGCGCCGGCGCGGCCCAGTGCTCGCGCTGGCTGACCGCCCAGGGTGCCCGCCCGGTCGCCCTGGACCTCTCCCACCGCCAGCTCCAGCACGCGCTGCGGATCGGCGGATCGTTCCCTCTGGTCTGCGCCGACGCGGGCGCGCTGCCCTTCGCGGACGGGTCCTTCGACCTGGCCTGCTCGGCGTACGGGGCGCTGCCGTTCGTCGCCGACCCGGTGCTGGTGCTGCGCGAGGTGCGCCGGGTGCTGCGGCCCGGCGGCCGGTTCGTCTTCTCGACCACGCACCCGATCCGCTGGGCGTTCCCCGACGAGCCGGGCCCCGAGGGGCTGACGGTCTCCGCCTCGTACTTCGACCGCACTCCGTACGTCGAGCAGGCCGACGACGGCAGCGCGGTCTACGTGGAGCACCACCGGACGATCGGCGACCGCGTCCGGGACATCGTGGCGGCGGACCTGCGCCTGGTGGACCTGGTCGAGCCGGAGTGGCCGTCCTGGAACACCGCGGAGTGGGGCGGCTGGTCGCCCCTGCGCGGCAACCTGATCCCCGGGACGACGATCTTCGTGTGCGAACGCGACCGGTAGAACCACCGAGGAGCTGACGGAACGCGGGCACGCGCGCGTAGAGGCCGTTTCGCACGGCGTACGACACTGGGGTCGTGATCCGCTACGACGCCCTCGACGCGCTGCCCGTCCGCAGTGCCCTGCCCGGACTCGACGCCGCCCTGGAGGCGGGCGGTACCGCCGTGCTCGTCGCGCCGCCCGGCACCGGCAAGACGACGCTGGTGCCGCTCGCGCTGGCCGGGCTGCTCGGTGAGGGGCCCACGCGGCGGGTGGTCGTCGCCGAGCCGCGGCGGATCGCGGCGCGGGCGGCGGCCCGGCGCATGGCGTGGCTGCTGGGCGAGAAGGTCGGCGAGAGCGTCGGCTACACCGTGCGCGGCGAGCGGGTCGTCGGACGGCACGCACGCGTGGAGGTCGTCACGACCGGGGTGCTGCTCCAACGGCTGCAACGGGACCAGGAGTTGGCGGGCGTCGACGCCGTGATCCTGGACGAGTGCCATGAGCGGCACCTGGACGCGGACACGGTGGCCGCTTTCCTGATCGACGTACGGGAGGCCCTGCGGCCCGAGTTGCGGCTGGTCGCGGCGTCCGCGACCACCGACGCGCAGGGCTGGGCCCGGCTGCTGGGCGATGCGCCGGTGGTCGAGGCGGAGGGTGTCGCGTACCCGGTGGAGGTCGTCTGGACGCCTCCGGTACGTCCCGTACGGCCGCCGCACGGCATGCGCGTGGACCCGGCGCTGCTCACGCATATGGCGTCGACGGTACGGCGGGCGCTGGGCGAGCGGGACGGGGACGTGCTCTGTTTTCTGCCCGGGGTCGGGGAGATCGCGCGCGTGGCCGGGCAGTTGGGCGACCTGGGCGGGGCCGAGGTGCTCCAGGTGCACGGGCGGGCACCGGCCGCCGTGCAGGACGCGGTGCTGTCCCCGGGGGCGCGGCGGCGGGTGGTGCTCGCGACGTCCGTGGCGGAGTCCTCGCTGACGATTCCCGGTGTACGGGTGGTCGTCGACTCGGGGTTGGCGCGGGAGCCGCGGGTCGATCACGCGCGCGGACTGAGCGCGTTGGCGACGGTACGGGCGTCGCAGGCGGCGGGGCGACAGCGGGCGGGGCGGGCCGGGCGTGAGGCACCCGGGGCCGTGTACCGGTGCTGGGCCGAGGCCGAGGATTCCCGTCTGCCGCGTTTTCCGGCGCCGGAGATCAAGGTGGCCGATCTGACGGCGTTCGCGCTTCAGGCGGCGTGCTGGGGCGATCCTGGGGCGTCGGGGCTGGCGTTGCTGGACGCGCCGCCCTCCGGGGCGATGGCGGCGGCTCAGGGTGTGTTGGCGGCGGTGGGTGCCGTCGACTCGGGTGGGCGTGCGACGGCTCGGGGTGCGCAGTTGGTTCGGCTGGGGCTGCATCCCCGGCTGGGACGGGCCCTGTTGGACTCGGGTCCGGCTGGCGCCGAGGTTGTCGCGCTGCTCAGTGAGGAGGCGCCCCGGGCTTACGGGGATGATCTTGCCGGGGCTTTGCGGAGTGCTCGACGTGGAGGGGACGCCTATGCCGGGCGGTGGCGTGCGGAGGTTCGGCGGCTGCGGGCCGCGGGGGCTGAGATTTCCCACCCACCCACTGGTCACGCCCCTCCTGCAAAAGCGAACGTCGAAATCGACGATTCGCTCGTCGGTCTCGTCGCCGCCCTCGCCTACCCCGAACGCGTCGCCAAAGCCGACGGTGGTTCCTACCTCCTCGTCTCCGGCACCCGAGCCGAAGTCGGCGAAGCCAGCACCCTTCGCGGAGCACCATGGATCGCCGTCGCCGTGGCGGACCGGCCCATCGGCAAGGGGCACGCACGCGTGCAGCTCGGAGCCGTGATCGACGAGGACATCGCCCGGTTCGCGGCCGGGGCGCTGCTCAGCGAGGTGGACGAGGTCCACTGGGCCGGCGGAGACGTCGTGGCCAGGCGCGTCGAGCGGCTCGGGGCCGTCGAGTTGGCGGCGCGGCCTCTGAAGAACGCCGACGCCGTTGCCGTACGGGATGCGCTTGTCGAGGGGTTGCGGCAGGAGGGGTTCGGGCTGTTGCGGTGGTCCGCGGATGCTCAAGTGCTGCGGCAGCGGCTGGCGTTCCTGCATGTGAATGTCGGGGAGCCTTGGCCCGATGTGTCCGACGACGCGCTCCACGCGCGCGTGGACGAGTGGCTGGAGCCGGAGTTGGGGCGGGCGCGGCGGCGGGGGGATCTGGGGCGGATCGACGCGGGGCAGGGGCTGCGGCGGTTGTTGCCGTGGGCCTCGGGGGATGCAGGGCGGTTGGACGAGTTGGCTCCGGAGCGGTTCCTCGTGCCGAGTGGGTCCAGGATCCGGATCGACTACGGGGATCCCGAACAGCCCGTGCTCGCCGTCAAGTTGCAGGAGATGTTCGGACTTCACGAGTCGCCGACCGTCGCCGGGGTGCCCGTGCTCGTGCATCTGCTGTCCCCCGCCGGGCGGCCCGCCGCCGTCACCGCCGATCTCGCGTCCTTCTGGAAGGACGGCTACAAGGGCGTGCGGGCCGAGTTGCGGGGGCGGTATCCGAAGCATCCGTGGCCCGAGGACCCGGCGAGCGCCGAGGCCACGCGGTTCACCAACGCGCGGCTCAGGCGGTGACCGGTTCCGGTTCGTGGACCTCGGTGGGGGCGGGGTCTCCGGGGCGCCTGCTGCGGGCCTCCAGGTAGAGGGAGAGGGCCAGCAGGAGGAGGCCGAGGGTCAGGAAGCCCCAGGGGAGGTAGGAGACCATCAGCAGGACGAGGGTGCGGTTGGACTTCACCAGGGCGACGGTGTGCTTGATGTAGTCCTCGCGCATCTTCACGTCGCCGGCGAACGCCGTCACCTTGTCCCGGCCGCCCAGGAGAGTGCCGCCGCGCAGCTCCTCCTTGTGGAGCTCCTCGCCGTAGACCGGTGCTCCGGTGACGGGTTCGACCCAGAACCTGCGGACCGTGGTGTACCAGCGGGTGGTGCCCGTCCTGGCGACGGACTCCGGGGTGATGCCCTTCACGGGCATCGTCTTCGGGAAGGGGACCTTGGTCCAGGGGATGGTCTGCTCGAAGTAGTAGACCTTGACGCCGCGGAAGTTCTGGGTGCCCTTGTAGTGGATGGGGTTGGTGGTGCGGGTCTGCGCGTCGAAGTACTCGTAGTCCCGTTTCTGGGTCAGGAACGGCCACTTGAACTCGATGCCGTCCCGTTTCACCGGGTCGCCGTCGACCATCTCGCCGGTGGCGTGGACGGGGTCCTGGGTGTGCGCGTCGAAGATGTAGCGCTCGGGGATGGAGGAGACCATCTTGCCGTCGGGGCCCTGGACGTAGGACAGGCCGTCCCAGACGACGACGTCCCGGCCCGCCGTCTTGTCGATCTTCTTGGCGGCCTCCACGTTGCCCTTCAGGGTCTGCACGATGGTGACCTTGGGGACCGTCTTGGCCTGCATGGTGCCGTAGTCGAGGAGGGTGGCGTTCTTCGCCTCCAGGACCATGTCCTGGTACTGGTTCGCCGGGATCTTGGCCAGGCGCGGGAAGGCGTACCAGCGCAGCAGCGGGGACAGCGCCGTGAAGAACACGGCGAGGGCGAGCAGGATCAGGCTGGCCTTGCGGCGCATCTCGGCCTCCATCCCAGGGAGTCAAACGCTTGCGCAAGCGTTTACGGGTGCGCGGGCACCGTCGTCAGCAGCGGTTTCGGGGAGGTCTTGCCCATCGGTGAGCCCATCGCGGTGATGGTCAGGACCAGCGCGAACGCGAGCACGAGTCCGGTCGCGGCGGCGATCAGGGCACGCATGCCGGCCTCCCGACAGACAGAAACCGAATGGATTCAGGAACTGATAGGTCGTCAGGTCCGGCACCGTAGCAACGCACGGGCGAGATGAGAACACGTTGCACACACGACAAAGGCGCCCACCCGCCGAAGCGGAGGGGCGCCCTCGTCCTACGGTCGTGCAGCCGGACTACGCGCTCGGCGATGCCGACGGGCTCGCGCTGGCGCTCGGGCTGGACGAAGACGTGTCGGCCGCCGCCACGGTCAGTTCGACCGTGAGGGTCGCGCCGCCCGTGGTGGTGATCCGGAGCAGGAAGGTGCCGGTGGTGTCGTCGGCGTACAGCTTCGGCAGCTTGAGGAGGCCGTCGGCGTCCGTGGCCAGGCCCGTGAGGGTGCGTACGGTCTTGCCGTCCGTGTCCTTGAAGTAGGGGCCCTTGTCGTTCTCGGTGGCGTCGTCGGTGGCCTTGATGAGGGTCGCGGTGGCGGCGACCTTGTCGGCGACGGCGCCGTTCTCCGTGGCCTTCACCTCGACCTGGTCGGCGAACTCGCCGCCCGGCGTGCAGGTCAGCGCCGTGGTGCTGGTGCGGACCAGGGTGTCGGCGACGCGGGGCGTGACGCTGGCCGGGTAGTCGAGACCGGCGATCGTACGGCCGACGACGGTCGCGCGGACGGTGAAGTCACCGGTGGTCTCGCCGGCTTGGAGGGCGGGGGCGACGGCCACACCGGAGGCGTTGGTGGTGACCGTGGCGACCTTCTCGCCGCCCGTGAAGGTGGTGTCCGTGGTCCCGACGATCGTGAACCGGATCCTGACCTTGGCGACGGCCTTGCCGGCCGAGGTCTCGGCGCTGGTGCTGATCTTCTTGCTGAACTGGTCGCCCGCGACCGCCGTGAGCTTGGCCGTGCCCGCGTCCGCGAGCTTGGCCACCGTGTCGGTGGGCGTGGGAGTGGGCGTCGGGCTCGGGCTGGACGGCACGGAGGGAGTGGTGGTGTTGCCCGGCTTGCTCGGAGTCGGGTCGGGGCTCGGCGACGGGGTGCTCGGAGTCGTCGGCGAGGGCGAAGTCGTAGGACTGGTGCCGGAGTTGTCGTCGCTGCGGCCCGACGGCAGGGTGCCCGTGCCGTCCGGGACCGAGTGGGTGCCCTTGCGGTAGTACTCCAGCCAGGACAGGACCGTGTTCAGGTAGTCCGTCGAGTTGTTGTAGCTGAGGATCGCGCTGCGCAGGCCCGCGTCGGTCGACAGGTTCCAGTCGTTGCGGCACAGGTAGTGGCCGGCGGCGAGGGCGGCGTCGTAGACGTTGTTGGGGTCCTTGACCCCGTCGCCGTTGCCGTCACGGCCCGCCCAGGCCCAGGTGGACGGGATGAACTGCATGGGCCCGACGGCCTGGTCGTACGTGCTGTTGCCGTCGTACAGACCGTGGTCGGTGTCCTTGATGAGCGCGAAGCCGTTGCCGTCGAGCGCGGGGCCCAGGATCTTGGAGGTCGTGGTGCCGTTCGCGTCGACCTGGCCGCCGCGGGCCTGGCCGGACTCGACCTTGCCGATGGCGGCGAGGAGTTGCCAGGGCAGGTTGCAGCCGGGCTTGGAGGCGGCGAGTTCGGTCTCGGCCTTCTTGTAGGCGTCGAGGACGGTCGCCGGGATGCCGGCCTCGGCCTCGCCCACCGAGACCGGGGTCCCTATGGACGGCGACTGGCTGTCGCTCGGGCTCGGGTTGGGGCTGCTGAGGGGCGGGAGGTCCGTGTAGTACGGCGAGTCTCCGGTGGCGCTGTGGTCGGTGCTCCCGTCGGGCGTCGCCTGGCCGGTGGCGAGCGTTCTGTGGCCGCCGGTCACCGCCGGAGCCTGGGACGCGGACAGTGCCGCGACCGCTGCCGCGGCCACCGCCGTCGTCGCCGCACCCTTGCGCAGCCGCCTGCCGAAATGCGCCGTCATGGAGTGAACCCCTCCCAGGGACGCCCGAGCGCCCGTCCTTGTCTGTTGCCTCTGCGCCTGGTGTGACGGTCGACCCGCCCCACAGGTTGCCCTCGTGGTCGTAATCGGATGGTGTGTACTTCTGTCCTCCGCCTCCGCCCGTCCGCGGGCCCCGCGCGGGGACCCAGGCGACCCTACGACAACTTGCTTTGCACGGGCACCCGTTGGTGACCGTTATTCACCGCTTGGCCATATGCCGATGTCTCCTACGGAGCGCCCTGTTGCCGTTCACCTTGAGTCATGCCGCCGCCGTACTGCCCGCCGTGCGCGGCGACGGAAGAGGGCGCGGCCGTCTCGTGCCTGCGGTGCTGGTGGCGGGTTCCTTCGCCCCCGACATGACGTACTACGCGGCGAGTGCGGTCCCCGGAGCGATGGAGTTCGGTGAGGTCACGCACTCCTTCCCGGGCGTCTTCACGGTCGACGTCGCGATCACCTGGGCGACGGTCGGCCTGTGGCTGCTGCTGCGCGAACCCCTGGTGGCCCTGCTCCCGCGCGCCCGCCGGCCCCGGACGGCGACCCTGTTGCGCTGCGGCGCCCCACGCGCGCGTGCGACCCCGTCACTGGCCGCGTGGTGGTACGTCTCCGCGGTCCTCGGCGGCCTGACCCACGTCGTCTGGGACGCGTTCACCCACCACGACCGGTGGGGCGTACGCCTGTTCCCCGTCCTCGACCGGGAGCTGGGCGGCAGACCGCTGTTCTCGGCCCTGCAGTACGGCAGTTCGGCGCTCGGCGCGCTGCTGATCACCGTGTTCGTGGTGCGTGCGCTACGACGGGTTCCGGCCGCCGAGCCGGTGGGGGTGCCCGTGCTGTCGGTACGGGACCGGTGGGCGGCCGGGATCGTCATCGCCGCCTGTGCCCTGGTCGCGGCGGCGGAACGGGCGTCGACCTGGTGGGCCTACTGGGGCTCGACGGCGACCCCCTGGGACCTGATCCCGACCGTGTGCTTCGGCGCGGGGGCGGGCCTGGTGCTGGGCGTGCTCCTGTACGCGGTCGGCGTCCGCGTGTGGCGTCCGGCTGCAGCCGGGGTGCCTGACGCCCCGGACGGGGTCAGCGCTGACCGGAGCCGTCCGGCGGGGTCGCGATGAACACCGTCATGGTGTGCGCGGAGGGTGACCTCGGGAGCCGGCTGAGGACGAGGTCCAGGTAGCTGCGCCCCAGGTCGGCCCAGAGCCGCCAGACGGGGGTGCCGGTGGGGGTGATGGCGGGTCCCTGGGGATGTCTGGCTTGTTCTCGGGGGTCTACGGCCGTGTCGTCCCGGAACGTGAGGCGGCGCCGGAGTCCTGCGGCCGTGTGCTGGACGGCCATCGCGAGGTCGGCGGGAATGCGGGCGGTGCTTGCGCCGACCGCGAAGGCCGGAACCGGCGGTCGAAGCGCACCCTGCGCTGCGGCGGCCCCCGCTGCCTGCGCCTGCGCCGTCCGGCGGTGAAGCGTGCGTATACCCATGCCCGCATCCTTACGGTCGCCGGAGGCGGGAGGCGCTTCCGCGGGGGCCACGCGGGTGACGGGCCCTCCGGGGGTTGGGCGGAGGTTGTGCGGGGGGTTTCTGCCGCCGGGGGTGGGTGTGTGCCGGGCGGGGTGGGGTGCGGGGCGGGTGCTGTGGGGGCGGGTGCGCTGGCTGAGGTAGGACGCGGTGTCGTGCCCTGCGGGCAGCCTGGGAGCGGGGACGGCGCGCCGATGGGGTGGGGGCGGTGCGGGCGCCCTGCGGGGGCACGAGAGGGGTTGGGGTGGGCTCGGCACCGCCGGGATGGGTTGTGGTGGGTGCTCGCCGTTGCGGCGGGAATCTCTTGCGGGTCAGGTCCAAGAACCGGGATGGACAGCTCTTGTGCGGGCCGGGTCAACGAAACCCCAGGAAGGGCACTGCGGTGCTGGTGGCTGCGGCGTGGTGGGCGTTCGCGGCGGGACTTTCGTGCAGGTGGACTGCAGGGCAGGCCCCACAGGCAGTGGGGAGGGACGAAGGTGAGCCCAGGCGTCCGGGCTCTCCAGCGGCACGGCAGCCCCGGGCCGATCCTCCGCAGCCGGCCCAGGCAACACACCTCAGCCACTCACCCAAGCCACGGTTCCCCGTCACCCACTCCGCCGTGACTCACCGCAGCCCCAGCCGAGGCTCGCCGCGCACCACCCCGGCCGACATACCCCCACCCCCGGCCGGAGCAACCCCCCGCACAACCCCCGCCCAACCGCCGGAGGCTAGTGCGCGGCCGACTCCCAGTCCGGTCCCACGCCCACCGAGACGTCCAGGGGTGCCCGGAGGTGGACCGCGCCGGCCATCGCGTGGCGGACGAGTTCCTCGGTGGCCGCTCGTTCCCCGGGGGCGATCTCCAGGACGATTTCGTCGTGGACCTGGAGGAGCATGCGGGACTTCAGGTCGGCCTCGCGCAGGGCGGTGTCGACCTTGAGCATGGCCATCTTGACGATGTCCGCCGCGGTGCCCTGGATCGGGGCGTTGAGCGCCATGCGCTCGGCGGCCTCGCGGCGTTGACGGTTGTCGCTGTTGAGGTCGGGGAGGTAGCGGCGGCGGCCGAAGAGGGTCGCCGTGTAGCCCGTCGCCCGTGCCTCGTCGACCGCACGGCGCAGATAGTCCCGTACGCCGCCGAAGCGCTCGAAGTACGTGTCCATCAGGACCCGCGCCTCGCCCGCGTCGATGTTCAGCTGCTGGGAGAGGCCGAAGGCGGACAGGCCGTAGGCGAGGCCGTACGACATCGCCTTGATCTTGCGGCGCATCTCCGCGTCGACCGCGGAACCCTCGACCGAGAACACCTGGGAGGCGACCGTGGTGTGCAGGTCCTCGCCCGAGGTGAACGCCTCCAACAGCCCCTCGTCCTCGGAGAGATGGGCCATCACGCGGAGCTCGATCTGACTGTAGTCCGCGGTCATCAGGGACTCGTAGCCCTCGCCCACCACGAAGCCCCGGCGGATCGCCCTGCCCTCGTCCGTGCGGACCGGGATGTTCTGCAGGTTCGGGTCCGTGGAGGAGAGGCGGCCGGTCGCGGCCACCGTCTGGTTGAACGTGGTGTGGATGCGGCCGTCCGTCGCGATCGTCTTGATCAGGCCCTCTACGGTGACGCGCAGCTTCGCCTGTTCGCGGTGGCGGAGCATGATGACCGGCAGTTCGTTCTCGGTCTGGTTGGCCAGCCAGGCCAGGGCGTCCGCGTCGGTCGTGTAGCCGGTCTTCGTCTTCTTGGTCTTGGGCAGGCCGAGTTCGCCGAAGAGGACTTCCTGGAGCTGCTTGGGCGAGCCGAGGTTGAACTCGTGCCCGGCCGCCGCGTGCGCCTCCTTCACCGCCTGTTGGACGGCGCCGGCGAACATCTGCTCCATGGCTTCGAGGTGCGTCTTGTCGGCCGCGATGCCGGACCGCTCCAGGCGGGCCAGCAGGATCGAGGTCGGCAGCTCCATGTCACGCAGCAGGTCCGCCGCGCCGACCTCCTGGAGCCGCTCCCCGAAGGCGTCTCCCAGGTCGAGGATCGCGCGGGCCTGCACCATCAGGGCGTCCGCCTCGGCGCCGTCGTCCGCACCGAACGCGAGCTGCCCGTCGGCCGTGGCGGCGGGGGCCAGTTCGCGGCCGAGGTACTCCAGGGACAGCGCGTCCAGGTCGAAGGAGCGGCGGCCGGGCTTGACCAGGTAGGCGGCGAGCGCGGTGTCCATGGAGATGCCGGCGATGGTCCAGCCGTGCTCGGCGAAGACCCGCATCGCGCCCTTGGCGTTGTGGAACACCTTGGGGCGGTCGGCGTCGGACAGCCAGGCCGAGAACGCGTTCTCGTCGCTCTCGTCCAGCTCGGCGGGGTCGAACCAGGCGGCCGCTCCTCCGGCGGTGGCGAGCGCGACCTCGGTCACCGAACCCGAGCCGAGCGCCCAGGTGTCGACGGTGGCGACCCCGAGGGGCTCGGTGCCGTAGTCGGTGAGCCAGCCGGTCAGTTCGCCGGTGCCGAGGACCGAGCCGTCGACCGCCACACCGCTCTCGGCGGGCGGGGTCGCGTCGGCCTCCTCGTTGCCCGGGTCGACGGCCAGGAGGCGCTCGCGCAGCGAGGGGTTGCGGATCTCCAGGGTGTCGAGAACCATCGCGAGGGCCGTGCGGTCGTACGGAGCGCGCTCCAGGTCGAGGACCGTCCTGGGCAGCTCGACGTCCTTGACCATCTCGGTGAGGCGGCGGTTGAGCTTGACGGCGTCCAGGTGGTCGCGGAGGTTCTGCCCGGCCTTGCCCTTGACCTCGTCGACGCGCTCCACCAACTCCGCGAACGAACCGAACTGGTTGATCCACTTCGCGGCGGTCTTCTCGCCGACGCCGGGGATGCCCGGGAGGTTGTCGGACGGGTCGCCGCGCAGCGCCGCGAAGTCGGGGTACTGGGCCGGCGTCAACCCGTACTTCTCGACGACCTTCTCCGGAGTGAACCGGGTCAGCTCG
Organism: Streptomyces sp. NPDC048504; assembly: GCF_043200035.1. Classification (NCBI taxonomy): domain Bacteria; kingdom Bacillati; phylum Actinomycetota; class Actinomycetes; order Kitasatosporales; family Streptomycetaceae; genus Streptomyces; species Streptomyces sp. NPDC048504. The sequence continues at coordinate 232,970 of NZ_JBICXA010000003.1, forward strand.
GAGACACCCTTCGTCGGGTACAGCACCGTGGTGTGGTCGGACACCAGCTGGAACGAGTCCCGGTCGCCGGTGACGATCAGCACGTCGAAGCCCTCGGCCTCGGCCTGGGTGGCGAGCGTGGCGATGACGTCGTCGGCCTCGAAGCCGTCGACCGCGAACCGGGACACGTGCATCGTGTCGAGCAGCTCGCCGATCAGCTCGACCTGGCCCTTGAACTCGTCCGGGGTCTTGGAGCGGTTCGCCTTGTACTCGGTGAACTCCTCGGAGCGCCAGGTCTTGCGGGACACGTCGAAGGCCACCGCGAAGTGCGTGGGCGCCTCGTCGCGCAGGGTGTTGGCCAGCATCGACGCGAAGCCGTAGATCGCGTTCGTCGGCTGGCCCGTCGCGGTCGTGAAGTTCTCCGCGGGCAACGCGAAGAACGCGCGGTAGGCCAGCGAGTGCCCGTCCATCAGCATCAGCCGTGGACGGTCTCCGCCGGAGGTGTTCCCGGAGGTCTTGTCGGTCTTCTTCGATGCTGTCTCTGCCACGACCCCGATCCTGCCACGCCCCACTGACAGTCGGAGTCACGGTCGCCGCGTCGGAGGTCACGGTCGCGACGGCGGGGCCGGGCCAGGAGCGGCGGAAGTCTCCGCCGCGAGGGCGGGAGCGGCGGCCGGAATCGTCGTGGCCCGCGGCGCGGAGGCGCGTACGAAGGCAGTCCGCGGAAGGCGAAGGTGGTGAGCCCGGTGGCGTCGCGGCGGCGGTCGTAGGAGAACCCCTCCCCGTGGCCGCGCGGGCTGAACGACCCCGCGCGCGTGCAAGGTCACCATCGTCGCGCGGACGCGTCCCGGCCCGCCCCGGTGCACACCGGACGGACCGGCACCGGCCGCCGCAGCACAGGCCGGCCGGAGGACAGCACCCGCGGCGGAGACCCGCCGGACGGCAGCACCGGCCGCGACGAGGAGCCGGACAAGCCCACCCCACGCCTCGCCCCGCACCCACGCCGGACCCTCGTAGCCGCCGCCCGCCGCGAAGAAGCAGTTGCCCCGCCCCGCGCTCGCGCCGGACCCCCGCTCGTCGCGGCCTGGACCGAGGCCCGCCCCGTCTCACCCCGCGCACACGCCGAACCCATAGATCCCACGAACCGACCTCGGCGCTGTCACTGCCCCGTGCGAGGATCGGAGATGTAGCGCACATGTGCCAGCGAAGGAGGGCCCGCGATGGCCACGAAGCCGCCCAAGGGTGATCCGGTCCAGGACGCCCCGCAGGTCACCGAGCCCAAGCACGCCGCGGCAGGACTTCCAGCGATCGGGCACACGTTGCGCATCGCCCAGCAGCAGATGGGTGTGAAACGCACCGCGTTGACGCTGCTGCGGGTCAATCAGAAGGACGGCTTCGACTGCCCGGGCTGCGCCTGGCCGGAGCCGGACCACCGGCACGCGGCGGAGTTCTGTGAGAACGGCGCGAAGGCGGTCGCCGAGGAGGCCACCCTGCGCCGGGTCACCCCGGAGTTCTTCGCGGCCCACCCGGTGGCCGATCTCGCGACCCGCAGCGGGTACTGGCTGGGGCAACAAGGGCGTCTGACGCATCCCATGTATCTCCCCGAAGGGGCCGAGCGCTACGAACCGGTCTCCTGGGAGCGTGCCTTCGACATCGTCGCGGAGGAGATCGCCGCCCTCGGCTCCCCCGACGAGGCGCTGTTCTACACCTCGGGCCGGACCAGCAACGAGGCCGCGTTCCTGTACCAGCTGTTCGCAAGGGAGTTGGGCACCAACAACCTGCCCGACTGCTCCAACATGTGCCACGAGTCGAGCGGTTCGGCCCTCAGCGAGACGATCGGCATCGGCAAGGGCAGCGTCCTGCTGGAGGACCTCTACCAGGCCGACCTGATCGTCGTCGCCGGCCAGAACCCGGGGACCAACCACCCGCGCATGCTCTCCGCCCTGGAGAAGGCCAAGGCCAACGGCGCGAAGATCATCAGCGTCAACCCGCTGCCCGAGGCGGGCCTGGAGAAGTTCAAGAACCCGCAGACCCCGCAGGGCATGCTCAAGGGCGCCGCCCTCACCGACCTGTTCCTGCAGATCCGCATCGGCGGCGACCAGGCCCTCTTCCGCCTCCTCAACAAGCTCATCCTTGAGACGGACGGCGCGGTCGACACGGAGTTCATCGACGAACACACCCACGGCTACGAAGAGTTCGCCGCCGCCGCGCGGGACGCCGACTGGGACGAGACGCTCCTCGCCACCGGGCTGACCCGCCCGGAGATCGAGCAGGCCCTGGAGATGGTCCTCGCCTCCGAGCGCACCATCGTGTGCTGGGCGATGGGCCTCACCCAGCACAAGCACGCCGTCCCGACCATCCGCGAGGTCGTCAACTTCCTTCTGCTGCGCGGCAACATCGGCCGCCCCGGCGCCGGCGTGTGCCCGGTGCGCGGCCACAGCAACGTGCAGGGCGACCGCACGATGGGCATCTTCGAGCGCCCCGCACCCGCCTTCCTGGACGCCCTGGAGAAGGAGTTCGGCTTCGCCCCGCCGCGCGAGCACGGCTACGACGTCGTCGCCGCGATCCGCGCCCTGCGCGACGGCGACGCGAAGGTGTTCTTCGCCATGGGCGGCAACTTCGTGTCCGCGTCCCCCGACACCGAGGTCACCGAAGCGGCCATGCGGCGCGCCAGCCTCACCGTGCACGTGTCGACGAAGCTCAACCGCTCGCACGCCGTCACGGGCGCGCGTGCCCTCATCCTGCCCTGTCTGGGCCGCACCGAGCGCGATCTCCAGGGCGGCGGCAAGCAGTTCGTGACCGTCGAGGACTCCATGGGCATGGTGCACGCCTCCCGCGGCCGCCTGGAGCCCGCGAGCGCCGACCTGTTGTCGGAGCCGGCCATCGTGTGCCGCCTCGCCCGCCGCGTCCTGGGCGCGGAATCCCGCACGCCCTGGGAGGAGTTCGAGAAGGACTACGCGACGATCCGCGACCGCATCGCCCGCGTGATCCCCGGCTTCACCGACTTCAACGCGCGCGTGGCCCACCCCGGAGGCTTCGCCCTCCCGCACGCCCCGCGCGACGAACGCCGCTTCCCCACCGCCACCGGCAAGGCCAACTTCACGGCAGCGCCCGTCGAATACCCCGAACTCCCCGAAGGGCGCCTGCTGTTGCAGACGCTGCGCTCGCACGACCAGTACAACACCACGATCTACGGCCTCGACGACCGCTACCGGGGCATCAAGAACGGCCGCCGGGTCGTCATGGTCCACCCCGACGACGCCGCCCGGCTCGGGATCGCCGACGGGTCGTACGTCGATCTGGTCGGCGAGTGGAAGGACGGCGTGGAGCGGCGGGCGCCCGGTTTCCGGGTCGTGCTCTATCCGACCGCGCGGGGCTGCGCGGCCGCCTACTACCCGGAGACCAACGTCCTGGTCCCCCTGGACGCCACCGCCGACACAAGCAACACCCCGGCCAGCAAGTCCGTCGTCGTACGTCTGGAACAATCGACCACCGACTGAGCGTTCGCTCAGCCGTCAGTCAGGTCCACCCGCCAGACGCAGGACGAACGGAGTCGGCCCCATGGGCGAGCAGCAGCACGGGAAGTTCCCGCAGGACGTCATCGACGAGTACTCGGCACTCGGCGTCGACCTGGTCGCCCTCTTCTCCGCGGGGCACCTCGGCACCCGGATGGGCGTGGAGATCGTCGAGGCGTCCGCCGAGCGCGTCGTCGGCACCATGCCCGTCGAGGGGAACACCCAGCCGTACGGACTGCTGCACGGCGGCGCCTCCGCCGTCCTGGCCGAGACCCTTGGCTCGCTGGGGTCCATGCTGCACGGCGGCAGCACGAAGCTCGCCGTCGGCGTCGACCTCAACTGCACCCACCACCGGGGCGCCCGCTCCGGCCTCGTGACCGGCGTCGCCACCCCCGTGCACCGGGGCCGCTCGACAGCGACGTACGAGATCGTGATCAGTGACGAGGACGGGCGACGGGTGTGCACCGCGCGGCTGACCTGCATGCTGCGGGACATCAAGCCGGGCGACCCCGTCCCCGCGACCACCGCGAGCTGAATCCCCGCACGAGCCGATCGCGGCCGGGCCCACGGCTCGCCGCGAACCGGCCCCGGACCGGAGGATCTCGACCCTGTCTTCCGCACCCCCGTCCGCTCCCCTACCGTTTCCCCATGAGGCTGCCGGCATGAGCGGTATCGGGCCCGTCGAATCCGTCGACTCACCGGAGAGAGACGGGAGTTACGAAGTCATCGGGGGTGACTCGCCCCGCCTGACCGACCATTGGCACACCCTGCCGCGACGCACCCGCAGGGCCGTGCTCGCGGCGGGCACGACCGCCGCCGTCGCCGTCGGAGCCGTCCTCCTGCCGCCCTTCCACGACGGGCGGCAGGACACCCCGGCCCCACCCGTGCCGTGGCCCGCGAACATCACCGAATGGCGCTACACCGGGCTCGCCCAGACCACCGACACCCCCACCACGACCGGCTTCTTCCGCTTCGCGGTCACCGTGGACAGCGGACCCCCCGTCGCCATCCGGGTCACCGGCGCCGCCTTCGACGGGCTCACCGCCCAGGCCGTCCCGGCCCCGTCCTTCACCGTCCGCACCGGGGCGACCCGCCGCGTCACCGTGGAGATATCGGTTTCCGACTGTTCGGGACTGCCCCTGAATGCGGACCTCGCCTTTCTGGACGTAACGCTGCGTAACACGCGCGCAATACAACACCACAGTTTCATCTTCGGCAGCGCCTACTCCAAGGACCTTTCCCAGCTCCTCCACAGGGCCTGCGGTACGACAAACGCCAGGCCAGGCCTACGGCCAAGCGGAAGTGCAGGTTCTCAAAATGTGGACCGGGGCTGAATTCCGCCAAACCGGCTGAGACCCACCTTTCGCCAAGCCCGCCAACCGGCACGTCATAACAAGAAAGTCACAAGCCAGCGCACGACGATGCCGATGCCTACAGACCGGGCTTAGAGTCACGGCCAGTCACCGCTCCATCGGGAGTTGGGTACCAGCGCAGCACCTTGCCGCTCCACACCGGGGCGACTGTGCCTGCGGAAAGGACTGATTGTGCGACAGCGTTCTTTGGTGATACTGACCTCCGTTCTCACGACCGGAGCTCTGACCCTCACCGCGTGCGGCTCCCGGGACAGCGGCAGCAAGAGCGACAGCGGGTCGACCACCCTGACCATCGGTGTCGACGCCCCGCTGTCCGGTGAGAACTCCACCACCGGTCTCGGCATCCAGTACGGCGTCCAGATCGCCGTCGACGACGCCAACAAGAACAACTGGGTCCCCGGCGTCAAGTTCAAGGTCAAGGCCCTGGACGACAAGGCGCAGCCCGCCACCGGCCAGTCCAACGCCACCGCCTTCACCGGCGACAGCAACGTTGTCGGCGCCGTCGGCCCGCTGAACTCCGGCGTCGCCCAGTCGATGCAGCAGGTGTTCGCCTCGGCCAACATGGTCGAGATCTCGCCGTCGAACACCAACCCCGCCCTGACCCAGGGCAAGGACTGGGCGACCAAGAAGACGCGGCCGTACAAGACGTACTTCCGCACCGCCACCACCGACGCCCTCCAGGGTGCCTTCGCCGCCGACTACGCGTACAACGGCCTCAAGAAGAAGAAGGCCTTCGTCGTCGACGACAAGCAGACCTACGGCGCCGGCCTGGCCGGGATCTTCAACAGCGCCTTCAAGAAGCTCGGCGGCTCCATCGCGGGCACCGACCACGTCAACACCGGCGACACGGACTTCAGCTCCCTCGTCACCAAGATCAAGAACTCCGGCGCCGACCTGCTCTACTACGGCGGCCAGTACGACGAGTCGGAGAAGATCACCAAGCAGCTCAAGGGCGCCGGCGTCAAGATCCCGCTCTTCGGCGGTGACGGCATGTTCGCCACCACCTACATCCAGACCGCCGGCAAGGCCGCCGAAGGCGACCTCGCCACCTCCGTCGGCGTCCCCGCCGACACCCTGCCCGCCGCCAAGCAGTTCATCGCGACCTACAAGGCCAAGGGCTACAAGGGTGACTACGGCGCCTACGGCGCCTACGCCTACGACGCCGCCACCGCCATCATCAAGGCAGTGAAGGCCGCCAAGGACGGCAACGGCGACAAGCTGCCCACCGGCAACGACCTCCGCTCCAAGGTCGTCGACGCCGTACAGAAGTCCGACTTCGAGGGCATCTCCGGCAAGGTCGCCTTCGATGAGTACGGCGACACCACGAACAAGCAGCTCACCGTCTACCAGGTCACCAACGGCGCCTGGAAGGCCGTGAAGACCGGCACCTTCAACGGCAGCTGACCTCACAGCTCCAGCACCACCGCACCACGGGCCGCGCGGAAGGAGGATCCCGACCGCGCGGCCCGTTGTCACACCCCCCCACCCCCAGGCACGCGATCTGTGCACACGACCACCAGCGACAATGGAGGCCACGCGGTGAACACCCTGCCGCAGCAGCTGGCCAACGGGCTGCTCCTAGGCTCGATGTACGGGCTGATCGCCATCGGCTACACGATGGTGTACGGCATCGTCCAGCTCATCAACTTCGCGCACGGCGAGATCTTCATGACCGGAGCGTTCGGCGCTCTCACGGTCTACGCCTACATCCTGCCCGACGGCACCGCGATGGTGGTCGCCGTACCACTCATGCTGATCGGCGGCGGAATCGTCTCCGTCCTCGTCGCGGTAGGGGCAGAACGATTCGCCTACCGCCCCCTGCGGCAAGCACCACGGCTGGCGCCCCTCATCACCGCCATCGGCCTCTCCCTGTCACTCCAGGAACTCGTCCGGAACTTCTACCCCGGCGCTGACAAGGCCCGCTCCTTCCCGAGCCTCGACGGCAACCACGACATCGGCTCCGTCACCATCTCCGACGCCGACATCTTCCTGGTCATCGCCGCCGTCATCTGCATGTCCGGCCTCGCCTGGTTCGTCCGCAAGAGCCGCACCGGCCGCGCCATGCAGGCCACCGCCCAGGACCCGGACACCGCCCAGCTCATGGGCATCGACACCAACCGCATCATCGTCATAGCGTTCGCCATCGGCGGCTTCTTCGCCGCCGTAGCCGCCGTCTCCTACGGCCTCAAGTACGGCAACATCGACTACCGCATGGGCTTCCTGATGGGCCTCAAGGCCTTCACCGCGGCCGTCATGGGCGGCATCGGCAACATCTACGGCGCCATGCTCGGCGGAGTCGTCCTCGGCGTCGCCGAGACCCTCGCCTCCGCCTACATCAGCAAGATCCCCGGCATGGAACAGCTCGGCGGCTCCAGCTGGGCCAACGTCTGGGCCTTCTGTCTCCTCATCCTCGTACTGCTGTTCAGGCCACAAGGCCTGCTCGGCGAACGCGTCGCGGACAGGGCGTGATCACATGACCGAGACGACCAAAACCCCGGCCACCCCGCCCGCCGACAACGCCACCGCGACCGCGCACCAGGGCCTCATCCCGATGCCCGCCGCAGCGGCCCGCGCACTCACCCTCGGCGGCGGCATCGCCACCGTCGTCTCCGCGTTCCTCGCCTGGACGTGGACCTCCGACTTCCCCGGCGACCTCACGGTCTACGGCTACCCCGGCGGCCTGCAATGGCTCACCGTCGTGGGCGGCCTCCTCGTCGCCCTCTTCGCCCTCGCCGGATACGGCGTCCGCGGCCTCGGCTGGCTCACCCCCGCCGGCGCCACCGGACCCACCCTCCTCACCGCACTCGGCGTCTTCGCCACCACCTGGTACACGGTCATCGCGATCGCCGTGAAGCTCGGCGGATTCGTCAACCTCGAACCCGGCGCGTACATCGCGGCCATCGCCTCCCTCGCCACGGTCATCGGCACCTTCGGCCTGCCCGCCGGCGAAGGCGCGCCCCAGAGGGCGAAGGAAGCGTCCGGCTCCTACCTCGCCATCCACGGCCGCTCCCGGTGGCGGCTCGTCCTCGCAGGCGTCAAGTTCCTCAACGCCTACATCGGCAAGCCCCCCACCATCCCCGCCGCCGCACCCACCGCCCCCTGGATCCAGCGACTCGTCATCACGATCGTCGCCGCCCTCGCCCTCACCGTCTTCGCCTACGGCATCGACGCCGAGGACCAACTCTTCGTCGGCTTCCTCATCGTGGTCGTCTTCACCACCTGGGCCCTGCACAGCGCCGGCCTCTTCGACCGGTTCAGCCACCTCACGGCCACCAACCGCAGCTTCGCCCTCGCCATGGGCTTCGTCGCCGCGATCGGCTTCCCCTTCACCCAGAGCAACGACCACTACGCCAACCTCGGCGTCAACATCCTGATCTTCGGGACCGTCGCCCTCGGCCTCAACATCGTCGTCGGCCTCGCCGGACTCCTCGACCTCGGCTACGTCGCCTTCCTCGGCGTCGGCGCCTACACCGCCGCCCTCGTCTCCGGCTCCGAGTTCTCCAAGTTCTCCGGCGTCCAGTTCCCCTTCTGGGCCGCAGCACTCACCGGCGCAGCCGCCAGCCTCATCTTCGGCGTCCTCATCGGCGCCCCCACCCTGCGCCTGCGCGGCGACTACCTCGCCATCGTGACCCTCGGCTTCGGAGAGATCTTCCGCATCTCCGTCAACAACATGGACGGCGTCTCCGGCCCCGACGTCACCAACGGCCCCAACGGCATCCCGTCCATCCCCGACCTGTCGTTCTTCGGCTTCAACTTCGGCCAGAACCACGACATCGCCGGATTCACCATCGGCCGGTTCGCCAACTACTACCTGCTCATGGTCCTGATCAGCGCCCTCGTCGTCACGATCTACCGCCGCGCCTCCGACTCCCGCATCGGCCGATCCTGGATCGCCATCCGCGAGGACGAGACCGCCGCCACCGCCATGGGCATCAACGGCTTCCGCGTCAAACTCATCGCGTTCGCCCTCGGCGCCACCCTCGCCGGCCTCGCCGGCACCGTCAGCGCCCACGTCACCTACAGCGTGGTACCCAACCCGTACCAGTTCGCCGGAGCGGCCCCGCCCAACTCCGCGTTCCTCCTCGCCGCCGTCGTCCTCGGCGGCATGGGCACCGTCTCCGGACCCTTCCTCGGCGCCGCCCTGCTCTACCTCCTCCCGGAGAAGCTCGTCGCCCTCCAGGACAAGTCACTCCTCGCCTTCGGCATCGCGCTCATCCTCCTGATGCGCTTCCGCCCCGAAGGAATCATCCCCAACCGCCGACGCCAGCTCGAATTCCACGAGACCGGCCAACTCGACGTACCGGACACCACGACCCTGACCGACGAACCGGCCATCACCAAGGCAGGGGCGTAGAGAGCCATGACGACACCCGTACTCGAAGCCCGTGACGTCACCATGCGCTTCGGCGGCCTCACCGCCGTCCGCTCCGTCGACTTCACCGTCAACGCCGGCGAGATCGTAGGCCTCATCGGCCCCAACGGCGCCGGCAAGACCACCTTCTTCAACTGCCTCACCGGCCTCTACGTCCCCACCGAGGGCACGGTCTCCTACAAGGGCACGGTGCTCCCACCCAAGCCCCACCTGGTGACCAAGGCCGGCATCGCCCGCACCTTCCAGAACATCCGCCTGTTCGCCAACATGACGGTCCTGGAAAACGTCCTCGTAGGCCGCCACACCCGCACCAAGGAAGGCCTCTGGTCCGCCCTCCTCCGCGGCCCCGGCTTCAAGAAGGCCGAAAAGGCCAGCGAAGAACGCGCCATGGAACTCCTGGAGTTCATCGGCCTCGCCCACAAGCGCGACCACCTGGCCCGGAACCTCCCCTACGGCGAACAGCGCAAGCTGGAGATCGCACGCGCCCTGGCCTCCGAGCCAGGCCTCCTGCTGCTGGACGAACCGACGGCCGGCATGAACCCCCAAGAGACGCGGGCGACCGAGGAGTTGGTCTTCGCCATCCGCGACAAGGGCATCGCCGTCCTCGTCATCGAGCACGACATGCGCTTCATCTTCAACCTCTGCGACCGCGTCGCCGTCCTCGTCCAGGGCGAAAAACTCGTCGAAGGAACCTCCGACGTCGTCCAGGCCGACGAACGCGTCGTAGCCGCCTACCTCGGCGAACCGTTCGAAGGCACCCCCGACGAAACGGCACCCACCGCCGAGACCACGGAAGCGGAGAGCACCACCAGCACCAAGGGAGAAGCCCAGTGACCGCACTGCTAGAGGTCGAGGACCTCAGGGTCTCCTACGGCAAGATCGAAGCCGTCAAGGGCATCTCCTTCAGCGTCGAAGCCGGCCAGGTCGTCACCCTCATCGGCACCAACGGCGCCGGCAAGACAACGACCCTGCGCACCCTCTCGGGCCTGTTGCAGCCCTCGGGCGGCAAGATCACCTTCGACGGCAAGCCGCTCAACAGCGTCCCCGCCCACAAGATCGTCGCCCTCGGACTGGCCCACTCCCCCGAAGGCCGGCACATCTTCCCCCGCCTCACCATCGCTGAAAACCTCCAACTCGGCGCCTTCCTCCGCAAGGACAACGCAGGCATCGAGAAGGACATCCAGCGCGCCTACGACCTCTTCCCCATCCTCGGAGAACGTCAGAAGCAGGCAGCGGGCACGCTGTCCGGCGGCGAGCAGCAGATGCTGGCGATGGGCCGCGCCCTCATGTCCCAGCCGAAGCTCCTGATGCTCGACGAGCCGTCCATGGGCCTCTCGCCGATCATGATGCAGAAGATCCTGTCGACGATCGTGGAACTCAAGGCATCGGGCACGACGATCCTCCTGGTCGAACAGAACGCCCAGGCGGCCCTGTCCCTCGCCGACCAGGGCCACGTCATGGAGGTCGGCAACATCGTCCTCTCCGGCACAGGCGAGGACCTCCTGCACGACGAGTCGGTACGGAAGGCATACCTCGGCGAGGACTGAGGCCGAGCCTGAGGCTCAGGTAGCTTTCCCCGTTTTTCTACGACGAGGCCCGCGCCCCCTCTCTCGGGGCGCGGGCCTCGTCGTACGTACTGCCGCAGGTCGGTGTCAGCCCTTGGAGGACTTCTTCTCGTCCGCGTCCTGGATGACCGCCTCGGCGACCTGCTGCATCGACATCCGACGGTCCATCGACGTCTTCTGGATCCACCGGAACGCGGCCGGCTCCGACAGCCCGTACTCCGTCTGCAGAATCGACTTCGCACGGTCGACCAGCTTGCGCGTCTCCAGACGCAGCGTGAGATCGGCGACCTCCTGCTCCAACTGCTTGAGCTCGGTGAAGCGGGACACCGCCATCTCGATCGCGGGCACGACGTCACTCTTGCTGAAGGGCTTCACCAGGTACGCCATCGCACCGGCGTCCCTCGCCCGCTCGACGAGGTCACGCTGCGAGAAGGCGGTGAGCATCAGCACCGGCGCGATGCCCTCCTCGGCGATCTTCTCGGCGGCGGAGATCCCGTCCAGCTTGGGCATCTTCACGTCGAGGATCACCAGGTCGGGCTTGTGCTCACGGGCCAGCTCGACGGCCTGCTCACCATCACCGGCCTCACCGACGACGGTGTACCCCTCCTCCTCCAGCATCTCTTTGAGATCGAGCCGGATCAGGGCCTCGTCCTCGGCGATGACGACACGGGTCGTCAGCGGAGGCACGTGCGACTTGTCGTCGTCGGGCGCGTCTACGGGCTGGGGCGACTCGGGGGCGGTCACGGGGGCTCCTCGTTCAGGGCGGGGTGCTGCTCCCAAGAGCGTACCTAGCTGCGGTAAGGTAGTTGCCCAAGGGGTTGGGCAACTCCTTCCTTTCAAAGGCCCCAGTACTCCAACTGGTTAGAGAGGCCGCTCTCAAACAGCGGACAGTGTGGGTTCGAATCCCACCTGGGGCACTTTTCCTTCGGATCGAAGGTTGCCATCGGAAGCGGAAGTTCACGTTCGCGTGAACCTTCGCTTTTTGCTGCGTGTCGCGACGATCACCCTCACAGAGTGTGCACATGTACGACATCAGCACACGCAAGCGAGCGCTCGCACTGGTCGAGCAAGGCCGCAGCCTCAACTCCGTGAGCCGCGAGACCGGCATCTCCCGCGCCACGATCCGCTCCTGGCAGGACCGACTCGAACCCCTGCCCAGCATCACGACTCCGGCTCCCGGGCCCCCCGCTGACAATCAGGCCTACGCCTACCTCCTGGGCCTCTATCTCGGCGACGGCTGCGTCAGCGCCCACCCGCGCGGCACCGGCTACTACCTCAGAATCGCGTGCGCCGACGCATGGCCCGGGCTCATCCAACTGTGTCGCGAGGCCATAGCGAAGGTGCGCCCCGGCATCGGCGTCTTCGCACTCCAGAAGGAGGGCTACGCAATGGTGACCAGTTACTACCGACACTGGCCTCACCTCTTCCCCCAGCACGGTCCCGGCAAGAAGCACGACCGCCTTATCGCCGTCGAACCCTGGCAGCAGGAGATCGTCGACGCCCACCCTTGGGAGTTCATCCGGGGTCTCGTCCACTCCGACGGCTGCCGCATCACCAACTGGACGACCCGCCTCGTCCGCGGTGAGACAAAGCGTTACGAATACCCCCGCTACTTCTTCACCAACCTCTCCACGGACATCAGGCAGCTCTACACCGACACCCTCGACAAGGTCGGCGTCAGCTGGAAGCAGGCCAACGCCAACAACATCTCCGTCGCCCGCAAAGCCTCAGTCGCCCTCATGGACACCCACGTGGGCCCCAAACACTGACCCCACAACATGACGCGTCACAACCCGCCCCCACCCCCTTTGTGACCTCCCCCAATTCCCCGCACGACCGTTGACCGGCACAAACCCCACCCGCGATGTTCGGCCGCATGACACCCCTGAACAGACGAGGTTTCGTCGCGGCTGCCGCCGGTGCCGCCGCAGCCGCCGTAGCCATGAGCCCGGATTCCGCCGCAGCCCTGATCCAGGAACAAATCCCCACGAACATGAACGAATTGAACTTCTCCAACAAAGACGACTTCGCAGCCGCCGACAAGGGATTCATCGCCGCCCTGAAACCCGGTGTCGTCAAGAACGCGGCCGGAGAAGTCGTCTTGGACAACGACGCCTACGCCTTCCTCAAAGGCAACACCCCGAAGACAGCCAACGCGATTCTCTGGCGCATGTCTCAACTCACCCGGAAACAGGGGCTGTTCAAGGTAACCGACCGGATCTATCAGGTCCGCGGACTCGACCTCTCCAACATGACGATCGTCGAGGGCGACACCGGCGTGATCGTGATCGACCCGCTGATCTCGGCCGAAACCGCCGCCGCAGCACTGCAGTTGTACCGGGACCACGTCGCCGACAAAGAAGTGACCGGCCTCATCTACACGCACCCGCATGGAGCACGCGGTCTCCGAGAACGTATACGCGGGGACGGCGATGACCCGCCGTTCCATCTACATGTACGGCGCTCAACTCCCCAAGAGCCCTGCCGCACAAGTCGGTTGTGGGCTCGGGCAGAACATCTCCACCGGAACCATCGGGCTCCTCGAACCCACCCGGTACGTCTCGACGACCGGGCAACGGCTCACCGTCGACGGCGTCGTCATGGAGTTCCAGATGACGCCGGGGACGGAGGCGCCCGCCGAGATGGACTTCCTGTTCCCCGATCTCCGTGCCGTCTGCATGGCCGAGAACGCCACGCACACGATGCACAACATCATCACGCTGCGCGGCGCCCAGGTCCGCGACGCGAAGCAGTGGGCCGCCTACCTCACCGAGTCGATCGAACTCTACGACGGTCAGGTCGACGTCGCGTTCGCTTCGCATCACTGACCTACGTGGGGGAACGACGAGATCGTCGGGCTGCTCGAAGCGCAGCGGGATCTGTATGCGTACATGCATGACCAGACCTTGCGGATGCTCAACTCCGGTCTCACGGCCGGGAAATCGCGGAGGAGTTCCAACTGCCGCCCGCGCTCGCGGAGGTGTGGGCGAACCGGGGTTATTACGAGTCGATCAGCCATAACGTGAAGGGTATTTATCAGCGGTACATGGGCTGGTTCGATGCCAATCCGGCTCATCTTTGGGAGCATCAGCCGGTCGCGGAGGCGAAGCGGTATGTCAAAGCGTTGGGAGGTCCGGAATCCGCCCTGTCGAAAGCCCAGGCATTCGTCCGTGACGGCGATCTCCGTTTCGCCGCCACTCTCCTCAACCAAGGTGTATTCGCCGAGCCCGATGAGAAGAAGCCCAAGGAACTCCTCGCACAGGTCTATGAAAAGCTGGCGTACGCGACGGAGAACGCGGTCTGGCGGAACTTCTATCTCACGGGTGCGATGGAGTTGCTGGAGGGTGTCAAGGCGCCTTCGTCCGCTTCCGACAGCTCGGATGTGAAAGCGGCTCTCTCCGTCGATCAGCTCATCGATGCCATGTCGGTGCGGGTCGACGGGCCCAGGGCGTGGGATCTCGATCTCGCCATCGACTGGTGTCTGCCGGGGCAGGGCACGTACTGGCATCTGCGGCTGAGGCACGGTGTGTTGACGCGTACGTCGGGTGCCTCGCCCAGCCCCTCCGCCGGGCTGACGCTCACCATGAACAAGGTGCAGGTGTTGCAGCTGTTGGCCGGGAAGGGGTTGGGGGCGATTCAGGTGTCCGGGGATGTGACGTTGCTGACCACGTTGTTCTCGGTGATCGTGACTCCTGTGGCGGACTTCAACATCGTTACGCCATAGGGCTACTTGGGGCTGTCGTCCTCGCCGACGTGGTGGACGCGGACGAGGTTGGTCGAGCCGGCGACTCCGGGGGGTGAGCCTGCCGTGATGACGACGATGTCGCCCTTCTGGCAGCGGCCGTACTTGAGGAGGAGTTCGTCGACCTGGTCGACCATGGCGTCGGTGGAGTCGACGTGGGGGCCGAGGATGGTCTCCACGCCCCAGGTGAGGTTGAGCTGGGAGCGGGTGGCCGGGTCGGGGGTGAAGGCCATGACCGGGATGGGCGAGCGGTAGCGGGAGAGGCGGCGGACGGTGTCGCCGGACTGGGTGAAGGCGACGAGGAACTTGGCGCCGAGGAAGTCGCCCATCTCGGCGGCCGCTCGGGCGACGGCGCCGCCCTGGGTGCGGGGTTTGTTGCGTTCGGTCAGTGGGGGCAGGCCCTTGGCGAGGATGTCCTCCTCGGCGGCTTCGACGATGCGGGCCATGGTGGTGACGGTTGCGATGGGGTATTTGCCGACGCTGGTCTCGCCGGAGAGCATCACCGCGTCCGTGCCGTCGATGACGGCGTTCGCCACGTCGCTGGCTTCCGCGCGGGTGGGGCGGGAGTTCTCGATCATCGAGTCGAGCATCTGGGTGGCGACGATGACCGGTTTGGCGTTGCGCTTGGCGAGTTTGATGGCGCGCTTCTGGACGATCGGGACCTGTTCGAGGGGCATTTCGACGCCGAGGTCGCCGCGGGCGACCATGATGCCGTCGAAGGCGGCGACGATGTCGTCGATGGCCTCGACCGCCTGGGGTTTTTCGACCTTGGCGATGACGGGGAGGCGGTGGCCTTCTTCGTCCATGATGCGGTGGACGTCGTCGATGTCCTTGCCGCTGCGGACGAAGGAGAGGGCGATGACGTCGAAGCCGGTGCGCAGGGCCCAGCGGAGGTCGGCCTCGTCCTTGTCGGAGAGGGCCGGGACGGACACGGCGACTCCGGGGAGGTTCAGGCCTTTGTGGTCGGAGACGATGCCGCCTTCGACGACCTTGGTGTGGACGCGGGGGCCGTCGACTGCGGTGACTTCGAGGCAGACCTTGCCGTCGTCGACGAGGATGCGTTCGCCGGTGGTGACGTCGGTGGCGAGGCCGGCGTAGGTGGTGCCGCAGGTCTGGCGGTCGCCTTCGGCGCCTTCTTCGACGGTGATGGTGAAGGTGTCTCCGCGTTCAAGGAGTACGGGTCCTTCGGTGAAGCGGCCGAGTCGGATCTTCGGGCCTTGAAGGTCGGCGAGCATTCCGACGCTGCGGCCGGTCTCCTCGGAGGCCTTTCGGACGCGCTGGTAGCGCTCCTCGTGTTCGGCGTGGGTGCCGTGGCTGAGGTTGAAGCGGGCTACGTCCATTCCGGCTTCGACCAGGGCTTTGATCTGGTCGTACGAGTCGGTGGCGGGGCCCAATGTACAGACGATTTTTGCTCGGCGCATGTTTCGAGCCTAGGCCTTACCGGCGGGTAGGGAATTGGCCGTGCATGACTACTCAACAACCTTTGGGTGAAGGGTTATTGACAAGGCTTGAATGTGCGGCGGGGTGCTCCAATGAGCGTTCGAATCGTCGAATTGCGGATGCATGTCAAAGGCGCGGGGGTGCCATCGTGAAGCGTGCGTTGACCTGGGCGTAGACGTGTTGCCGTTGGGGTTCGAGGTCGAGGGGTGCGGCGGTGGTGTCCTCGGCGGCTGCGCCGGCGAGGGACATGGAGCGCATACGGCGCTGGGGGGTGCCGTAGGTCTCGGCGTTCTCGGCGCCGATGTCGGCGAGTTCGACGAGGGCGGCGAGGGTCGTCCCCAGTGCTTCGGCGTATTCGCGGGCGCGTTGGACGGCTTCGTGGACGGCTTGTTGGCGGGCCTGGCGGTGGACGGGTGAGTCGGGGCGCAGGGCCCACCAGGGGCCGTCGACGCGGGTGAGGTCGATGTCGGCGAGGCGGGTGGTGAGTTCGCCGAGGGCGGTGAAGTCGGCGAGTTCGGCGGTGACGTTGACTCTGCCGTGGTAGCGGTGGACGCGTTCGCCGCGGCCGTGTTTGGTGAGTTCGGGGGTGATGGAGAAGCCGCCGGTCTCCAGGCGTTCGACTGCTTCGCCGTAGCTCTTTATGAGGTCGAGGACGGTGGCGTTGCGGCGGGTGAGGTCGTCGAGGGCGGTGCGGCGGTCGGTGCCGCGGGCGGCGACGGTGATGCCGATGCGGGCGATCTCGGGGTCGACTTCGAGGCGTGCTTCGCCGCGGACGGCGATGCGGGGGGCGTCGGGGGTGCCGTAGGGGACGGGGGGTTGGGGGTCGTCCGTGCCGGGGGTGGTCATACGTCCCACTCTGTCAGGTGGGTCGGCTGGTGGTCATCAGATCGAAACCTGCGGGACCTGTCGCGGCCAGTAAGAAGCGGGTAAGAATCTACGCGCGTTGTTGACCGTTTCCCGAGGAGATCCAGACATGCCCTTGAACCGCCGGAAGTTCCTGAAGAAGTCCGCTGTGACGGGTGCGGGGGTGGCGCTGGCCGGTGCGGCGGCGGCTCCGGCGGCGCAGGCCGCGGAGAAGAAGCCGGGCAGGCATCCGAAGCGGTACTCGCTGACCGTGATGGGCACGACGGATCTGCACGGGCATGTCTTCAACTGGGACTACTTCAAGGACGCGGAGTACGCGGACGCCAAGGGCAACGCGATGGGTCTGGCGCGGGTCTCGACCCTGGTGAACCAGGTCCGTCAGGAGAAGGGGCGGCGGAACACGCTGCTGCTGGACGCTGGTGACACGATCCAGGGCACTCCGCTGACGTACTACTTCGCGAAGGTGGACCCGATCACTGCCAAGGGCGGTCCGGTGCATCCGATGGCGCAGGCGATGAACGCGATCGGGTACGACGCGGCGGCGCTGGGCAACCACGAGTTCAACTACGGCATCGAGACGTTGCGGAAGTTCGAGGACCAGTGCCGTTTCCCGCTGCTGGGGGCGAACGCGCTGGACGCGAAGACGCTGAAGCCGGCGTTCCCGCCGTACTTCATCAAGACGTTCCGTGTGCCGGGTGCGCCGCCGGTGAAGGTGGCGGTCCTCGGGCTGACGAACCCGGGTATCGCGATCTGGGACAAGGCGTATGTGCAGGGGAAGTTGACGTTCCCGGGGCTTGAGGAGCAGGCGGCGAAGTGGGTGCCGAAGCTGCGGTCGATGGGGGCGGATGTCGTCGTGGTGTCGGCGCACTCGGGGTCGTCGGGGACGTCGTCGTACGGTGACCAGCTGCCGTACGTGGAGAACTCGGCGGCGCTCGTCGCGCAGCAGGTGCCGGGGATCGACGCGATCCTCGTGGGTCACGCGCACGTGGAGATCCCGGAGTTGAAGGTCACGAACACGGCGACGGGCAAGACGGTCGTGCTGTCCGAACCGCTGTGCTACGCCGAGCGGTTGAGCGTGTTCGACTTCGAGTTGGTCTTCGAGAAGGGGCGTTGGAGCGTCGAGTCGGTGGCGGCTTCGCTGCGGGACGCGAAGACGGTCGCGGACGATCCGAAGATCACGCGGTTGCTGAAGGACGAGCACGCGCTGGTCGTGAAGTACGTCAACCAGGTGGTCGGTACGGCGACGGCGACGCTGACGACGGTCGACGCGCGGTACAAGGACGCGCCGATCATCGACCTGATCACCAAGGTCCAGGAGGACGTGGTGAAGGCGGCGTTGGCGGGGACCGCGTACGCGTCGCTGCCGGTGATCGCGCAGGCGTCGCCGTTCTCGCGGACATCGGAGATCCCGGCGGGAGAGGTGACGATCCGGGATCTGTCGGGTCTGTACGTGTACGACAACACGCTGGTCGCGAAGTTGCTGACGGGTGCTCAGGTGCGGGCCTACCTGGAGTACTCGGCGGAGTACTTCGTGCAGACGGCCGCCGACGCGGCTGTCGACACGGAGAAGTTGACGAACGCGGGTGGTCGTCCGGACTACAACTACGACTACGTGTCGGGGTTCTCTTACGAGATCGACATCGCGCAGGCGGCGGGTTCGCGGATCAAGAACCTGACGTACAACGGTGCCGCGTTGGACGACGCGCAGCAGTTCGTGCTGGCGGTGAACAACTACCGGGCGAACGGCGGCGGTGCGTTCCCGCATGTGGCGTCGGCGACGGAGGTGTGGGCGGAGTCGACGGAGATCCGGACGCGGATCGCGGAGTGGGTGACCGCGAAGGGTGTGCTGGATCCGGCCGGCTTCGCTTCGGTGGACTGGAAGTTGACGCGGAACGGGACGCCGGTCTTCTGAGCCGGTTCCTGAGCTCGTCCTCTGGGGGCCCGGCGGCTCTGGTCGCCGCCGGGCCCCTTCTCAGCGTTCCACGAGTGGGGTGAGGGTGCGGGTGGCCTGGCGGGCCGGTGGGATCTGGGACTGGGGGTCAAGACCGAACGTGGTGAAGGCCGTTCGGCCGGGGAGGGGGTAAGGCTCCTTGCCCGTGAGGGAGTTGAGGATGGTGGCGCTGCGCCAGGCGGCGAGGCCGAGGTCGGGGGCGCCGACGCCGTGGGTGTGGAGTTCGGCGTTCTGGACGTAGACCTGGCAGCCGGAGCCGGTGACGGCTGGGTCGAGGACGAGCCTGAACTGGTCGTCTACGCGCGGGCGTTCGGCGCTGTCGCGGCGCAGGTAGGGGTCGAGTCCGGCGAGGATGCGGCCGAGGGGGCGTTCGCGGTAGCCGGTGGCGAGGACGACGGCGTCGGTGGTGAGGCGGGAGCGGGTGTTCTGCTGGAGGTGTTCCAGGTGGAGTTCGACCTTGGTGGTCGCGATCCGGCCGGCGGTGCGGACGCGGACGCCGGGGGTGAGGACGGCGTCGGGCCAACCGCCGTGCAGGGTACGGCGGTAGAGCTCGTCGTGGATGGTGGCGATGGTGCCGGCGTCGATGCCCTTGTGGAGTTGCCACTGCGAGGTGACGAGGCGGTCGCGGACGGGTTCGGCGAGGGCGTGGAAGTAGCGGGTGTAGTCGGGGGTGAAGTGCTCCAGGCCGAGCTTGGAGTACTCCATGGGGGCGAAGGCCTCGCTGCGGCCGATCCAGTGGAGTTTCTCGTGTCCCGCGGGCCGGTTGCGGAGCAGGTCGAGGAAGACCTCGGCGCCGGTCTGTCCTGAGCCGATGACGGTGATGTGGTCGGCGGCGAGAAACGTTTCGCGGTGGGCGAGGTAGTCGGCGGCGTGGATGACGGGGACGCCGGGGGCTTCGACGAGGGGCTTGAGCGGGTCGGGGACGTAGGGGGCGGTGCCGACGCCGAGGACGATGTTCTTGGTGTAGGTCCGGCCGAGGGCCTCGGCCTCGCCGTCGCTGTCGAGCTGGGTGAAGTCGACCTCGAACACGTCGCGTTCGGGATTCCAGCGGACGGCGTCGACCTGGTGGCCGAAGTGGAGTCCGGGGAGGCTGCCGGCGACCCAGCGGCAGTAGGCGTCGTACTCGGCGCGCTGGATGTGGAAGCGCTCGGCGAAGTAGAAGGGGAAGAGGCGGTCGCGGGCCTTGAGGTAGTTGAGGAAGGACCAGCGGCTGGCGGGGTCGGCGAGGGTCACCAGGTCGGCCAGGAACGGGACTTGGACGGTGGCGCCGTCGATGAGCAGGCCGGAGTGCCAGTCGAAGCAGGGGCGCTGTTCGTAGAAGGCCGTGTCGAGTTCGCTGAGCGGGTGGGCGAGGGCGGCCAGCGAGAGGTTGAACGGTCCGATGCCGATGCCGACCAGGTCGCGGGGTGAATCGGGTTCGTGGCGTGGGGGGTTGGGGGTCTGGGGGTGACCCGTCGGGGGGTGGCTCATCGGGGGGTGTTTCCTTCCACCAGTTTCAGGAGGGCGGCCAGGTCGTCGGGCCGGGCGTGGGGGTTGAGGAGGGTGGCCTTGAGCCAGAGCCGCCCGTCGAGCGCGGCCCGGCCGAGGACGGCCCGTCCGTCGGTGAGGAGTTGGCGGCGTACGGCGGCCACGGCGTCGTCGGTGGCGTCGGCGGGCCGGAACAGGACGGTGCTGATGACGGGTGGGGCGTAGAGCTCGAAGCCGGGGTGGTCGCGGACGAGGGCGGCGAACTCCCGTGCGCGGGCGCAGACTTGGTCGACGAGGGTGCCGAGTCCGGTGCGGCCGAGGGTTTTCAGGGTGACGGCGAGTTTGAGGACGTCGGGTCTGCGGGTGGTGCGCATCGAGCGGCCGAGGAGGTCGGGCAGGCCCGCTTCGGTGTCGTCGTCGGCGTTGAGGTAGTCGGCGCGCTGGGTGAGGGCGGCGAGGTCGCGGGGGTGTCGTACCGCGAGGAGGCCTGCGGCGACGGGCTGCCAGCCGAGTTTGTGCAGGTCGAGGGTGACGGTGTGGGCGCGGTCGAGGCCGGCGAGTTTGTCGCGGTGGCGGTCGCTGAAGGTGAGGCCTCCGCCGTAGGCGGCGTCGATGTGGAGGCGGGCGCCGTGGGCGGCGCACAGGCCGGCGATCTCGGGGAGCGGGGCTATGAGGCCGGCGTCGGTGGTGCCGGCGGTGGCGGCGACCAGGACGGAGCCGCGGGGGCCCGGGAGTGCGGTGAGGGCGTCGTCGAGGGCGGCGGGGTCGAGGGTGCCGGTGGGGGTGGGGACGACGACGGGGTCGGGCAGGCCGAGGAGCCAGGCGGCGCGGGGCAGGGAGTGGTGGGCGTTGCTTCCGCAGACCAGCTGCACGGTGCCGCTGTGGGCTTCGCGGGCGAGGAGCAGGGCGAGTTGGTTGGCTTCGGTGCCGCCGGTGGTGACGAGGGCGTCGGCGAGGCCGATCTCGTGGGCGAGGGTGCGGGTGACGAGCGCTTCGAGGGCGGAGGCGGCGGGGGCCTGGTCCCAGGAGTCGAGCGAGGGGTTCAGCGCGCTGACGGCGAGGTCGGCGGCGGCGCTGACGGCGAGCGGCGGGCAGTGCAGGTGTGCCGCGCACAGCGGGTCGGCGGGGTCGGCGGCGCCTTCCGCGAGCGCGTGCACGAGGGTGCGCAGGGCGTCGGGGTCGCCGTCGTCGGGGAGTACGTCCCCTACGGCGTCCCGCATGCGGGCGGCGACCGCGTCGGGGCCGCCCGCGGGGAAGGGGCCGCCGCGTGCCCGGCGTCCGGTGCGGAGGGCGTCGAGGACGGTGTCGAGCAACGGCCGCAGGGCGTCGGGTCCTTCGGGGCCTGAGGCGAGGGGGGCGCTGCTCATGCTGTCCTCCGGGGCGCGGGCAGGGGGAGTTCCAGCTTGGACCCGGATGAGTCGACGCGCCCGGGGAGAACAACGATCGGAACCCGAAAGGGTGTTGTTCAGTGCCCGGTGTGGGAGTTGGTGTTGGTGCGGGCGTTGCTGGGGGCTGCGCCCCCAGACCCCCGCTTCGGCCCTGAAGGGGCCTCGTCCTCAAACGCCGGACAGGCTGGAATGCCAGGGGCGTTTGAGGAGCACCCGGGTCTTTGCTACGCCCCCCGTACCCGCAATGCGCGCCCCAGGTCGTCGAGTTGGTCGACCAGCTTGCGGTGCAGGGACGGGATGAGGTCGGCGTCGCGGAGGCATTCCTCGCCGAGGCGGAGGGTTTCGGGGTCGACGGCGTGGGTGGGGAAGGCCCAGCGGCCGGCGGCGTCGGCGATGGCGGGGCCCCGGCGGGTGGCGAGGGCTACCGCGTCCGTGAAGAAGCGGGGCACGTAGTCCCGTACGAGGTCGGCCTGTTCGGGTTGCCAGAAGCCCTGGGCGGTGGCGGTGAAGAGGTAGTTGGAGAGGTCGTCCGTGGTGAACATGGCCTCCCAGGCGGTGCGTTTGGCCTCGGGGTCGGGGAGGGCGGCCCGGCAGCGGGCGGCGCCTTCCTGGCCGGTGGCGGACGGGTCGCGCTCCAGCTCGGCGGCGATCGCGGGCGCGTCGGTGGCGCCGAGGACGGCGAGGCGGGCCAGGACGCGCCAGCGGAGTTCGGGGTCCAGCTCCGGGCCGCCGGGGACGGTGCCCTCGGTGAGCCAGGCGGCGATGGTGTCGGGGTGGGCGGCGACGTCGATGAAGTGGCGTACGGCGATGAGGCGCAGGCCGGGGTTCGACCCGTCCTCGGTGCGGCGGATGAGGTCGCGGCACAGGGCGGTGAGGGTGGCGAGGGCGGCCGGGCGGGCCTCGGGGGTGAGGTAGCGGTCGGTGACCTGGGCGGAGGCGAAGGCGAGGACGCCCTGGACGAGGGCGAGGTCCGTCTCGTGCGGGAGGTGGGCGCGGGCGGCGTCCAGGTAGGCGGAGGCGGGGAGTTGGCCGTCGCGGACGGTGTCGCGCAGGGCGTTCCAGACGACCGCGCGGGTGAGGGGTTCGGGGAGGCCGGAGAGGCTGGTGCGGACGGTTTCGAAGGAGTCGGGGTCGAAGCGGACCTTGGCGTAGGTGAGGTCGCCGTCGTTGAGGAGGAGCAGCGCCGGGGGCTTGCCGAGGGGTTGGGGCTCGGTCTGCGGGACGTCGAGGTCGATGCGTTCGCGCAGGGTGAGGCGGCCGGGGTCGCCGGGGTCCTGGTCATACAGGCCGACGGCGATGCGGTGCGGGCGGCTGCCCGTGCGGTCGACGGTCAGGGTGTACGTGCCGTCGTCGGCGCGGGTGACGGTCGGGGTGAGCGTGTCCACGCCCGTCGTGCGCAGCCACGCGTCCGCCCACGCGTGGACGTCCCGTTCGGTGCCCGAGGCGAGGGAGTCGATGAAGTCGGCGAGGGTGGCGTTGGCGAACTTGTGGCGGGCGAAGTGGGTGTTGATGCCGGCGAGGAAGTCCTTCTCGCCGAGCCAGGCCACGAGTTGGCGTAGTGCGGAGGCGCCCTTGGCGTAGGAGATGCCGTCGAAGTTGAGGAGGGCGGAGGCGGTGTCGTCGACGTTCTCGGGGGCCACGGGGTGGGTGGAGGGGCGCTGGTCGGCGTCGTAGCCCCAGGCCTTGCGGACGACTCCGAAGTCGGTCCAGGTGTCGGTGAAGCGGGTGGCCTCGGTGAGGGTCTGGTAGCCCATGTACTCGGCGAAGGACTCGTTCAGCCAGATGTCGTCCCACCACTGGAGGGTGACGAGGTCGCCGAACCACATGTGGGCCATCTCGTGGGCGATGACCATGCCGCGGGTCTGCCGCTCGGTGTCGGTGACGGCGGAGCGGTAGATGAACTCGTCGCGGAAGGTGACCAGGCCGGGGTTCTCCATCGCGCCCGCGTTGAACTCGGGGACGAAGGCCTGGTCGTAGGAGTCGAAGGGGTAGGGCTCCTCGAACTTCTCGTGGTAGCGGTCGTAGCACTGACGGGTGATGTCGAGGATCTCCTCGGCGTCCGCGTCGAGGTGGGGGGCCAGGGAGCGGCGGCAGTGGATGCCGAAGGGCAGGCCGCGGTGTTCGGTGCGGACGGAGTGCCAGGGGCCGGCGGCGACGGCGACGAGGTAGGTGGAGACGAGGGGGGTGGGGGCGGCCTGCCAGCGGCCTTCGCCGAGGTGTTCGGTGACGCCGTTGGCGAGGACGGTCCAGCCTTCGGGGGCCGTCACGGAGAGGTCGAAGACGGCTTTGAGGTCGGGCTGGTCGAAGGCGGCGAAGACGCGCTGGACGTCTTCCATGAAGAGCTGGGTGTAGACGTAGGTCTCGCTGTCGGTGGGGTCGGTGAAGCGGTGCATGCCTTCGCCGGTGCGGGAGTAGCGCATGCTCGCGTCGACGCGCAGTTCGTGCTCGCCGGCGGTGAGGCCGGGCAGCGGGAGCCGGTTCTCGACGAGGTGCTCGGGGTCGAGGGGGCGGCCGTCGAGGGTGACGGAGCGCAGCTCGGCGGGCTTGAGTTCGACGAAGGTGTCCGCGTCGGCACGAGCGGTGAACGCGATGACGGTGCGGGAGTCGAAGGTGTCTTCGCCCGTCGTCAGATCGAGTTCGATCGTGTAGCGGTGGACGTCGAGGAGCCTGGCACGGGTCTGCGCTTCGTCGCGCGTCAGTACGGACATGCAGGACATGCTGCCTGATGGCACTGACATGGCACAGAAGTGGCCGGTGAGAGGACACCTAGGCGGTCCGGTACGCGGCCTATGTCCGGTCGGACGCGGGTGCGGGGGCGGTGTTCTGGGCGTCGCGCTGGTAGGGCACGCGCGCGTCCGGGTGGGGCAGGGCGGGGCGGGGTTCGTGCGGGTCCTTGAGGAGGGCGCGGAGCTCGCGGACCTCCCGTTCGAGGGCCCGGTGGCGCTGGTGGGCGTCGTAGAGGTAGCGGACCTTGGTGCGCAGGACCCAGGGGTCGACGGGTTTCATGACGAGGTCGGCGACGCCGAGGGTGAAGGCGGCGGAGGTCATCTCGGGGTCGGGGCCGAACCCGGTGAGGAGGAGGACGGGGATGTGCTGGGTCTGCTCCAGGCGGCGCATGTAGCGGACGACGTCCAGGCCGCTGACGCCGGGCATGCGCACGTCGAGCAGGAGGAGGCCGACCCTGCCGCGGAGCACCTGCTTGAGGGCCTCGTCGCCGCTGGTGGCGCGGGCGAGCCGGTAGCCCAGCGGGGCCAGGGCGCTCTCCAGCGCGTACAGCGTGTCCTCATGGTCGTCGACGATGAGGATCTCGGCATCCGACGGCATGGCCCGACGTCCCTCCCGCGTGGGACAACCAGCTTATGACGCAGGTGTTGACGGGGTGTGCCCGTCGACTGACATGGAGTGCACAAGGAGCGCACAGCGCAGCATGCCCCCGAACTCGCCCCGCTGTCACGCCCCTTACCGGACGTGCGAGGTCAGTTCGCCGTGGGTGAACCGCCGTTCACGGCGTCCTCCGCGATGCGTTCGTGGTGGCGGATGACCTCGCCGATGATGAAATTCAGGAACTTCTCAGCGAACGCCGGGTCCAGCTTGGCGCTTTCGGCCAGCGCGCGCAGGCGTTCGATCTGGCGGGCCTCGCGGGCCGGGTCGGCGGGCGGCAGCCGGTGGGTGGCCTTGAGGACACCGACCTGCTGGGTGGCCTTGAAGCGTTCGGCGAGCATGTGGACGACGGCGGCGTCGATGTTGTCGATGCTGTCGCGCAGCCGGGCGAGTTCCTCGCGCACGGCGGGGTCGACGTCACCGGTTCCGTTGGTGCTGGTGGTCATGGGCGACAACCCTACGTGGAGCCCGGCCACTCGATCACCGGGACTATGTGGCGTGCGGCCACTCGATGATCGGTGGGTCGGCCGGATCGGGGACCTGGTCGCTCCAGCCGCCGGGGACGGTTCGGCCCTGCTGGGCGCGGAAGCGGACGGGGGGCATGCCGACGCGGCGGGTGAACAGGCGGCTGAAATAGGCGGGATCGTCGTAGCCGACGCGGCGGGCGACGGCGGCGACGGGGAGTTCGGTGGCGGCCAGGAGTTCCTTGGCGCGGCCCAGGCGGATGCCGAGGAGGTAGTCCTTGGGGCTGCATCCGGCGCCCTGGCGGACGGCGGTGCGCAGGGCGGCGGGGCTCATGCCGGGCCGGGCCGCGTGGTCGGCGACGGTGAGCGGCAGGCAGGCGTCGCGGGCGAGGGCCTGGAGGACGGGGTCGCCGTCGGGGGCGAGGTCGGCGCGGGCGCGGCGCAGGGCGACCAGGAGTTCGTGGACGGCGGCGCCGGTCTCCACCTCCAGGAGGGGGTTGCCGCGGCGTGCGGCGCGGGCCATGCGCCCGATGACCGCGCGGGGTCCCGTCGCGTCCGAGAGGGGCACCACGGGCCGCTCCGGCTCGATGTAGCCGAGTTCGGTGTACGTCGTCGTCGCGGGTCCGGTGAAGTCGACGAACCCCTCGTCCCAGCCGCCGCCGGGGTCGGGCGCGTAGTGGTGCGGCACGCCGGGGGTGAGCCACAGCAGCGCGGGCGCGGTGACGGTGGTGCGGCGGCCGTCGGGGGTCAGGTACCAGCCGCCGCCCGCGCTGATCACGACGGCGACGTGGTGGTCGAGGGTGCGGGGGCCGACGGTGGGCAGGGCGCCGTACTGGAGGCCTACGCCGAGGCAGGCGAGTCCGAGGCGGTGGTGGGCGGGTGTGGGCGTGAAGAAACGCATCCAGGTGTGGTACATCGGCACCCCCTCACGCGGTGTTCGGTCCAAGTAGCGGTGATCTTTGTCCATGGACGTGATCGCCGCCAAGGGGCGAGAGTCGTCGGCATGAGTGAGTTCACCGTGGGCGACAGGGACTTTCTGCTGGACGGGCGGCCGGTGCGGCTGCTGTCCGGGGCACTGCACTACTTCCGGGTGCACGAGGCGAGCTGGGGGCACCGGCTGGCGATGCTGCGGGCGATGGGCCTCAACTGCGTGGAGACGTACGTCCCGTGGAACCTGCACGAGCCGGCGCCGGGCGACTTCCGGGACGTCCAGGCGCTGGGCCGGTTCCTGGACGCGGCGCGGGAGGCGGGCCTGTGGGCGATCGTGCGCCCGGGGCCGTACATCTGCGCGGAGTGGGAGAACGGCGGGCTGCCGCACTGGCTGACGGGAGAACTGGGGGCACGCGCGCGTACGCGTGACGCACGCTTCCTGGGCCACCTGGAGCGCTGGTTCCGTCACCTGCTGCCGGAGATCGTGTCCCGCCAGTTCGACCGCGGCGGCCCGGTGATCATGGTGCAGATCGAGAACGAGTACGGGAGTTACGGCTCCGACGCGGTGTATCTGCGGCGCGTGGAGGAGTTGTTGCGCGACCAGGGTGTCACCGTCCCGCTGTTCACCTCGGACGGTCCCGAGGACTTCATGCTGAGCGGCGGCTCGGTCCCCGGTGTCCTCGCGACGGTGAATTTCGGGTCCCACGCGCGCGAGGCCTTCGAGACACTGCGCGGGCACCAGCCCGATGGGCCGCTGATGTGCATGGAGTTCTGGTGCGGCTGGTTCGACCACTGGGGCGGCGAGCACGTCGTCCGCGATGCCGGGGACGCGGCGGGAGCCCTGCGGGAGATCCTGGAGTGCGGCGCGTCGGTCAACCTCTACATGGCGCACGGCGGCACCAACTTCGCCGGCTGGGCGGGCGCCAACCGGGGCGGCGGCGCCCTGCACGAGGGCCCCTTGGAGCCCGATGTGACGTCGTACGACTACGACGCCCCGATCGACGAGTACGGGCGCCCCACGGACAAGTTCTGGCGCTTCCGCGAGGTGCTCGCCGCGTACGCGGACGGCCCGCTGCCCGAACTCCCGCCCGCACCGGCGGTGTTGGGCCGCCCGGCCGAGGTGGACCTGACGGGCTGGGCGTCCCTGGCCGACGTGCTGGAGGCACGCGGCGGCCCGGAGACGGAGGGGCCCGTGCCGCCGACCTTCGAGGAACTGGACGTGGACCGCGGGATCGTCCGCTACGAAGTGACCGTTCCGGGACCGCGCGCGCCCTATCCGCTCACCGCGCGCGGGCTGCGGGACCTCGCGGTGGTGTACGTCGACGGGGAGCGGGCCGGGGTCCTCATGGAGGGCGACGAGCAGCTCAAGGAGCCCGTCGCCGGGCACGCGTGTGTGCAGCTGTGGGTGGAGTCCCTGGGGAGGGTCAATTACGGGCCGCGGCTCGGGGAGGCGAAGGGGATCACCGGGGGGCTGCTGCACGAGCGGCAGTATCTGCACGACGTACGCGCGCGTGGGCTGCGTCTCGACTCGCTGGACTCACTGGACGACGTCGAGGGGGTTCCGCTGCGGGAACTGCCCCCGGACGGCTCCCCCGGGCTGTACCGCGGCACCGTCGAGGTGCGCGGCGCCGGGGACGCGCTGCTCGAACTGCCGGGCTGGACACGGGGGTTCGTGTGGGTCAACGGGTTCAGTCTGGGGCGGTACTGGTCGGCCGGTCCGCAACGGGAGCTGTACGTCCCCGGTGCCGTCCTGCGGGAGGACGTGAACGAGGTGTGGGTGCTGGAGCTTCAAGAGGCGCCGGTCCCTTCGGAGTTCGCCCTCACGCTGCGAAGCCTCTGAAGGGTCTGCAGAAGGCCGAGGGATCATGAAGGGTCTGTAGAAGGCTGCGGGATCATCGGGCGACGGGGGCGGACCCGATCTCGACGACCCGCGCCCAGTCGGGCGGTGTGTCCGGCACATAGTCGGGGTCGTCCTCGGCGTACTCCCCGGTCTCGTAGCGGCGCGGGAAGAGCCCGACCACCGTCCGGCAGGGCGGCCGGGTGTCCGGCCAGTCGGTCTGGCCGTCGGTGAGGACCACGACCGCGTCGGGCCGGGGCTGGGTGCGCAGCGCCTTGGCGAAGCCGGTGCGCAGGTCCGTGCCGCCGCCGCCCAGCAGCTCGATGCCCTCGGCGCGGCACAGCGGTTGCGCGACCCGGGCCGCCGCGTCGCACGGCACCACGGTGACCAGGTCGCGGCGGCCGCCCACGGCCCGTGCGATCGCGGCGACTTCGAGGAGCGCGCTGCCCAGCTCGGCGTCGCTGACCGACCCGGAGGTGTCGATGACCACGCACACCCGGGGCGGCCGGCGACGCAGGCTCGGCAGCACGATGCCGGGCAGCGACACCGAGCGGCGCGAGGGCCTGCCGTAGGTGTAGTCCTCGCCGGCGCCGGGCGCGGAGACCGCCGAGCGGATCGCCGCGCCGAGCAACTGCCGCCAGGGCTGCGGCGGATGGAACGCCTCCTCCGCCCACCGCCGCCACCCGCTGGGGGCGCTCCCGGGGCG
This sequence comes from Streptomyces sp. NPDC048504, assembly GCF_043200035.1. Lineage (NCBI taxonomy): Bacteria > Bacillati > Actinomycetota > Actinomycetes > Kitasatosporales > Streptomycetaceae > Streptomyces > Streptomyces sp. NPDC048504. The sequence continues at coordinate 261,944 of NZ_JBICXA010000003.1, forward strand.
GCCGGTGATGCCCTGCGCCACCCGGAAGCGGACGGCGTCGCGCTGCTGCTCACTGAGTCCGTGCGCGCCGTCCGCGCCCAGGTCCCACTCCCGGTCGAGCCCGTCGGCACCGCTGCCGCAGTCCAGCCAGGCCAGGTCCTGGGTGCGCGGCCCGAGTCGGAACCAGCGCAGGTAGTCCTCCATGAGGTTCCCCGCGGGCAGTCCCAACAGCCCCGGCTGGACGGCACCCTCGGGGGTGACCAGGCCGTCGCCGAACGCGTCGTCGTTGATCTCGAAGTCGGCGGCGATGTTCATCCGCAGCCGCTCCCCCGGGCCGGTCAGTCCGCGCTCGCGGGCGACGCGGTCGCTGCGTCCGTGGTGGTCGCGGAGGAGGTGCGAGACCTCGTGGACCCAGACGCCGGCCAGGTCCTCGACGGACATCCGGTCCACGAAACCCGGCGAGACGTAGCAGCGCCAGTGCCGGTCGACGGCCATCGTCGGCACGTGCCGCGACTCGACCGTGTGGAGCGCGAAGAGGGCCGTGGCGAGATAGGGGCGGACGCGGGCCGCGTAGAGGCGGGCGGCGAAGAGCTTGTCGACGTCGAGAGCGCCCGCCCCCGTGGCCACGGACGTGTTCATCGGCCCCCCTTCGCGGCCGTGGCGGCGCGGTCCGCCCGCTGCGACAGCGAGACCACTCCGGCGAGTCGCTCGATCGAGGCGGGCACGTCCCAGTCCTCGCGGCGCAGCGAGGCGAGGGTGGTCGCGGGGACGACGACCAGGTCCGGGGCGCCGGTCTCCAGCGCCCGGACCAGCAGCGCCCACGCCGCGTCCCAGCGGGCCCGGTCGGGACGGTTGCGGACCGCGGCCACCACACCGTCGAGCACGGCCTGCCGCAGATCCCCGCGCGCGGGCAGCTCACCGGCCGTCGGATCGGCGAGGAAGATCTCGGGGTCGGGAAGGTCCATCCGGTCCACACTCGCGAGCAGTTCCAGCCCGGGACCGTCCCCCACCGTGCCCCTGACCAGGAGGGACAGCACCTCCCGCGAGGAACCGGCCGCCGTGGCGAACGCGATCAGGCTCATCGCCATCTCCCAGCTCCGGGGCGACGGCCAGGCGCCCCCGCGCCGCGTCTCGTTGCCGGGCAGCTGGTGGACGAGCTTGGGCCGCCCGGTGAGCAGCCCGCACACCGCTCGGCGCGCGAAGTCCACGGCCTCGGGCAGCTTCTCCGGGTCGAGCGTCGGCAGGGTCGCCCGCGGCCAGGTCCCACCGAGTCCGCGTACGACGACCTCGTGATCGTGCGTCCATTGCAGGTGCACGAAGCGGTTCGCCAGCGGCGGGCTCAGCTCCCAGCCGTCGGCCGCCGAGGACCGCGGGTTGGCGGCCGCCACGATCCGCACCCCCGGCGGCAGCCGCAGCGCGCCGATCCGCCGCTCCAGCACCAGCCGCAGCAGCGCGGCCTGCACGGCCGGCGGCGCCGTGGACAACTCGTCCAGGAACAACAGCCCCCGGCCCGCCCGCACAAGCCGTACGGCCCAGTCCGGCGGGGCCATCGGGACGCCCTGCTCGGCCGGATCGTCGCCCACGACGGGCAGCCCGGAGAAGTCGGACGGCTCGTGCACGCTGGCGATCACTGTGGTCAACGGCAGGTCCAGGGCGGCGGCGAGCTGCGTCAGGGCGGCCGTCTTGCCGATACCGGGCTCGCCCCACAGCAGCACGGGGAGGTCGGCGGCGACGGCCAGGGTCAGGGCCTCCAGCTGGGTGTCGGGGCGGGGTTCGGTGGTGGTGTCGCGCAGGAGGGTCAACAGGTCGTCGGCGACGTCGAGTTGGGCGGGTGAAGGGATGGGGTCGGCGGGGTTGAGGGCGGCGTACAGGGTGCGTGTGGGCATATGGGGTCACCTTTGGGGTTGGGGTGGGTGTGGGTGAACTCGCTTGAATGGCCGGTTGGTTGAGGGCAGGGCTGCGAGCGCCCTGTGCGGTCAGCGGCCGGTGGTGCGGCGGGGGCGGAGCTTCTGGGCGTGTGGAAGTCCCGGGAAGAAGTGGCCGGATCGGGGTCCGGGTCCGGTCAGGCCCGCCCTGAACAGCCCGTAAGCGAGCCGCCGTTCGGCCGCCGCCCGCAGTTCGTCCCGCAGCGCGCCGCCGCGCAGCACCGCGTCAGGACCGAGCAGTCCTTCTACGACGGCCAGCGCGCCGGCGGTGTCGCCGTGGATGAGGCGTTCGCGCACGCCGGTGAGGCAGTCCGGGTGGCGGTGGGCCTCGTCGATGGCCCGCAGACACGGCAGCGGGGTGCCGGTCAGCGCGACCAGCAGTTCCTCGCGCCGGATCTCGGCCGGATCGTGGTCCAGGGGGGCCAGTACGCCGTCGACCAGACCGATCCGGTGCTGGGCGCCCCGGCATTCGATCAGATGCGGATCCCTGGCCCGGTCCAACACCCGCGCGGAAGCGTGCGGTTGAGGCCGGGACCGATCCGGTACGAGTGCGGCGGCGACCAGCGGATGCAGCTGGCCGGCGTCGATCGCACCGGTGCGGAGGAGTTCCAGGTCGGGCAGGACCCAGGTGGCCGCGTCGGGGAGGACCGGTAGCGCGGTGGTGCTGGCGCTCGTAGACGCCGGTGCGATACGCAGGGTGTCCGCGACCGGGTCCAGGGTCAGCGCGAGCCGGTGCCGGGAGCCGAGCCGTACGACGACGGGACCGGGCGTCCGCCCCTCCGCGCGGAGCAGGATCGCCGCCTCGGCCGCCCATCGGTCGACGGCGCAGTGACGTCCCTCCAGCGCGGTCTCCGGCAGATCCGGGATCGGCGGAGGGTCATCGGAGCGTGGCCGATCGGCGCCGGACCGGACCCGCAGCTCACCGCTCCTCCCCGCGTCCCACAGATGCCGGTGCAGGTCGAGGCGGAACCAACGGCTGGGCCGGGGATGCGGATGCCGGCGGGCGTCGGCGTCGCGGCGCGTGCCGTCCCACAGCGCGAGGCTGACGCGCTGGCCGCCGTCCGCCCAGGCAGGCGGAGTGCGGACCACCAGGTGCGGCGGGCCGGTGGCGTCGTCCCCGTAGCGGGCCAGGGTGAGGGTCAGTCCCGGGCGCAGCAACCCGTCAGGGGCGATCCTCGGCAGATGCCAGCGGAGCAGGTCAGGGGCCAGTCGGCGGAGATCGGCGCGGACCCGGGCGGCCAGTTCCCGGCCGTGGGCGCGCGCTACGGACCGTAGATCGAGATCGAGGTCCACGCCCGCGGCGGCGCAGGCGCCCGCCCAGTCGCCGGCGTGCCGACGGGCCGTAGCGGTCTCGATCATGGAGGGCGGCACGGCGAACTCGCGCACGCGCAGCCAGAAGGAAAGCCGGGAATCCCCGATCGCGGTGTGAGGGAGCATCAGCACTCACCTTGCGCGGACGGGACCCCCATTCTGTGAACAGAGTGAGTCGTCATCGCCGGGAGCATAACCTTCCCGGCCGCGATCTGTCAGGCGGATTTCAGGGGCGTGCATTCGTGCGCACCGGCATAGAGTGGATGCGGGTTCAGGGCGTCTCTGGGGGTTGTGGACGTGGCGGACGACGGACCGGTCGAGCACGGCTACCCGCACCTCGATACGGTGCGGGACGCCATCACCGCGCTCTACAAGCGGTTGTCCTACGACACCGTCCAGACGTTCGCGACCAGCGTGGCCCCCGTCGACGTGGCGTTCGGCGACACGGACGACCTGCATCTGGGGGCGCAGCGGGTGGCCCGTGAGATGGTCCGGCACTACCGGCTCCCGGACGCCCGGCCGATCATCAGTTTCCGTGAGATGACCCATGCGGCGAACGTCGAACTCACTGCCGGGCCCGAGTACTTCATCGAGTTGAACGACCGGTTCCGCACGCATCGGCGGGACATCGGCGCGGCTCTCGCGCACGAGGTCATGCACGTCTATCTGCACCGCCTCGACCTGTCCTTCCCCGGCACCCGCGAGAACGAGATCCTCACGGACACGGCGGCGACGTACCTCGGCGCGGGGTGGCTGCTGCTGGACGCGTACCGGGAGGACTCGGCGTCCTCGCAGAAACTCGGCTATCTCACGCCGGAGGAGTTCGGGTACGTCCTCGCCAAGCGGGCCCTGGTCTTCGGCGAGGACCCCTCCGTGTGGTTCACCAGCCCGCAGGCCTACACGGCGTACGTCAAGGGCATGGCCCAGGCCCGGCGCGACGAACAGCAGCCCCCGTTGACCGCGGCTGGGTGGGCTGGGCGGCGCCGGTACGCCCACGACCGGCGGCACGCACCCCCGGGTTCTCGGTCAGGCGTGCCGTACGCCTTCAGCGGGGACCGGGGTGGCAGCTTGCGGGTGTCTTTCCCGTGCCCTACGTGTCATCAGCGCATCCGGGTGCCGGTGCGGGGGCGGGTACGGGCGAGGTGTTCTCTGTGCCGGACGGTGTTGGAGTGCGACACGTAGGTTGAAGTACCGGGTATGTTCCGGATGTTCACGCGGCAGGCGGTGTTGCTGTGAGCGCCCTTGGGGGCTCCGCCCCCGGGCCTATGCCCACCCACCGCCCGTGCGGGTCGGCTGAGAAGCGGGCCAAGAACCACCCTCTCCACCTACGCCCCGTAAACCGCCCCCGGCACCCCCGCCTCCCCCAACAACTTCAGCACCGTCTCCCCCACCTCCCCCACCCCCCACCGCGCCCCCTTGTCCACACCGGGCCCCGCCCGCCATCCCTCCATGACAGTGATCCGCCCGCCCTCGGCCTCGAACACCCGCCCGGTGACCCCGGCCCCCTCCCCGGACCCCAGCCACACCACCAACGGCGACACGTTCTCCGGCGCCATCTCATCGAACCCGGAGCCGGGCGCGGCCATGGTCTCGGCGAAGGTGTGTTCCGTCATGCGGGTCCGTGCCGCGGGGGCGATCGCGTTGACCTGGACTCCGTAGCGGGCGAGTTCGGCCGCCGCGACCAGGGTCAGGCCGATGATGCCGGCCTTGGCGGCGCTGTAGTTGCCCTGTCCGACAGAGCCCAACAGCCCTGCTCCGCTGCTGGTGTTGATGATCCGGGCGTCCGGAGTACGGCCGGCTTTCGTCTCCGCGCGCCAGTGGGCGGCGGCGTGTTTCAGGGGCAGGAAGTGCCCCTTCAGATGGACGCGCATCACCGCGTCCCAGTCGTCCTCGTCGAGATTGACGAGCATCCGGTCGCGCAGGTAACCCGCGTTGTTGACAAGGGTGTCGAGCCGGCCGTAGGTCTCCAGTGCGGTCGCCACCAGGGACGCGGCGCCGGCGGCCGTGGCGATGTCGCCGCCGTGGGCGACCGCCTCGCCGCCCGCCGCGCGGATCTCGGCGACGACCTGCGCGGCCGGGCTGTCGGGGTCCGGGGTGCCGTCGAGGCCGACGCCGAGGTCGTTGACGACGACCCGGGCGCCCTCGGCGGCGAAGGCGAGGGCGTGGGCGCGGCCGAGCCCCCGCCCCGCGCCGGTGACGACGACGACCCGCCCGGCACAGATTCCGCTCATCTCGCGTCTCCTTCCATCTCGATCACCCTTCAACTCGCTTCCCCTTGTTGGCAGTTGCCGCGTCCAGGAACGCCGGCCGCTCCCCGCCCCCGTGGACCAGAAGGCTCGCCCCGCTGATGTAGGCGGCGGCGTCGGAGGCGAGGAAGACCGCTGCCGCGCCGATGTCGGAGGGGTCGGCCAGGCGGCCGAGCGGGACGGTTCGGGAGACGGCGGCGATGGCGTCCTCGCCGCCGTAGTGGAGGTGGGACAGCTCCGTGCGGACCATGCCGACGACGAGCGTGTTGACGCGGATGTCCGGCGCCCATTCCACCGCCATCGAACGGGCCAGGTTCTCAAGACCGGCCTTGGCCGCCCCGTACGCCGCCGAACCGGGCGAGGGGCGGCTGCCGCTGACGCTGCCGATCATCACGACCGAGCCCTTGGCGCGCTTGAGGTGCTCGTACGCGGCGAGGGACGCGGTGAGCGGGGCGAGGAGGTTCAACTCGATGATCCGCGCGTGGCGTTCGGCCTCCGCGTCGACGAGGGGGCGGTACGGCGCGCCGCCCGCGTTGTTGACGAGCACGTCGAGCCGGGGCAGCGCGGCGAAGAACTCCCGTACGGCGTCCGGGTCGCGCAGGTCGAGGGGCCGGAACTCGGTTCCCTTGACCGGGCCTTCGGGCGGTCTGCGCGCGCAGGTCAGCACCTCGGCACCGGCGTCGACGAAGGCCCGTGCGATACCGGCGCCGACGCCTCGGGTGCCGCCGGTGACGAGGACCGTTCTTCCGTCGAGTGACTGGTCGCGCGAGTTGTCCACAGGGTGCTTGTCCACAGGGCCTCCCGCTCGGATTGTCCGGCTGCTAGCTTCGAAGCCTCGCACCTAACAAATGTTTGGTGGAAAGGTAGCTGATGCGTCCATGGGTGTCTCCACCTCAACCTCGACAAAGGCGATTTCCGTGGTCACGGTCGACTACCCGCCGGTGAACGCGCTGCCGGTGGACGGCTGGTTCGCCCTGGCCGACGCCGTGCGCGCGGCCGGGCGCGACCCCGACGTCCGCTGTGTGGTGCTGGCGGCCGAGGGTCGGGGCTTCAACGCGGGCGTGGACATCAAGGAGATACAGGCGCGGGGCCAGTCGGCCCTGGTCGGGGTCAACCGGGGCTGTTTCGAGGCCTTCGCGGCGGTCTACGAGTGCGAGGTGCCGGTCGTCGCGGCCGTGCAGGGGTTCTGTCTGGGCGGGGGCATCGGTCTGGTCGGCAACGCGGACGTGATCGTGGCGAGCGAGGACGCCACCTTCGGCCTGCCCGAGCTGGACCGGGGCGCACTGGGCGCCGCCACGCATCTGGCCCGGCTGGTCCCCCAGCACCTGATGCGCGCCCTGTACTACACCTCGCGCACGGCGACGGCGGCCGAGCTGCACGCGCACGGCTCGGTGTGGCGGGTCGTACCGCGCGCCGAACTCCTGCCCGCCGCACTGGAGTTGGCGGCCGAGATAGCCGCCAAGGACGGCGAGCTGATCCGCCTCGCCAAGTCCGCGATCAACGGCATCGACCCCGTCGACGTCCGCCGCAGCTACCGCTTCGAACAGGGCTTCACCTTCGAGGCCAACGTCAGCGGGGTCGCCGACCGGGTCCGCGACACCTTCGGCACGTCGGACAGAGAGGAGGCCTAGGTGAGCGACAAGACGATGACGGCCGACGAGGTCGTCTCCCGGCTGCACAGCGGCATGACCCTCGGCATCGGCGGCTGGGGCTCGCGCCGCAAACCCATGGCTCTGGTACGGGCGTTGCTCCGCTCGGACCTCACCGACCTCACCGTCGTCTCCTACGGCGGCCCGGACGTCGGCATGCTCGCGGCGGCCGGCCGTATCCGCAAGCTGGTGGCCGCGTTCGTCACGCTCGACTCGGTCCCCCTCGAACCGCACTACCGCGCGGCACGCGAGAGCGGAGCGTTCGAGCTGACGGAGGTCGACGAGGCGATGTTCATGTGGGGCCTGCGCGCCGCCGCGAACCGGCTGCCGTTCCTGCCCGTGCGCGCGGGCATCGGCTCGGACGTCATGCGGGTCAACCCCGGCCTGCGGACGGTCACTTCGCCGTACGAGGACGGGGAGACGTTCGTCGCGATGCCCGCCCTGCGGCTGGACGCGGCCCTGGTCCACGTCAACCGCGCCGACCGGTTGGGCAACGGCCAGTACCTGGGCCCGGATCCCTACTTCGACGACCTGTTCTGCGAGGCGGCGGACACGGCCTATGTCTCCTGCGAACGGATCGTGGACACCGCCGAGTTGACGAAGGAGGCCCCGCCGCAGTCCCTGCTCGTCAAGCGGCTGAACGTGACCGGGGTCGTCGAGGCCCCCGGCGGCGCCCACTTCACGTCGTGCGCTCCCGACTACGGCAGGGACGAGGACGTCCAGCGGCTGTACGCGACGACACCCTGGGCGGAGTTCTCGGAGCGCTTCCTGGCCGGTGACGAACAGGCCTACGAGTCGGCGGTGCGGAACTGGCAGGAGGAGCAAGGGTGATGGACGTACTGCGCGGGGACGTACGGCGTTCCGAGTACTGCGTGATCGCCTGCGCGGAGGCGTGGCGCGACGCCGGGGAGATCCTGGCCAGCCCGATGGGGTTCATCCCGTCCGTCGGCGCACGGCTGGCCCGGCTCACCTTCGCGCCGGATCTCCTGCTCACCGACGGCGAGGCGATGCTCGTCCGCCCGGACGGGACGCCGGAGGGCTGGTTGCCGTACCGGCAGCATCTGGCCCTGGTGTCCGGTGGGCGGCGGCACGTGATGATGGGCGCGAGCCAGATCGACCGGTACGGCAACCAGAACATCTCGTGCGTCGGTGACTGGGCGCGGCCGAAGCGGCAGTTGCTCGGGGTGCGCGGGGCATCGGTCAACACGCTGAACAATCCGACGAGTTACTGGGTACCCCGGCACTCGCCCCGGGTGTTCGTGGAGAAGGTCGACATGGTGTGCGGGGTGGGGTACGACCGGGTCGCCGAGCACCCGGGGACGGCCCGCTTCCACCGCATCCCCCGGGTCGTATCCGACCTCGGTGTCTTCGACTTCGCGACCCCCGACCACTCGATGCGGCTGGCCTCGCTGCATCCGGGGGTGAGTGTGGAGCAGGTCCGGGAGGCTACGGGGTTCGAGCTGGCCGTCCCGGACGAGGTGCCGTCGACCCGCGAACCCACCCCGGACGAGTTACGGCTGATCCGTGAGGTGATCGACCCGGCCGACACCCGGCTCAGAGAAGTGAGTTCGTGATGGAGACCGCGCTGACCCGGCTGGTCGGGGTCCGGCATCCGATCGTGCAGACGGGCATGGGGTGGGTGGCGGGACCGCGTCTGGTGTCGGCCACGGCGAACGCGGGCGCGCTGGGCGTCCTCGCCTCCGCGACCATGACGACCGACCGGCTCCGGGACGCGGTCCGCGAGGTCAAGTCCCGTACGCGGGAGCCGTTCGGGGTGAATCTGCGCGCGGACGCGACCGACGCCGGCGACCGGGTGCGGATCATCATCGAGGAGGGCGTACGGGTCGCGTCCTTCGCGCTCGCGCCGTCCGCCGAGCTGATCGCCGAGTTAAAGGAGGCGGGGGTGGTCGTGATCCCCTCGATCGGGGCGCGGCGGCATGCGGAGAAGGTCGCGGCGTGGGGGGCGGACGCGGTGATCGTGCAGGGCGGGGAGGGCGGCGGGCACACCGGGGAGGTGGCGACGACGGTGTTGTTGCCGCAGGTCGTGGACGCGGTGGACATACCGGTCATCGCGGCCGGCGGTTTCTTCGACGGGCGGGGGCTGGTCGCGGCGCTGGCCTACGGGGCGGCGGGCGTCGCCATGGGCACCCGGTTCCTCCTCACCTCGGACTCGACGGTCCCGGACGCGGTGAAGGCGGCGTATCTGGCGGCGACGGTCAAGGACGTCACGGTCACGCGGGCGGTCGACGGCCTCCCCCACCGCATGCTCCGCACGGAACTGGTCGACGCCCTGGAGATCTCCGGCCGTACGAGAACCCTGCTCCAGGCGATACGCCGGGCGGCGGGCTTCCGCCGGCTGTCCGGTCTGACCTGGCGGCGCATGATCCGCGACGGCCTCGCCATGAAGCACGGCAAGGAGCTGACCTGGAGCCAGGTGCTGCTGGCCGCGAACACGCCGATGCTGCTGAAGGCGTCGATGGTGGACGGGCGCACGGATCTGGGGGTGATGGCGTCCGGGCAGGTCGCCGGGGTGATCGAGGATCTGCCGTCGTGTGCGGAGTTGGTCGCACGGGTGATGAAGCAGGCCGAGGAGGTGCTGTGGACGCTGGTGCGGGCCGACTCCTGAACCGCCTTTGAACCGCCCGGCCCGATCAGAGCCGTTCGATGATCGTCACGTTGGCCTGGCCGCCGCCCTCGCACATGGTCTGGAGGCCGAACCGGCCGCCGGTGCGCTCCAGTTCGTGCAGGAGGGTGGTCATGAGCTTGACGCCGGTCGCGCCGAGCGGGTGGCCGAGGGCGATCGCGCCGCCGTTGACGTTGACCTTCTCGGGGTCCGCGCCCGTCTCCTTCAGCCAGGCCAGGACGACGGGCGCGAAGGCCTCGTTGATCTCGACGAGGTCGATGGCGTCGATGGAGAGGCCGGTCTTCTTCAGGGCGTGGGCGGTGGCCGGGATGGGGGCCGAGAGCATGCGGATCGGATCCTCGCCCCGGACGGAGAGGTGGTGGACGCGGGCGCGGGGCGTCAACCCGTGCTCCCGCACCGCCCGTTCCGAGGCGAGCAGCATCGCCGCCGCGCCGTCGGAGACCTGGGAGGAGCACGCGGCGGTGATGGTGCCGCCGTCGACGACCGGTTTAAGGCCGGCCATCTTCTCCAGGGAGGTGTCCCGGCGAGGGCCCTCGTCGACCGCGACCGCGCCGTAGGCCACCGTCTCCCGTTCGAAGCGCCCCTCGTCGATCGCGCGCAGGGCCCGCCGGTGCGAGCGGAGGGCGAACTCCTCCTGGTCCTGCCTGCTGATCCCCCACTTCGCGGCGATCATCTCGGCCCCGGCGAACTGGTTCACCGGCCGTGTCCCGTACCGCGCGCGCCAGCCCTCGCTGCCCGCGAAGGGGCCGTCGGTGAGGCCGAGCGGTTCGGCGGCCTGGCGGGAGGCGAAGGCGATGGGGATGAGGGACATGTTCTGCACGCCGCCCGCGACGACGAGGTCCTGGGTGCCGGACAGGACGCCCTGCGCCGCGAAGTGCACGGCCTGCTGCGAGGACCCGCACTGCCGGTCCACCGTCACGCCCGGCACCTCCTCGGGCAGCCCGGCTGCCAGCCAGGCGGTCCGCGCGATGTCCCCGGCCTGCGGCCCCACCGCGTCCAGGCACCCGAAGACGACGTCCTCGACGGCGGCGGGATCGATCCCCGAGCGCGCGACCAGTTCCTTGAGCACATGCGCCCCGAGGTCGGCGGGATGCACCCCGCTCAGCCCTCCCCCGCGCCGCCCGACGGGCGTACGGACCGCTTCGACGATATAGGCCTCGGCCATGTCAACTCCCCATACAGACCTGTGAGTTATGTGCGTACGGCGATCCCGTCGAGGACCATCGACAGGTACTGCCGGGCGATCTCCTCGGCGCTGTGCTGTCCCCCCGGCCGGTACCAGGACGCGGCGACCCACACCGTGTCCCGGACGAACCGGTAGGTGAGCCGGACGTCGAGGTCGGCCCGGAAGACCTGGGCGGCGACCCCGCGCTCCAGCGTGGACAGCCACGCCTTCTCGAACTTGCGCTGCGACTCGGCGAGGAACGCGAACCGCTCCTGCGCGACCAGGTGCTTGCTCTCCTTCTGGTAGATCGCGACGGCGGCGCGGTGCCGGTCGATCTCCCGGAAGGACTCGGTGACCAGGGCCTCCAGCGTCTCGCGCGGATCCAACTCGGCGTCCAGGACGGTGTCGTAGCCGCCCCACAGCTCGTCGAGGAAGGTGCGCAGGATCTCCTCCAGCATCGATTCCTTGGAGTCGAAGTGGTAGTAGAGGCTGCCCGCGAGCATGCCCGCGTGGTCGGCGATCTTCCGTACGGTGGTGGCGTTGTACCCCTGCTCGGCGAAGACCTCGGCCGCCGTGTCGAGGAGTTCACGACGGCGGGCCGGAGCGGCGGTCACCGGGGGCTTCTTCTTGGTCGGCACGGACCCATTGTCGTGCCCCGGCCCCGGCCTCTCGCGCGACCCCTTGTCCGCACTCTCGCGCCGCTACGCATGCTGGCTGCTCACGGAGACGACCTCGCCGGTCATGTACGAGGAGTAGTCCGAGGCCAGGAACACGATCACGTTGGCCACCTCCCAGGGCTCCGCGTACCGCCCGAAGGCCTCGCGCGCGGTGAGTTCGGCCAGCAGCTCCGGTGTCGTCACCTTCACCAGGTGCGGGTGCATGGCGAGGCTCGGCGAGACCGCGTTGATCCGCACTCCGTACGCGGCGGCCTCGATCGCCGCGCACCGGGTCAGCGCCATCACGCCCGCCTTGGCCGCCGCGTAGTGCGCCTGTCCGGCCTGGGCGCGCCAGCCGACGACGGAGGCGTTGTTGACGATCACCCCGCCGCCGCTCCCGCGCATCGCGCGCAGGGCCGCCCGGGTGCACCGGAACGTGCCGTTCAAGGTCACGTCCAGCACCTTCGACCACTGCTCCTCGGTCATGTCGACGAGGTCCGAAGTGCCGCCCAGGCCCGCGTTGTTGACGACGACATCGAGACGTCCGTGCGTGGCGACGGCCGCGTCGAACAACCCCTGCACCTGCGCCTCGTCGGTGACATCGCACGGCAGCGCGGCGACCGACTCCGCGCCGAACTCCCCGGCCAGCTCGGCCTCGTACTCCTTCAGCCGCCGCGCATGCGCATCGCTGATGAGCACGCGCGCGCCCTCTTCCAGGAAGCGGCGCGCGGTGGCCCCGCCGATGCCCGCGCCCGCGGCGGCGGTGACGACGGCGGTGCGCCCCTTCAGCAGCCCGTGCCCGGGGACGTGTGCCGGACTCTCGACGCCTGTCATGGGCCCACGCTAACCTACCAAACACTTGTTAGGGAAGGATGGTTGGCGATGGACCTCGACTTCACTCCCGCCGAGGAGGCGTTCCGTGCCGAGGCCCGCAGCTGGCTGCGCGCACACGTGCCGACCGAGCCCCTCCCGTCCCTCGAAACCGAGGCCGGCTTCGCCGCGCACCGCGCCTGGGAGGGCCAACTCGCCGCGGACCGTTGGTCGGTGGTGTCCTGGCCGGAGGAGTACGGCGGCCGGGGCGTGGACATCGTGCGGTGGCTGGTCTTCGAGGAGGAGTACTACGCGGCGGGCGCGCCGGGCCGGGTCGGCCAGAACGGCGTCAACCTGCTCGCCCCGACCCTCTTCGACCACGGCACACGGGAGCAACGCGCGCGCGTGCTGCCCTCGATGGCGACCGGCGAGGTGGTGTGGGCGCAGGCGTGGTCGGAACCGGAGGCGGGTTCGGACCTGGCGTCGCTGACCTCACGGGCCGTACGCACCGGCGGGGGCTGGCTGCTGAGCGGCCAGAAGACGTGGTCGTCGCGCGCGGCCTTCGCGGACCGCGCGTTCGGCCTGTTCCGCAGCGAGTTGGACACCCCGAAGCCCCATCAGGGCCTGACCTACCTGATGTTCGACCTGCGCGCGCCCGGCGTCACGGTCCGCCCGATCGGCCGCCTGGACGGAAAACCGGCCTTCGCGGAGCTGTTCCTGGACGAGGTGTTCGTCCCCGACGAGGACGTGATCGGCGAGCCGGGCCAGGGCTGGCGGGTCGCCATGTCGACCGCCGGCAACGAACGCGGCCTCACCCTCCGCTCCCCCGGCCGCTTCCTCGCCGCCGCCGAGCGCCTCCTCAACCTCTGGCGGGCACAAGGCAGTTCGCCAGAGCTACGGGACCAGGTGGCCGACGCCGTGATCGGCGCCCGCGCCTACCAGCTCTTCACCTACGCCAACGCCTCCCGTTTCCTCGACGGCGAGTCCATCGGCCCGGAGTCCAGCCTGAACAAGGTCTTCTGGTCCGAGTACGACATCGCGCTGCACGAGACGGCCCTCGAACTGCTGGGTGAGGAGGGCGAGTTGGCGGACACCGACTGGGCCGAGGGTTATGTCTTCTCGCTCGCGGGCCCCATCTACGCCGGTACGAACGAGATCCAGCGCGACATCATCGCCGAGCGCCTGCTCGGCCTGCCGAACGGCCGTCGCTGATGCGCTTCCTCCTCGACCCCGAACAGCGGGCGTTCGCCGACTCGTTGAACGCGATGCTGACGGCCGCGGACACTCCGTCGGTCGTACGGTCCTGGAGCCGCGGCGAGCACGCGAGCGGGCGCGCGTTGTGGCGCCGTATCGCCGGGGCGGGGGTGTTCGCACTGGCGGTGCCGGAGGCGTACGAGGGGCTGGGACCCCGGCCGGTCGAACTCGCCGTGGCGTTCGTGGAGTTGGGGCGGCACGCGGTTCCGGGGCCGCTGGTCGAGACGGTCGCGGCGGCGACGCTGCTGGCCGCCCTGGACGACTCCGCCCCGGCCAAGCGGCTGTTGCCCGCACTGGCCTCCGGCGAGTCGACGGCAACGCTGGCGACGGGGCGGTACGCACTGGATGCGGACATCGCGGACGTACGGCTGACGACCCGGGCGGCACGGGACCCGATGGGACAGGCCGCGGCAGAGACGGTCGTAGAAGCTGAGGCGGCGGACCAATCGGCGTTCGGAGGAGACACGTCCGCATCCGGAGGAGACCGGTCGGCGCCCAGAGAAGGCGCGTCGGCGTCCGAGGCAGGCGGGTCGGCGGGGCCGCGGCTCGCCTCCCCGCCTTGCGACGCACTCCTGCCCGATGACGCACCTCCGGCGGCCGAGTTGCGGCTCGGGCCCCCGCCCGGCCACGCCCCCTCGGCGGGCGAGCCCTGCGCGTCCCTCGACCCCGCCCGCCGCCTCTTCCCCACCCCCACCGGCGGTGAACTCCTCGCTGTCGGACCGCAGGTGACCGCTGCCGTCACCCACGCCCTCACCTGGGCCCGCCTCGCCACCGCCGCCCAAGCCCTCGGTGTCGGGCTCGCGTTGCTCGACAGGACCGTCGCCTACGTCAAGCAGCGGACCCAATTCGGGGTGCCCGTCGGCTCGTTCCAGGCGGTCAAGCATCAACTGGCCGATGCGAAGATCGCGTTGGAGTTCGCACGCCCGATGGTCTTCGGTGCCGCGCTCACCATGACGGAGTCGGACGTGGCCGCGGCCAAGGTCACGGCGTGCGAGGCGGCGTACAGAACCGCCCGTACGGCGCTTCAACTGCACGGTGCGATCGGTTACACCGCGGAGTACGACCTGTCCCTGTGGCTGACCAAGGCCCGTGCCCTGCGCGCGAGTTGGGGCAGCTCGGGTGAATGCCGGGCCGCCGTGCTCAATGGCTTCAGTGGTGGTGGTCGCCGCTCGTGAGTTCCTTGTACTCCTCCGGCGTCGGCTTGGGGATGTGGGTCTCGGGTCCGAACATCGCCTTGGCGAGCCGGGCCCGTACCCGCTGTCCGCCCTTGACCTGCCGCTCGACGCCGTTCGCGTCGACGAGCGGGCCGATCGCGTACGGCGGTTCCTGTTCGTGCTGGGTGAGCCTGAACCGCTCGTCCGGGGTGAGGGGTTCGTGGACCTCGACGTACTCGCCGTGCGGCAGCATCTTGATGAGGCCGGACTCGCGGCCGTGCAACACCTTGTCCCGGTCGCGGCGTTGGAGTCCCATGCAGACCCGTTTGGTGACGATGAAGGCGGCCACCGGCATCACGAAGAACGAGATCCGCACGAACCAGGTGATCGTGTTGATCGAGAGATTGAGATGCGTGGCCACCACGTCGTTGCCGCCGCCGATCAGCAGCACCGCGTACAGGCTCAGCCAGGCCACCCCGAGGCCGGTGCGTACGGGCATGTTGCGCGGCCGGTCCAGGATGTGGTGTTCGCGTTTGTCGCCGGTGATCCAGGCCTCGATGAAGGGGTAGGCGCCGATGGCGGCGAGGATCAGCGGGAAGAGCGTGAAGGGGATGAAGACGCCCAACTCCAGTGTGTGGCCCCAGGCGTTGAGCTCCCATCCCGGCATCACCCGGATCAGCCCCTCGGAGAAGCCGAGATACCAGTCGGGCTGGGCACCGGTCGTCACCAGGTCCGGCCGGTACGGTCCGAAGGCCCACACGGGGTTGATGCTGGCGATCCCGCCCATGATCGCGAGGACGCCGAAGACGAGAAAGAAGAAGCCGCCCGCCTTGGCCATGTAGACCGGCAGGAACGGCATGCCGACCACGGACTTCTGGTTGTGTCCGGGCCCGGGATACATGGTGTGCTTGTGGTAGAAGACCAGGATCAGGTGCGCGACCACCAGGCCCAGCATGATCCCCGGCAGCAGCAGGACATGGACCGGGAAGAGCCGCGAGATGATGTCGTGGCCCGGGAACTCCCCGCCGAACAGGAACATCGACATGTACGTGCCGACGATCGGCACGGACAGGATCGCGCCGTCCGCGAAGCGGATGCCGGTGCCGGACAGCAGGTCGTCGGGGAGCGAGTAGCCGGTCAGCCCGGTGATGATGCCGAGGAACAACAGGGTCCAGCCGAACACCCAGTTGATCTCGCGCGGTTTGCGGAACGCGCCGGTGAAGAACACCCGCATCATGTGGATGAGCATGCCTGCGATGAAGACGACGGCCGCCCAGTGGTGGATCTGCCGGATCAGCAGCCCGCCGCGCACGTCGAAGCTGATGTCGAGGGTGGACTCGAACGCCCGGGTCATCGGGATGCCGTTCAACGGCGCGTACGAGCCGTGGTAGATGACCTCGACGCCGCTCGGTTCGAAGAACAGGGTGAGATAGACGCCGGTGAGGATCAGGATGAGGAAGCTGTAGAGGCAGATCTCGCCCAGCATGAAGGACCAGTGGTCCGGGAAGACCTTGCGCATATTGGACTTGGCGATCGCGTACAGCCCGAGCCGTCCGTCCGCCCAGTCGGCGAGCTTCTCCCCTTTGCCGGCCTCGCCCGGCCGTGCACCGCCCGCCGTGCCGTTCACCGTTCGTGCGCCGTCCATACGTTCGTCGCCCTCCCCGTCCGGATCACCCCACAGGGTGTCACGAGGTCCGGGCTAAGCCAACGGTGCGTCAGCGGGCAATGGCAGCCCGATCACGGCGGTGCGACCCCGCGCGTGCAGCACCGCCTCCTCATCGCCCAACTGCACGGCGTCGTACGGCCCGAGAGCCGTTCCGGCCACCTCGGCGGTCCCGTCGAGCGCCACCACCAGGGTGCCCGCGCGCAGGGGCAGCCGCCCTCGGACCACGGCGACCGTGGGGGCCGTAGAACCCGCCGTAGAAGCTGCCGTAGGACCCGCGCCTCGGCGCCACATGACGTTGAGGTTGACGACCGGCCCGTCCAGCAACCGGCAGTCGGTCGGTACGTCGCCTCTGAAGTCCCGTGGAACGTAACGGGTGTTGACCAGCCACCGTTCGCCGCCCACCGTCAGATCCATGCCCGCGCCCGCGACGACGGTCAGGGTGCGGTCGACCTCCGGGAAGGCCGAGAACGGCCCGTCCGCCGCGACCTCGGCGAGGCTCACCCGCCACGCGAAGTCGTCCATGCCCGCGTCCTCGGGCCAGGCGGCGATCTCCCGCGTCACACCGCCACCGTTCCTCCAGGGCACGGCGGTTCGGGCCGAGGCGGGCAGGAACCGGATCACTGGACGATCCCCTGCTCCTGGGCGGCCGCGAGCCACTGCGGGAACTCGCCCATCAGCCGGTCGTACAGCTCGTCGTCGGACATCTTCCGGGGATCCGAACCGGCCGGGAAGAAACCGGCGTTGTCGATCACCCGCTTCTGCGGCACCGCCAACTCGTCCAGCCTGCGCAGGAATTCGAACTGCTTGCTCCGCGCCTTGCCGAATCCGACGAACTGCCAGAACAGCGGAAGCCTCGCCGCCTTGCACAAGTACCGTTCCGCGGCTGCCCTGTTGCTGGGGCCGCCGTCGGTCTGGAAGACGACGAAGGCCGGGTCCTTCGCGCCGCTGTCGAGGTAGTGGTCGATGACGGCGTCCATGGCCAGGTGGTAGCTGGTCAGCCCCATGTGCCCGAGCCCGGAGACGATCCGCTCGATCCGCCCTTGGTGGTCGTCGAGGGCGATGTCCGTGACGGCGTCGATGTCCGTCGAGAAGAAGACGACCGGCACGGTCCCGTCGTCGTCCAGGTGCGCCGACAGCCCGAGCACCCGGTCCGCGAGCGCCTGCACACTGCCGTTCTTGTAATACGGCCTCATGGAGCCCGAGTAGTCGACCACGAGATAGACGGCCGCCCGCTGCCCGTCCAGCCCGTGCTTGCGCAGCGAGACCCCGGCGCTCTTGTACAGGCTGACCAGCGCGGGCGCGGTCTCCTCGACCTTGCTGAGCGAGATCGCGGCCACAGGGGCTCCCTTCGGATCACGGCGAAAAGGCCGAGATTACGCCACTCCGGTGCCGCGAGAGCAATGTCCCCCCAACCCCGGAATAAGGGACGTAACCACACCTACGCTGGGCCCATGAAACGCGCCGGCGTCCTGATGCTCGCCGCCGTACCCGTCGTCCTCGCGGCGACGGCCTACGGCTCCTCGTCCACCGCCCACGACGACCCGCGGCCCGGGGCGCCCTCGGCGGCGACCCAGCGCAGAGCACCCGAGGGTCTGGCCGCGCCGGCCATGAAGAACCTCGCCCAGGAGCTGGTGGCCAGCGCCGAGAACTCCACCCTCGACTGGCACAGCGCGTACGCCTACATCCAGGACATCGGCGACGGACAGGGGTACACCGCGGGCATCATCGGTTTCTGCACCGGCACCCACGACCTGCTCGTCCTGGTCGAGCACTACACCGCGGCCCACCCGGACAACGGCCTCGCCCGCTACCTCCCCGCCCTGCGCAAGATCGACGGCACGGACTCCCACGAGGGCCTGGACCCGGGCTTCCCGGCCGCCTGGCGCGCCGAGGCGAAGGTCCCGGCCTTCCAGGCGGCGCAGGACGCGGAGCGCGACCGCATCTACTTCGACCCGGCGGTCAGCGCCGCCAAGCGCGACGGCCTGGGCCCGCTCGGCCAGTTCATCTACTACGACGCGATCGTCTTCCACGGCCCGGGCACGGACGGCTTCTACGGCATCCGGGAGCGCGCGACGCGGCGGGCCGAGCCCCCTGCCGAAGGCGGCTCCGAGGAGGCCTACTTGAGCGCCTTCCTCGACGTCCGCCGCGCCACCATGCGGGCCGAGCACCCCGGCATCGACACCACCCGCATCGACACGGCCCAGCGGAAGTTCCTGGAGGAGGGGAACCTGGAGCTGCGGACGCCGTTGGTGTGGAAGGTGTACGGGGAGACGTACAAGGTGCCGTAGAGAAGCGGGAGTCGGTCCCGGACATGCGGCGGCGCCTGCCGGTCCGGTCGGGGACTAGGCAGGCGCCGTCTCGTGTACCGCACGCCTTTGTGCGGGACGTTTTTGATGGGCCGTCAGGCCCCGTGAACTCTCAGACCATCAACGCCCGGTCCGTCGGCCGGATCGGCGCAGGCAGTTCGCTGGCGCCGGTCAGGAAACGGTCGACTCCGCGCGCGGCCGAGCGGCCCTCCGCGATCGCCCAGACGATGAGGGACTGGCCGCGGCCCGCGTCACCGGCGACGAAGACGCCGGGGACGTTGGTCTGGAAGTCGGCGTCGCGGGCGATGTTGCCGCGCTCGTCGAGGCCCAGGGCGAACTGGTCGACGAGGCCGTTCTGGCGGTCGGTGCCGGTGAACCCCATGGCCAGCGTGACCAGTTGGGCCGGGATCTTGCGCTCGGTGCCGGGCTTCTGGGTCAGCTTGCCCTCGACGAACTCGACCTCGACGAGGTGCAGCCACTGGACGTTGCCGTCCTCGTCGCCCTCGAAGTGGGTGGTATTGACGGAGTAGACCCGCTCACCGCCCTCCTCGTGCGCGGAGGTCACCTTGTAGAGCATCGGGAAGGTCGGCCAGGGCTGCGCGACCGCGTTCCGCTCGTCGCCCGGGCGGGGCATGATCTCCAACTGCGTGACGGAGGCGGCCCCTTGGCGGTGTGCCGTACCCACGCAGTCGGCGCCGGTGTCGCCGCCGCCGATGACGACGACGTGCTTGCCCTCGGCCGAGATCGGGGCGGTGACGTAGTCGCCCTCCTGGACCTTGTTCGAGAGGGGCAGGTACTCCATCGCCTGGTAGACGCCGGTCAACTCCCGTCCGGGGACGGGGAGATCACGGGCGGTGGTGGAGCCGGCGGCGATGACGACCGCGTCGTAGCGCTTGCGGAGGTCGGTCGCCTTGAGGTCGACGCCGATCTCGATGCCGGTGCGGAAGCGGGTGCCCTCCGCGCGCATCTGCTCGATACGGCGGTTGATGTGCCGCTTCTCCATCTTGAACTCGGGGATGCCGTACCGGAGAAGGCCTCCGATGCGGTCCGCGCGCTCGTAGACGGCGACGGTGTGGCCGGCCCGGGTGAGCTGCTGGGCGGCGGCGAGGCCCGCCGGGCCCGAGCCGATGACCGCGACGGTCTTGCCGGAGAGGCGCTCGGGGGCCTGCGGGGCGACGTCGCCGGTCTCCCACGCCTTGTCGATGATGGAGACCTCGACGTTCTTGATGGTGACCGGCGGCTGGTTGATGCCCAGCACGCAGGCCGCCTCGCACGGCGCGGGGCACAACCGCCCGGTGAACTCGGGGAAGTTGTTCGTCGCGTGCAGACGCTCCGACGCGGCCGTCCAGTCCTCGCGGTACGCGTAGTCGTTCCACTCGGGGATCAGGTTCCCCAGCGGACAGCCGTTGTGGCAGAACGGGATGCCGCAGTCCATGCACCGGCTGGCCTGCTTGCCGATGATCGGCAGCAGCGAACCGGGGACGTAGACCTCGTTCCAGTCCTTCAACCGGACGTCCACGGGGCGGGACTTGGCGACCTCGCGCCCGTGGTTCAGAAAGCCCTTCGGGTCAGCCATTGATCGCCGCCTCCATCATCTTCTCGGTGATCTCGGTCTCGGAGAGACCCGCTCGCTCGGCGGCGTCCTTGGCGGCGAGCACTGCCTTGTATGCGCTGGGGATGATCTTGCTGAAGCGGTCCACGGACACGGCCCACTCGGCGAGCAGCTTCTCGGCGACCGTGGAACCGGTCTCCTCGGCGTGCCGGCGCACCACGTCGTGCAGCCACAGCTTGTCGGTGTCGTCCAACTCCTCGACGGCGCCCGCGTTCCCGACGTTGACGTTGTCGGGGTTCAGGTCGATGACGTAGGCGATGCCGCCGGACATGCCGGCCGCGAAGTTACGGCCGGTCTCGCCCAGGACGACCGCCCGGCCGCCGGTCATGTACTCGCAGCCGTGATCGCCCACGCCCTCGGAGACCACCGTGGCACCGGAGTTTCGGACACAGAACCGCTCACCGGTCCGCCCGCGCAGGAACAGCTCGCCGCCGGTCGCGCCGTAGGCGATGGTGTTGCCCGCGATGGTGGAGAACTCGGCGAGGTGGTCGGCGCCCCGGTCGGGACGGACGATGACCCGGCCGCCCGAAAGGCCCTTGCCCACATAGTCGTTGGCGTCGCCCTCCAGGCGCAGCGTGACACCGCGCGGGAGGAAGGCGCCGAAGGACTGGCCCGCGCTGCCGGTGAAGGTGATGTCGATGGTGTCGTCAGGCAGACCGGCCCCGCCGAACTTCTTCGTCACCTCGTGGCCGAGCATGGTGCCGACCGTGCGGTTGATGTTGCGGATCGCGACCTGGGCGCGGACCGGCTGGGCGTCGGTGGCGCTGGACGCGGCGAGGGCGTCGGCGGCGAGCTTGATCAGCTCGTTGTCGAGCGCCTTCTCCAGGCCGTGGTCCTGCTTGATGACCTGGTGGAGGCCTGCGCCGTCCGGGAGTTCGGGGACGTAGAAGAGGGGGGCCAGGTCGAGGCCCTGCGCCTTCCAGTGGTCCACCGCGCGCTCGACGTCGAGCGTGCCGGCCTGGCCGACAGCCTCCTCGATGGTGCGGAAGCCCAGCTCGGCGAGGATCTCGCGGACCTCTTCGGCGATGAACTGGAAGAAGTTCACGACGTATTCGGCCTTGCCCGCGAACCGGTCGCGCAGCACCGGGTTCTGGGTGGCGATGCCGACCGGGCAGGTGTCGAGGTGGCAGACGCGCATCATGACGCAGCCGGAGACGACGAGCGGCGCGGTCGCGAAACCGAACTCCTCGGCGCCGAGCAGCGCGGCGATGACGACGTCACGGCCGGTCTTGAGCTGGCCGTCGGTCTGGACGACGATCCGGTCGCGAAGTCCGTTGAGCAGCAAGGTCTGTTGGGTCTCGGCGAGGCCCAACTCCCAAGGTCCACCGGCGTGCTTGAGTGAGGTGAGCGGGGAGGCGCCCGTACCGCCGTCGTGGCCGGAGATGAGGACGACGTCCGCGTGCGCCTTCGACACACCGGCGGCGACCGTGCCGACGCCGACCTCCGAGACCAGCTTGACGTGAATCCGCGCCTGCGGGTTCGCGTTCTTCAGGTCGTGGATCAGCTGGGCGAGGTCCTCGATGGAGTAGATGTCGTGGTGCGGCGGCGGCGAGATGAGCCCGACACCGGGGGTGCTGTGCCGGGTCTTCGCGACCCAGGGGTAGACCTTGTGGCCGGGCAGCTGGCCGCCCTCGCCGGGCTTGGCGCCCTGGGCCATCTTGATCTGGATGTCGTCCGCGTTGACCAGGTACTCGGAGGTCACGCCGAAGCGGCCGGAGGCGACCTGCTTGATGGCGCTGCGCCGGGCCGGGTCGTAGAGCCGGTCCGCGTCCTCGCCGCCCTCACCGGTGTTGGACTTGCCGCCCAGCTGGTTCATGGCGATGGCGAGGGTCTCGTGCGCCTCCAGGGAGATGGAGCCGTACGACATGGCGCCGGTGGAGAAGCGCTTGACGATCTCGCTGACCGGTTCGACCTCGTCGATGGAGATCGAGGGCCGGTCCGACTTGAAGCCGAAGAGGCCGCGCAGGGTCATCAGCCGCTCGGACTGCTCGTTCACGCGGTCCGTGTACTTCTTGAAGATGTCGTAGCGGTTGGTGCGCGTCGAGTGCTGGAGGCGGAAGACCGTCTCCGGGTCGAACAGGTGCGGCTCGCCCTCGCGGCGCCACTGGTACTCGCCGCCTATGTCGAGGGCGCGGTGCGCGGGCGCGATGCCGCTCGCCGGGTACGCCTTCGCGTGGCGGGCGGCGACCTCCTGGGCGATGACGTCGATGCCGACGCCGCCGATCTTGGTGGCCGTACCGCTGAAGTAGGCGTTGACGAACTGCTCGTCGAGGCCGACCGCTTCGAAGACCTGGGCGCCCCGGTAGGAGGCGACGGTCGAGATGCCCATCTTGGACATGACCTTGAGGACGCCCTTGCCGAGCGCGTAGATCAGGTTGCGGATGGCCTGCTCGGCCTCGATGTCGGTGAGGAACGTGCCCGCGCGGACGAGGTCCTCGACGGACTCCATCGCCAGGTACGGGTTGACGGCCGCGGCGCCGAAGCCGATGAGCAGGGCGACGTGGTGGACCTCGCGGACGTCACCGGCCTCCACCAGCAGGCCCACCTGGGTGCGCTGCTTGGTGCGGATGAGGTGGTGGTGGACGGCGGCGGTGAGCAGCAGCGAGGGGATCGGCGCGTGCTCGGCGTCGGAGTGCCGGTCCGAGAGAACGATCAGCCGGGCGCCGTTCTCGATGGCCGCGTCGGCCTCGGTGCAGATCTCGGCGAGGCGGGCGGCGAGGGTGTCGCCGCCGCCGGAGACCCGGTACAGACCGGACAGGGTCGCGGCCTTCATGCCGGGCATGTCGCCGTCGGCGTTGATGTGGATGAGCTTGGCCAGCTCGTCGTTGTCGATCACCGGGAAGGGCAGGGTGACGCTACGACAGGAAGCGGCGGTCGGCTCCAGCAGGTTGCTCGCCGGGCCGAGGGACGAGCGCAGGGAGGTCACGAGCTCTTCCCTGATCGCGTCCAGCGGCGGGTTGGTGACCTGCGCGAACAGCTGGGTGAAGTAGTCGAAGAGCAGGCGCGGCCGCGAGGACAGCGCGGCGATCGGCGAGTCGGTGCCCATCGAACCAATGGGCTCGGCACCGGCCTTGGCCATCGGCGCGAGGATGACGCGCAGCTCCTCCTCGGTGTAGCCGAAGGTCTGCTGGCGGCGGGTGACCGAGGCGTGGGTGTGCACGATGTGCTCACGCTCGGGCAGGTCGGACAGCTCGATCTCACCGGCTTCGAGCCAGTCGGCGTACGGCTTCTCGGCGGCGAGGCCGGCCTTGATCTCGTCGTCCTCGATGATGCGGTGCTCGGCGGTGTCCACGAGGAACATGCGGCCGGGCTGGAGGCGGCCCTTGCGGACGACCTTCGCGGGGTCGATGTCGAGGACGCCGACCTCGGAGCCGAGGACGACGAGGCCGTCGTCGGTGACCCAGTAGCGGCCGGGGCGCAGGCCGTTGCGGTCGAGGACCGCGCCGACCTGGGTGCCGTCGGTGAAGGTGACACAGGCCGGGCCGTCCCAGGGTTCCATCATCGTGGCGTGGAACTGGTAGAAGGCGCGGCGGGCCGGGTCCATGGAGTCGTGGTTCTCCCACGCCTCCGGAATCATCATCAGCACCGAGTGCGGCAGCGACCGGCCACCGAGGTGGAGCAGCTCCAGCACCTCGTCGAAGGACGCGGAGTCGGAGGCCTCGGGCGTACAGATCGGGAAGATCCGGTCGATCTTGTCCTGGTCGCCGAACAGGTCGGAGGCGATCTGGGACTCGCGGGCCGCCATCCAGTTGCGGTTGCCCTTGACCGTGTTGATCTCGCCGTTGTGCGCGACGAAGCGGTACGGGTGGGCGAGCGGCCACGACGGGAACGTGTTCGTGGAGAACCGGGAGTGCACGAGCGAGATCGCGGAGGCGAAGCGCCGGTCGGACAGGTCCGGGAAGAAGGGCTCCAGCTGACCCGTGGTGAGCATGCCCTTGTAGACGATGGTCCGCGCGGACAGCGACGGGAAGTAGACGCCGGCCTCACGCTCGGCGCGCTTGCGCAGCGCGAAGGCCTTGCGGTCGAGGTCGATGCCCTGGGTCTGCCCGTCGCTCACGAAGAGCTGACGGAACAGCGGCATGGTGGAGCGGGCCGTGGCACCAAGGAGTTCGGGCGCGGTCGGAACCTCACGCCACCCGAGAACCGTGAGGCCTTCTTCTACGGCGATCGTCTCAACCTGCGAGACGATCGCGTCGGCGCCGTCCTCGGGCAGGAAGGCGATGCCGACCGCGTATCCACCGGCGGCGGGGAGGTCGAATCCGGCCACCTCGCGGAAGAAGGCGTCCGGCACCTGGGACAGGATGCCCGCGCCGTCGCCGGAGTCGGGCTCGGCACCGGTCGCACCGCGGTGCTCCAGGTTGCGCAGCACGGTGAGCGCCTGCTCGACCAGCGCGTGGCTCGCCTCGCCGGTGAGGGTGGCCACGAAGCCGACGCCACAGGCGTCGTGCTCGTTGCGGGGGTCGTACATACCCTGTGCGGCAGGGCGAGCATCCATGAAGGACCAGTTCTGGCCATTCGCGGTGTGCTGGGACGGCTGGCGCGGCGTACGCATCGGCTCTCCCGTCGTCGTCGTGGCATATGCATGGGCATAGGGACGACGTTGGCCCTCTGCGGGTAAGCGCAAAATTTCGTGCAGGTTACATGATGGAACGGTTCTCGGGAACCGGATACTCCGTTCCAACATGCGGACGCCGTGGGGTCGCGGCGCGGCACCGCACAAGCGGTGGAGGTGAAGGGGACCAAAACGGACAGATCGATGTCCGTCGGTCCATGGCAGAGGGAGCGTCGTAGCCCATCCCGCGGGTGCGCCGCGGGCGTCATTGCCCACAGCGCTTACGGCTCATGCCCAGTGGTTAAGCGTTCGAAACCAGCGAGTAACGGCTACTTATGCGACTCAACGCATAAGTGCGCGTCGGGCTATCCTACGACCGTTCCGAACAAGGTGCCCAGGGCGTACGTCACACCGGCCGCCGCACCGCCCAGCGCGAGCTGCCGCAGCCCGCTGAACCACCAGGTCCGCGCGGTCACCCGGGCCACCACCGCGCCACACCCGAACAACCCGACGAGCGCGAGCAGCAGCGCCGGCCAGAGCGCGGTCGCCCCGAGCAGGAACGGCAGTACGGGAAGCAGCGCGCCCAGCGCGAACGCCCCGAAGGACGACACGGCGGCGACGAGCGGGGAAGGCAGATCCCCGGGGTCGATCCCGAGCTCCTCCCGGGCATGTATCTCCAGAGCCTGCTCGGGATCGCGCGAAAGCTGCCGGGCAACTTCACGGGCAAGCGCAGGCTCGACCCCACGGGACACATACAGGGAGGCAAGCTCCCCTTCCTCATCCTCCGGGTGCTTGCGCAGCTCACGGCGCTCGACCTCCAGCTCGGCCTCGACCAGCTCGCGCTGGGAGGCCACGGAGGTGTACTCACCGGCCGCCATGGAGAAGGCACCGGCGGCGAGCCCGGCCAGCCCGGTGATGACGACGGTCTGATGACTGACGGCACCACCGACGACACCGGTCATCAGAGCGAGGTTGGAGACGAGACCGTCCATCGCCCCGAACACCGCGGGGCGCAGCCAACCGCCGTTCACATCACGGTGGGTGTGGTTGTCGCGGTGCGCCTCGTGGAGCGTCGCTTCGGTCTCGATGATGGCCATGCGGTGATCCCCCAGGAGGCTGAGAGTCAGCTGACGGAAAGCTGACAGGTAGCTAAGGTGAGGCTAACTTTAGACAAGTTCTACTCTTCGACAACACTGAACATACGCCTTTCATTTCCCGCCCTCCAGCAAGGAAAGGCTGGGCTAACCTGCACCTTTATCCTCGAACGCTCATACGTGATAGTGGCCGATCAGATGTCGACCGGGTGACGCCGCACTCCGTCAGGCTCTGCCGAAGGCCTCCCGTGGGAGACATCCGCAAAGGGTTCCGCGCCCTGAGGCGCCCTGAGGGAACCCCGTAGGAGAGGCCGCCCATGGCATCGATCGCCTGCATTCCCCCGGTCCCGGCGCCCAAGAACGCCACCGAACTCCGCGAACGGGCGCGCGGCGCGCTGCTCGGCCTCGCGGTGGGAGACGCCCTCGGCGCACCGGCGGAAAACATGAAGCCCTCGGAGATCCGCGCCCGTTGGGGCCGCATCACGGGCTACGTCGCGGAGAACCCGGCCGGCACGGACGACACGGAGTACGCGATCTTCTCCGGCCTCCTCCTGGCCCGCCACGGCTCGGCCCTCACACCGACCCACGTGGAGGCGGCCTGGCACGAGTGGATCGCGGACCGCGACGAGGGCCCGTTCCGGGGAGCGGGTTTCAGCGAACGCGGCACCCTGGAGAACCTCCGCCGAGGCCTGGCAGCCCCCATCTCGGCACAACACCGCCACGCCTGGAGCGACGGCCTGGCCATGCGCGCGGCCCCCTTCGGCGTCTTCGCGGCGGGCCGCCCGGCGGAAGCGGCCCGTCTCGTCGCGATCGACGGTTCGGTGAGCCACGACGGCGAGGGCATCTACGGCGGCCAGGCGGTGGCGGCGGGCGTGGCGGCGGCGATGGCGGGAGCGCCGACGATCGCGGTAGTGGCATCAGCCCTGGCAGTAGTCCCCGACGACTCCTGGACCGCCCGCTCCCTCCGCCGAGCGGTGGCGGTGGCCCACCGAGGCGAACGAGCGGTCCGCTCCGCGGTCGTCATCGGCGGCTACCCCTGGACCGACCTGGCCCCCGAGGCGGTGGCCCTCGCCTTCGGCGCATACGCCGCAGCGGACGGCGACTTCACGGAGTCGGTCCTCACCGCGGTGAACATGGGACGGGACGCGGATACGACGGCCGCGGTGGCGGGCGCCCTGGCAGGCGCGACCCGGGGCGCGTCCTCGATCCCGCCCGACTGGGCGTCGGCGATCGGCCCGGCGAGAGGGAGCTGCCTGCCGGCGATGGCCGGCCACCATGTGCTGGACATCGCCGAGTTGCTGGTTCCGGGGGAGGGCGGGAAGTGGGGCACGGGGGGCGTGGTCCGACTCGATCAACGGGAGCAACGGGAGTACGTGCTGGCTGCGGATGAGGACGAGGTGCAGCTGTGAGGCGCGAGGAGAGCGAGGGCAATGGGCCGGCGCCGAAGGCGCAACGGATTGAACCTGCGGTCACTGCCGGCGAGTCCGCCGGGCAGGGGCTACCCGCAACCAACGCCCCACTCCACCCGGAGCCGCTCCAGCCAGCAGCCGCGAACGGCGAACACGCCCCGCAGGGGCCACCCACACCCGACCGCCGTCTCCGCCCCGAGCCGCTCCAACTCGCTTCCGCCGACGGCGAGTCCGCCCCGCAAGAGCCGCCCACCTCCAGCTCCCGTCCCAAC
This sequence comes from Streptomyces sp. NPDC048504, assembly GCF_043200035.1. Taxonomy (NCBI): domain Bacteria; kingdom Bacillati; phylum Actinomycetota; class Actinomycetes; order Kitasatosporales; family Streptomycetaceae; genus Streptomyces; species Streptomyces sp. NPDC048504. The sequence continues at coordinate 289,648 of NZ_JBICXA010000003.1, forward strand.
CTGCTCCAACCCGCAGACGCCAATGGCGAACCCGCCCCACAAGAACCACCAGCCTCCAGCCCTCACCTCCACCCCAACCTGCTCCAACCCACGGCCACCGAAGGCGAACCCGCCCCGCAAGAGCCACCCACCTCCGACGCCCGTCCCGAGCTGCTCCAACCCGCAGACGCCGAAGGCGAACCCGCCCCACACGAACCACCCGCAGCCGCCGACGGCGAGTCCGCCCCACAGGGGCCACCCGCACCCGACGACGAAAGTTGTACGGGCGGTGCGGATGGGAGCACAAAGGCCGATGGCGAAGCCGAGGCCGTTCACGAGGCCCGCCGGATCGAGGGGCTGCTGCTAGGACTCGCCGCAGGGGATGCCGCCGGTTGGCCCGCCGCGAGGCACCGCGCTGCCCGCATGCCCGAGTGGACCCGCCGCCTCACCCGCGAGCTGGACACCTTCGCCGAACAGAACGCGACCACCACCCTCCCCGTCCCCATCGCCCTGAACCAACCCCCCGAGCCCCTACGCCTGGGCCCCTCCGACGACGCCGAATGGGCAGCGTTCGCCGCGGAAGCCGTACTGAGAGCCGGCGACGACACAGTCCTCGGCGACCTGAGCCGCGAGCGCCGCACCCGCGCCGCGATCGACCTCACCTGGAACGCCATCGCCAGCGAGGTCGCCGCCGCAGCGGACCGCGCCCCGGAGGTCGAATCCGCCGTACTCCCCCTCCGCGCCCGCATCTCGGTACGGGCCGGCCTGGGCAACCTCGCAGCCGGCCTCCGCCCACCCGCCACCGGCCACGACAACCCCCACTACTTCGACGACGCGGCCTGCGTAAGAGCCTGCGTACTGGCCGTGGCGCACCCCGGCGACCCCCAACGCGCCGCCGCCCTCGCCGAGTTCGACGCCCACTACACCCAGGACGGCGACGGAGTCCACGGCGCCAGAGCGATGGCCGCGGCCCTCTCCCTCGCCCTGGTCGGCGCGGCCGTAGACGAATGCGTGGCAGCCGCCCTGGCCGAACTCCCGGAAGCCACGGAGATCGGCCGTAACGCCCGCCACGCACTGAAGTTGGCCCAGGACAGCGACAACGCCTTCGCCCTGATCCCCCTCTTGGAACACCAGATCGTCGACCACGTCTACAGCTACGGAATCGCGGCCGCCGAAACCGTCCCGGTAGCCCTCGCGTTGGCGACAGCCGCCCGCGGCCGTATCGCGGAAGCGGTCCCCGCCGCAGCCTGCCTCTCCCGGGTCGCGGACTCGGCCCCGGCCCTGGCAGGCGCCCTCACCGGAGCACTCAGCGGTGGCCAGGCGATCCCCGCAACCTGGCGGGACGCCTGCCGCACCCTCTCCGGCTGCGCCCTCCCCCGCCTCACCGGCACGGACCTCGTAGAACTCGCCGAACTCCTGGAAGCCACACAACCGGCCCTCCCAAGAGGATGATTCAGGGCATGACGCCCAAAGAACCAGAAACCAGCCTCGAAGAGAGGATCACCGGAGCCCTCGTGGGTGCCGCCGTCGGCGACGCCCTCGGCGGCCCCGTCGAGGGCTACTCCCCCGACCAGATCCTCGAACGCCACGCCGGCCGCGTCCACGGCATCGTCGGCCCCTGGAACGGCGAGGCCTGGCGCACGGCCCGCCCCATCGCCCCGTATCACAAGGGCGACGGCCACGTCACCGACGACACCTTGATGACCCACGCTCTCGTACGGGTCTACGCCCGGGTCCGCGACCACCTCGACGCCTACTCCGTCGCCGACCACCTCGTCCCGGACCTGATGCAGAACCCGCGCTGGATCCCGGAGTTGGAGGCGGAAGCCATCCCCCTCCAACGCGTCTTCCTCGCGGAGAAATGGCTCGCGGCCCGCCTCCACTACGGCCACGTCGACCCCCGCGAAGCCGGCGTCGGCAACATCGTCAACTGCGGTGCCGCGATGTACATGGCCCCGGTCGGCCTGGTCAACGCGGCCCATCCGGCGGGCGCTTACGCCGAGGCCCTCGACATCGCGGGCGCCCACCAGTCGTCGTACGGCCGAGAGGCAGCCGGTGTCTTCGCGGCGGCGGTGGCCGCGGCCTGCGTACCGGGCGCGACCCCCGACTCGGTCGTGGCCGCCTGCCTCGCCCTGGCGAAGGACGGCACCCGCACCGCCATCGAGCAGGTCTGCGAAGTGGCCGCCCGTTACTCGGACTTCGAGTCGGCGCTGGTCCCCCTGCGGGAGGCGGTCGCACCGTACGACACGGTGGGCCCCGACTACCGCGCCCCGTCCCTGGACGCCCGCCGCCCCTCCCGCACCAAGGCGATCGAGGAACTCCCCGTCGCGCTCGGCATGTTGGTGGTCTCCGGCGGCGACTACCGCCACGCGGTGCTGGGTTCGGTGAACTACGGCCGGGACTGCGACTCGATCGCGACGATGGCCGGCGCGGTGGCCGGCGCCCTCGGCTCCACGGTCCCGCAGGACTGGTCGAAGACGGTCGCCGAGGCCAGCCGCCTGGATCTCTGGGAACCGGCGGCGACCCTCACCACCGTCACCCGCGAGCTCTTCGAACGCGACGTCCTCCGACGCCGGGCCCACGAGGCGGCGTTCACCGAGATCGGAGGGCTGAAGTGCTCCGACTGACCTGGGTCCAGCCGGAGGACCTGCTCGGCCACGAGCTGCGCCAGGCCGCCCAGGACGGGCGCGAACCGTCGGCGATCGCGGCACGATGGCGGGCGGCGGGCGGGACGGAGGCACCGGAACGGGCGGGCGCGTCGGACCGACCCCCCACCCGCTATCTCCGGTTGCTCGCCGAGGACCTGCTGGACGAACTGGCCGACCTGCCCAGCCGGTTGGCGGACCAGGAGCCCACCGACCTGACACGGATCAAAGCCCTCTGCCCCAACTGGCCCACCCCACAAGCCACTTCCCCACCCCGCCCGGCCCTCTTCGAGGCCGCCTGGCTGGGCCGGGCCGTCGGCTGCCTCCTCGGCAAACCGGTCGAGAAGCTCCCCCTCGACGGCATCCGCCAACTCGCCCGTGCCACCGGCAACTGGCCCCTGAACACCTACTTCACCGCCCGAGGCGTCCCCACCGATCTCCTCGCCACCCACCCCTGGAACCGCCGCTCCGCCCCCACCTCCCTCGCCGAGAACATCGACGGCATGCCCGAGGACGACGACCTCAACTACCCCCTGTTGAACCTCCTGTTGCTGCAGCGCCACGGCAAGGACTTCACCACCGCCGACGTGGCGAAGCTCTGGCTCGACGAACTCCCCGCAGGCCGCACCTTCACCGCCGAACGCATCGCCTACCGCAACCTCCTCACCGGCCTGGAACCCCCGCGAACGGCCCGCCACCGCAACCCGTTCCGCGAGTGGATCGGCGCCCTGATCCGCGCCGACGTGCACGGCTGGACCAACCCCGGAAACCCCGCCGCCGCTGCCGAACAGGCCCACCGCGACGCCACGTTGACCCACACCGCGAACGGCGTCTACGCGGCGATGTTCACGGCGGCCACCATCGCCACCGCGACCACCGGCACCCACGACATCCACACCTGCCTGCGCACCGGCCTGACGGTCGTCCCGCCCGGCTCCCGCCTGGCCAAGGCGATCCGGCACGCCCTCCAACTGGCCCGGAAACACCGGGGCTTCGACGAGGTGGTGGACCAACTCCACGCTACCTACAGCGGAACCCACCACTGGGTCCACGCGATCCCCAACACCGCCCTGATCGCCGCCGCCCTCACCCACGCGGACGGCGACTTCACCGGCTCCATCTGCCGTGCGGTGTCCGGGGGTTGGGACACCGACTCCAACGGCGCGACGGTCGGCAGCATCGCCGCCCTCCTCTCGGACACCGCTCTCCCCGACCGCTGGACGAACCCCCTCAAGAACCGACTCGCCACCTCCGTAGGCGACTTCAACGGCATCGGCTTCGACACCCTCGCCCGGCTCACCCATCAGGAGACCGCCCGCCCATGACCCACATCGCCGTGCTCGGCAGCACGAACATGGACCTCGTCGCCTACGTCGCGAAGGCCCCGCAGCGCGGAGAGACCGTGACGGGACGGGAGTTCCGCACGATCCCCGGCGGCAAGGGCGCCAACCAGGCTATCGCCGCGGCCCATTCGGGCGCCGACGTCACCATCATCAGCGCGGTCGGCAATGACGTCTACGGCGCTCAACTCCGGTCCGCCTTCGAGCACTCCGGTGTCGACACCGACCACCTCCGCACCGTCGAGGGCCCGTCCGGCACCGCCCACATCGTCGTGGACGACGAGGGCGGCAACGCGATCGTCGTGATCCCCGCCGCCAACGGCACCGTCGACCACCTCGCCCCCGGCGACGAGGCCACGATCGCCACGGCCGACGCCCTGCTCCTCCAACTGGAGATCCCCCTCGCCGCGGTGATCGCGGGCGCGGAAGCGGCCCGCCGCCACGGCATCCGTACGATCCTCACGCCCTCCCCCGCCCAACCGCTGCCCCCCGAACTCCTCACCGTCGTAGACCTGTTGGTCCCCAACGAGCACGAGGCCACCGCCCTCACCGGCCGCACCGACCCGCGCGAGGCGGCGGCGTCCCTGCTCGACCAGGTGCCCGAGGTGATCGTCACCCTGGGCGCGGCGGGCAGCCTGTACGCGGCCCGGGGCGCCGACCTGTTCACCGTCCCCGCGCCCCGAGTGACCGCCGTGGACTCGACCGGCGCGGGCGACACCTTCGTCGGCGCACTGGCGGTGGCGCTCGCCGAGGGCCGCCCGATGCGCGACGCGCTGGGCTGGGCGGCAGCGGCGGCGGCGCTGTCCGTGCAGCGGCCCGGCGCGACGGCGTCGATGCCGTTCCGCTCGGAGATCGACAAGCAGTACACCTCATGACCGGGACGACGACCACAACTCCCCTGTCCGGCCTGCGCGTTCTCGATCTCGCGACGCTCTTCGCCGGTCCCCTCGCCGCCACCATGCTCGGCGACTTCGGCGCCGAGGTCATCAAGGTCGAGCACCCGACCAAGCCCGACCCGTCCCGGGGCCACGGCCCGTCGAAGGACGGCATCGGCCTGTGGTGGAAACTGCTCGGCCGCAACAAGCGCGCCATCACCCTCGACCTGTCGAAGCCGGGCGGGCGCGACACCCTCCTCCGCCTCGCCGCCACCGCCGACGTGATCATCGAGAACTTCCGCCCCGGCACCCTGGAGAAATGGGACCTCGGCTGGGCCGAACTCTCCGCCGCCAACCCGAAGTTGGTGCTCGCCCGGGTCACCGCCTTCGGCCAGTTCGGGCCCTACGCCCACCGCCCCGGCTTCGGCACCCTCGCCGAGGCGATGAGCGGCTTCGCCGCGATCACCGGCGAACCGGACGCACCCCCGACCCTCCCGCCGTTCGGCCTCGCCGACTCGATCGCGGGCCTGGCGACGGCGTACGCGGTGATGACGGCCCTCGCCGCCCGCGACCGCACGGGCGAGGGCCAGGTCGTCGACATGGCGATCATCGAACCGATCCTCACCGCGCTGGGCCCCCAGCCCCTCTGGTACGACCAGCTCGGCCACGTCCAGCCGCGCACCGGCAACCGCTCCCAGAACAACGCCCCGCGCAACACCTACCGTACGGCGGACGGCAGTTGGGTCGCCGTCTCCACCTCGGCCCAGTCGATCGCCGAGCGCGTGATGCGCCTGGTCGGCCGCCCCGAACTGATCGACGAACCGTGGTTCGCGACGGGCGCGGACCGGGCCCGGCACGCCGACGTCCTCGACGCGGCGGTCGGCGACTGGATCGCGCAACGCACCCGCACCGAAGTCCTCGCCGCCTTCGAGAAGGCGGAGGCGGCGGTCGCCCCCATCCAGGACGTACGGGACGTCATGGAGGACCCGCAGTACCAGGCCCTCGACACGATCACCACCGTCGACGACCCCGAACTCGGCCCTCTCCGCATGCAGAACGTCCTCTTCCGCCTCTCCGCCACCCCCGGCGCGATCCGCTGGACCGGCCGCCCCCACGGCGCCGACACGGACACGGTCCTGACCGAACTCGGCCTGACCGACACCGAGTTGACCACTCTCCGCCAGGCGGGCGCCCTGTGACCCCCCACCACCTGACCTGGCTCTACGTCCCCGGCGACCGCCCCCCGATCGTCGCCAGGGCCCTCGCCGCCGGCGCCGACGTGGTCGTCGTCGACCTGGAGGACGCGGTCGCCCCGGACCGCAAGGACTACGCCCGCGCGGCCACGGCGGAGCTTCTCGCGGAGCCCCGGCTCAGCGTCCACGTCCGCGTGAACGCCCTGGACACCCCCTGGGCGGCCGACGACCTCCGCACCCTCGCACCCCTCCCGGGCGTGTCCGGCCTACGGCTCCCGAAGGTCACGTCCGCCGAGGACGTCGTAGCCGTAGCGGAAAAGGCCCGCGACCTCCCCCTGTACGCCCTCCTGGAGACGGCCCTCGGCATCGAACGGGCCTTCGCCATCGCCTCCGCGCACTCCTCCGTGCACGGCATCGCGCTCGGCGAGGCGGATCTACGGGCCGACCTGGGCGTACGCGACGACGCGGGCCTGGACTGGTCCCGTTCCCGGGTGATCGTCGCCGCCCGAGCCGCAGGACTGACTCCGCCGCCCCAGTCCGTCCACCCGGACATCCGCGACCTGGAGGGCCTGGCCGCCTCCTGCGCGCACGGCCGCGCCCTGGGTTTCCTCGGCCGCGCGGCGATCCACCCCCGTCAACTCCCGGTCATCGAGAGCGCGTTCCTCCCGACGAACGAGGAGATCGAACAGGCCGAGGCGATCGTCAAGGCAGCCATGCGGGAGGAGGGCGCCCAGGCCCTGCCCAGCGGGCAGTTCATCGACGCGGCGGTGGTGGCGGCGGCGCAGCGAACACTCACGTTGGCGCGCCGTACCTGAACACGATGAGGGCGCCCCGTGAAACACAGGGCGCCCTCATCGTCGTAGAACCGGCCGTCAGCCCTTCTTGGCCGACTCGGCCTCGTCTTTCTTGAGGTCCACTTCGTTCGCCGCGTCCGCTTCCTCGGCGTCCGCGTCTTCCTTCGGCTCCTCTTCCGAGGCCGCCGTGCTGTCGTCGCCGTCGGTCTCATCGGCCGGGGTGTCCGTGTCCGGTTCGACGACCTCTTCGCGGCCCGGGCGCTTCTTCGCCGAGATGACGAAGTAGAGGACCGCGAGCAGGAAGACGATCATCGCGGTCCAGTCGTTCAACCGCAGGCCCAGGAAGTGGTGGGCGTCGTCGACGCGCATGTACTCGATCCAGCCGCGGCCGACACAGTACGCGGCGACGTACAGCGCGAACGCCCGGCCGTGGCCCAGCTTGAAGCGGCGGTCGGCCCAGATGACGAGGAAGCCGACACCGATGCACCACAGCGACTCGTACAGGAACGTCGGGTGGTAGTAGCCGGGGACGCGGCCGTCCGTCGAGGACGTGATGTGCAGCGCCCAGGGGAGGTGCGTCTCGCGGCCGTACAGCTCCTGGTTGAACCAGTTGCCCCAGCGGCCGATGGCCTGGGCGAAGGCGATGCCGGGGGCCAGCGCGTCGGCCCAGGCCGGCAGCGGGATGCCACGGCGGCGGCAGCCGATCCACGCGCCCACCGCGCCGAGCGCGATCGCGCCCCAGATGCCGAGGCCGCCCTGCCACACCTTGAAGGCGTCCACCCAGTCGCGGCCCTCGCTGAAGTACAGCTCGTAGTCCGTGATCACGTGGTAGAGGCGACCGCCGACGAGGCCGAACGGCACGGCCCAGACAGCGATGTCGGCCACCGTCCCGACCTTGCCGCCGCGGGCGACCCAGCGTTTGTTGCCGAGCCAGACGGCGACGAAGACGCCGATGATGATGCAGAACGCGTAACCGCGCAGCGGAATGGGGCCGAGGTGGATGACCCCGCGCGACGGGCTGGGAATGTAGGCAAGTTCCATGGCAGGGTCGACGCTACCGTGCCGGACCGTGACCTCGGCAAGCGGCCCGGCTACGGCTCCATAACGGGCCGGTGTGAAAACCGACCCGCCCGCTTACCCCTCGTCACCCCTTGTTGGCCGCCTGGACCAGCTGCTTCAGCTTCGCCGGGGTCATCGTCTGGTCCGCGTAGATGTTCTTGCCGTCGAAGAGGACGGTCGGGGTGCCGGTGAATCCGCCGGCCTGGAACGCGGCGGCGGACTTGGTGACCCAGCTGTCGTGCGTACCGCTGTTGACGCACTTCTGGAAGGCGGGCGTGTCGAGACCCTTCACCTTGCCCGCCAGCTCGATCAGCTTGGCGTTGCTGGAGAAGGCGTCGTCCGTCTCCTTGGGCTGGTTCTCGTACAGCACGTCGTGGAAGTCGCGGAACTTTCCGGCGTCCTGGGCGCAGGCCGCCGCGTTGGCCGCGCGCTTGGAGCCGGTGCCGCCGAGGTTGCCGTCGATGATCGTGACCAGGTGGTACTGCACCTTGAGCTGCCCGGAGTCGGTCAGCTCGTGGAGGGTCGAGCGGTACGCCGTCTCGAAGGCCTGGCAGGCCGGGCAGCGGAAGTCCTCCCACACCGTGAGCGTCGGCTTGGCACTGTCCTCGCCGACCTGGATCGCCAGGCTGTCCTTGCCGGTCGCCCCGGAGGGCGCCACGACCGGGCCCGCCTTGCCGCTGCCGCTGTCGTCCTTGCCGTGGTTCGCGGCGAGGACGCCGACCACCGTCGCCAGACCCAGCACGCAGACGACGCTCGCGGCCACGATCAGCGTGCGCCGCCGCCTCTCCGCGGACTTCTGCTTCTCACGCTCGACCGCCAGCCGCTCGCGGGCGGTGCGCTTTCCGTCACGGTTCTTCTCGCTCACACCCCGCAGAACGAACCGGGGAGGCGCAGCGCGCCTCCCCGGTCCCAGGTCCACCCATACGAGGGACCAGTTGTTCTGTTATGCCGGTTGCTCCGTGACGCCCGGCTTTCTGTTACGCCTCTCCGCGCACGCCCTTCGCCAGCTCGCCCGCGAGCACGCGGACCGCCTCGACCCCGGCCGCGTCGTCCGGCGCGTCCAGCATCCCCTTGACGAAGGCGGAGCCGACGATCACGCCGTCCGCGAAGCGGGCCACCTCGGCGGCCTGCTGGGCGTTCGAGACACCGAGCCCGACACACACGGGCGTGTCGGTGGTGGCCCGGGTGCGCTCGACGAGCTCCTGCGCCTGCGCGCCCACGGACGCGCGGGTGCCGGTGACGCCCATCAGGGAGGCGGCGTAGACGAAGCCGGTGCCGACCTTGGTGATCTCGGCGAGGCGGGCGTCCTTGCTGCTGGGCGCGACCACGAAGACCGTGGCGAGCCCGTGCTTCTCCGCGTGCTCCCTCCACAGCCCCGCCTCCTGCACGGGCAGGTCGGGCAGGATGCACCCGGCGCCGCCCGCCTCGGCCAGTTCGGCGGTGAAGCGCTCGACTCCGTAGCGGTCGATCGGGTTCCAGTACGTCATGACGAGTACGGGCTTGCCGGTCGCCGCGTGGGCCTCGCGGACCGTGCGCATGACGTCCGCGATCTTGACGCCGCCGCGCAGGGCGATGTCGTCGGCGGTCTGGATGACGGGACCGTCGAGGACGGGGTCGCTGTGCGGCAGACCCACCTCGACGATGTCCGCGCCGCCGTCGAAGGCCGCCTTGATCGCCTCGATGCCGCCGTCCACGGTCGGGAAACCGGCCGGGAGATAGGCGATGAGCGCGGCCCGTCCCTCGGCCTTCGCGGCGGCGAGGGTGTCGCTCAACAGCCGGATGTTGCCGCTCACTTGGCGTCCCCCTCGATCTCCGCGACGTCGGCGGTGTTCGCCGCGACCTCGGCATCGGTGTCGTACAGACCGAAGTACCGCGCGGCCGTGTCCATGTCCTTGTCGCCGCGCCCGGACAGGTTGACGACGATCAGCCCGTCCTTGCCCAGCTCCCTGCCGACCTCCAGCGCACCCGCCAAGGCGTGGGCGCTCTCAATCGCCGGGATGATCCCCTCGGTGCGCGACAGCAGGCGCAGGGCCTGCATGGCGGCGTCGTCGGTGACCGCGCGGTACTCGCCGCGGCCACTGTCCTTGAGGTAGGAGTGCTCGGGGCCGATGCCCGGGTAGTCGAGACCGGCCGAGATCGAGTACGGCTCGGTGATCTGGCCCTCCTCGTCCTGGAGGACGTAGGACCGCGAACCGTGCAGGATGCCGGGCTCACCCGCGGTGAGCGTGGCCGCGTGCTCACCCGTCTCGACGCCGTGTCCGGCGGGCTCGCAGCCGATGAGGCGTACGTCCGCGTCCGGGATGAAGGCGTGGAAGAGGCCGATGGCGTTCGAACCGCCGCCGACGCACGCGATGGCCGCGTCGGGCAGGCGTCCTGCGCGCTCCAGGATCTGGCGGCGGGCCTCGACGCCGATCACGCGGTGGAAGTCGCGGACCATGGCCGGGAAGGGGTGCGGGCCCGCGACCGTACCGAAGAGGTAGTGCGTACGGTCGACGTTGGCGACCCAGTCGCGGAACGCCTCGTTGATCGCGTCCTTGAGCGTGCGGCTGCCGGACTTCACGGCGATGACCTCGGCACCGAGCATGCGCATCCGGGCCACGTTCAGCGCCTGGCGCCGGGTGTCGATCTCGCCCATGTAGATGGTGCATTCGAGGCCGAACAGCGCGCAGGCGGTGGCGGTCGCGACACCGTGCTGACCGGCGCCGGTCTCCGCGATGACCCTGGTCTTGCCCATGCGCTTGGTGAGCAGGGCCTGGCCGAGGACGTTGTTGATCTTGTGCGAACCGGTGTGGTTCAGGTCCTCACGCTTGAGGAAGACCCTCGCGCCCCCCGCTTCCGCGGCGAAGCGGGGTACCTCGGTGAACGCGCTCGGCCTGCCGGTGTAGTTGAGGAGGAGGTCGTCCAACTCGCGGGCGAACTCGGGGTCGTGCTTGGCCTTGTCGTACTCGACGGCTACCTCGTCCACGGCGGCGACGAGGGCCTCCGGGATGAACTTGCCGCCGAACGCGCCGAAGTAGCCCTCGGCGCTGGGGATTTGGCCGTCGGGGTCTGGGATGAAGAACTCGCTGGGCATGCGGAAACCTCACGGTGAGTTTGGGAAATGCCTAATCGCCGTGGGGGCAGGGATTATCTGTTGAGTGCCGGCCGGATGTGGCTGGTCGCGCAGTTCCCCGCGCCCCTATGGGGCGCGCTGCCATCGACGGCCGTTTACCTGCCCAGGTTCGTCACCGATGACGTAACGGACCCTGCGCCCGTGCACCCTGCGTGCCGGGGCGCGGCAACCCCTCGGACGGCAGCCGCGCGCGAGGCGGGCGTGCCGGTCCATGGGGGTCAGGGTGAGTGTCATCGGGGCTCAGCCTAGCGGGTGATCAGCTGCGGCCGTGGCGCAGTGCGGGGTGCTCTCCCGCTGCCACCAGGTCCGAGACCGCCGACTTGGGGTCGCGGCCGGTGACCAGGGACTCGCCGACCAGGACCGCGTCGGCGCCGGCGTTGGCGTAGGCGATGAGGTCGTGGGGGCCGCGGACGCCGGATTCGGCGATCTTGACGATGTGTGCGGGGATCTCGGGGGCGACGCGCTCGAAGGTACCGCGGTCGACCTCAAGGGTCTTGAGGTTGCGGGCGTTGACGCCGATGATCTTGGCGCCGGCGTCGACCGCGCGGTCGACCTCGTCCTCGTCGTGGACCTCGACGATCGGGGTGAGGCCGATCGACTCGGCGCGCTCGATGAGGGACTCCAGGGCCGGCTGGTCCAGGGCCGCGACGATCAGCAGGGCGAGGTCGGCGCCGTAGGCCCGGGCCTCCCAGAGCTGGTACGACGTGACGATGAAGTCCTTGCGGAGGACCGGGATGTCCACGCGGGCGCGGACGGCCTCCAGGTCGGCCAGCGAGCCGCCGAAGCGGCGCTGTTCGGTGAGGACGGAGATGACGGCGGCGCCGCCCGCCTCGTAGTCCGCGGCGAGGCCCGCCGGGTTGGCGATCGCGGCCAGCGCGCCCTTGGAGGGGCTGGAACGCTTGACCTCGCAGATGACCTTGACGCCGTCGCCGCGCAGTGCGGCGACCCCGTCCTTGGCCGCGGGAGCCTTCGCCGCGCGCTCCTTGAGCTCGTCGAGGCTGACGCGCGCCTGCCGTTCCGCCAGGTCGGCACGGACTCCGTCGATGATCTCGTCGAGCACACTCACGCGAGCGGCCCCCTTCCGGACGGTGGAAAAGCCATGGTCACATCTGACCTCGATGGTATCCGGAGGAAGGCGTAGGCCTCGCATCCGGTTGACGCCGGTCCCACTACCTGGACATGTGCCGGTTGATCAAGGATGTAGCCAGCCACCGAACGGCAGGTTCCGGACAACCGTGAAGACCAGCACCAACGCGCCCAGACCCCACAGCTGGACCCTGCCGAGTTCGATCCGCGCGGGCCGGCCGCGCGCCGCACGGACCACCCAGACGGTCCATACGACCGTGAAGGCCAGATAGCCCACCACGGCGATCGCGTTGTCCTGGAGCGCCGCCAGGAAGTCCCCGTGGATGAACTCGTGCGCGCTGCGCAGACCGCCGCAGCCGGGGCAGTACAGGCCGGTGAAGCGGTACAGGGGGCAGACGGGGTAGTGGCCCGGCTGGTTCGGGTCGACCGCGCCGACGTAGGCGAAGGCTCCGGCGACGGTCGCGAGGACGGCCGCGGGCACGGCGACGCGGTTCAGCACGGAGGCGGAAGCGGGGGCGCGCGTCTGCGGCATGCTCTGGCTGTCGGCGTTCACGTCTCGCATTGTGCCCCCTGGCCCTCTCGTGCGGCACGCGCGCGTGAGGGGCGGCCCCCGGTGCCGGTGCACCAGGGCCGCCCCTCCACGAAGTGGTGGCTGACAGCCACGTCTCAGCTGTCGGCGTGCGCCGTCTTGCCGAGCAGCTCGGTCAGGTCCTGGGGACGGTCCTTGGGCATGCCCATTCCCATCGCGCTCATGACCCAGCCGACGATGCCGCCGACGACCGTGATCCCCATTCCGGCCCAGAAGCCGGCCGGCTGCGCCATCACCATGAAGGCGCCCGCGACCAGGAACCCGATGAAGATGATGGTGGTACCGGTCCAGGCGGCCAAAGTGTGACCGTGGCTGTTGCCCGCCATGACGTGCTCCTCGTTGCTGTGTACGTGTGTGAGCAGACGCTCGCGGTTCATTGTTCCGCACGCGTGCGGATGCGGTGCTCCGGGGTGGCCCCGCGCGCGGCGCGGTTCAGGAGCGCCCCGAAGGGGCGCGGGGAACTGCGCGCCCAGCCACGACGGCGCCGCAGCCAACCGACGGCCCGGCGCATCGCCTGCTCTCCCAGCGGAGCGCTCACGCGCCGGTGGGATCCTCGCCGCGGTCAAGGGCCTTCCAGATGTCCTCGGGGCGATCGGGGTCCACCACAGGAGCCCGCCGGGGGCGAGGCGCGCCGTTGCGTTCGTAGCGGCCCGACATCGCGGGCCAGCGGCGGCCGTAGAGCAGGGCGAGCAGGCCGGCCAGCAGGATCAGCCCGCCGCCGACCGCGGCGACGTACGGCCAGGCCGTGTGGTCGAAGGCGTGGACGACCGACGAGGTGTCGCCGGAGGCCTGCGCGGCCTTGTCGTCGAGCGCGGAGCTGTCGGTGGCGCCGAGGAGGGCCGCGGCGACGATGCCCGCGCCGGAGAGCGCGAGGAGGGCGGAGACCGCGAAGCGGCCCGTCCTGCGGACGGCGAAGACGGCGACGAGCGCGGCGAGGCCCACTATGGCGAGCGCCGCGGGCACACCCGTGACGTCGCTGCCCTTGGCGGAGAGCGGGAACGCGTCGCCGGCCACCGTCGCGGTCCCCATCGACCAGCGCTGACGGGTGGCCAGCAGCGCCACGGCCGCGCCGAGCGCACCGCTCAGCAGGGCCACGGCGAGGCTGCGGCGGCCGGCGCGCGCGGCGGGGCCTTCGCCTTCGGAACGGGGGTGAGGAACAGCAGCAGTCACGTGGTCCACTATCGCTCCAACCCCGGGCGAACCGTCACCCGGGGTTCATATGACCCTCGTCCTATTGCCCGAGCCGGTTCGCCGTGTGCACGGCGCGGAGGACCGCCGCCGCCTTGTTGCGGCACTCCTGGTCCTCCATCTCGGGGTCCGAGTCGGCGACGATTCCGGCGCCCGCCTGGACGTAGGCCGTGCCGTCGCGGAGCAGGGCCGTACGGATGGCGATGGCGGTGTCGGAGTCGCCGGCGAAGTCGAGGTAGCCGACGCAGCCGCCGTACAACCCCCTTCTGGACGGCTCCAGTTCGTCGATGATCTGCATCGCGCGGGGCTTGGGCGCGCCCGAGAGAGTGCCGGCCGGGAAGCAGGCCGTGAGGACGTCGAAGGCGGTACGGCCGGGTGCCACGCGGCCGGTGACCGTCGAGACGATGTGCATCACGTGGGAGTACCGCTCGACGGACATGAAGTCGACGACCTCGACCGAGCCGGGCTCGCAGACCCTGCCCAAATCGTTACGCCCGAGGTCGACCAGCATGAGGTGTTCGGCGCGCTCCTTGGGGTCGGCGAGGAGTTCGTCGGCGAGGGCCTGGTCCTCCTGCGGGGTCGCGCCGCGGTGCCGGGTTCCTGCGATGGGGTGGACCATCGCGCGGCCGTCCTCGACCTTGACGAGGGCCTCCGGGGAGGAGCCGACGACGTCGAAGCCGTCGAAGCGGAACAGGTACATGTACGGGGACGGGTTGGTCGCCCGCAGCACCCGGTACACGTCCAAGGCGCTTGCCGTGCACGGTGTTTCGAAGCGCTGCGAGGGGACGACCTGGAAGGCCTCGCCCGCGCGGATGCGCTCCTTGATGTCCTCGACGGCCTCCTTGAAGTCGGGGCCGCCCCACAGCGCGGTGTACTCGGGGAGCTCGGAGGGCGGGAGCTGGGCGGGCGGCTGGGCCACCGCGCGGGAGAGGTCCGCCTGCATGGCGTCGAGGCGGGCGATCGCGTCCGCGTGGGCCTCGTCGACGCCGGTGTCGAGGTCGTTGTGGTTGATCGCGTTGGCGATCAGCAGGACCGAGCCCTCCCAGTGGTCCATCACGGCGAGGTCGCTGGTGAGGAGCATGGTCAGCTCGGGGAGCTTGAGGTCGTCGCGTTCGCCCGGGCCGATCTTCTCCAGGCGGCGGACGATGTCGTAGCCGAGATAGCCGACCATGCCGCCGGTGAAGGGCGGCAGTCCCTCCTGGTGGGGGGTGTGCAGGGTCTCGATGGTGGCGCGCAGGGCGGCGAGGGGGTCGCCGTCGACCTGGACGCCGACGGGCGGGGTGCCGAGCCAGTGGGCCTGGCCCTCGCGGACTGTCAGGGTGGCGGCACTTCGCACACCCACGAACGAATACCGGGACCAGGAGCGGCCGTTCTCCGCGGACTCCAGGAGGAAGGTGCCGGGGCGCTCCGCGGCCAGTTTGCGGTAGAGCGCGACCGGGGTGTCGCCGTCGGCGAGGAGCTTGCGGGTGACCGGGATGACGCGACGGTCGGTGGCCAGCTTGCGGAACGTCTCAAGGTCCATGGCGGCTGACCCTACTGATCCGAGGCGGCGGCACTGGAGTCGGCGCCGTCCTTGAGGAGCACGTCGGCGTCGAAGCAGGTGCGGGCGCCGGTGTGGCAGGCGGCGCCGACCTGGTCGACCTTCACGAGGACCGTGTCGGCGTCACAGTCCAGGGCGACGGACTTCACGTGCTGGAAGTGGCCGGAGGTGTCGCCCTTCACCCAGTACTCCCGGCGGCTGCGGGACCAGTACGTGCAGCGGCCCGTCGTCAGGGTGCGGTGCAGCGCCTCGTCGTCCATCCAGCCGAGCATGAGCACCTCACCGGTGTCGTACTGCTGGGCGATCGCGGGGACGAGCCCGTCGGCGCTGCGCTTGAGGCGGGCGGCGATGTCGGGATCGAGGCTGCTGGGCTGGGGCGTGCTGGTCATGGGGCCATTGTGCCGCGCTCCACTGACAGTCCTGGCCGGGCGTCCACTGTGCGGACCCCGTGCACGGTCGTAGGCTGACGGCATGTCGACCTTCGCGAAGCGTGAACGACTTCTGCTCGCCGATCTCCTGGAGACCGCGGGCCCCGACGCCCCGACGCTCTGCGAGGGGTGGCAGACCCGTGATCTCGCCGCGCACGTGGTGGTGCGCGAGCGCCGTGCCGACGCCGCCGGCGGCATCATGATCAAGCAGCTCGCGCCGCGGCTGGAGCGGGTGATGACGGAGTTCGCGGCGAAGCCGTACGAGGAGCTGATCCAGCTCATCCGTACGGGCCCGCCGCGCTTCTCGCCGTTCCAGCTCAAGCAGCTCGACGAGGCGTCCAACACGGTCGAGTTCTACGTCCACACGGAGGACGTACGCCGGGCACAGCCGGAGTGGACTCCGCGCGAGCTGGACCCGGTGTTCCAGGACGCCCTGTGGTCGCGCCTTGAGCGCATGGCCCGGCTGGTGGGCCGCACCGCGCCGACCGGGCTCGTACTGCGCCGCCCGGACGGCCAGACGGCGGTCGCCCACAAGGGGGCGCCGGTCGTGACGGTCACCGGTGAGCCCTCGGAGCTGCTGCTGTTCGCTCACGGGCGGCAGAGCGTGGCCAAGGTGGAGCTGGACGGCGACGAGAACGCGATCGCCAAGCTCCAGGAGGCCAAGCAGCTGGGGATCTGAGCCGGGGTTGTCAACAGGCCGGGTCAGCCGGGCAGTTCGGCCCGCCGCAGGTCCCGGACGCCCAAAGCGATGACCCCGCCCAGTCCGCAGACCACCGCGCTGACCACGAACACCGGGCCCGTGCCCCACGCCCCGATCGCGGCGGCCGACAGTGGCATGCTGAGCGGGGCGAAGCCGAGGCTGACCAGGCCGGAGACGGCGGTGACGCGGCCGAGGTAGGCGGGGTCGGCCTGTGTTTGGAGCAGTGCTCCGCACATCGCCCCGCTGAGTCCGGCGAGCAGCCCGATGAGCAGGGCGACGCCGACGGCCGCGACGACGCCCGGGACGTAGGCGAGGGCACCGATCGCGACGGAACCGGCGATGATCGACCAGCCGGCGACCCGTCCGGCGTGCGGCAGCCGCCCCCGTACGGTCAGCAGCAGCGCGGCGGCCCCCGCACCGGTTCCGAAGCCGGAGAGCACCCAGCCCATGCCGGACGCGCCCCACCCGCGCTCGTCCGCCAGCAGGGTCAGGCCCACGTTGAGCGGGCCCACGAAACCGAGGTCGCCGAGCGCGATGGCCAGCATCAGCGGGGCGAGGACGCGGTGGCCGCGGATGTAGCGCAGGCCGGCCCGGAGGTCGCCGAGAGGGGATGCCGGCCGGTCATCGGCTTTGTCGTCCGTCGGCAGGTCCCGCATCCGTACGGAGATCAGCAGCGGCACCGACACCGCGATCAGCAGCCCGGCCAACGCGAACGCCGCCGCCGCGCCGCCCACCGCGACACCCAGCCCGCCGAGCGGGGCGCCGACGATGCTCGCGAAGCGGATGCCGAGTCCCCGCATGCCCTGCACGCGCGCGAGTTGGTCGCGGCTCGTCACGCGCGCGGGGAGTGCGCCCACCGCCGGCATGAACACCGCGTCGACCGTCCCGAACACCACGGCGAGCAGCGCCAGCGGCCACAGTCCCGGGCTCGTCAGGAAGAGCAGCGCGGCCACGGCCAGCACCGCCGCGCAGCGCACCGCGTCACTCCCGATGACCACCCTGCGCGGCCCGAACCGGTCGGCGACGACTCCCCCGCCCAGCATCAACAGGGCCCGCGGCACGGCACTGACCGCCATCACCACCCCCGCCTGAGTCGGCGAACCAGCCTGCACCGCTGCCCAGGACAGGGCGATGTAGTACACGCTGTCGCCGACCATGGACGCCGTGTACGCACCGAGCCAGCGCAGGACGTTGGGGTCGCGGTGGGCGGGTCTGCCGGTGGTCGTGCCGTCGGCTATGAGTGTGGCGGTCACGGGAGTTCGTCCTCTCCTGGGCTCAGACACGGAACGGGAAGCCGTACACGTGGATGGCGACGTTCTCGCGCCCTTCGGCGTCGCCGGACCGGCTCTTCTCGTCGTACTTCCGCACCAGGGCGACCAACTCCTCGCGGAGTTCGTTCAGTTCGGCCGGGTTCAGCCGGAAGAGGGACTCGCTGTCGGGTGCCGCGGCGTTCCATTCGGGGCCCCAGGTGAGGCGCTCGTCGAGGTAGCGGCGGTACATGTCGGTGCGCTGCTCGTGGAAGAGGCGGGTCGCCGCGAGGTGCGCGGCCGCCTTCTCCGGCGCGTCCCGGAAGTCCTTGTCGCGGATGCTCACGCCCTCCGAGGAGGGCTGCCACCACCGCTCCCGTCCGTCCGCGCTCTGCGGTGCGGCCTCTTCGATCAGCCCGTGCTCGGCGAGCTTGCGCAGGTGGTAACTGACCAACGAGACGGCCTCGTCGACCTGCTCGGCGAGTTGGGAGGCCGTTGCCTTCTCCGCCACGCACAGACCTCGGTACAGCTGCATTCGGAGCGGATGAGCGAGTGCCTTGAGCGTGCCCACGTCCGTGATGGGACGGCTTCCCTTGGCTGTCATGTACGCCACCGTAGATGCGAAAGGAAAGTTGCACAATATTCTTTGCGCAACTTTCCTTTCGCATCTGCCCACAAGTAAGCCCCGGTCGCCAGGAGACCGGGGCTTACAACGCTTCTACGGAAGTCACCAAACCGGAAGTCACCTCACGGGGTGACCCGCTTCCCTCAACGCCTGCTTGACCTCACCGATCCGCAGATCCCCGAAGTGGAAGACGGAAGCCGCCAGCACCGCGTCCGCCCCCGCCGCCACCGCCGGCGGGAAGTCCGCGAGCTTGCCCGCGCCCCCGGAGGCGATGACCGGCACGGTCACGTGCTTGCGCACCGCCGCGATCATCTCCAGGTCGTAGCCGTCCTTCGTGCCGTCCGCGTCCATCGAGTTGAGCAGGATCTCCCCCGCCCCCAACTCGGCGGCCCGGTGCGCCCATTCGACGGCGTCGATGCCGGTGCCCTTGCGGCCGCCGTGGGTGGTGACCTCGAAGGAACCCGACTCCGTACGGCGCGCGTCCACAGACAGCACCAGCACCTGCCGGCCGAACCGCTCGGCGATCTCCCGGATCAGCTCAGGCCGCGTGATCGCCGCCGTGTTGACGCCGACCTTGTCCGCGCCCGCGCGCAGCAGCTTGTCCACGTCCTCGGCCGTGCGGACGCCGCCGCCGACCGTGAGCGGGATGAAGACCTGCTCGGCGGTGCGGCGGACCACGTCGTACGTCGTCTCGCGGTTGCCGGAGGACGCGGTGATGTCCAGGAAGGTCAGCTCGTCGGCGCCCTCGGCGTCGTAGACCTTGGCCATCTCGACGGGGTCGCCCGCGTCGCGCAGGTTCTGGAAGTTGACGCCCTTGACGACCCGGCCGTTGTCCACGTCCAGGCAGGGGATGACTCGTACGGCCAAGGTCATGCGGACCTCCCGGATTCCCCAGCTTCCCCGCCGGAGCGGTACGCCTCCACCTCGACCTCGACGACCAGGCTCGGGTCGACGAAGCCGGACACGATGATCATCGAGGCGGCGGGGCGGATCGCGTCGAACAGTTCCTTGTGTGCGCGGCCCACGTCCTCCACATCCCGGGCGTGGGTGATGTACATACGGGTGCGCACCACATCGGCGGGGCCGAGACCCAGTTGCTCCAGCGCCGAGAACGCGACGTTGAACGCGTTGACCGTCTGCTCGTAGGGACCGCCCCCGGCGATCTCGCCGTCCACTGTCGACGTGCACCCGGAGACCAGCACCAGGCCGTTGGGCAGCTCCACCGCGCGGGAGTAGCCGAAGGCGTCCTCCCAGGGCGCGCCGGTCGACACGCGTCGTAGCTCGGTCACCGGGCCACCGCCTCCAGGGCCTCTTCCAGGGTGAACGCCTTCGCGTACAGGGCCTTCCCGACGATGGAGCCCTCGACACCGAGGGGGACCAGCTCGGAGATGGCACGGAGGTCGTCGAGCGACGACACGCCACCGGAGGCCACCACCGGGCGGTCGGTCGCCGCGCAGACGTTGCGCAGCAGCTCCAGGTTGGGGCCCTGGAGGGTGCCGTCCTTGGCGATGTCGGTGACCACGTACCGCGCGCAGCCCTCGGAGTCGAGGCGGTCCAGCGTCTCGTAGAGGTCGCCGCCGTCGCGGGTCCAGCCGCGTCCGCGCAGGGTCGTGCCGCGTACGTCGAGGCCGACCGCGATCTTGTCGCCGTGCTGGGCGATGACCTTGGCGACCCACTCCGGGGTCTCCAGCGCGGCGGTGCCGAGGTTCACCCGGGTGCAGCCGGTGGCGAGGGCGGCGGCGAGGGTGTCGTCGTCGCGGATGCCGCCGGACAGCTCGACCTTGATGTCCATGGCGCCGGCGACCTCGGCGATGAGCTTGCGGTTGTCGCCGGTGCCGAAGGCGGCGTCCAGGTCGACGAGGTGCAGCCACTCGGCGCCGGAGCTCTGCCAGGCGAGGGCGGCCTCCAGGGGGGAGCCGTAGGAGGTCTCGGTCCCGGACTCGCCGTGGACGAGGCGGACGGCCTGGCCGTCGCGGACGTCGACGGCGGGGAGGAGTTCGAGCTTCGAAGGCATCAGAGGGTTCCGATCCAGTTGTTCAGCAGCTGCGCTCCGGCGTCGCCGGACTTCTCGGGGTGGAACTGCGTGGCCCACAGGGCGCCGTTCTCGACGGCGGCCACGAAGGGCTTGCCGTGCGTCGACCAGGTCACCAGGGGGGCGCGCATCGCCGGGTTCACGACTTCGAGGGTCCAGTCGTGGACGGCGTAGGAGTGCACGAAGTAGAAGCGCGCGTCCGCTTCGAGGCCCGCGAAGAGCTGGGAGCCCGCCGGGGTGTCGACGGTGTTCCAGCCCATGTGGGGCACGATCTCGGCCTGGAGCGGCTCGACCGAGCCGGGCCACTCGTCCAGGCCCTCGGTCTCCACGCCGTGCTCGATGCCGCGCGCGAACAGGATCTGCATGCCGACGCAGATGCCCATCACCGGGCGCCCGCCGGCCAGCCGACGCCCGACGATCCAGTCACCGCGCGCCTCCTTGAGGCCCTGCATACAGGCGGCGAAGGCACCGACACCCGGCACCAGCAGGCCGTCCGCGTTCATGGCCTTGTCGTAGTCACGCGTTATCTCGACCTCGGCACCCGTGCGCGCGAGGGCGCGCTCGGCGGAACGGACGTTCCCGAAGCCGTAGTCGAAGACGACGACCTTCTTAGAGGCATTCGCCGCGCTCAATTCCACACCGCCAATCGCATGACCCCCGCGACCAGACACATCCCCGCGCCGATGGAGACCAGCACGATGAGGCTCGCCGGCATCTTCTGCTTGACGAAGGAGTAGACCCCGCCGAGGAGGAAGAGTCCGACGACGATCAGGAGGCTGGAGAGGCCGGTCACAGCGCGCCCTTCGTGGAGGGGAGAATGCCGGCCGCGCGCGGGTCGCGCTCGGAGGCGTACCGCAGGGCGCGGGCGAGGGCCTTGAACTGGCACTCCACGATGTGGTGCGCGTTGCGCCCGTACGGCACGTGCACGTGCAGCGCGATCTGGGCCTGGGCGACGAAGGACTCCAGGATGTGCCGGGTCATCGTCGTGTCGTACTCGCCGATCATCGGCGCCATCTTCTCGGGCTCGGTGTGCACGAGGTACGGGCGGCCGGAGAGATCCACCGTCACCTGGGCGAGGGACTCGTCCAGCGGGACCGTGCAGTTGCCGAACCGGTAGATCCCGACCTTGTCGCCGAGCGCCTGCTTGAAGGCGGCGCCGAGCGCGAGGGCGGTGTCCTCGATGGTGTGGTGGGAGTCGATGTGCAGGTCGCCCTCGGTCTTCACGGTGAGGTCGAACAGACCGTGCCGGCCGAGCTGGTCGAGCATGTGGTCGTAGAAGCCGACTCCTGTCGACACGTCGACCTTGCCGTGCCCGTCGAGATCGATCTCGACGAGGACCGACGTCTCCTTGGTCGCCCGCTCCACCCGTCCTACGCGGTTCATGTGCTCTGCTCCTTCGTCAACTCACGGACCGCGTCGAGGAACGCGTCGTTCTCTTCGGGGGTTCCGGCGGAGACCCGCAGCCACCCCGGGATGCCGTTGTCCCGGACCAGGACGCCCTGGTCGAGGATCTTCTGCCAGGCGGTGTGCGAGTCCGCGAACCGCCCGAACTGCACGAAGTTCGCGTCGGACTCGACGACTTCACACCCGAGGGCACGCAACTCGCCCACCAGCCGGTCCCGTTCACGCTTCAGCTGCTCCACGTACCCGAGCAGTGTGTCGGTGTGCTCCAGGGCGGCCAGCGCGGTCGCCTGGGTGACGGCCGACAAGTGGTAGGGCAGCCGTACGAGTTGGACGGCGTCGACGACCGCCGGGTGCGCGGCGAGATAGCCGAGGCGGAGCCCCGCCGCCCCGAATGCCTTCGACATCGTCCGCGAGACGACGAGATTCGGCCGACCTTCGAGCAGCGGCAGCAGCGAGTCGCCGTGGCTGAACTCGATGTACGCCTCGTCGACGATCACCATCGACGGCTTTGCGGCCTGCGCCGCGTCGTA
This sequence comes from Streptomyces sp. NPDC048504, assembly GCF_043200035.1. Classification (NCBI taxonomy): domain Bacteria; kingdom Bacillati; phylum Actinomycetota; class Actinomycetes; order Kitasatosporales; family Streptomycetaceae; genus Streptomyces; species Streptomyces sp. NPDC048504. Next base: position 312,014 of record NZ_JBICXA010000003.1, read on the forward strand.
CAGCGCGAGGACCGTCTCGGGCGGAACGGCGTTGCCCGTGGGGTTGTTGGGGGTCGTGACGAACACGACGTCGGGCTTGTTCTCGGCGATCCACCGCTCGGCGGCGGCGACGTCGATCGTGAAGTCCTCGTTGCGCGGACCGGAGATCCAACCGGTCCCCGTGCCGCGCGCGATGAGCGCGTGCATCGAGTACGACGGCTCGAAGCCGATCGCGGTACGGCCGGGCCCGCCGAAGGTCTGCAGCAGCTGCTGGATGACCTCGTTGGAGCCGTTGGCCGCCCACACGTTCTCGACGCCGACCCGGTGACTCCCGGTCTTCGTGAGGTAGTTGGCCAGCTCGGTGCGCAGCTCTACGGCATCCCGGTCGGGGTAGCGGTTGAGGTCGTGGGCGGCCTCACGGACGCGCTCGGTGATCCGCTCGACCAGCGCCTCGGGCAGCGGGTAGGGGTTCTCGTTGGTGTTCAGCCGCACGGGCACGTCCAACTGGGGCGCGCCGTAAGGGGACTTGCCGCGCAGCTCGTCCCGTACGGGAAGATCGTCGATTCCGAAGCTCACTTGCCGGGCACCTTCCAACCGAACCTAGCCTTGACCGCCGCTCCGTGCGCGGGCAGGTCCTCCGCCTCCGCCAGCGTGACCACGTGATGCGCTACGTCCGCCAGCGCGTCCTTCGTGTAGTCGACGATGTGGATGCCGCGCAGGAAGGACTGCACGGACAGGCCGGAGGAGTGGCAGGCGCAACCGCCGGTCGGCAGCACGTGGTTGGAGCCGGCCGCGTAGTCGCCGAGGGAGACGGGCGCCCAGGGCCCGACGAAGATGGCGCCGGCGTTCCGCACCCGGTCGGCCACGGCAGCCGCGTCGGCCGTCTGGATCTCCAGGTGCTCGGCACCGTACGCGTCCACGACCCGCAGACCCTCGTCGATGCCGTCGACGAGGACGATCGCGGACTGCCTGCCCGCGAGGGCCGGGGCGATCCGGTCCTCGATGTGCTTGGTGGCCGCGACCTGCGGTTCGAGTTCCTTCTCGACCGCGTCCGCGAGCGTCACGGAGTCCGTGACCAGGACGGCCGCGGCGAGCGGGTCGTGCTCAGCCTGGCTGATCAGGTCGGCGGCGACGTGCACCGGGTCGGCGGTGTCGTCGGCGAGGACCGCGATCTCGGTCGGGCCGGCCTCGGTGTCGATGCCGATCTTGCCGGTGAAGTAGCGCTTGGCGGCGGCGACCCAGATGTTGCCGGGGCCGGTGACCATGTTGGCCGGGGCGCAGGACTCGGTGCCGTGGGCGAACATCGCGACGGCCTGGGCGCCGCCGACGGCGTAGACCTCGTCGACGCCGAGCAGCGCGCAGGCGGCGAGGATCGTCGGGTGCGGCAGACCGCCGAAGTCCGCCTGCGGCGGCGAGGCGAGCGCGATGGAGCCGACGCCGGCTTCCTGGGCCGGGACGACGTTCATGATCACGGACGACGGGTAGACCGACCGACCGCCGGGCGCGTACAGCCCCACCCGGTCGACCGGCACCCACTTCTCGGTGACCGAGCCGCCGGGCACGACCTGCGTGGTGTGCGTCGTACGGCGCTGCTCGCGGTGGACGAGCCGGGCGCGCCGGATGGACTCCTCCAGGGCCGCGCGCACCGCCGGGTCGAGCTGCTCCAGCGCGTCGCTGAGCGCCTGCGCCGGGACCCGCACCTGCTCAAGGCGTACGCCGTCGAACTTCTCGGCGAAGTCGATCAGCGCCGCGTCGCCCCGATGATGCACGGCCTCGCAGATCGGCCGCACCTTCTCCAGGGCGGCCGAGACGTCGAAGTCGGCTCGGGGCAGCAGGTCGCGCAGGGCGGGGCCCTCGGGGAGGGCGTCGCCGCGCAGATCGATTCGGGCCAAAAAGAAATGTTGCAGCACGGGAGTAATTCTCGCAGACCGCCATCGGGCGCTGCTCCCGCATATCAATGGCTGATACAGAACGTGGCCGGAACCCGGAAGATCCCCTTCACGTCTAGTGTTCCGGGGGTTACTCAGCGGGCATGAACTGCTGTGCGAAACCCGTGAGTAGTTGAGAGGGATGAAAGAGCAGTGACCGAGGGTGCCGGCATCCGCGCGGGGGATGTCCCGGACGATGCGACCGCCGCCGAGGCCGGTATGTGGCAGGCCTTCCGCAACGGCAGCGTGTACGACCTGAGCAGCGGCGACACCGTCGTCGACGATCCGCACGGCGGACATCCGTGGGGCCCCGAGCGGACCGTACGGGCACGGTTCGTGTGCTGGCTGCTCCTCGACGGACCGCCCGCGCTGTCGGGCCGGGTGGCCTCCCTGAAACTCACCGGTGTGCAGATCAGCGGCATCCTGGACCTGGCGGGCGGCACCGTCACGCCGTACGTCGAGCTGAAGGGCTGCCGTTTCGAGCGGGAGGTGCTGCTGCCGGAGGCCCGCTTCCAGACCGTACGGCTGGTGGACTGCTCGGTGCCGCGGCTGGAGGCGGCGCGGGTGCACACGGAGGGTGACCTGCATCTGCCCCGCTGCCGCTTCCACAACGGCGTACGGCTGACCGACGCGCACATCGGCACCGATCTGCTGCTGAACCAGGCGGTCGTCTACCGGGACCGCACCGGGCGTTCGATCGCCGCCGACGGCATGACCGTGGGGCAGGACCTGCAGGCCGAACTCCTGGAATCGCACGGTGAGTTGAGCCTGCGCAGCGCCAAGGTGGGCGTGTCGCTGAGCCTGCGCGGGGCCCGGCTGTCCAACCCGTACACCCGACTCGCCCTGAACGCGCCCCAGTTGACCGTCGGCCGCACCCTGTACCTCACCCCGGCCGGTGTCGGCGGTCCCTGGCTGAGCGGTACAACTCCCGCGCGCGGGACGCGTATCCAGCGTTTCTCGTGCCAGGGCGGGGTGCGGCTGGACGACGGGCGGTTCGGGGACGCGGTGGACCTGGAGCGGGCCCGGTTCACCTTCACGGACGACCAGGAGCTGTCGCTGCTGCGGATCCAGGCGCCCGAGTTGCGCTTCCTCGGGGAGCGGCCGCAGCGCGGCAAGGTGGTGCTGTCGGGGGCGCGGGTCGTCAACCTCATTGACCGGGCGAGCAGTTGGCCGGGGCCGGGCAACCTGCACATGGGCGGCTTCGCGTACGAGAACCTGGTACCGCAGGGCCCGTTCCCGCTGGACTCCCGCCTCGACTGGGTGGCGGCGGCGACTCCCGAGTACGCCCCGGAGCCGTACGAGCGGCTCGCGACCGTGCTGCGCGACGCCGGTGAGGACGAGGACGCGCGCGAGGTGCTGCTCGCCAAGCAGCGGCGGCGCCGGGAGAGCCTGCCGATCGCGGCGAAGGTGTGGGGGGTCGTGCAGGACTGGACGGTCGCCTACGGGTACCGGCCGGGCCGGGCCGCCGTGTGGATGGCGGTGCTGTGGGCGGCGAGCTCGCTGGCCTTCGCGCACGCCGACCACGCGCCGGTGAGCGGGAACGGGCATCCGCCGTGGAGTCCCGCCCTGTTCGCGCTGGACCTGCTGCTGCCGGTGATCGACCTGGGGCAGGCGGGCCAGTGGCAGCTGCACGGCGGCTGGCAGTGGCTGTCGGTGGCGCTGATCCTGCTGGGGTGGATCCTGGCGACGACGGTCGCGGCGGGCGCCACACGGCTGCTCAGACGCGGCTAGGAACCGCCCGTAAAGGGCGCCGGGCACAGCACTCGAACAGTTGAGCAACAGTCACCTTTTGCCTGGGCTTGACCGAAGCGCGTACAACTTTCAGCCGGGTGGTCAAACGGTCTGGCGCACTCCGGATCGGCGGTCTTTCAATGGTCGACACCATGGCTCTGCTGCGCGCGTTCATCCGCACCGCCCGGATGGCAAGGAACACCTCGCGGCTCGCCGCCGGGCTGCCGGCCGACGACGAGGTCCTCCTCGACGCGCCCGACGACCGGCTCGGCCCCGCGCTGGTCGCGGCCGGGCGCGGCGAGTACGGCCCCTCCTCGGACCTGCTCGCCGCCACGCGCGCTGCCGCCGAGTGGGAGGACCGCGACCGCCACACCCGCCGGCTCGCCGCGTTCGCCCGCTCCCGCCCCGAGTGGCTGGACGACTGGTGCGCGGCCGCCCCGCAGAACCCGGACGCGCTCCTCCTCACGGCCCAGCTGGCGATGGACCGCGGCTGGGAGTCGCCGGCCCGCGCCGAACTGCTCCGCGAACTGAGCCCGCTGATCACGGCGGCGGCCGAGGCCGAGCCGCGCGACCCGGTGCCGTGGCGCCTCGCCCTGGACCGGGCGCGGGGCACGAACGCCGGGCACGCCGAGTTCGAGCGGCTGTGGGGCGAGGCGGTCCGCCGCTCCCCGCACCACTACGGCTGCCATGTGGCGGCCCTCCAGTACCTGTCGGCGGCCTGCTGCGCGCAGTGGGGCGACACGCCCCACACCGCCCGCTGCTCCCACCGCGAGTGCTTCGACTTCGCCGAACCGGCCGCCCAGGACGCCCTGCCGGGCTCACTCGTCCAGGCCCTGCCGGTACGCGTGGCCTTCGCCTGCCTGACCGACGGCTGTGCTCCTACGGTGCCCCGCGCCCGCCTGGACGCGGCGGCCGACCTGGCCATAGCCCTCTCGGCCACGTACGCGGCGGCGGACCCGTGGCCCGCAGAGGTCCGCAACCTCCTGGCATACGTCCTCATCCGCCTGGAACGATGGACGGACGCTCTCGACCAGCTCCGCCTGATCGGCCAGCACGCGACGTCGTTCCCCTGGGACCGGATCTCCGACGACCCGCTGGGCCAGTTTCTCGAAATCCGGGACGGCGTACGGATAGCGGTGGCCTCGGACATCCCCCTCGGCGGCCCGATTCCGCCCGCTCTGCAAGCGATTCCGACGCAGCCGTGGGCCTTCGAGGACGCACCCGGGTATCCACGGAGTGAGCACGGCGGACGTGCCCGCTCCGGCGACCATTAGGCTTTTGCGCCGTGACCACCGTCCGGCTGCCGCTCTTCCCCCTGAACTCGGTTCTGTTCCCGGGGCTCGTGCTTCCTCTGAACATTTTCGAGGAGCGCTATCGCGCCATGATGCGCGAACTGCTCAAGACCCCTGAGGAGGAATCGCGCCGATTCGCCGTCGTGGCCATCCGCGACGGCCACGAGGTGGCATCGACCGCCCCGGGCATGCCCGACCAGACGGCCGTGCCCGAACGCGGCCCCGCGGCCGGCTTCGGCCCCGACCCGCTCAAGGCCTTCCACTCGGTGGGCTGCGTGGCCGACGCGGCCACGATCCGGGAGCGCGCCGACGGCAGCTTCGAGGTACTGGCGACGGGCACGACCCGCATGCGGCTGCTCTCCGTGGACGCCTCGGGCCCGTTCCTGACGGCCGAGCTGGAGGAGCTGCCCGAGGAGAAGGGCGACGAGGCGGGCGCCCTTGCCGAGGGCGTGCTACGCGCGTTCCGCCAGTACCAAAAACGCTTGGCGGGCGCCCGCGAACGTACCCTGTCGACCGGCGAGGCCGAACTCCCGGACGAGCCGGCGGTCGTCTCCTACCTGGTGGCCGCAGCGATGATGCTGGACACGGCGACCAAACAACGCCTCCTCCAGGCCCCCGACACCGCCTCCCGCCTACGAGACGAACTGAAACTCCTCCGCTCCGAGACGGCCATCATCCGCAACCTGCCGTCCCTGCCGGCATCGGACCTGACCCGAGGCCCGACAAGCCTGAACTGACCCCAGAAGCCGGACAAACTGATGGCCAAGAAGCCAAAACAACAACAGTCGGGCGGCACTCCCGCGACAGTCGTCCTGACGACTGCGGGGGTGCCGTACGAACTCCACGCCTACGACCACGACCCGTCCCACCCCTCCTACGGCGAGGAGGCAGCCGAGGCGATGGGCGTCTCCCCGGACCGGGTCTTCAAGACCTTGCTGGCGGACGTAGACGGCACCCTGACAGTGGCCGTGGTCCCGGTGGCAGGCCAACTGGACCTGAAGGCCCTCGCCTCGGCGGTGGGCGGCAAACGCGCGACAATGGCCGACCCCACCCTCGCCGAACGCACCACGGGCTACGTCCGAGGCGGCATCTCCCCCCTGGGCCAACGCAAAAGACTCCGCACAGTCCTGGACACCTCGGCCACCACCCACCCCACGATCTGCGTCTCGGCCGGCCGCCGCGGCCTGGAGGTCGAACTCTCCCCCGAGGACCTGAAAACCCTCACGGATGCGGTACTGGCCCCCATCGGCCGTGCGTAACCTCTCGACGCCGTCTCGGTCCTGGGTTAAGCACAAGAGACATGTCGAAGAAAACACGGAAACGAAAGTGGCGCATCAGAAAACACAGGGCCAACCATGGGCGCCGGCCGGCGTAGGCGGCGTTTCGGGCGCCTGTGTGGTGTCCGTCTCTCGGGGGACGTATGGAGTCTCCCAGGGACGTGACTTCTGAGGACAGGCGGGCAACCCAGCCTGCCCGGCGCTCCCTGCGGGCGCTCCTCAACACAGGCCCGCGTTACCCAGCCCGTCCCGCACCTCTCAACACAGGCCCGCATTATTCAGCCCGTCCCGCACCTCTCAAGGCCCGCATTATTCAGCCCGTCCGGCGTTTGAGGACGAGGCCGTTCAGGCCGACGGGGGTCTGGGGGCGGAGCCCCCAGGCGGGGCGGAAGGGGCGGCAGCCCCTGGGGATGGGACGGGTAGGGGCGGCGGGGGCGAGAAAGCCTAGGACAGAGGAGCCCCGTACCCATCCTTGGGCCCAACTCCCTGCTCCACATACCCCGGCTCAGGATCCCGAGGCCCGAACAACGCCGTAAGCCCCAGATGAACGACCAGCGCGGCAACCGGCCAGGCCAGCAACGCCCCCTTCGCCCCCAACTTCAGCGGCGCGGAAAACGTAACCCCCTTACCCACGGCCTTCGCGTGCGCGAGCACATCCTTGGTCGGCCCGAACCACATCCCCAGCCGCCAGGCGAGGAACGAGGCGAGCAGCCCGCCCAAGGCCAGCGCGGCGACCAGCGGCACTCCCCCACGCCGCCGCAACAAAAAGACGACAAGCGCGCTCACGACCCCAAAAGCCACCGCGAGCAGAGTGAACGTTCCGTCCACCCCCACGGCCTGCTCGCCCTCGGAGTCCTTGAGGTAGACGACCCAGCTCTTGTCGACGACGTCCCCGACGAGCGGCACATGCGGGGCCAGCCACCACCACAGCACTCCGAGCAGCACCCCACCGACCGCCGAGGCGACCGTGACGACCACGGCCTCGACCAGCTCGGTCCTGATCGCGGGCCCGTCCTGGCCGTAGGACGCTTCCTGCGGGGGATACGCGGGATACCCGGCACCCGGGTCACCCGAGGCACCCGGCGGCTGCCACGCGTCGTGCGGGGACTGGTCACGCGGCGGCGGAGGCGGAGTCAGCGGTGCGGTCACGATGCCATCGTGCCAGGCCCGGCTGTGCGGCGCGTCACCGGACGGCAGCCCGACGGTAGGCCCAGGCGGCGACGGCCAGCGAAACGACCCCGACCCCGGCGCATACCGCGAGGTCACCGAGGACGAGCGCCCAGTCCGGATGCGCCCCGAACGTCTGCGCGAACGCCTCCACGCCGTACGTCGAGGGCACCAGATCCCGCAGGAACCGCACCGCGTCCGGCATCCGATCAGCCGGCAGCACACCCAGCAGCAAGGCTGCGGACATACCCAACTGCCCGAGCAGCGTGGCGAGTTCGGGCCGAGGCGCAAGCAGCCCGAGGGCCGCCCCGAGTCCGGCGAGCGCGGCCCCGGCGAGCGGGACCACCGCCGCCAGGATCCAGATGTTCCCCATCGGCAGCCCGAACAGCACACAGCCGAAGACGGCGGTCAGCACGGTCCCCGGCACGGTGAAGGAGGCGTACGCGCCCGCCGCGCCCAGCACCACCGCCGCGGGCGGCACCGGCAGGGTGGCGTAGTGGTCGAGCCCGCCGCTGCCGCGCAGCTGCCCGAAGTACTGCGCGAGCAGGTTGAGCCCGACGTAGGCGACGACGAGCACGGACGAGCCGGCGACGACGAACTGGGCGTCGTGACTCCCGCCGTCGACGACCCCGCGCATCATGATCAGGATGCCGACCGACTGGAAGGTCGCCACGAACAGCAGCGGGATCCGCGCGACCCGCGCCCTGGACAGCTGCGCCCGGTACACGGCGGCCATGGACGGCCAGAACCTGGCCCGCGGCCCGAGCTCGGCCGCGCCACCGTCGGCGGCCTCCGGCACGGCCAGGGGACCACTCGGCAGAACATCGGCGGATACGACACTCACGTCGCGCTGCTCCTCTCGACGCCGGCAGTCGCCCTGTCCCATACGGATACGACGGCTCGTGTACTCATGCCTTCACCAGCCCCTGCGCGTTTCCGCCCAGCGTCAGATACACGTCCTCCAGGCTGGGCGTGGCCAGGGTGAAGTCGTCCAGGGCGGCGAACGCGGCCCCGCCGGTCACCGTGGCGACGGCCACCCGGGCCTCCTCGGGGGCCAGCCGCAGCGTCCAGCGGCGGCCGGACTCGACGGCCCGGTCCCGCAGCGCGGCGACCTCCGGGACGTCCAGCGGCGGCTTCTCCCGCCACACCAGCTCGACCCGCACCTCGCCCGCGACCTGTTCCTTGAGCCCGGCGGGGGTGTCGCAGGCGATGACCTTGCCCTGGTCGAGGACGGCGACCCGGTCGAGGACGGTCTCGGCCTCGATGACGTTGTGGGTGACGAGCAGCACGGTGGACCCGCGCTCGGCCCGCCGCCGGTCGACGGCGGACCACACGGCCCTGCGCGCCACCGGATCCATCCCGGTGGTCGGCTCGTCGAGCACCAGCAGCGGCCGCTCCCCGACCAGCGCGGCGGCCACACACGCCAGCCGCCGCTGCCCGCCGGACAGCTTCTTGAGCGGCCGCCCGGCAATGGCCGTGAGCCCCAACTCGTCCAGTACGGCGTCCCGTTCGGCCCGTGCGTCGCGCAGGCCCAGGCCGCGCAGCCGGGCGGTCGTCTCGGCGGCGAGCGACACGGTCAGTTCGTCGAGGGCAGAGGACTCCTGGCCGAGGTGGGCGAGGATCCGCGCGGCCCGCTCGGGGTGGCGCACGATGTCGTGGCCGAGGATCTCGACGCTGCCGGCGTCGGGCCGCATGAGTCCGGTCAGCTGGCGTACGAGGGTGGACTTGCCGGCGCCGTTCGGCCCGAGCAGTCCGAAGATCTCGCCCTGGCGGATGTCGAGGGTGACGTCGTCGGTGGCCCGCACCTCGGGGGTGCCCGGCGCACCGCGCCGTCCGCGCACCGCCGGATAGGTCTTGCTGAGCCCGCGCACCGCACACACGACATCCCCACCGTGTCGAAGTGCCACTCCCGCGCGCGTACTCACGGGACGAGACTACGGGGTCCGGGAGCCCCGCCCGTTCGCGGGTCGGTCGAGAACGGCACATTCGTCGGTAAAGCCGTCCCGCCGCGAGGCCGCCCGGCCACCGGAGCAACCGGCTCCGCTCACTCTCCGGCGGGCGCGTGCTCCGCGGCCGTCCGTACGTCGATCTCGCGCCAGAAACCGGCCCGGATCGCGTACCGGTCGTGCTCGTCGATCTGGTCGTCCTTGTGCGCGAGGAGGCCGAACCGGGCGGCGTAGCGCAGCAGTTCGCCGTCGATGCGGTGCGGGACGCGCGGGTACATCCCGGACAGTTTCTGCAGGTGGCTGCCGTGGTCGCCGAGGCGGCCCATCCAGCGGCGGGCGAAGACCTGGCCGACTTCGTAGGGGTCGCCGCCGACCGTGGTGATGTCCTCCTCGCGGTCGGCCCAGCGCTGCTCGGCGGTGGTCAGCTGCGCCAGCGTCGGCATCGAGGCGACCTCGGGCGACTCGGCGGCGCCGCCCGGCCGGTCGACCCACCCTTTGTCGGAGGACCAGCGCAGCGTCGCGCTCGCGGGCTGCTGTGCGGGCGCGGTGGCACCGGGGGCCTTCAGGCTCGCCAGGTCCTTCGGGGTGGGCACGCCCTTGGGCGCGGGCACCCGCTCCTGCGAGCCGTTCTCGGATCCGGCCTCCGCGGTCGCGTGCTCGCTCTCCTCGGCCGGCCGCTCGCGTGTGGCCGGCGCGGACTCGGGCAGCGGCGCGGACAGGATCGCGGCGATCTCCGGCCGCGGCACGGGCGGCGGCGCGCACACCCCGCCGAGATCCTTCGCCCGTACGGCCTTGGTGATCCAAATCCGGTCCAGCACCCGCCGCTCGTCGGCCTCGGCGACCAGGTCCTCGGACTGGTTGTAGTCCCCGTCCGCGGCCTGCACGGCCCACAGGTGTACGGCGACGCCGTGCTCCTTGGCGGCCATCATGCCCGGCAGCAGATCGCCGTCACCGGTGACGAGCACGACGTCGGAGCAGGCGCGGTTGCGGGCCAGCTCGGTCAGCTCGGCGTGCATCGCGGCGTCGACGCCCTTCTGCGCCCAGCGGCCGTCGCTGCGGGTCAGGGCGCCGAGGCGGACGGTCACGCGGGGCATCACGCGGAGCCTGCGGTGCTCGGGCTGGGGGACGCGGTCGGGGGCGCCGTCGAACCAGTAGATGCGCAGCAGGGGGCGTTCGGTGTCGGACTCGGCTCGCTCGCGCAGACCCTGGATGAGGGCGGCGTGATCGACGGTGATCCTGGAACGCGAGGGCTCTCCGGCGAGGAGACTTGCTGCGGCCCCCAGCAGATACCCGGCGTCCACCAGGACGATGCAGCGGTCCACGCGACTCACCCTCTTCCCGGTCGGTTCACTTCGGGCTTGCTTCGAGTCTGCCCGACCGCGCAGGGGTTAACGGCCCGAACTCGATCTTCGGCGTGGCGTTTCGGGGCTTCTCTCTCGTACCAACCATGTCACACACGGTAATTATCCGAAATGCGTTCTTCATCAGGCTATGTGAATCTGGTCGCGGCCCTGGCCCCTAGATCCCCCTCAGGAGGCAGATCACCATGGCCAAGAACAAGAACCGTGACCGTAAGCAGCCGCAGTCGGAGCGCTCCCAGGAGCAGGCCACGTCGTCCTCGATGGAGGCACAGGCCGAGCAGCGCATATCCCAGGTGACACCCGGCGACATGGCCCGCAAGGGCAAGCAGAAGCGCTTCGGCCACAACTGAGGCCTGCTTCAAGGGTGTTGAACGACTGAGGGGCGCGTCCGTTGGCGGATGCGCCCCTCAGTCGCTTCGCTGTGTCCGTTGCTCAGCCGGCCAGGCAGGCCGCGCCGAGCAGCACCTTCAAGTCGCCGAACAGCGCCGGGTCGGGCTTCACCCGGTGCTTGTCCAGACGCAGGATCGTGGTCTTGGTCGGGCCCTGGAGCTTGATGCGGACCTCGCTGTCGCCCCGGTGGTGGCTGAGGATCTCACCGAGCCTGCTGACCATGGGCGGGGTGACCCTGGTGGCCGGGATGGTGAGGATCACGGGCGCGTTGGTGCCCGCGTTCGACACGTCCGGGACCTGCATCTCCATCGCGACCAGGCGCGGCACGTCCTCACGCTTGTCGAGACGGCCCTTGACGAACACGATGGTGTCCTCGACGAGTTGGGTCGACACCAGCTGGTAGGTCGCCGGGAAGAACATGCACTCGATGGAGCCCGCGAGGTCCTCGACGGTGGCGATCGCCCAGGCGTTGCCCTGCTTGGTCATCTTGCGCTGGAGGCCCGAGATGATGCCGCCGATGGTGACGACCGCGCCGTCGGCGTGCTCACCTCCGGTGAGCTGGGCGATGCCCGCGTCGGACTTGTCGGACAGCACGTGCTCCAGGCCGAAGAGCGGGTGGTCGGAGACGTACAGACCGAGCATCTCCCGCTCCTGGGCGAGGAGATACGTCTTCTCCCACTCGTCGGTGGTGAACTCCACGTCGAGCCCGAAGCCGGGCTCGCTGGTGTCCTCCTCGCCCATGCCCCCGAAGAGGTCGAACTGCCCCTCGGCCTCCTTGCGCTTGACCGCCACCACGTTGTCGATCATCGGCTCGAAGTGCGCGGTGAGGCCCTTGCGGGTGTGCCCCAGGGTGTCGAACGCACCGGCCTTGATGAGGGATTCCGTGGTCCGCTTGTTGCAGGCGGCGGCCTCGACCTTGTCCAGGTAGTCGGGGAAGGAGCCGTACTTCCCCTTCGCCTTGCGGGACCTGATGATCGAGTCGACCACGTTCGTGCCGACGTTGCGCACGGCCTCCAGGCCGAAGAGGATCACGTCGTCGCCCTGGGCGGCGAAGTTGTGCACCGACTCGTTGACGTTCGGCGGGAGCACCTTGATCTTCATGCGGCGGCACTCGTTGAGGTAGATCGCGGACTTGTCCTTGTCGTCCTTGACCGAGGTGAGCAGCGCCGCCATGTACTCGGCCGGGTAGTTGGCTTTCAGGTAGGCGGTCCAGTACGAGACCAGGCCGTACGCGGCGGAGTGCGCCTTGTTGAACGCGTAGCCGGCGAAGGGGACCAGGACGTCCCACAGGGCCTGGATCGCCTCGTCGCTGTAGCCGTTCTTCTGGGCGCCGGCCTGGAAGATGGTGAAGTTCTTCGCCAGCTCGTCCGGCTTCTTCTTGCCCATCACGCGGCGCAGGATGTCGGCCTCGCCGAGCGAGTAACCAGCGACGATCTGGGCGGCCTTCTGCACCTGCTCCTGGTACACGATCAGGCCGTAGGTCACCGCGAGGACCTCCTCAAGGGGCTCCTCCAGCTCCTTGTGGATCGGGGTGATCTCCTGGCGCTTGTTCTTGCGCTCGGCGTAGTTGATGTGCGAGTTCATGCCCATCGGGCCGGGCCGGTACAGGGCCGAGACGGCGGAGATGTCCTCGAAGTTGTCGGGCTGCATCTGGCGCAGCAGCGAGCGCATCGGGCCGCCGTCGAACTGGAAGACGCCCAACGTGTCGCCGCGGCAGAGGAGTTCGAAGGTCTTGGGGTCGTCCAGCGGGAGGGCGAGCATCTCCAGGTCGATGCCCTTGTTGGACTTCACCATCTTGATGGCGTCGTCCATGATCGTGAGGTTGCGCAGGCCGAGGAAGTCCATCTTCAGCAGGCCGAGCGACTCGCACTGCGGGTAGTCCCACTGCGTGATGGTCACGCCGTCCGTGTGCCGCACCCACACCGGGGCGTGATCGACGATGGGCTCGCTGGACATGATGACGCCGGCCGCGTGCACGCCCATCTGCCGGACCAGGCCCTCGACGCCCTTGGCGGTGTCGATGACCTTCTTGACGTCCGGCTCGTTCTCGTACATCCCGCGGATCTCGCCCGCCTCGCCGTAGCGGGGGTGCTTGGGGTCGGTGATGCCGGAGAGGTCGATGCCCTTGCCGAGGACGTCGGCGGGCATCGCCTTGGTGAGCCGGTCGCCCATCGCGTACGGGTAGCCCAGCACGCGCGCGGAGTCCTTGATGGCGTTCTTGGCCTTGATCTTGCCGTAGGTGCCGATCATGGCGACCTTGTCGGCTCCGTACTTCTCCGTCACGTACCGGATCACCTCGACGCGCCGACGCTCGTCGAAGTCGATGTCGACATCGGGCATGGAGACGCGCTCGGGGTTGAGGAACCGCTCGAAGATCAGGCCGTGCGGGATCGGGTCGAGGTCGGTGATGCCCATGGCGTACGCGACGATCGAACCGGCCGCGGAACCACGGCCGGGGCCCACTGCGATGCCGTTGTTCTTCGCCCACATGATGAAGTCGGCGACCACGAGGAAGTAGCCCGGGAACCCCATCTGGATGATGACGTCCATCTCGTAGTCCGCCTGCTTCTGGCGGTCGTCGGGGATGCCGCCCGGGAAGCGGCGCTCCATGCCGCGGCGGACCTCCTCCTTGAACCAGGTGACCTCAGTGAAGCCGTCCGGGATGTCGAACTTCGGCATGAGGTTCTTCGCCTCGAACATGCCGGAGGTGTCGATCTGTTCGGCGACCAGGAGGGTGTTGCGGCAGCCCTCCTGCCAGGCGTCCGAGGAGTCCACGGCGTACATCTCGTCGGTGGACTTCAGGTAGTAGCCGGTGCCGTCGAAGCGGAAGCGGTCCGGGTCGGAGAGGTTCTTGCCGGTCTGGATGCAGAGCAGGGCGTCGTGGGCGACCGACTCGTGCGCGTACGTGTAGTGCGAGTCGTTCGTCACCAGGGGCGGGATGCCGAGCTTCTTGCCGATGTCCAACAGGCCGTCACGGACCCGGTGTTCGATCTCGATGCCGTGGTCCATCAGCTCCAGGAAGTAACGGTCCTTGCCGAAGATGTCCTGGTACTCGGCGGCGGCCTTCAGTGCCTCGTCGTACTGCCCGAGGCGCAGCCGGGTCTGGAGCTCGCCCGAGGGGCAGCCGGTGGAGGCGATGAGCCCCTCGGACCACTGGGAGATGGTCTCCTTGTCCATGCGCGGCCACTTCTGGAGCCAGCCCTCGGCGTACGCGTCCGACGACAGCTTGAAGAGGTTGTGCAGGCCCGTCTTGTTCGCCGCCCAGATCGTCTTGTGGGTGTAACCACCGGAACCGGAGACGTCGTCGCGCTTCTGGTGCGGCTGGCCCCACTGGATCTTGCGCTTGTTGCGCCGGGACTCGGGGGCGACGTACGCCTCGATGCCGATGATCGGCGTGACGCCCGCCTTCTTCGCCGTGTGGAAGAAGTCGTAGGCCCCGTGCAGGTTGCCGTGGTCGGACATCGCGATATGGGTCATGCCCATCTCGTTGCACGCGTTGAACATGTCCTTCAGCCGCGCGGCACCGTCCAGGAGCGAGTACTGGGTGTGGACATGCAGGTGCGTGAACGGCGGCTTTGACACGGCTTGGCCTCCAGGAGATAGGTGCTTTGGCGCGCAGCGCCTCGTTGAGGGGTGGTGGTCGGGTGGCGGGTGGGCGATCGACAAAGTGCGGCGGACGGTCTGGGGGGACGAGACCGAATCCTATGCCTCGCCACTGACACACGGCGGGCACTCCCGCGTACCTTCAAGCGTTGGAAAGTGACGACAGACCCGTCACAGGTCACGCACCACCCGTACCAGGAGGCACAGAGCGATGTCGGTTCCGCAGCTCAACGACGAGCACCGCGGCGAGGAGATCCTCGCCGTCTTCGACACCGCCTTCGGCGAGCTCCTGGCCGCCGACCCGGCCGCGTTCCGCGTGAAGTTCCGGAAGATGGCAGCCTCGGCGTTCGCGTTCTACCGGGGCACGGCGTGCCTCTTCTACCACGACCTGGACGCCGAGAAGCGGGGCGGCCCATACCTGGACGACCGCACCTCGCGCGTGTGGATCCACGGCGACCTGCACGCCGAGAACTTCGGCACGTACATGGACTCGAACGGCCGCCTGGTCTTCAACGTCAACGACTTCGACGAGGCGTACGTCGGCCCGTTTACCTGGGACCTCAAGCGCTTCGCCGCCTCCGTGGCGCTCATCGGGTACGCGAAGGCACTCAGTGACGAGCAGATCACCGAGCTGGTGCAGGTCTACGCGGGCGCGTACCGCGAGCGGGTGCACGCGCTGGCGACCGGCGCGAAGAGCGACGAGGTGCCGCCGTTCACGCTGGACACGGCCGACGGCCCGCTGCTGGGCGCGCTGCGCACTGCCCGCTCGCTGACCCGCTTCGAGCTGCTGGACTCGATGACGGAGATCCGTGACTTCGAGCGCCGCTTCGCGTCGGGCGGCGGCTCCATCGAGCTGGACGCGGCGACCCGCTACAAGGTCCTCGCGGCCTTCGACGGCTATCTGGAGACGCTCCCCGAGTCCTCCCTGGACCGCCCCGACTCCTACCGCGTGAAGGACGTCGTCGGCCGCCGGGGCATCGGCATCGGCTCGGCCGGACTGCCGTCGTACAACATCCTCCTGGAGGGCAACAGCGACGCCCTGGAGAACGATGTGGTGATCTACATCAAGCAGGCCCAGACGCCGGCCGTCTCGCGGCACATCACGGACGCGGCGATCCGGGACTACTTCCAGCACGAGGGGCACCGCACGGTGATCTCCCAGCGCGCCCTCCAGGCGCACGCGGACCCCTGGCTGGGCTGGACCGAGCTGGGCGGGACCGGGCAGCTGGTCGCCGAGGTGTCGCCGTACGCGGTGGACCTGGACTGGAGCGACATCGACGACCCGGAGGAGATCGCCGCCGTCGTCGCGGACCTGGGGCGGGCCACGGCCACGATGCACGCGGCGGCCGACGACCAGTCCGGCGAGTCCCTGGTGCCGTTCTCCACGGAGCGGGCCATCGACGCGGCGATCGCGGCCGACGAGGACGGCTTCGCGGGCGTGCTCGTCGACTTCGCGCACAGCTACGGCGCTCGCGCGCGTGCCGACCACCAGACCTTCGTCGACCTGTTCCGCAACGGCCGGATTCCGGGTCTGTAACCATCCGTACGCTCACAGGAACCCTTTAGCGGTGCCTTACCGGAGCACGTGACAGACTCTCTCCGCTATGGACATATCCGGGATCCAGCTCAGGGCCGTACGCGCGGCGCTGTTCACGGCACTGGTCGTGACGCTCAGCACCGCGTCGCACGTGCTGCTGTCCCGGGTCCCGCTTCCGCTCGGCACGGTGGCGGCGATCGCCGCCACCGTGTTCGTGATCGCGTACGCGCTCGCGGGCCGCGAGCGCGGCTTCGGCAGGATCGCCGCACTGCTGATCCCGCTGGAGCTGGCCGCCGACACGGTCTTCACCACCGGCCAGCACGCCTGCTACGGCAGGGCGGGCGGCCCGGTCGCCGGACCGCTGCGCTCGGTCGGCCTTGACGTGCTGTGCAGCGGCGGCAGCGTGGGCACCTCGCTGGCCCGGATGACCGACAACCCCCATCAGGCGGCGGCGCTGCTCGCGCACACCGACGCCACCGCCGCCTGGCTGCTGCTCGGCGCGCACATCGGCGTGGGGCTGCTCGCCGCCGCCTATCTGCGCCGCGGCGAGCGCGCGCTCTCCGAACTGCTGCGCGCGGCAACGGCGGTGGGCTTCCGCCCGCTGCTCCTGGCCGTCGCCGCGGTGTCGGGCCGACGCACCGCGCCGGTGCGCCGGCTGCCGCGCGCCACGCACCGCATGGCCACCGCCCGTGAGCGGCTGCTGGTGCACTCCCTGGGACGGCGTGGACCGCCGTGCTCGGTCCTGCCCGCGGTCTGAACACCCCACAGGTACCTGAGCACACATCAGTCCCCCACACGTATTCCGCGTACGACGTGTACGCGTCCCATATGGAGATCACCAACATGAGCAAGCGGAACAGCGCGGCGGCGAAGACGGCGGCCCGTGAGCGGCTGCGCGCCGAGCGCGAACGTCAGGCCAAGCGCGCCAAGGTCAGGCGGCAGCTCATAGTCGCCGCTTCGGTCGTCGGCGTCCTCGCGATAGCCGGCGGCATCGGCTACGCCGTCGTGCAGAACAACAAGCCCACCTACTGGGAGTCGGCGAAGGACGACAAGCTCGTCAAGCCGGCCAACACCACCGGCACCAACGGCACGACGGTCGTCCTCGGCAAGAGCACCGCCAAGAAGACCCTGGTCATGTACGAGGACCCGCGCTGCCCGATCTGCGCCCAGTTCGAGCAGACCGTCGGCTCGACGGTGAAGAGCGACTTCGACGCCGGCAAGTTCAAGATCCAGTACGTCGGCGCCACGTTCATCGACAACAAGGACAACGGCGAGGGCTCCAAGAACGCGCTGAGCGCCATGGGTGCCGCGCTGAACGTCAGCCCCGAGGCGTTCCTCGAATACAAGACCGCGCTCTACTCGACGAAGTACCACCCGGACGAGACGACCGACAAGTTCAAGGACGACTCGTACCTGATCAAGGTCGCCAACACGGTCCCCGCCCTGAAGAACAACGCGGCCTTCCAGAAGGCCGTGAAGGACGGCACCTACGACAAGTGGGCGCTGGACATGTCCGCGACCTTCGACAAGAGCGGGGTGACCGGCACCCCGACCCTGAAGATGGACGGCAAGACGCTGACCGGCTCGGACGGCACGAACGCGCCGATGACGGTGGCCGACTTCACCACGGCGATCACGGCGGCCCTCAAGGCCTGAGCCTTGTTGTAAGACGCCGTTGCAAGACGCGCGGCCGAAGAGCGGGCGAACTTTACGAGTTCGCCCGCTCTCGTTAATACTGATCAGTAACCTGGTCGCTCGTGACCAGTCGATACAGAGCACCCGAGGACGTCAACTCGCCCTCCCCGCGCCGCCGTACGGTCGTCAAGGCCGCGGCCGCCACCGCCGTCCTGGCCGGCCCGCTGATCGCCGCGCTCCCAGCCGGGGCCGCCGCCGAAACTCCTTCCTTCCTGCACGGAGTCGCCTCCGGGGACCCACTCCCGGACGGCGTCCTGCTGTGGACCCGGGTGACACCCACCACCGAGGCGGCCCCCGGCTCCGGGCTCGGCCCGGACACCGAGGTGAGCTGGACGGTAGCCACCGACAAGGCGTTCACGAACGTCGTCTCCCGGGGCTCCCTCACCGCGACCGTCGCCTCAGACCACACCGTCAAGGCCGACATCCGCGGCCTGGCCCCGGCCACCGACTACTGGTTCCGCTTCTCGGCCGGCGGCACCGACTCCCCGGCGGCGCGCACCCGCACCGCGCCGGCGGCGGACGCGACCGTGTCCGGCCTGCGCTTCGGCGTCGTCACCTGCGCCAACTGGGAGGCGGGCTACTTCTCGTCGTACCGCCATCTCGCGGCCCGCAACGACCTGGACGCCTGGCTGCACCTGGGCGACTACATCTACGAGTACAAGTCCGGCGAGTACGCGGCGCGCGGCACGGTCGTACGGCAGCACGCGCCCCTGAACGAGATCATCACGCTCGCCGACTACCGCACCCGGCACGGCAAGTACAAGACCGACCCGGACCTGCAGGCGCTGCACGCCAAGGCGCCGGTCGTGGCGATCTGGGACGACCACGAGTTCGCGGACAACGCCTGGTCGGGCGGCGCGGTGAACCACACCGAGGGCGCCGAAGGCACCTGGACAGCGCGCCAAGCAGCCGCGAAACAGGCGTACTTCGAGTGGATGCCGGTCCGCCCGGCGATCGCGGGCACCACCTACCGCCGTCTGCGCTTCGGCAAGCTCGCGGATCTCTCGCTCCTCGACCTGCGCTCCTTCCGTTCGCAGCAGGCGGGTTCGGGCAGCGGCGCGGTCGACGACCCGGACCGTACGATCACGGGACGCGCCCAACTCGACTGGCTGAAGGCGGGGTTGAAGGCGTCGGACACCAAGTGGCGGCTGGTCGGCAACTCGGTGATGATCGCGCCGTTCGTCATCGGCTCACTCACCGCCGACCTGCTCAAGCCGCTCGCCAAGCTGCTGGACCTGCCGCAGGACGGCATAGGCGTCAACACCGACCAGTGGGACGGCTACACCGACGACCGCCGTGAACTCCTCGCCCATCTGCGCTCGAACGCGATCGGCAACACGGTGTTCCTCACTGGCGACATCCACATGGCCTGGGCCAACGACGTGCCGGTGGACGCCGGGACGTACCCGCTCTCGCCGTCCGCGGCGACGGAGTTCGTGATCACCTCGGTGACCTCGGACAACCTCGACGACATAGTGAAGGTGCCCGAGGGCACGGTCTCCGCGCTCGCCGCACCGCTCATCGAGCTCGCCAACCGGCACGTCCACTGGGTCGACACGGACCGCCACGGCTACGGCGTCCTCGACATCACGGCCGACCGGGCGCAGATGGACTACTACGTCCTGTCCGACCGCACCTCGGCGACCGCGACCTCGTCCTGGGAGCGGTCGTACCGGACGCGGACCGGCACGCAGAAGGTGGAGCGCACGTACGACCCGGTGTAGTCACAGCGTTTCGAGGAAACCGAGAGCCACCCGCCAGGTGGCCTCGGCGGCCTCCTCGTCGTAGTCCGGGAGGTCGGGGTCGGTGTACAGGTGGCCGGCTCCGGCGTACCGGTAGATCTCGACGTCGGCGCCGGCCCTGCCCATCTGCAGGTACCAGGAGCTGAGCCAGTCGTCGGTCTCGAACTGGTCCGGCTCGGCGACGTGCAGTTGGACCGGCAGATCGTCGACGGAGGCGTTGGCCGCGATGTCCGAGGTGCCGTGCAGGAGGAGCAGTCCGCGGGCCTTCTCGTCGCCGAGGGCGAGGGTCTGCGCGACGGAGGCGCCGAGCGAGAACCCGGCGTAGACGAGACCGCGCTCGGAGTACGGGGCGGCGGCCAGCACGGCCCGCTTCAGCAGCTCGTCCTTGCCGATCCCGTCGTTGAAGGCCATGCCCTCCTCGACCGTCTCGAACGTATGCCCCTCGAAGAGGTCCGGGGTCCACACCTCGTGGCCCGCCGCGCGCAGCCGCTCGGCGGCGTCGCGTACCGCCGGCCGGAGACCGTACGTGGAGTGGAAGAGCATGATGTTCATGAAGCCATCGTGCCAGTACGGTCGGACACATGGAGAACGTACTGCGCCCGCTGATCGTCATCGGCGGCTCCGTCGTCCTCACGCTGCTCATCGGCTGGGTCACCGACCTGCTGCTGCGCAAGGCGGACGCCCGGCACGACGACACCACGCTGTGGGGCCAGCTGCGCCGGGGCCGCGTGCCCTACCAACTGCTGCTCTGCGCCGCCTTCCTCAGAGGCTCCTACGACCAGGCCGAACTGCTGGAGGAACACCGGGTCGGCATCGGCCAGACCCTGACCCTGGTGCTGATCGGCGCCACCGCCTGGCTGATGATCAGGGTCGCGGCGGCGATCGTCGAGTCGTCGTACGCGCGCTACGCCCGCGCCTCCCACAATGCGGCCCGGGTCCGCCGGGTCCGCACCCAGGTGACGCTGATCACGCGGGTGGTCGCCGCGATCGTGGGTGTGGTGGCGGTCGCCGCGATGCTGCTGACGTTCCCGGCGATGCGCGCGGCCGGCGCGTCCCTGCTGGCCTCGGCGGGCGTCCTGGGCATCGTCGCCGGTGTCGCCGCCCAGTCGACGCTCGCCAACCTCTTCGCGGGACTGCAGATCGCCTTCGGCGACATGGTCCGCATCGGCGACACCGTGGTCGTGGACGGCGAGTGGGGCACGATCGAGGAGATCACCCTGACCTTCCTGACGGTACGCACCTGGGACGAGCGCCGGATCACCATGCCGGTGTCGTACTTCACGTCCAAACCCTTCGAGAACTGGTCCCGCGGCACCCCCCAGATGACCGGCATCGTCTACTTCCAGGTGGACCACTCGGCCCCGGTCGACGCGATGCGCACGCAACTCCGCGAAATCCTCCGAGCCTGCCCGGCCTGGGACGGCCGCAGCTACGGCCTCGTCGTCACGGACACCACCCCGAACACGATGGAGGTCCGGGCCCTGGTCACGGCAAAGGACGCGGACGACATCTGGACGGTACGGGTCACCGTCCGCGAACAGATGATCCGCTGGCTGTACACGGAGCATCCGTACGCCCTCCCCCGCGTCAGCACGGCGGACGCGGCGCCGATCCCGGGCGAGGATCCGTCGCCCAACGGCGGTGCTTCCCGCTCGGCTCACGAGCCTCCGGGGGGCAACCGAGGCTGAGGGCGCGGCGGCCGGCTGACTGCCGTCGGCTACGGCTCGAATTGCCCACCCACGCACCACCTGTTCACCGTCGGTTGAGGGGTGGGCGTCTGCCGCTGGGGTGTGGCGCCGCCGGCGGCTGCTGGCTCTGTGGCCTCAACGTCCTTGCCGGGCAGGGCTGTTGATCGGGGTGGGGAAGTCGCGAGGTGATCGGGAGCGGCCGGGGGTGAGCGGCTCCGGGTACCTCAACGCCCATGCCGGGGCACGCCGTTGAACCGGGCGCCCTTCGAAGCGAGCGGGACCCGGCTACGGCTACGGCTACGGCTACGGCTACGGCTACGGCTGAGCAACTCCGGACACCGTAACGCCCGCGCACAGCCCCGCCATTGACTCGGACGACTTGTAAGGCGAGCGGAACCTGGCGGCCGACGAGACCAGCCGGCCCGAGGTCGCAACGCCCATGCCCGGCGAGAACCCTCCCCGCCCCGCACGCCCGAGCCCGAGCCGAGGCCGGTGTGCCCGACGTCTCAACCCCCGCGCACGGCACCGCCGTTGACCGGAACCAAACCCCGGCCAGTCAGCCCCAGCCCCTCAACGCCCGCGCTCAGCCCCGCCATTGACCTGAATCACCTGCGAAGTCACATGCCCGGCGGCCGGGGACGCGAGCCAGTGCAAGGTCGCGGCGACATCCCCCGGGGTGCCGGCCCGCCCGGTCGACGTATCGTTGATGAGCCGTTCACGCCGGGCGGGATCGATCTGCGGCCCGAAGAACTCGGTGTCCTCGATGTACCCGGGCGCGACCACGTTCACGGTGATGCCGCGCGGGCCGAGATCCCGGGCCAGGTCATGGGCGTACGGATGCAACGCGGCCTTGGCCCCGCCGTACGCCCCGCTCCCCGAACCCCGGTACGCGGCGATGGAGCTCACGAACAGCACCCGCCCGCCCGGCTCCGCGAGCCGCGGCTTCAGCGCCTCGGTGAGCAGCGCGGCGCTCAGGGTGTTGATCCGGAAGTTGACCGTCCAGTCGTGCGCGACGCGGTCCAGCGGGTCACTGCTCACGCTCCCCGGCTCCAACGCCCCGGTACCGCCCGCGCCGTGCACCAGCACATCCACGGTGCCGAACTCCTCGGCGACGAACCGCCCGACCCCACGCACGACTTCGGGCTCACTCAGGTCCCCGGCGTACGTCAACGCCCCCGGCACCTCGGCCTTCTCCAGCACCTCGCGCCGTCGCCCGAGGAGCAACACCCGATCCCCGTCACCCGCGAAGACACGCGCCGCGGCGAGCCCAATTCCCGTACCGCCACCACTGATTACAACGTTGCGAGCCATGGGACGAGCCTACAAAGAGGGCAAGGGCGAGCACGAGCCAATTCGACCGGCGGCCGCCAACGGCGCCGAGCCCTCACGGGAAACGTCCACCCTTCAATCGCCCGTAAACGGGCGGCGCGTGGGTGGGCAAGCACTCACCTCAAGCTACGGACATCCAGATGCCGAAGCACCCGGTCCACGATCTCCGGATCCGCCCCGGGTTCACTCCGCGCCGCAAGCACCTCATGCCGGGCCGCGCTCATCATCTCCCCCTGGATCCGCCGCATCCGCTTCACCCGCTTCACCCGCTTCTCGTACACCTCCCGCCGCTCCCCGTCCCCCACCTCGGGAGAGATCCGCACCCCGATGTCGAACGCCCGCCGCAACAACTGCTCGGACACCTCCTCCGGCAGCTCCTCGACATCCTCGATCTCCCGCAGCCTCCGCTTCGCGGCCTTCGCCGCCCGCACCGCCAGCTCCTTCTCGAACGCCTTCTCACTGTCGATGTCGGCCCGCACCCCGAGCCGCTTCACCAGCCACGGCAACGTGAGCCCCTGAAGCACCAGCGTCGCCATGATCACCCCGAACGCGATGAACACGATCTCGTCCCGGTCCGGGAACGCCGACCCGTCGTCCATGGTCAGCGGAATCGCCAGCGCCAGGGCCACGGACGCCACCCCGCGCATCCCCGCCCACCACATGATCACGGTCTCCCGCCAGGACGTCGGGATCTCCTCGTCGTAGTCCCGCTTGGCGTGCAGCCGTTTCGTCAGCCAGGTCGCCGGCAGCAACCACGCCAGCCGTACGACCACCACGACTCCGACGATCGCGGCGGCCCAGCCGAGCATCTCGCCCCACCGCCCGGACGCCGTACGGATCGCGTTGTGCAGTTCGAGCCCGATGAGCCCGAACGCGACCCCCGTCACCAGCGTGTCCACCACGTCCCACACGGTCGCCCCGGCGAGCCGCGTCAGCACGTCGTCGGCGCCGAGCGAGTACTCGGCCAGGAACAGCGCGGTGGTGAGCACCGCGAGCACCCCGGACCCATGCAGCTCGTCGGCCAGGACGTACGAGGCGTACGGCACCAGCAGCGTCAGCCCGATCTGCAGCGTGGCGTCGTCGAGAGCCGACATCAGCTTGTTCGTGGCCCACCCCAGGGCCACTCCGACCACTACGGCGACGACGGCGGACAGCACGAAGTCGAGCCCGGCACGCCAGAAGTCGAAGCTCCCGCTGACGGCGGCGGCAATCGCGACGTGGTAGAGCACGATGGCCGTCACGTCGTTGAAGAGACCCTCGCCCTCCAGGATCGACACCAGCCGCCGCGGCAGCCCGAGTTGCCCCGCGACGGCGGTCGCGGCGACCGGGTCGGGCGGCGCCACCAGCGCGCCGAGCGCCACGGCGGCCGCGATCGGCAGCCCCGGCACGATCGCGCTCGCGACGGCGGCCACGGCGAGGGTGGTGACGAACACCAGCGCCACGGCCAGCAGGAAGATGGGCCGGATGTTGGCCGTGAACTGCCGCCAGGAGGTGCGCCGTACGGCCGCGTACAGCAGCGGTGGCAGCAGCAGGGGCAGGATCAGTTCGGGCGGGACGTTCACGTTCGGCACGAAGTCGGCCACCGCGAGGACTATCCCGAGGAGCGTCACGAGCACCGGCGCCGGCAGACCGAACCGGTCCCCCAGCGGGACGCTCACCACGGCCCCGAGCAACAGGACGAACAAAAGGGCCAATTGATCCACGGTCAGGGCTCCGGCGGGATCTCGACGTTCACACAACGGACGCCCAAGCCTGCCACGCCGCCTACCCCACCAGCTCTTTCGACGCCCGTCGGTCGCGGAAGCCGGTTACAACGCGCGCCGCATCGCCAGGTGCGGAATACCGGCGTCCGCGAACTCCAGACCGTACGCCTCGTAGCCGAGCCGCTCGTAGAACCCAAGGGCATGCGTCTGCGCATGCAGGTCTACGGCGGCGAGCCCACGCGCGCGTGCCGCGTCCTCGATGGCCCGCACCAGCGCGACCCCGACCCCGAGCCCCCGCGCCTCCTTCGTGACGGCCAGCCGCCCCAGGGACCCCACGGCCGGGTCCCCGCCGGTCTTCGCCGCGGCCGCCTCGCCGTACAACAGCCGCCCGGTCCCGAGCGGCACCCCGTCCTCACGCACGGCCAGCACATGCGTCGCTACGGCGTCGTACGCGTCGTACTCGATCTCCTGGGGCACGCCCTGCTCGACGACGAAGACGTCCTTGCGCACCGCGAAGCAGGCCTCACGGTCGGCCGGGTCCTCGGCGACGCGCACCGCGTACGACGTCGGACTCATGCGTAGGTCTCCTCGCGCACCAGGTCGAGGGCCTGCTGGAGGTCGTCCGGGTAGCCGCTCTCGAACTCGACCCACTGGCCGTCGGCGGGGTGCTCGAACCCGAGCCGGACCGCGTGCAGCCACTGGCGGGTCAGGCGCAGCCGCTTGGCGAGCGTCGGGTCGGCGCCGTAGGTCAGGTCGCCCACGCACGGGTGGCGGTGGGCCGCCATGTGCACGCGGATCTGGTGGGTGCGGCCGGTCTCCAGCTTCACGTCGAGCAGCGAGGCCGCGCGGAACGCCTCGATGAGGTCGTAGTGCGTGACGGACGGCTTGCCCTCGGCGGTGACCGCCCACTTGTAGTCGTGGTTCGGGTGGCGGCCGATGGGGGCGTCGATGGTGCCGCTGGTCGGGTCCGGGTGGCCCTGGACCAGCGTGTGGTAGCGCTTGTCGACCGTGCGCTCCTTGAACTGGCGCTTCAGGGAGGTGTACGCCCGCTCCGACTTGGCGACGACCATCAGGCCGGACGTGCCGACGTCGAGGCGGTGCACGATGCCCTGGCGCTCGGCGGCACCGGACGTCGAGATGCGGTACCCGGCGGCGGCCAGGCCGCCGATGACGGTCGTCCCGGCCCAGCCGGGGCTGGGGTGGGCGGCGACGCCGACCGGCTTGACGATCACGATCACGTCATCGTCGTCGTAGACGATCTCCATGCCCTCGACGGGCTCGGCGACGATCTGCACGGGCGCGGGCGCCTGCGGCATCTCGACCTCCAGCCAGGCCCCGCCGTGCACCCGCTCGGACTTCCCGACCACCGAGCCGTCGACCGTGACCTTCCCCGCCGCGGCCAGCTCGGCGGCCTTCGTACGGGAGAAGCCGAACATGCGGGAGATGGCGGCGTCGACACGCTCGCCCTCCAGGCCGTCGGGCACGGGCAGGTTTCGGATCTCGGGAACTGTGCTCACTCGGTCGAGTATGCCGGACGGGTCCGACACCGCCTTACCCGAGCCGAGGCGCTCAGTCCTTGTGGACGGTGCCGTCCGGGTCCAGGCCGCGGAAGGAGAGCAGCACGATCAGGATGCCGCCGCACACGATCGCCGAGTCGGCGAGGTTGAAGACGGCGAAGCCCTTGGGCGCGATGAAGTCGACGACCTCGCCCTGGAAGATGCCCGGCGAACGGAAGATCCGGTCGGTGAGGTTGCCGAGCGCACCGCCCAGCAGCAGCCCGAGCGCGATGGCCCACGGCAGGCTGTAGAGCTTGCGGGCCAGCCGGGCGATCACCACGATCACCGCGGCCGCGATCATCGTGAAGATGACCGTGAAGGCCGCGCCGAACCCGAAGGCCGCGCCGGGGTTGCGGATCGCGTGGAACTCCAGCCAGTCCCCGAAGACCTCGATCGGCGCGTGGTGCTCCAGCTTGGCGACCACGAGCAGCTTGCTGACCAGGTCGAGGGTGTACGCGAAGGCGGCCACCACGAACAGGACGGCGATCCGGCGCTTTCCCCTGCGGGGCGCGGTGTCGCCCTGTTCCGGCTCGGCCCCCGCCGCCTCTGGGGTATCCGGCGTACCGATGATGCGCTCCGCCTCTGCCACGTGAGTCCCTCGAACCTAGGTACCTGACTGAGGAAGAGGGTACGGCACACCTCTCGGCACCCTCAGTACCGGCGTTCAGTACCGGCGCTCCTGCTTCTGCTTGCACTCGACGCACAGGGTGGCCCGGGGGAAGGCCTGCATGCGGGCCTTGCCGATCGGGTTGCCGCAGTTCTCGCACAGGCCGTAGGTACCGGCGTCCAGCTTCCCCAGGGCGCGCTCGGTCTGGATCAGCATCTCGCGCGCGTTGGCGGCCAGCGCCATCTCGCTCTCGCGCGTGATGTTCTTGGTGCCGGTGTCGGCCTGGTCGTCGCCTGCACCGTCCCCGGAGTCCCGCATCAGACCGGCGAGGGCCTGCTCGGTGGACGTGATCTCCTCACTCAGCCGCGCCGCCTCGGACTGCAGCTCGGTGCGGGCCTCCTCGACCTCCTCGGGCGTCCAGGGGTCCTCGCCGGGGCGCACCGCGAGCTCGCCGGGCACCACCGCGACCCGCGCCTTCGGAACAGCCGTCTTCGCCGCCGTGGCCGTGCCAGGAGTCTTCTTCGCAACCACCGTCGTGGCTCCCGTCTGCTCCGCGGCCTGCGCCGCGCCCGCCTTTGCCTTCTTGGCCGCGCTCTTCTTCGTGCCGGTCGCGCTCTTCCTCGTGCCGGTCGTGCTCTTGGTTCCCGCAGTACTCTTGGTGCCGGTGGCGCTCTTCGTGCCCGTGGCGCTCTTCGTAGAACCGCTCTTCGCGCTGGTGATGCTCTCCGTAGGACTGCTCTTCGTCGACGTGCTCTCAGGGGCGACGGTTTTCTTCACGGCCGCTTTCTTCGCGACCGTCTTCTTCACGGCGGTCTTCTTCACGGCGGTCTTCTTAACAGCCGCTTTCTTCGCGACCGTCTTCTTCACGGCGGTCTTCTTCACGGCGGTCTTCTTAACAGCCGCCTTCTTCACGGCCGTCTTCTTCGTTTCCGTAGCCTTCGGAGCGGCCGTCACCTTCGTCACCGCCGCCTTCGTAGCCCCCGTCCCCGTAGCCGCCCTCTTCGTAACGGTCGTCTTCGTAGCCGTCGCCTTCTTCGTCGCCGTGGATTTCTTCGTCGCCGTGGATTTCGCGGTGCTCTTCCTGGCCACCGCCTCCTTCGCCGCCCCCTTCGCGGCCCCCGGTCTCTCGGCCCCTTCCCCGGTCGTCTTCTTCGAAGAAGCCGCCTTCGTAGCGACCGCCTTCTTCGCCGCGGTCTTCTTCGTTGCGGTCTTCTTCGCCACCATGGCCGCGGCCCCTTCACATTTTGTGATCACGCACGCGAATCGTGCTGGGACGATAAATCGACTTGAGTCCCGCGGCAACGGGGCACGCCGCCCGATTCGTCCACCCCTCTGGCCCCGCGCGGCAAGCCTGCATGCGTTGTGCCCAGCTCCCCGCCGGGTAATCCGCCGAGTCCGACGCCTCGAACATCGAACGCGTGTTCAGCGCCATTCGAGTCGTACGGCAGGTCGGCAGACCTCCGGCCGGACCCCTGCCGGAAGCACCCCCACAGGCCCTCGCCGAGGCCCCCGCAAAACCGGTCGGCCGCTGTCCGTGCGGCCCCGTACACTGGGCGGAGCGAGAAGCGTGGATGGGGACGAGTAGCGGCGTACGCAGCCCAGAGCGACCCGGGGACGGTGGAAGCCCGGGGGCGAGCGCGACGTGAAGATCACCCCGGAGCCGCCGGAAGAAAGCCGCAGCCCACCAGCCGCGGCCGGTAGACCCGGTATCGCGACCCCAATGAGGGGGCTCACTGGTGTGCTGGACGCACCGGGGAGCCAAGGAGGGTGGTACCGCGGGAGCGCGCCGCACACGGCGTACGGAAAGTCGTAGCTCTCGTCCCTCCGGACGGAAGGCAGAAAGTCCGCCGGAGGAAGCTCGCTGATGACAACGCCGACGTATCGCCAGGTGCCCGCCCAGGTCGACCTGCCCGCGCTGGAGCACGCCGTGCTCGACTTCTGGCGCGAGCAGAAGATCTTCGCCAAGACCCTGGACCAGTCCGAGGGACGCCCCGAGTGGGTGTTCTACGAGGGCCCGCCCACGGCCAACGGCATGCCGGGCGCCCACCACATCGAGGCGCGCGTCTTCAAGGACGTCTTCCCCCGCTTCCGCACCATGCGCGGCTACCACGTGGGCCGCAAGGCCGGCTGGGACTGCCACGGCCTCCCGGTGGAGCTGGCGGTCGAGAAGGAGCTGGGCTTCACCGACAAGCAGGACATCGAGGCATACGGCATCGCCGAGTTCAACGCCAGGTGCCGCGAGTCCGTGACCCGCCACACCGACGCCTTCGAGGCGCTGACGACCCGCATGGGGTACTGGACGGACCTCGAAGACCCGTACCGCACGATGGACCCCGAGTACATCGAATCGGTCTGGTGGTCCCTCAAGGAGATCTTCAACAAGGGCCTGCTGGTCCAGGACTACCGCGTCGCCCCCTGGTGCCCCCGCGACCAGACGGGCCTCTCGGACCACGAGCTGGCGCAGGGCTACGAGACGGTCGTCGACCCCTCCGTGTACGTCCGTTTCCCGCTCACCTCCGGTCCGCTGGCCGGCCGTGCCGCACTCCTGGTCTGGACGACGACCCCCTGGACGCTGGTGTCCAACACGGCCGTCGCCGCCCACCCCGAGGTCACCTACGTCGTCGCGACGAACGGTGAGGAGCAGCTCGTCGTCGCCGAGCCGCTGCTCGCCAAGGCCCTCGGCGAGGGCTGGGAGACCACCGGTGAGTCCTTCACCGGCGCCGAGATGGAGCGCTGGACGTATCAACGTCCGTTCGAGCTCGTGGAGTTCCCGGAGCCCGCCCACTACGTGGTGAACGCGGAGTACGTGACGGTCGAGGACGGTACGGGTCTGGTCCACCAGTCCCCCGCCTTCGGCGAGGAGGACCTCAAGGTCTGCCGCGCGTACGGCCTGCCGGTGGTCAACCCGGTCCGCCCGAACGGCACGTTCGCCGAGGACGTCCCGCTCGTAGGCGGTGTCTTCTTCAAGAAGGCCGACGAAAAGCTCACCGAGGACCTCAAGGACCGCGGCCTGCTCTTCAAGCACGTGCCGTACGAGCACAGTTACCCGCACTGCTGGCGCTGCCACACCGCGCTGCTCTATTACGCGCAGCCCTCCTGGTACATCCGCACCACGGCCGTCAAGGACCGCCTCCTCCAGGAGAACGAGAACACCAACTGGTTCCCGGACACCGTCAAGCACGGCCGGTACGGCGACTGGCTGAACAACAACATCGACTGGGCGCTGTCCCGCAGCCGCTACTGGGGCACCCCGCTGCCGATCTGGCACTGCGAGGACAATCACCTCACGGTCGTCGGCTCCCGCGCGGAGCTGACCGAGCTGACGGGCACCGACCAGTCGGGGCTGGACCCGCACCGTCCGTTCATCGACGCGGTCACCTTCGCCTGCCCCCAGTGCGGCGAGACGGCCACGCGCGTGCCGGAGGTCATCGACGCCTGGTACGACTCGGGTTCGATGCCGTTCGCGCAGTGGGGATACCCGTACAAGAACAAGGAGTTGTTCGAGAGCCGCTACCCGGCGCAGTTCATCTCCGAGGCGATCGACCAGACCCGCGGCTGGTTCTACACGCTGATGGCCGTCGGCACACTGGTCTTCGACAAGTCGTCGTACGAGAACGTCGTCTGCCTCGGCCACATCCTCGCCGAGGACGGCCGCAAGATGTCCAAGCACCTCGGCAACATCCTGCAGCCGATCCCGCTGATGGACCAGCACGGGGCGGACGCGGTGCGGTGGTTCATGGCGGCGGGCGGCTCCCCGTGGGCGGCACGCCGCGTGGGCCACGGCACGATCCAGGAGGTCGTCCGCAAGACCCTCCTGACGTACTGGAACACGGTCGCCTTCCAGGCCCTGTACGCGCGCACGTCCGACTGGGCGCCGAGCGCGGCGGACCCGGCCCCGGCCGACCGCCCGGTCCTGGACCGCTGGCTCCTGTCCGAACTCCACGCGCTCACCGACCAGGTGACGCAGGCTCTGGAGTCCTACGACACCCAGCGCGCCGGCAAGCTCCTGTCGGCGTTCGTCGACGACCTGTCCAACTGGTACGTCCGCCGCTCCCGTCGCCGCTTCTGGCAGGGCGACAAGGCCGCGCTGCGCACCCTGCACGAGGTCGTCCAGACGGTCACCCAGCTGATGGCCCCGCTGACCCCGTTCATCACCGAGCGGGTCTGGCAGGACCTCATCGTGCCGGTGACCCCGGGTGCCCCCGAGTCCGTCCACCTCTCCTCGTGGCCCAAGGCGGACCTCTCCGTCATCGACCCCGAGCTGTCCAAGCAGATGGTCCTCGTACGCCGCCTGGTGGAGCTGGGCCGGGCCACGCGCGCGGAGTCGGGCGTCAAGACGCGCCAGCCGCTGTCCCGCGCGCTGATCGCGGCCACGGGCTTCGCCGCCCTGGACCGGGAGCTGCACGCGCAGATCACGGAGGAGCTGAACGTCGAGGGCCTCGCCTCGCTGAGCGAGGTCGGCGGTTCGCTGGTCGACACCACGGCGAAGGCCAACTTCCGCGCCCTGGGCAAGCGGTTCGGCAAGCGCGTCCAGGACGTCGCGAAGGCCGTCGCGAACGCGGACGCGGCCGCGCTGTCCCTGGCCCTGCGCGAGGGCACGGCGGCCGTGGAGGTGGACGGCGAGACCATCACGCTGGCCCCGGATGAGGTGATCATCACAGAGACGCCGCGCGAGGGCTGGTCCGTGGCCTCCGACTCGGGGGCGACGGTCGCCCTCGACCTGGAGATCACCGAGGAGCTGCGGCAGGCGGGCCTGGCCCGTGACGCGATCCGCCTGATCCAGGAGTCCCGCAAGAACAGCGGCCTGGACGTCGCCGACCGGATCGCCCTGCGCTGGACGTCGACCGACCCGGCGGTCATCGCCGCCCTGTCCGAGCACGCGGCCCTGATCGCCGACGAGGTCCTCGCCACGGACTTCGCCCAGGGCGAGGCGGACGACAGCTATGGCACGCCGTTCACTGACGAGGGGTTGTCGCTGGTGTTCCGCCTGCACAAGGCGTAGGCACCACCGGCACGAAAGGGCCCGGCCTCCTTCATGGAGACCGGGCCCTTCTCTCGCGCCCAGCGGCCAACTCACGTGACCCAACGGTCAACTCACGTGATCCAGCGCTCGACCCAGGCAAAAAGGGTGGGGCCCCGGATCGAAATCCGGGGCCCCACCCTGAACGCTGCCGACGCCCAAGGCGTACTAAAGGCCGGTCAGTTGTCGTCCTCGTCGATCAGGAACCCGCGCATCGGCGAGGGAGCCTGGCCCATCGGCGACGGGCCCTGCGGCCGTACCGGCGCCATCGGCTGGGTCATGGCCGGGGACATCTGCTGCTGGCCGCCGTAGGACGGACCGGCGGGCGGCGGGCCGCCCATGCCCTGGTTGCCGCCGTACGACGGGGCGCTGGCGCCTGCCGGGGCCATCGAGGGCGCCGGGGACGGCGGAAGCGACGCGGTCGCCGGAGTACGCGGCGGGGCCAGCGAGTCGTCGGCCTGGGTCTCCAACTGACGCAGCTGGGACTCCAGGTAGGACTTCAGACGCGTGCGGTACTCGCGCTCGAAGCCGCGCAGGTCCTCGACCTTGCGCTCCAGCGTGGCGCGGGCGGACTCCAGGGAGCCCATCGCGACGCGGTGCTTCTCCTGCGCGTCCCGCTCCAGGGCGTCGGCCTTGGCTCGGGCGTCACGCTCAAGACCCTCGGCGCGCGAACGGGCCTCGCCGACGATCTTGTTGGCCTCGGAACGGGCCTCGGCGATCGCCTGGTCGGCGGTCTGCTGGGCCAGCGAGAGGACACGGGCGGCGCTGTCGCCACCGGGGCCCTGCTGCGGCATGCCGCCACCCATGGGACCGCCCATGGGGCCGCCCATCTGCTGCTGCATGGGGGGCTGGCCGCCCATCTGACCCTGCATCGGGCCCTGGCCCATCTGCTGCATCTGACCCTGCATCGGGCCCTGGCCCATCGGACCGCCCATGGGGCCCTGGCCCATCGGACCCTGACCCTGCGGGCCGCCCTGACCCTGGCCACCGGGGCCGGCGGGCAACTGCGGGGCGCCGCTCGGCAGCTGGGGCGGGCCACCCATGGGGCCGCCCATCTGCTGCTGCGGCGGGCCCGATATGCCGGCGGGCACCGGGCCGCCCGGACCGCGCATGCCTTGCGGGGGCATGCCCTGCTGGGGCATCCCCTGCTGCTGCATGCCGCCTTGCTGCATGCCGCCCTGCTGCTGGTCCTGTTCGGGGGGCTTGCGCATGTTCTGTTGGTTCTGCGCCGCGGCGCGCGTGGCCGCGGCCAGCTTGGCGCGCAGGTCCTCGTTCTCGCGGAGCAGGCGCGTCAGTTCGGCTTCGACCTCGTCGAGGAAGGCATCGACCTCGTCCTCGTCATAGCCTTCTCGGAGGCGGACGGTCGTGAACTGCTTGTTCCGCACGTCCTCGGGGGTCAACGGCATCTCTTCACCTCAACGTAGTCATCGGCAGTCGGCAAGACCGTATCGTCCACTGTCACCTCGCGAGATTGCCCACGATAGAGATCAAGATGTAGACGATGATCATCAGGACGAAGAAGGACAGGTCGAGCGCCACGCCCCCGAGACGCAACGGCGGGATGAACCGCCGCAGAAGCTTCAACGGTGGATCGGTGACAGTGTAGGCGGCCTCCAGAACGACCACCATCGCCTTGCCGGGTTGCCATGAGCGGGCGAACTGGAAGACGTAGTCCATGACCAACCGGAAGATGAGCACGATGAGGAACACCATCAGCGCGATGTAGATCACCTGCGCGAACACGCTCATGGTCTGTCTTTCCCTCTCCCCTGTTCCGTGCTTTCTAGCGGCTGTCTGTCTCAGCTCTGATTGAAGAACCCGCCCTCTGCGATGCGGGCCTTGTCCTCCGCCGTGACATCGACGTTAGCAGGCGACAACAGGAACACCTTCTGCGTCACCCGCTCGATGCTGCCGTGAAGACCAAACACCAAACCGGCCGCAAAGTCGACAAGTCGCTTGGCGTCTGTGTCATCCATCTCAGTCAGATTCATGATCACCGGGGTGCCTTCACGGAAGTGTTCCCCGATGGTACGGGCCTCGTTGTAGGTCCGGGGGTGAAGTGTGGTGATCCGGTAAGGCTCTCGTTCCGACACGACCTTGGGCATGATCACCGGTGCGTTCTTCTCCAGGGACTGGCGTTCTTGTGTGATGGATGCCACGGGCGCGATACGCGCCGGACGCCCTGATTCCGCACCCAGTGAAGCGGAATGGGACACCGGTTCGCGAGGGGCCGGAGGCTGCACCACTCGTACCGGTTCGTCCCTTTGAGACTGATGTGGGGTGTGTGACTGGTGCGACGGCTCGTGCCGTCGACGGTCCCGCTCGGGCTCCGGGTCCAGTTCGGGTTCGAAGTCGTCATCGGGGTCGAAACCCCGGCCGTCGTACCCATCGTCCTCCACGAGGCCGAGGTAGACCGCCATCTTGCGCATCGCGCCGGCCATGCTCTGAGTCCTCCGCTCTGTGGTGGATCGGCTGACGACTGCCAAGTGCCCGCGATCCACGAGGTCGTTATGCCCGCCTTCGGCGGCATTGACCATATTTTCTGCTGTGGTCCGACTTCCTGGCGACGTTACCCGAGCCTGGGGCGCACGCCGAGTACCGCAGTGCCGACGCGTACATGTGTCGCTCCGGCTGCCACGGCCTGTTCGAGGTCCGCACTCATCCCTGCCGACACCATGTTCGCAGCAGGATGGGCTCGGCGCAGGTCAGTCGACAAATCCATCAACCGCCCGAACGCCTCCAGTTGGCGTCCCGCGTACTCACCGGTGAGCGGAGCGACGGTCATCAGCCCGTCGAGCCGCAACCCCGGAGCTCCGGCGACGAGATCGGCCAACTCCCCGATCCCGCCCGGTCCGACGCCGCCCCGCTCGCCCCGCCCGCTCACTCCCGCGTCGAGTGCGACCTGGATGAGACAGCCCAGTTGGCGTCCGGACCGCTCGGCCTCCTTCGACAGCGCGGTGACGAGCCGGGACCGGTCGACCGACTGCACGACATCGGCGTAACCGACCACGGATCGCACCTTGTTGGTCTGCAACTGACCGACGAAGTGCCAACTCAGCGGCAGATCCGCGCATTCGGCGGCCTTCGGGGCGGCGTCCTGGTCCCGGTTCTCGGCGACATGACGCACACCGAGTTCCGCCAACATCCGCACGTCACTTGCCGGATAGGTCTTGGTGACCACGATCAGGGTCACTTCTTCACGCTTCCGCCCGGCCGCGGCACAGGCGGCGGCGATGCGCTCCTCGACTTTCGCCAGATTTACGGCGAGTTCGTCCCTACGGTCCGTCATGTCCCGTCAGTCCAGCCAGACATAGCTCGCCAGCCGCCCGGTCGTACGGTCGCGGCGGTACGAGAAGTGGTCGTCCGATTCACGGGTGCACACCGGTGACTGCTCCCGGTCGCGCACCCCGAGCCGGTCGAGCTGCGCGTGCGCTCCGGCGGTCACGTCGACCGCGGGAGTGCCCCAACTCGTCTCGGCGTACGCCGCCGGTTCCACGGCGGCGACGTCGGCGCGCATGTCCGCGGGCACTTCGTAGCACCGGCCGCAGACGGCGGGTCCGGTGCGGGCGACGATCCGGGCGGGATCGGCGCCGAGTTCCACCATGGCCGCCACGGCGGCGGGGACGACCCCGGCGACGATGCCCGGGCGTCCGGCGTGGGCCGCGCCCGCGATCCCGGCGACCGGGTCGGCGAGCAGGACCGGCGTGCAGTCGGCGGTCAGCACGGCGAGGGCGAGGCCGCGCCGGGCGGTGACGAGCGCGTCGACGGAGGGGATGTCCGAGACGCCCCAGGGCCCCTCGACGACCGCCACGTCCGCGCCGTGCACCTGGTTCATCCAGACCACCAGGGCCGGGTCCAACCCCAGTGACTTGGCGGCCAGTTCACGGTTGGTACGGACCGCATCGGGGTCGTCCCCGACCGCGCCGCCGAGGTTGAGCTCCTCGTACGGAACGGCGCTCACCCCGCCCCACCTGTCGGTGAAGGCGAAGTGCGCGCCGCTCACGGTGTCGAACTGTCCTATCACTTCAGGAAGTCCGGTACGTCCAGCTCCTCGGCGGCGCTGTCCGAGTAGGTCCGCGACGGCGGGACCGGCGGGGCGACCGGGAGGTCGGCGACCGGCTCCGAAGCGGGCTCCGGCTCCTCCTTGGGCTTGACGCTGCCGAGCGAGCCGAAGGACGGACGGCTCTCCTGCCGTACCGGAGTCGGCTCGTCGCGGCGGGCCGAGGTGGAGCCCGTGCCCGTCTCGCGGCGGGTCGGCGGCTGCCCGCCGTCGAAGCCGGCCGCGATGACCGTGACCCGGACCTCGTCGCCGAGGGCGTCGTCGATGACCGCGCCGAAGATGATGTTGGCCTCGGGGTGGGCGGCCTCGCTGACCAGTTGGGCCGCTTCGTTGATCTCGAACAGGCCGAGGTCGGAGCCGCCGGAGATGGAGAGCAGGACGCCGCGGGCGCCGTCGATCGAGGCTTCCAGCAGCGGCGAGGAGATCGCCATCTCGGCCGCCGCCACCGCGCGGTCGTCGCCGCGGGCCGAGCCGATGCCCATGAGGGCCGAACCGGCCTCGGACATCACGGACTTGACGTCGGCGAAGTCGAGGTTGATCAGGCCGGGCGTGGTGATGAGATCGGTGATGCCCTGCACACCGGAGAGCAGGACCTGGTCCGCCGACTTGAAGGCGTCGAGGACCGAGACCTGGCGGTCCGAGATGGACAGCAGCCGGTCGTTCGGGATGACGATGAGGGTGTCGACCTCTTCGCGGAGTTCGGCGATGCCGTCCTCCGCCTGGTTCGCCCGGCGCCGTCCCTCGAAGGTGAACGGGCGGGTGACCACGCCGATGGTGAGGGCGCCCAGGGAGCGCGCGATGTTGGCCACGACGGGGGCGCCGCCGGTGCCGGTGCCGCCGCCCTCTCCGGCCGTCACGAAGACCATGTCGGCCCCCTTGAGGACCTCCTCGATCTCCTCGCGGTGATCCTCGGCGGCCTTGCGGCCGACGGCCGGGTTGGCGCCGGCGCCGAGTCCGCGGGTGAGTTCGCGGCCGACGTCGAGTTTGACGTCGGCGTCGCTCATCAACAGCGCCTGCGCGTCGGTGTTGATGGCGATGAACTCGACGCCCTTGAGACCGACCTCGATCATCCGGTTGATGGCATTGACACCACCGCCGCCGACACCGATGACCTTGATGACTGCGAGGTAGTTCTGCGGTGCTGCCACGTCGAAGGCCTCTCGCCTCGAATTACGTCGCCGTCACCGTGCGGTTCCGCGCGGGACGGCAGATGCCGAATGGGACGGTCCGTAGCGCCGACCCGAACCCTAACGTTGAAGTTTAGGGTTACCAGTGTGTCTGTTCCTTGAAGTCTTCTGAACAGGACACTAAGTCGACAAGTGGCGCACGTTCAACGAACACGCCGAACCTCCCGTTTTTCTTTTCACCCTATGTGATCAGCCGTAGCGCTGCCCAACCAGGGTGCTGGCCTGCGCGAATGTGCGTCAACTCCCGGCTGACGCAGGGGCGGTGGGAACACTTACGTCGAAGTGCCGGGCGCCGGAAGCTGCTTTCATGAGAGCGGTGAGCGTACGCGCCTTCGCTG
This sequence comes from Streptomyces sp. NPDC048504, assembly GCF_043200035.1. Classification (NCBI taxonomy): domain Bacteria; kingdom Bacillati; phylum Actinomycetota; class Actinomycetes; order Kitasatosporales; family Streptomycetaceae; genus Streptomyces; species Streptomyces sp. NPDC048504. The sequence goes on from NZ_JBICXA010000003.1 coordinate 349,150, forward strand.
TGCCCTTCTCGCCGCTTCCCCACGCGACGGTACGGCCGCCGGTCAACTCCAGTGAGATGTCGTCGTAGGAACGGACCTTGACGACCTGGGTGACGCGGGCGACCGCGGCCGGAATGTCACCCGCGACCTTCACCGCCTCGCGCACGAGTCGGTCCTCGCCGAAGCGGCGCAGGCCCGCCGCGGACGAACTCGACGGGGAGAGCGTCAATTCGAGGGTGGGGACGGACTTCGGCGGCGTGGAAACGGTGGCGAATCGCACGCCCTCGTCGTCCACTTCGATGAAGTTTCCGCCCTTTTTCTCCACCAGAACCGGGCTGCGTTCGGTCACTTTCAGCCCGATTCCATGAGGCCAGGAACGGACTACGTCAACGGTGTCAATTCGGGGCAATTTCCTGCGGAGTCGGGCTTCGATCGCATCGGTGTCGACGGAGACGAGCGGTCCGCCGACCGGAACGTCGGCGGCTTCGCGCACCTGCTCCGGCGTCAGGACCTTGGTGCCGGAGACCGACACCTTCTCCACCCGCAGCCACTGCGAGCCGTAGAGCAGCCAGACCGCCGCGGTGCCCAACAGGACTGCGGCGAGGGCGAGTACGACAATCAGACGAAGGCGTCTTGGTCCCAGACGCCGGACAAGGGGCGGGCCGGACGACTCCTGTTGGCGTTCACCGCGCTCGGCGGTCGTCGGTCCGGCCACGATCCCCTGCCTCTCTCACATATGGCTAGCGGTGCCGCGAGGCGATCGCCTCGTACACCATGCCGACGAGCAGGTCGTCGGCGTCCCGGCGGCCGAACTCGCTTGCCGCGCGCGACATTTCGTACAGCCGGTGCGGGTCGGCGAGCACGGGCAGGACGTTGCCCTGGATCCACTCGGGCGTCAGTTCCGCGTCGTCGACCAGGAGTCCGCCGCCGGCCTTGACCACCGGCTGGGCGTTCAGCCGCTGTTCGCCGTTGCCGATGGGCAGCGGGACGTAGGCGGCCGGGAGTCCGACGGCGGAGAGTTCGGCGACGGTCATCGCGCCCGCGCGGCAGAGCATCATGTCGGCCGCGGCGTACGCGAGGTCCATCCGGTCCACGTACGGTACCGGGATGTAGGGGGGCATCCCCGGCATCTGGTGCACCTGCGGCAGTTCGTTCTTCGGGCCGACCGCGTGCAGGATCTGGATTCCGGCCTGTTGGAGGTACGGCGCGACCCGCTCGACCACCTCGTTCAGGTGCCGGGCGCCCTGCGAGCCGCCGGAGACCAGCAGCGTCGGCAGGTTCGGGTCGAGCCCGAACGCGGCCCGGGCCTCGGGCCGTACGGCCGCGCGGTCCAGGGTGGCGATCGAGCGGCGCAGCGGGATGCCGATGTAGCGGGCGTCGCGCAGCTTGCTGTCCGGGGTCGAGACCGCGACCCGGGCCGCGTACCGCGAGCCGATCTTGTTGGCCAACCCTGGCCGGGCGTTGGCCTCGTGGATCACGATCGGCACCCCGAGGCGCTTGGCCGCGAGGTAACCGGGCAGCGCCACATAGCCGCCGAAGCCGACGACGCAGTCCGCCTTGGTGCGCTCCAGGATCTGCTCGGCCGCCTTGATCGTGCCGCGCAACCGGCCCGGCACGGTGATCAGTTCGGGGGTGGGCTTGCGCGGCAGGGGTACGGCGGGGATCAGCGCGAGTTCGTAGCCCCGCTCGGGTACGAGACGGGTCTCAAGGCCGCGCTCCGTGCCCAGGGCCGTGATCCCCACAGTGGGGTCCTGCCTGCGCAGGGCGTCCGCGAGGGCGAGCGCCGGCTCGATGTGGCCGGCGGTCCCCCCACCGGCGAGTACGACATGCACCGAAATTCACCGCTCTCCGGACGAACGCGCCGCCGAGGCACGCCGTCGCATCGTGTTCCATCTCCGGGGCCGTTGGCCGGAACCGGTACCCCTGGCCCCCCGCTTTCTACCAAAGCGGGGTTGCCGCATCGCAAGCGCCGCCCGCGCAGCGGGGTCGTCGCGCGCGAAGGCGATCAGCAACCCGATGGCGAACATGGTCGGCAGCAGGGCGGAACCCCCGTAGGAGAACAGCGGGAGCGGGACGCCGGCGATCGGCAGCAGGCCGAGCACCGCACCGATGTTGATCACCGCCTGAGCGATGATCCAGGTGGTCACGCCTCCCGCGGCATACCTCACGAAGGGGTCCTCCGTGCGTCCGGCCACGCGGATACCCGCATAGCCTAGAGCCGCGAAGAGGGCGAGCACGGACAGTGTGCCCGCCAGACCCAGTTCCTCACCGGTGACGGCGAAGATGAAGTCGGTGTGGGCCTCGGGGAGTTGACCCCATTTCTCCACACTCGCCCCGAGCCCGGAGCCGAAGATCCCGCCGGATGCGAGCGCGTAGATCCCGTGCACGGCCTGCCAGCAGTCGGCGACCCCCGTCTTGGGCTCGGTGGCGCCGATGCAGGCGAGCCGGGCCATGCGGTTGGGGCTGGTCTTGATGAGGATCACACCGATGGCGGCCGCGATCGACAGCACGCCGACGAAGAGCCGGGTGGGAGCGCCGGCCAGCCACAGCAGGCCGAACAGGATCGCGGTGAGGATGATCGCCGTACCCATGTCGCCGCCGAGCATGATCAGTCCGAGCAGCATGAACGCGACCGGCACCAGCGGCACCAGCATGTGCTTCCACTGGGCCAGCATCGCCTTGTCCTGTTTGCGGGCGAGCAGGTCGGCGCCCCACAGGACAAGGGCCAGCTTGCCGAACTCGCTGGGCTGGATCTGGAAGGAGCCGCCGAGCGAGATCCAGTTGCGGTTGCCGTTGACCGACATCCCTATCCCCGGCAGCTGCACCAGCGCCATCATGAAGACGGCGCCCGCGAGGATCGGATAGGCCAGCGCCCGGTGCAGTTTGACCGGCATCCGCGAGGCGGCGAGCGCCAAGACCCCGCCGATACATGCCGCGAGGAACTGTTTGCGGAAGAAATACGAGCCGGGCAGCGAGAGTTGGAGCGCGGTGATCTGAGAGGCCGAGTAGACCATCACCAGACCCAGCACGGTGATCAGCACGCTGCCGCCGGCGATCAGGTAGTAGGCGGTCAGCGGTCGGTCCCAGGCCCGGCGGGCGTTGGTGTAGAGCCGTCGTACGGGGTTGTCGCGGACGGTCCTGGCGGCGGCGGGACGTCTGGGGGTCCGCTGCTGCACGGGCGGCCGGCCGGTACGGCTACTGGGCATCAGCGCCTCCGCTTGCGTCGGTCAGGCGCCGAGTTCGCGAACCGCCTGGGCGAACGCGTCACCGCGCTTGTTGTAGTTGGCGAACATGTCCATGGAGGCGCAGGCCGGGGCGAGCAGCACCGTGTCGCCGGCGGCGGCGAGCCGCTGTGCCTCCTGGACAGCCGCGAGCATCGCCCCAGTGTCGGTCCGGTCGAGGTCGACGACGGGTACTTCCGGCGCGTGTCGCGCGAGGGCTTCGCGGATCAGCGCGCGATCGGCGCCGATCAGCACCACGCCCCGAAGGTGCTTGGCGGACTTGGCGACGAGTTCGTCGAAGGTGGCGCCCTTGGCGAGTCCGCCCGCGATCCACACGATCGACTCGTAGGCCGCCAACGAGGCTTCCGCCGCATGGGTGTTGGTGGCCTTGGAGTCGTCGATGTACGCGACACCGTCCACATCGGCCACGTGCGCGATGCGGTGCGCGTCGGGCGTGAAGGCCCGCAGCCCGTCCCGTACGGCCTTGGCGGGCACCCCGAAGGCGCGCGCGAGGGCAGCGGCGGCAAGGGCGTTGGCGATGTTGTGCGGGGCGGGCGGATTGACGTCGGAGACTTCCGCCAGCTCCTGCGCGTTCTTCTGCCGGTCCTCGACGAAGGCACGGTCCACCAGAATGCCGTCCACGACGCCGAGTTGGGACGGCGCGGGGCTGCCGAGGGTGAAGCCGATCGCCCGGCACCCCTCCTCGACGTCGGCCTCGCGGACCAGGTCCTCGGTGGCCTTGTCGGCGACGTTGTAGACGCAGGCGACCCGATTGCCTTCGTAGATACGGCCCTTGTCGGCGGCGTACGCCTCCATCGAGCCGTGCCAGTCGAGGTGATCGGGCGCCAGATTCAGGACGGCGGCGGAGTGGGCGCGCAGCGAGGGCGCCCAGTGCAGCTGATAGCTCGACAGTTCCACGGCGAGGACGTCGTACTGCTCGTCCCCGAGTACGGCGTCGAGGACCGAGACCCCGATGTTGCCGATGGCGGCCGTGCGCAGACCCGCCGCCTTCAGGATGGAGGCGAGCATCTGGACCGTGGTGGTCTTGCCGTTGGTGCCGGTGACGGCCAGCCAGGGGGCCGCATCGGGGCCGCGCAGACGCCACGCCAGCTCCACGTCCCCCCACACCGGAACGCCCGCCTCACGCGCCGCCGTGAACAGCGGCTTGTCGGGCTTCCAGCCGGGGGTGGTGACGATCAGTTCGGTGCCGTCGGGCAGGGTCCCCGCGGCAGGGTCGCCGAGGCGCACGGTGATGCCGAGCGCCTCCAACTCCGCCGCCTGGGCCCGGGAGCGCTCCTCGTCGCCGTCGTTGACGACCGTGACGAGCGCGCCGAGGCCGTGCAGGACCTTGGCCGCCGGGATCCCGGAGACACCGAGCCCGGCGACGGTGACGTGCTTGCCCTCGAAGGAGAGCCCCTGCCCTTCGGTCACTTTTTCGCTGCCCATCCCGCGTAGAAGAGGCCCAGGCCGACGATCACGCAGATGCCCTGGATGATCCAGAAACGGACCACCACGAGCACTTCGGACCAGCCCTTGAGTTCGAAGTGGTGCTGGAGCGGGGCCATGCGGAAGACCCGCTTGCCGGTGAGCTTGAAGGAGCCGACCTGGATGACCACGGACATGGTAATGAGGACGAAGAGGCCACCCATGATGGCGACGAGCAGCTCCGTGCGGGAGAGGATCGCCAGACCGGTGAGGACACCGCCGAGGGCGAGTGAGCCCGTGTCTCCCATGAAGATCTTGGCCGGCGAGGTGTTCCACCACAGGAAGCCCAGGCAGGCGCCCATCAGTGCCGAGGCGATGACCGCGAGGTCGAGCGGATCGCGTACTTCGTAGCAGGCGTTCGGGTTGGTCAGGGTCTGCGCGTTGGCGCAGGACTCCTGGAACTGCCAGACACCGATGAAGGTGTAGGCACCGAAGACGAGCACCGAGGCGCCGGTGGCGAGGCCGTCCAGACCGTCCGTCAGGTTCACGCCGTTCGACATCGCGAGGATCATGAACAGCGCCCAGATCACGAAAATGATCGGGCCGAGCTTCCAGCCGAAGTCCGTGATGAACGACAGCTTCGTGGAGGCCGGGGTGTTGCCGCTGGCGTCCTTGAACTGCAGGGCGAGCACCGCGAAGCTGATGCCGACGATCAGCTGGCCGGCCATCTTCGCCTTGGCCCGCAGGCCCAGCGAACGCCGCTTGACGATCTTGATGTAGTCGTCGAGGAAGCCGACCAGGCCCATGCCCACCATCAGACCGAGCACCAGCAGACCCGAATAGGTCGGCGCGTACCCGGTGATGACCTTGGACAGGAAGTACGCGGCGACCGTCGCGAAGATGAACGCGATACCGCCCATCGTCGGCGTACCGCGCTTGCTGGCGTGCTCGCGCGGGCCGTCGTCACGGATGTACTGGCCGTAGCCCTTGCGGGCCAGCAGCTTGATCAGCAGCGGGGTGCCCACCAGGGTCAGGAACAGGCCGATGACTCCTGAGAACAGGATCTGCTTCATCATCGGGCGGCAACCTCACCCTCGGTACCGGCCTCGACGAGCGCCTGCGCCACGCTCTCCAGACCGACCGACCGGGACGCCTTCACGAGAACGACGTCTCCCGGGCGCAACTCGCTGCGCAACAGGTCGACCGCCGCCTGTGCGTCGGACACGTGCACCGACTCCTCACCCCACGAACCCTCGTTATATGCGCCCAGTTGCAGCCAGGACGCTTCCCTGCCCCCGACCGCGACGAGCTTGCCGACATTGAGCCGGACGGCCAGCCGTCCGACCGCGTCGTGCTCGGCGAGCGCCTCGTCCCCCAGCTCGGCCATCTTGCCGAGCACCGCCCAGGTCCGCCGCCCCTTGCCCATGGCCGCGAGCGCGCGCAAGGCGGCTCGCATGGACTCGGGGTTCGCGTTGTAGGCGTCGTTGACGATGGTCACGCCGTCCGGTCGCTCGGTGACCTCCATCCGCCAGCGGGAGAGGGAGCCCGCCTCGGAGAGCGCGGTGGCGATCTCGTCTGCGGACATGCCCAGCTCATGGGCGACGGCGGCCGCGGCGAGCGCGTTCGACACGTGGTGCTCACCGTACAGGCGCATGGTCACTTCGCTGCACCCGGAGGGTGTGTGAAGGCTGAAGGCGGGCTGTCCGCTGTCCGTGAGTCTCACGTTCTCGGCCCGTACGTCCGCTTCGCCGGACTCTCCGAAAAGGATCACCTTCGCCTTCGTACGGGACGCCATGGCCCGTACGAGCGGATCGTCCGCGTTGAGGACCGCGACGCCGCCGTCTTCAACTGAAGGGAGCGCTTCTACGAGTTCGCCCTTTGCCTGTGCGATCTGCTCCCGGCCGCCGAACTCGCCGATGTGGGCGGTGCCGACGTTGAGGACGAGGCCGATCTGCGGGGGCGTCAGATCCGTGAGGTAGCGGATGTGACCGATCCCGCGGGCGCCCATCTCCAGGACGAGGAATCTCGTCTCGGCGGTGGCGCTCAGCGCGGTCAGCGGCAGCCCGATCTCGTTGTTGAACGATCCCGGTGTGAACACCGTGGGCGCCTTGCGCGCGAGCACCTGGGCGATGAGGTCCTTGGTGCTGGTCTTGCCCGCCGAGCCGGTAAGGGCGACGAGGGTCGCGCCGAGCCGTCGTACGACATGACGGGCGAGGGCGCCCAGAGCGCTCTGGGCGTCGTCCACGACGATCGCGGGGACGCCGACCGGGCGGGACGCCAGGAGGGCCACCGCGCCCGCCTCGACGACCGCGTCCGCGAAGTCGTGGCCGTCGACGTGCTCGCCGACGAAGGCGACGAAGAGGCTGCCGGGTTCCACTTCCCGGGAGTCGCGGACCACCGGGCCGGTGACCTGGACGGACGGATCCGGTATGTCGTGCGTCTGCCCGCCGACGACTTCTGCGATCTCGGCGAGGGAGAGGGCGATCACAAGTTCATCCCTGGGTCTTCTGGATAGCTTCGCGAAGCACCTGGCGGTCGTCGAAGGGACGGACCACTCCGGCGATGTCCTGGCCCTGCTCGTGGCCCTTGCCCGCGACCAGCACGGTGTCCCCCGGCTGTGCGCGGGCGACGGCGGCGGCGATGGCGTCGGCCCGGTCCTCGAAGACCTGGACCTCGCCACGCTCGTGCGCGGGCACCGACGCGGCGCCCTGGAGCATCGTCGCGAGGATCGCGAGGGGGTCCTCGGAGCGGGGGTTGTCGGAGGTCAGTACGGCGGTGTCGGCGAGCCGGGCCACCGCGGCGCCCATCGGCTCGCGCTTGGTCCTGTCCCGGTCGCCGCCGCAGCCGAGCACGACGTGCAGCTTGCCCTCGGTGACCTTGCGCAGCGCGCGCAGGACCGATTCGACGGCGTCCGTCTTGTGGGCGTAGTCGACGACCGCGAGATACGGCTGCCCGGCGTCCACGCGCTCCAGGCGGCCCGGCACGCCCGGTACCGCGGCGATGCCGTCAGCGGCGAGCTGCGGGTCGAGGCCGGCGGTGGCCAGGGCGGCGATCGCGGCGAGGGTGTTGGCCACGTTGAAGGAGCCGGCGAGCGGCGATCTGGCGGTGATCAGCTCGCCCTTGGGGCCGACCGCGGTCAACGTCGAGTCCATCGGGCCGACTTCGACGTCCTGGGCGCGCCAGTCGGCGTCCGGGTGGCCCTCGGCGGAGTAGGTGACCACGGGGACCGTGGCCTCGGCGGCGAGCCTGCGGCCGTAGGCGTCGTCGAGGTTGACCACGCCCTGGCGGCTGCGCAGCGGTGTGAACAGCTGGGCCTTGGCCTGGAAGTAGTCCTCCATGCCCGAGTGGAACTCCATGTGTTCCGGGCTGAGGTTGGTGAAGACCGCGATGTCGAAGATGCAGGCGTCGACCCGGCCGAGGACCAGCGCGTGGCTGGAGACCTCCATGGCGACCGCGTCGACCCCGCGCTCCAGCATGACCGCGAACAGGGCCTGGAGATCGGTGGCTTCGGGGGTCGTGCGCTCCGACTTGATGCGCTCGTCGCCGATGCGCATCTCGACCGTGCCGATCAGACCCGTGGCCCGGACCGTTTTCAGGCCGCCCTCTACGAGGTAGGCCGTGGTGGTCTTGCCGGACGTTCCGGTGATGCCGATCTGGAGCAGATCGCGGCCGGGGTGACCGTAGATGGTCGCCGCCAGCTCGCCCATCTGCCCGCGCGGGTCATCGACGACCAGCACCGGCAGGCCGGTCGCGGCCGCGCGGTCGGCACCGGCCGGGTCCGTCAGGACGGCGACGGCACCGAGGCCGGCCGCCTGCGTGACGAAGTCGGCGCCGTGCAGACGGGCGCCGGGCAGCGCGGCGTACAGGTCGCCGGGGCGGACGGCGCGCGAGTCATGGGTGATGCCCGTGATCTCGGCGGTCGGCACCGGCGCTGTCGTCATGGTCACGGCGGCGGCCAGTTCGTCGGCGAGTTCCGCAAGGGGTGTGGCGGAGATCCGCGCCGGCCTGGGCGGCCCCGGGTAGGTCACGGATGCGCCCTTCTGGGGGGTTTGGGACTGATCGGCGGGTGGCACGGCGGTGAGCGTACCGGGCGCACCGGCCCCGGAGCGAAGTGAGGGGCGGGGCCTGCTGTCCTGCTGGCCCTGGTTCCCGGACTGGGAGGTGATCATGGTCACGGATCGGTTCCTGGCTGTTGCGCTGATCAGGGCGTGAAGGTCACGGGCAGATTCGCGGCCTTCGCCCCGGTGGGCGGGACCTGGAGGGTCTTGAGGGCGAACTCCATCACCTGCTTGTAGATCGGTCCGCAGATCTGACCGCCGAAGTAGCTTCCGCTGGTGGCGTTCTGGATCGCGCAGTAGACGGTGATGCGGGGGTTGTCGGCGGGCGCGAACCCGGCGAACGACGAGGTGTAGCCCTTGTACTTGCCGGTGGCCGGATCCACGCGGTTGGCGGTGCCGGTCTTGCCCGCGACCCGGTACCCCGGAATGGCGGCCTTACCGCCCGTGCCCTGCTCGTCGTCCACCACGGACTCCAGCATCTGGGCGAGGGTCTTCGCCGTCTTCGCACTGATGACCCGGGTCTTCTTGGGCGTCGCCGCGGGCGTGAAGCGGCCGTCGGGCCCCTTCGTGCCGCGCACCAGGGTGGGCTCGACGCGGACTCCGCCGTTGGCGACCGTCGAGTAGACGGAGGCCGCCTGGAGCGCGTTGAGGGACATGCCCTGGCCGAAAGGAATCGTGTACTGCTGCGAGGTCGACCACTTGTCGGCGGGCGCGAGGATGCCCTTGGTCTCGCCGGGGAAGTTCAGCCCGCTGTAGCTGCCGATGCCGAACTTGCGCAGATACGAGTACAGGACCTGGTTGGCCTCGGGCTGGGTCTTGCCGAGCTGGCCGGCCGCCTCGATGGTCCCGATGTTGCTTGACTTCGCGAGGACGCCGTTGAGCGTCAGGTTCCAGGTGGCGTGGTCCACGTCGTCCTGGAAGAGCCGGTCGCCGCGGTGCAGCCGGTTCGGCACGACGACATGCGTCAGCGGGGTGGCCGCGTTCTCCTGCAGTACGGCGGCCATCGTCATGACCTTGGCGGTGGAACCGGGCTCGTAGGCGTCCTGGAGGGCCGCGTTGCCCAGGGAGGCCGCGTTCGCCTGCGCGAGGTCGTTCGGGTCGAAGCCGGGCGCGTTGGCCATGGCGAGGATCTCCCCGGTGCGGGTGTCCTGCACTATCACGTACCCGCGGTCCGCCTTGGACTTCTTCACCTGCTCGGTGATGGCGTTCTGCGCGGCCCACTGGATGTCGCGGTCGATCGTCAGCTCCACGTCGGAACCGGGCACCGCCGGCGTCTCGGTGGAGCCCGCGGTGGGCACCTGGAGACCGCCGGACTGGGCGTAACGGACCTTGCCGTCCTTGCCGGTGAGGTCCTTGTTCAGCTGCTGCTCGATCCCGCCGCCGCCCTTGCCGTCGGCGTTGACCCAGCCCAGTATCCCGGCGGCGAGATCGCCGTTCGGGTACACGCGCTTGGTGGTGGGGACGGCGAGGACACCGGCAAGGACGTTGACCGTGGTCGGGTCGGTTCCGGACTTGGTGGTGAGCGCGCTCTTCAGGTCCTTGATCTGCTTCCAGACCTGCGGGGTCTGCCGGTTGGCGAGCACCACGTAGCGCAGGTTCTTGTTCGCGGGCCTGAGCTTCTTGACGAGGGAGGCCTGGTCCACGCCGAGGATCGGGGCGAGGAGGGCGGCCGCCTGTTCGGGCCCGTCGTCGATCTTCAGCTGCTTGCGGGTGAACAGGGTCGGGTCCGCGGTGATCGTGTACGCGTCCACGCTGGTCGCGAGCGCCACCCCGGAACGGTCGGTGATCTCGCCGCGCTCGGCGGCCAGGACGTAGTCGACGTACCGGTTCTGCGCGGCTTTGGCGGCGTACGCGCTCGCGTCGACGGCCTGCACCTGGAGCAGTCGTACGACGAACGCGATGAGGACGAGGGTCAGCGCGAGGCTGATCATGCGCAGCCGGGGGCGGGGGCTGCCGAGCCGGAGGGAGCGCGGGCCCGCCGGGCGGGCGCCGGAGGAATAGCCAGGGGTATGAGATGCAGGAGGGGGCGAGGCCGGGCGGCGGGCCGGACGGGCGCCGGGACCGGGGCGGCGCCGAGGGGCGTTACCGCCCTCTGGCCGTTCGGGCCTGGCCGGTCCGGGCACTCGGCGGCGCGGCGGTTCCCTGTCGGACACTTCCGTCACCTGCCGGGGGTTGTCGGGGTGGAGGACTGTGCTGTGGATGACTGCGCTGTGGAGGTCTGGGTTGTAGAGGTCTGTGCCGTAGAGGTCTGCGCGGGCCGGGTCACGACGGGGGTGGCCGCGGGGGCCGGTGCCGGTACGGCGGCCGCGGGGCCCGGGCTCGAACTTGGGCTCGGGCTCGGCCTGCTGACGAGTGCTTCGGGTGCGAGGACCACCGGTGCGCTCACGGTCTTGGCGGCGGCCTGCTCCGGGACACCCTTCACCGTCCCATTGGGGTCGAGGAAGGCGGGGTCCCCGCCGGGCACCATGCCCAGCTCGTGGGCGCGGCGCTGGAGGGCGTCGGGGGCGGAGTAGGCGTCGACGTCCCGCTGGAGGGCCTGTTCCTCGTCGGTGAGGCTCTTCGTCTGCTTCTGGAGGTCGTCCAGCTTGAACTGCCCCTCGCTGAGCGCGGAGTTCAGCACGAGCAGCGCGATCAGGCCGCCGCCTAGGAGGAGCACTACGAGGAGGACGAACGGGGTACGGGCCGCCTGGATCCCACCTGTCTGGATCCCACCTGCCTGCGCGGGCCCGGTCGGGAAGAGCCGCGCGAAACGGGCAGCCCTGCCCCTCAGTTCGGGTTTCCTACTCACTCACGCCCCCGAGTTGGAATATCAAACTCAATCAACGACGTCCTCCCTGATGCGCTGAGCCCCCCGCAGCCGCGCGGGTGCCGCTCGCCGGTTCTCGGCGACCTCTTCCTCGGTGGGAAGTTCGGCACCGCGCGTCAGGAGCTTGAGCCGGGGCTGGTACCGCTCGGGCACGACCGGCAGCCCAGGAGGCGCGGTGTTGGCGGCGCCGGCCGCGAACACCTGCTTGACCAGGCGGTCTTCGAGCGAGTGGTACGACAGGACGGCGATCCGGCCGCCCACGGCAAGCGACTTCACGGCGGCGGGGATCGCGCTCTCCAGGACGGACAGTTCGCCGTTGACCTCGATGCGCAGCGCCTGGAAGGTGCGCTTGGCCGGGTTGCCGCCGGTGCGCTTGGCGGCCTGCGGCAGCGAGTCGCGGATCAGCTCGACGAGCCGCGCGCTGTTGCTGAACGGCTCCTTGTCGCGCTCACGGACGACCGCGGAGACGATCCGCTTGGCCTGCTTCTCCTCGCCGTACGCCCGCAGGATGCGGACGAGTTCACCGGGCGCGTAGGTGTTGAGGACCTCGGCGGCGCTGATGCCGGTCGTCTGGTCCATGCGCATGTCGAGGGGGGCGTCCTGGGCGTAGGCGAAGCCGCGGTCGGCCTCGTCGAGCTGCATGGAGGAGACGCCGAGGTCGAACAGAACGCCCTCCACGCGCGCGAGGCCGAGCCGCTCCAGTACGTCGGGCAGCTCGTCGTAGACCGCGTGCACGAGGGTGGCGCGGTCGCCGAAGGGGGCGAGGCGCTCACCGGAGAGGCGCAGGGCCTCCTTGTCGCGGTCGAGGGCGACGAGGCGGGCCTCGGGGAACCGGGTCAGCAGGGCCTCGCTGTGCCCGCCGAGGCCGAGCGTGCAGTCGACGACCACCGCGCCCGGCCGCTCCAGCGCGGGGGCCAACATGTCCAGGCACCGCTGGAGCATCACCGGGACGTGTCGACTCTGGCTCAAGGGGCCCTCTCAGATCCGGCACGGGCCCTACGCACCGCCGGGTCCCCGCCCGCTGATGAAAGGGAAGCCTGCCGGCGCCGAAAGCGTCAGCCGACCGGGAGCGGGAGGAGGCCGAGCCGTACGTACGCGCCGCGCACGTGTCGTTCAAGCTGGGGGAGAATCCGGAAGGTCGCCGGGGTCTCCGGGAAAAGTCCAGCAGGGAGGGCCTCGCCTCCCGCTTCGCGCAACTTTAGTCCACGCTGTCTCACGGTCAATCAACCGGCCTGCGCGTCGCGGGCCCGGGTGCGTGCGATGCCTCAAAACGGGAAGAATCACCCGGACGGGTGCACCCCCGCCACCCGTGTGGGTTACCTCACAAGAGGACGCAATGACGCTCTTTTTCCCGTCCCGCACCAAGACCGCACCGCCGGTGACCAGTACCGTCATAGGTATGACGACCTCCGCATCCGTACCCACAGAGTCCGAAGGCGCCATAACCGACGGCGGGACCGTGACGGACCGCCTCGTCGAGGCCAACGAGCAGTACGCCGCCGCCTTCACCGATCCCGGCATGGACGCCCGCCCCGTTCTGCAGGTGGCCGTGGTGGCCTGCATGGACGCCCGTCTCGACCTGCACGCCGCGCTCGGCCTGGAGCTGGGCGACTGCCACACCATCCGCAACGCGGGCGGTGTGGTCACCGACGACGTGATCCGTTCCCTCACCATCAGCCAGCGGGCGCTCGGCACCCGCAGTGTGGTTCTCATCCACCACACCGGCTGCGGCCTGGAGTCCCTCACCGAGGAGTTCCGGCACGACCTGGAGATGGAGGTCGGCCAGCGCCCCGCCTGGGCGGTGGAGGCCTTCCGGGACGTCGAGCAGGACGTACGGCAGTCCATGCAGCGTGTGCGCACCTCGCCGTTCCTGCTGCACACTGATGATGTGCGCGGCTTCGTCTTCGACGTGAAGTCGGGTCTGCTGCGCGAGATCGACCCCGCCTGACGCGCCCGCCCGCCCCGAAACTTCGAAAAGTTCGCCCCTCGGACCGCCCAAAAGGTCGTAAGACCCGACAAAGCGAAGGCAGTTGTCCACAGGCGAGTGACACGAACCGGTAACGGCAACAAGAATGCGGGTGTGGCGTCACGCGGAACTTTTCCCGCGTGCCGTCCGTGTTTCGGGGTGGGCCGGTCCGCAGTGCGTGCGCCGGCCCATGGAAAGAACGGGCCGAGGAGGGCCGGGTGACGACCTATGACGATCGAGCGAGCCTTACAGATCTGACCGCCACTGTGGAGCGAGTCCGCAGTTCGGTGGAAGGAGTGATCGAGGGCAAGCCCGAGGTCGTACGGCTTTCGCTGACCGTGCTGCTCGCCGAGGGACATCTTCTGATCGAGGACGTTCCAGGTGTGGGCAAGACAATGCTGGCCAAGGCGCTGGCGCGGTCGATCGACTGTTCGGTGCGGCGAATCCAGTTCACGCCCGACCTGCTGCCCTCGGACATCACCGGTGTGTCCATCTGGGACCAGCAGCAGCGGGACTTCGAGTTCAAACCGGGCGCGATCTTCGCGCAGATCGTGATCGGCGACGAGATCAACCGCGCCTCGCCGAAGACCCAGTCCGCGCTCCTGGAGTCCATGGAGGAGCGGCAGGTCACCATCGACGGCCAGACCTACGAGCTGCCCAGCCCCTTCATGGTGGTCGCCACGCAGAACCCGGTCGAGATGGAGGGCACCTATCCGCTGCCCGAGGCGCAGCGCGACCGCTTCATGGCCCGGGTCTCCATCGGCTATCCCAGCGCGGAGGCCGAGCTGCAGATGCTGGACATCCACGGCGGGGTGAGCCCGCTGGACGACCTCCAGCCCGTGGCCCACGCGCACGACATCGTCAAGCTGGTCGAGGCGGTCCGCGGCGTCCATGTCGCCGACCCGGTGCGCAGGTACGCGGTGGACCTGGTCTCCGCCACGCGCAACCACCCCGACCTCAGACTCGGCGCCTCCCCGCGCGCGACGCTGCACCTGCTGCGCGCGGCGAAGGCCTCCGCCGCCCTGAGCGGCCGTGAGTACGCGCTGCCGGACGACATCCAGGCGCTCGCGGTCGCGGTCCTGGCGCACCGCCTGCTGCCCACCGCGCAGGCCCAGCTGAACCGTCGTACGGCGGAGCAGGTCGTCCAGGAGATCCTCCAGCGCACCCCCGTGCCCGCGGCGCCGGCCCCGCAGAGCGGCCTGGGCCTCGGGGCGTACGGGCAGCAGCCTCCCCGGAGGCTGTGATGACCACCGGGGAGGCGGAGACCGACCGGGACGAGAAGGGCGGTGTCCGTACGGCCCTGGCCGGGCTGACGACCCGTGGACGCTCCTTCCTGGCCGCCGGTATCGCCGCCGCGGTGTGCGCGTACGTCCTGGGGCAGAGCGATCTGCTCCGGGTCGGGCTGCTGCTGGCCGTGCTGCCCCTGGTCTGCGCGACCGTGCTCTACCGCACCCGCTACCGGGTGGCCGGCAGCCGCCGGCTCTCCCCCGCGCGCGTGCCCGCCGGCAGCGAGGCCCGCGTCCATCTGCGGATGGACAATGTCTCGCGGCTGCCCACGGCCCTGCTGATGCTCCAGGACCGGGTGCCGTACGTGCTCGGCCCGCGCCCCCGCTTCGTCCTGGACCGGGTCGAGGCGGGCGGCCGGCGCGAGGTGTCCTACCGGGTCCGCTCCGACCTGCGCGGCCGCTACCCCCTGGGCCCGCTCCAGCTCCGCCTGACGGACCCCTTCGGGATGTGCGAACTGACGCGCTCCTTCTCGACCTTCGACACCCTCACCGTCATCCCGCGCGTGGAGGCCGTCCCCCCGGTCCGCCTCAGCGGCGAGGCCAAGGGCTACGGCGACGGCCGCAACCGCTCGCTGGCCCTGGCGGGCGAGGACGACGTGATCCCGCGCGGGTACCGCTACGGCGACGACCTGCGCCGCGTGCACTGGCGCTCCACCGCGCGCTACGGCGAGCTGATGGTGCGCCGCGAGGAGCAGCCGCAGCGCGCCCGCTGCACGGTCCTGCTCGACACGCGGGGCATCGCCTTCGCGGGCCAGGGCCCGGACTCGGCCTTCGAGTGGGCCGTCTCCGGCGCCGCCTCCGTCCTGGTGCACATGCTGGAACGGGGCTTCTCCGTACGGCTGTTGAGCGACACCGGCAACTCGGTGCCGGGCCAGGACGCCGACGGGTTCGCGGGTGCGAGCCAGGAGTCGGCGGACGCGGCCGGGCTGATGATGGACACCCTCGCGGTGATCGACCACTCGGACGGCTCGGGCCTGTCCCGGGCCTACGACGTTCTGCGCGGCGGGAACGAAGGGCTGCTGGTGGCCTTCTTCGGCGACCTCGACGAGGAACAGGCCGCGGTGGTCGCGCGGATGCGCCAGCGCAGCGGGGGCGCCCTCGCCTTCGTGCTGGACAGCGACGGCTGGGTGCGTGAGTCGACCGATGTCCCCGGTGCCGGGGACGAGCCCGAGGAGCGGCTGCGGATGCTGCGCGACGCGGGCTGGACCGCTGTGGGCGTGCCGCGCGGCGCGTCCCTGACCGATCTGTGGCAACAGGCCGACCGGGAGCGGAACGGCATCACCGCGACCGGACTCGGGGAGGGATGGGCATGAGCGGGCGGGCACGACTGGCGATCTGCGCCTGGGTGGCCACACTGCTGGCGTCCTGCGCGATGTTGCCCCTGGTCTCCCCGGCGACCTGGATCATCCAGGCCGCCTTCATGCTGGCGATCCAGACCGGCGTGGGCGCGGCGACCCGGCGGGTGCCGCTGGCCCGGCCGCTGACGGTCGCGGCGCAGGCCCTGGTCACGCTGCTGATGCTGACCCTGGTCTTCGCGCACGCGCAGGCCCTCGCCGGGTTCGTCCCGGGCCCCGAGGCCTTCCAGCACTTCGCCGACCTGCTGCAGCAGGGCTCCGACGACGTCTCCCGGTACGCGATCCCGGCACCGCTGCACGACGGCATCCGGCTGATGCTCATCGGCGGTGTCCTGGTGATCGGCCTCGCGGTGGACACGCTCGCGGTCACCTTCCGCAGCGCGGCCCCGGCCGGACTGCCGCTGCTCGCGCTGTACTCGGTCGCCGCCGGGCTGTCCGAGAGCAGCGTCAGCTGGCTGTGGTTCCTGCTCGCCGCCGCCGGCTATCTGATGCTGCTGCTGGCCGAGGGCCGGGACCGGCTCGCCCAGTGGGGCCGCGTCTTCGGCGGGGCGCCCCGCACCACCCCGGGCTCGGACACCTCGGGCCCGCTCGCGCCGGTCCGCACCGGGCGGCGGATCGGCGCGGTCGCGATGGCCATCGCCCTGCTGCCGCTGCCGACCATCTCGGGCGGCCTGCTGGACGCGGCCGGGACCGGGGTGGGCGCGGGCAACGGAAGCGGCGGCACGATCTCCGCTGTCAACCCGCTGGTCTCGCTGCGCGACAGCCTGAACGTGGACGAGAACCGCCAGGTCCTGTCCGTGCGCACCAACACGAACGACATCTCGGACATGTATCTGCGGATCGTGTCCCTGGACGACTTCGACGGCACCACCTGGAAGCCGTCCCAGCGGCACATCCAGGGTGTGCCGAGCACGTTCCCGACCCCGACCGGTCTCGGCGCCGACATCAAGCGCTCGGAGATCAAGACCCGGATCTCGGCCGCGGACTGGTACGCCCAGGACTGGCTGCCGATGCCGTATCCGCCCAGCGGCGTGAGCATCGACGGCAGTTGGCGCTACGAACCGGTGGGCATGACGGTCGTCGGCGATCACGGGCAGAACACCCGCGGGGTGACCTACCAGGTCAGCAGCCTCGACGTGCAGCCGACCGCGGAGCAGCTGGCCACGGCCCCGGAGCCGTCGGCGACCCTGCGGAACCAGTACACGAAGGTGCCGAAGTCACTCCCGGCGGTGGTGGCCGACACCGCTCGCAAGGTCACCGCGGGTTCGACCAGTCACTACGAGCAGGCGGTCAAGCTCCAGGACTACTTCGCGGTGACCGGCGGCTTCCAGTACGACACCCAGGTGGACGTCGGCACCGGCCGCGACGCGATCGCCAAGTTCCTGAAGGACAAGCAGGGTTTCTGCGTCCACTTCTCCTTCGCGATGGCGGCGATGGCCCGCACCCTGGGCATCCCGGCCCGGGTCGCGGTGGGCTTCGCGCCGGGCACCCCGGAGGCGAACGGTTCGGTGTCGGTGGGCCTGAAGGACGCGCACGCCTGGCCCGAGCTGTACTTCGAGGGCGTGGGCTGGACCCGCTTCGAGCCGACTCCCAACCGGGGTTCGGTGCCGTCGTACACCCAGTCGACCACCCCCGGCAGCGACGTCCCGGACCCGGCCCTCCCCTCGACCTCGACGAGCACGGCGCCCTCCGCGGCCCCCTCGGCGAGCGAGAGCTGCACGGCCCAGCTGCGGAAGCTGGACGGCTGCGCGAGCCAGGCCCCGGCGATCGCGGCGGGCGGTGACCCGCACGATCCCTGGTGGTACGTGCAGATGGTGGCGCTGGGCCTGGGCGCGCTCCTGCTGCTGACGGTCCCGTTCTCGCCGATGCTGTGGCGGGCCCGGATGCGGTCCGTACGGCTGGGGGCGCACGGTCGTACGGAGGCGGAGGCGGCGGTCCACACGCTGGCGGTGTGGGAGGAACTGACCGATACGGCCTGGGACTTCGGGATCTCGCCCGACGAGTCGCTGACCCCGCGCAGGGCGGCGGCGCGGATCGTGGAACTCGGGCATCTCGATCCACCGTCGGCCGCCTCGGTGCACCGGGTGGCGGACGCCGTGGAGCAGGTCCTTTACGCGCCCCGGCCGCAGCTCGCGGCGGGGCTCGCGCAGGACGTCCGGCGCGTGGTCGTCGGGTTCCAGGACACGTCCGGCCGCTCCACGCGGCTGCGCGCACTGGTCGCCCCGCGCTCGACCGTCCGGGTGGTGTGGGCGCTGTCGGCCTGGCGGACGTCGGTGACGACGCGGGCGGCGGCACTGCGGCCGGCCCTGCGCAAGCCGTCCGGACAGCAGGGCTAGGGCCTGAAGAAACACAGCAGGGCATACAGGAGGGGGCGACCACCGGTTCGGTGGTCACCCCCTCACTCGTGTCTTGAGGAGCGCCGCGTGTGCTGCTTCCGCGGGGCCGGGTGCTGCTACTGGCCGCCCTGTTGCTCGTCGCGGCGGCGCTGCCAGCGCTGCTCGATACGATCCATCACCGAGCGCCGCTGCCGTCCCTGGCTGCGGGCGTGCGGAGCGCCTGCGGCAGGCTGTTCGCCAGGCTTGGGGGCCTTGCGCCAACCGGTCACGGCGAGTACCGCGCAGCCCAGCATGACGAGGAATCCCACCACGCTGACCCAAATCTGCAGCGTGACCATGCCGGCGATGAGGAGCGCGATACCTACGAGAAAGCCGGCCACTGCCTGGTAGACCCGTCGCCGGGTGTACGTGCGCAGGCCGCTTCCTTCGAGCGCTGTCGCGAACTTGGGGTCTTCGGCGTACAGCGCTCGCTCCATCTGCTCAAGCATTCGCTGCTCGTGCTCCGAGAGCGGCACGGAGTCCTCCTCATCGTGCAGTCGCCGGGGCGACCCGGGGGGTCCCTTCAGGATAGGCAGGGAATCGCCCCCGTGAAACCCGCCCCTCTACGCCAATTGGCCAACCGGAACCCGCCATGGCCGTTCCGACTCGCTGAGGCTTCCATTCCCCAGGAGCCGTCCCGTCATGCCGGGCGGTCTCCCTCGATCATACGGCGCCGGGCCCCCGATCGGGGGGCCTGTGGCGTACTCCATGTGCTGTCGAGCCCCTGATCAGGGGTCCGGCACGGGAGGCCACTCACGCCTCTCCGGCACCTCGGGTCTCGCCGAGCACATGAAGCTGCGTGGCCACGGAGTGGAACGCCGGGAGCTCGGCCGCCGCGGCCTCCAGCTTCAGCAGCGCGTCCAGGGCGCCGGGCTCGGTGTCCACGAGGACGCCGGGAACCAGGTCGGCGAAGACCCGCACCCCGTGCACGGCGCCGACGTCGAGGCCCGCGCCCTCGACGAACGCGGCGAGCTGCTCGGCGGTGAAACGGTGCGGGACGGGGTCGGCTTCGCCCCAGCGGCCGTTCGGGTCGTCGAGGGCCTGCCGGGCCTCCTTGAAGTGGCCGGCGAGAGCGCGCGCGAGCACGGCACCGCCGAGCCCGGCGGCGAGCAGGCTGAGGACGCCCTCGGGGCGCAGCGCGGCCACCACCGTGCGGACGCCCTCGGCGGGGTCGTCCACGTACTCCAGGACGCCGTGGCAGAGCACCGCGTCGTAGCCGCCGCGCTCGACCACGTCGAAGAGGCCGTGCGCGTCGCCCTGGACGCCCCGCACGCGGTCGGCGACACCGGCCTCGGCGGCGCGGCGCTCCAGCGCGAACAGCGCGTTCGGGCTGGGGTCGACGACGGTGACGCGGTGCCCGAGGCGGGCGACGGGCACCGCGAAGTTGCCGCTGCCGCCTCCGGTGTCGAGGACGTCCAGCGCGTCCCGACCCGTGGCCTTGACCCGCCGGTCGAGGGCGTCCTGAAGGACGTCCCAGACCACGGCGGTACGGAGGGAGGCGCGGGGGCGGCTCGGGTCCGACACGGCAGTTGACTCCTCGGCGCGGCACCGCCTGTGCACGGCGGAGCGAACGGGCTGCCTCCCCGGCCCGGGTGCGGGCGGAGGGAAGGCTTCAGGCGCCTTCCACCCTATTGCCTCCGGTGCCGTACCTGGTCATGTGTCTCACGCGGCGGAGCAGCATATCGATACTGCCCCGCGCCCCTTTGGGGCGCTGCTCACCCCGCGCGGTCCCCCGGCCGCTCCGGGTCCTGGCGTGGCTGGGGCAGGACCGGCTGGAGGACGAGCACCCGCTCGACCAGGCGCAGGAACATCGCCACGTCGCGTATGAGGTCGTCGGCGTCCCGGCGGGTCGCCGCGCCCTGGATGCCCGCCTCGGCCCGCGCGCGGCGCCGGGCGCCGGAGGCGAACAGGGCGCTCCACTCGGTGAGTTCGGGCGCGATCTCGGGGAGCACTTCCCAGGCGCTGCGGATACGGCCGCGGCGCCGGGCCGTGGGCTCGGGCTGGACGCGCGCGGCGAGTACCGCGGCGGCGGTGCGCAGGGCGGCCAAGTGGGCCGTGGCGTAGCGCTCGTTCGACGTTTCGAGGACGGCTGCCTCGTCCAGACCCGCGCGGGCCTGGGCGAGGAGGTCGAGGGCGGCTGGTGGGGCCGTGGCCCGGCGGAGCACGGGGTGCACGTCGCTCGCCGGGCCGGTCAGTGAGGGGGCAGGGCCGGAGGCGCGGCGCCGACGGGCGGCGGCTGCGGACGAGTTGGCCATGACGAACCTCCTGTCGTCGTGTGACGGCACGCCCAGTCAGGTAGTGCCGTATGTGCCCCATCGTGGGGTATGGCACTGACAATCCGTTCTGACCTGCGCTTTTGCTTCGATCGAAGGTTCGGGCTACTTTTTGCACTGACCAGTCAGTTCAAAAGTTGGCTTTGGGGCAGGGGGCGGGGAACCGTGAGCGGGGTCGGTGTCACAGCCGAGGACTTCGGGGTCGAGGGGCCGCGTGGCTGGGCGTTCCGGGGGGTCTCCCTGGACGCCGGGCCCGGCTCGCTGATCGCCGTCGAGGGGCCGTCCGGGTCCGGACGTACGAGTCTGCTGCTCGCGCTCACCGGGCGGATGAAGGCGTCCGAAGGGACCGCCGCCGTGGGTGAGTTCACGCTCCCGAAGCAGTCGGCGGCCGTGCGGCGGGTCAGCGCGCTGGCCAATGTTGCCGGGGTCACCGACCTCGAACCGGCGCTGACCGTCGGCGAGCATCTGCGCGAACGGGCGCTGCTGCAACGGCGGTTCGGGGACTCGGTACGCGGGCTGCTGCGGCCCCGCACCGAGCGCGCCGTGGAGGCGGGGCTGCGGATCGAGGGGGCGCTGACCGCCGCCGGGCTCGACCGCGAGGCGCTGCCCAAGGGCGCGCGGACCGCCGTACGGGATCTGGAACGGCCGCAGGAATTGCGGCTGTCCATCGCGCTTGCGCTCATCGGGCGGCCCGCGCTGCTCGGCGTGGACGACGTCGACCTCAAGCTCTCGGATGCCGAACGGGCAGAGATCTGGGCGCTGTTGAGGTCGCTCGCCGATTCCGGAACGACTGTCGTAGCGGTGTCCACCGAGGGGACGGAGAAGGCCGATGCACGCGCCACGACTGGCCGCGCTTGAGCTCAGGCGCTTCGGCAGGGGGAAGCTGCCGCGCGCGGCGCTCGTCGCCCTCCTGCTGCTGCCGCTGCTCTACGGCGCCTTGTACCTGTGGTCCTTCTGGGACCCGTACGGCCGCCTGGACCGTATCCCCGTGGCGCTCGTCAACGACGACAAGGGGGCGAGTGCCGACGGAAAGAGGGTCACGGCGGGCGACGACATCACCAAGGGGCTGCGGGACAGCGGGACGTTCGACTGGCACGAGGTGAGTGCGGCCACCGCGCGGAAGGGGGTCGAGGACGGCACGTACTACTTGTCGCTGACCATGCCGGCCGACTTCAGCGAGCGCGTCACCTCCAGCGCGGGCGACTCCCCGGAGACGGGCGCGCTCCAGGTGCGGACGAACGACGCGAACAACTACATCGTCGGGCAGATCTCCCGGACGGTGTTCAGCGAGGTGCGGTCGGCCGCGTCCACCAAGGCCTCGCGGACCTTCCTGGACCGGATCTTCGTGTCGTTCTCCGACATCCACGGCCAGACCGTGAAGGCCGCGGACGGCGCCGACAAGCTCAAGGGCGGCATCGGTACGGCCGAGGAGGGTTCCAAGGATCTCGCCGACGGCCTGAAGGACGCCAAGAAGGGCAGCGGCAAGCTCTCCAAGGGCCTGAAGAAGCTGGACACGGGCGCGGGCGACCTGGAGGACGGCTCGCGGCAGGTGGCGGCGGGGACGCAGACCCTCGCGAACACGGTCAACGGGGTCGCCGACAAGGTGGGTCCCTTCCTCAAGGACAACGAGAAGACCATCGGGGACACCGCCCAACTGGTCGCCGATTCCGCCAGGACCATCCGCGGGAACCTCGATGTCCTGGTGAAGACGGCGCCGGTCGCCGCCAAGGGCGCGCACGCGGCCTCGGACACCCTGGACGACGTCTACAGGGCACGCTGCGAAGGCGTCGTCCTGAAGGATGACGCCTGCCCCGACCTGAAGAAGGCCGCTACGGCCGCCTCCGACGTGGCCAAGGTCGCCGACGACGTGAACAGCCTGGTCGCCGACCAGAACGGCGACCTGAAGAAGCTCGACACGAACCTGGCCACGCTCCAGACGCAGGCCCAGGCGCTCGCCGACCGCGCCCCGCACCTCTCCGAGGACCTCGACGACGCCGTGGCCAAGGTCAACAGGCTGAACGACGGTGCCTCGAAGGTGGCCGCGGGCGCCAAGACCCTGCACACCGGGCTCGGCACCGCGAAGGCAGGCGCCGCCGACCTGGACGCCGGTGTCGGCAGGCTGAGGACGGGCGCCGTGGACCTCAACGGCGGCCTGTACAGGCTCGTCGACGGCTCCGGGAAGCTCGCCGGCGGTCTGCACGACGGCGCCGCGCAGATCCCGGACTACGACAAGCAGGACCGCGACCAGCGCACCGGTGTCATGGCCGACCCGGTCCAACTGGCCTCCCAGGACCTGCACAAGGCGCCCAACTACGGCACCGGATTCGCCCCGTACTTCATCCCGCTGTCCCTGTGGGTGGGCGCGATGGTGGCCTACATGCTGATCGCGCCCATGAGCCGGCGCGCGCTCGCCGCCGGTGCCTCGGCCTGGCGGATCGCGCTCGCGGGCTGGCTGCCGGTGGTCGCGGTCGGGGTGCTCCAGACGGTGGCCCTGATGGCCGTACTGCACTGGGCGATCGGCCTGGAGATGGCGCGGGCGGCCGGCACGGTCGGCTTCCTGTTCCTGGTGACGGCGTGCTTCGCGGCCATCGTGCAGTGGCTGAACGCACGCTTCGGAGCGGCGGGCCGGATCCTCGTACTCGCCCTGCTGATGCTCCAGTTGACGTCGGCGGGCGGCACCTATCCGGTGCAGACCAGTCCGGGTTTCTTCAACGCGATCCACCCCTTCCTGCCGATGAGTTACGTCGTCGAGGCCCTACGGAGGCTCATCACGGGCGGTGGCCTGGGACCCGTGTGGCACGCGTGCGTGGTGCTCGTCGCCTTCACCGCCGGGGCGCTCGCGCTGACCGCGCTGTCGGCGCGCCGCCGCCAGGTGTGGACGCTCGACCGGCTGCACCCGGAGCTGAGCCTGTGAGCGCGCGCGGGACCTCGACACCCGTGCCCGCGGCGGCAGCCGGGCCTGTGACAATCAGGCCCATGGAAAGCAGCAGCACCCCGTCGGGCGGCAGCACGCGCCGCGAGGCCACCCGGCAGAAGCTCTACGAGGCGGCCGTCACGCTCATCGCCGAACAAGGCTTCTCCGCCACCACGGTGGACGAGATCGCCGAGCGTGCCGGGGTCGCGAAGGGCACCGTCTACTACAACTTCGCCAGCAAGTCCGTCCTCTTCGAGGAGCTGCTGCGGCACGGCGTGGGACTCCTCACCGCCTCGTTGCGGGAGGCGGCCGAGCAGACGGCCCGGGACGGCGGCAGCAAGGTCGACGCCCTGGACGCGATGGTCCGCGCGGGCCTCGTCTTCATCGCCCGCTACCCGTCCTTCACCCAGCTCTACGTGGCCGAGCTGTGGCGCACCAACCGCGCCTGGCAGTCCACGCTCATGGTGGTACGGCAGCAGGTGAACGCGGCGATCGAGGACGTGCTGCACGCGGGCGTGGCCAATGGCGAGTTCAGCCCTGAGATCGATGTCCGGCTGACCGCGGCCGCGCTGATCGGCATGGTCGTGGTGGCCGCCCTGGACTGGCAGTCGTTCCAGCCGGAGCGCTCCCTGGACGACGTCCACGCGGCGCTGTCCCGGCTGCTCCAGGGGCGGGTCAGCGGCGGCCGCTGACAACAGGTCACAGGACGACAGGTCACAAGCAGAAGCGCCGGTCCGTTGTGGCCGCGTCCCCCGCGGGCCACCCCGAACCGGCGCCTCCTTGTGCTCCCCCGTACGTTCCCCCTGTCGGAACCCCCGTTGGTCAGTCCCAGGGTTCCCCCGTGCCTCTCTTCCGCCGAGAGTCCGGCGGAAGGAGCGGCCAAGGGCGCGGGCCCCGTTCCGCCGCCCCGTGTCGGCGGTACCGGAGCCGCGCCCCTTTCCGTGCCCCTACTCTCTCGTTCGCGCAGGTCGCACCCCATCCGCGCGCGTACTCATCTCACTCCCTAGGTACGGATACTCAGCCGTACGCACTCAGGCCCAGGACGCCATGTTGCCGAGTGGTTACTATCGCCTCCGTGTCCGTACTCCCCCTGGTCTTCACCAGCGGCTGGGCCAGCGGCGTCAACGCGTACGCGGTGGTGCTGCTGCTCGGGATCTTCGGCGCGACCGGAGTGACCGACGCGGTCCCCGAGTCGCTGCAACGCCCTGAGGTCCTCGTCACAGCGGGCGTCCTGTTCCTGTGCGAGGCGGTCGCCGACAAGATCCCCTACGTCGACTCCCTGTGGGACTCCGTGCACACGGTGATCCGGCCGGCCGCCGGGGCGTGGGTCGGGGCGGTGCTCGCGGGCCACAGCGGTTCGATGAACGATGTCGTGGCGGGACTGATCGGCGGTTCGTCGGCGCTGGCCAGCCACACCGTCAAGGCCGGGACGCGGATGGCGATCAACACCTCGCCGGAGCCGTTCAGCAACGTGATCATGAGCTTCGCGGAGGACCTCGGCGTCGGCGGGATCGTCTCGTTCGCGATGTTCCATCCCCAGGCGGCGGCGATCATCGCGGCCGTGCTGCTGGTGGCCGGGCTCACGGTCCTGTTCTTCCTGGTCTCGCGGATCCGGCGGTTCCTGCGCCGCCGGGCCCAGCGCCGGGAGGAGAAACGGCTCGCCGCGCAGGTGGGACACCCGCCCGGACAGCCATCGGACCACGACCCCTGGTGACCGCCCGCGACCGGACTGTCAGTGGCGGCCGATAAAGTCGCGGGCATGGCACGGATTGCGGTGATCGGCGCCGGCATGGGCGCGATGGCGGCCGCTGCCCGGCTGGCCGTCGCGGGCCACCGGGTGGCGGTGTACGAGCGTACGGAGACGTACGGCGGTGCGGTGCGCCGATTCGAGCGGGACGGGTTCTCCTTCGACACCGGCCCCGGTCTGCTGTCTGTGCCCGCGGTCTACCGCGACCTGTTCATCAAGACCGGCAAGGAGCCGCTGGAGGACCTGGTCGAGTTGGTCCAGGTCGACCCGTCGTCCCGGCACGTCTTCGCGGACGGCACGGAGGTGTCGTTGCCGAACGCGTCCCGCGCGGGCGTCGTCACGGCCCTGGACGAGGCCCTGGGCGGCGGCGCGGGCCAGCGCTGGGGCGACTTCCTGATCCGGGCCCGCGAGGCCTGGGACCGCACCCGCAGGCCGCTCCTGGAGGAGCCCCTGTGGCCCAACTGGTCGGTGCTGGCCGACCAGGAGCCGTATCCGGCGGTCCCGCACAAGAAGCTGCTGCGCACCCGGCGGGCGGGCACCCTCGCCGAGATCTGCGCCTGGGAGCTGCGCGACGAGCGCCTGACCGCCCTCCTGGAGAGCCACGCGCTCGCGTACGGCCTCGATCCCCGGACCGCTCCGGCAAGCGCGGCCGTGCTGCCGTACATGGAGCACGCCTTCGGCACCTGGTATGTGCCGGGCGGCATGCGGGAGTTGGCGCGCGCGGTGTACGAGCGGTGCGTGGCGAGGAGGGTCGAGTTCGTCTTCGGGGCCGAGGTCACCCGGGTGCTGGAGAAGGACGGGCGGGCGGCGGGGATTGAGCTGGCCGACGGCACCATGGCCGACGCGGACCATGTCGTGGCGGACGTGGACCCCGCGCG
Source organism: Streptomyces sp. NPDC048504 (assembly GCF_043200035.1). Classification (NCBI taxonomy): domain Bacteria; kingdom Bacillati; phylum Actinomycetota; class Actinomycetes; order Kitasatosporales; family Streptomycetaceae; genus Streptomyces; species Streptomyces sp. NPDC048504. Next base: position 375,433 of record NZ_JBICXA010000003.1, read on the forward strand.
GCTGCGGGCCCTGACGGAGCGTCCGCTGGACGAGGACGGCGATGTGCGGGCCGACGCGGACTCACACCGGCCGGTGCGGTGCACGCTGCTGCTGGCCTTGCGCGGCCCGCGTGAGGACGGGGCCGTTCACCGGACGGTGGTCCACGCCCCGGACCGCGAGGCCGAGTTGGACCTCCTGGCCTCCCCCGGCGGTGACGAGCCCCGCTGTCCCACGGTGACGGTGCTGCGCCCCGACGACCCCGCGCTCCGGCCGGACGGTGACCACGAGTCCGCGGTGGTCTCCGCCGTGCTGTCGAGCGAGGCCGGCTGGGACGACGAGGGCACGGTCCGGCGGTACACGGACTTCCTCCTGGAGGCCGCCGGGCGGGCCGTACCGGGGCTGCGGGAGCGCCTCATGTGGCACGAGGTGCGCACCCCGGAACACACGGAGGGTGAGACGGGCGCCCGCTTCGGCGCCGTGCCCGCGCCCTCGCTCGCCGCCGGGCAGGGCCGTTTCCTGCACCCGGCGAACAGCACGCGCGTGCCCGGGCTCTACCGGGTCGGCGGCTGGTCCCACCCCGGCGGCGGGCTTGCGCACGCCGGTATGTCGGGGGCGCTGGTCGCCGGACTGATCGTGGAAGGACCCCGGTTCAGGGGGTCTCAGTAGGCTTCAGAAACGGTACTGCTCGTCGTAGCCGGGGCCCGACTGCGGCTGCTGCTGCGGCTGTTGCTGGCCGTCGCCCTGGTAGGGGTACTGCTGCTCCGGCGGCATTTCGCCGCCGTAGGTCTCGTCGTTGCGCTGCTGCGGGACCCACACGCCGCCGGCCGGGGTCTCGCCGCCGTAGCCGCCGTTGCCGTACTGGTCCTGCGTGTAGCCCTGTTGGGGATACTGCTGCTGACCGTCGTAGCCCGTTTCGTAACCGGTGCCGCCGTAGGTCTGGGTGCCGATGTACGGGTCGGAGTAGGCGGCGTACTGCTGCTGGCCGGTCGTGTCGTAGCCGTACTGCTGCTGGTCGTAGCCCGCGTAGTTGTTGTCGTAGCCGTAGTTCTGGTCGGCCGCCGCGTAGGCCTGGTCCTGGGGCTGGCCCGCGGCCGCCGCGGCGTACGCCTGGTCCGTGCCCTCGTAGTTGGGGTCCGTGGCGTTGGCGTACGCGGCGGCGCTGTACACGCCGTAGGAGCCGGTGTCGTCCGGGAGGGGCTGCGGCTCGTAGACCGAGGTGGTCTCGGCGGCCGTGGGGGCGACGGGGCGGTTCGGGGTGAACACGTCGTCGCGGTCGTAGTCGTCGTCCTGGCCGAAGGCTGCCTTGTTCTGGCCGTGCTCCTGGAAGCCGTCCTCCGCCCCTTCGGGACCGGAGACGTCCAGGTTCGGGTCCTGCTCGTCGGGCTCACCGCGGCGGCGCTTGGTGCCGCCCGCGCCCGGCCGGCCGGAGACCGCCCAGCCGGCTTCGAAGCCGCGGCGGAACGACAGGGTGACGTAGGTCTGGCCGACGGCGAAGGCCACGGCGCCCAGGCCGATCACGACGACGGAGGGAATCAGCACTCCGAGGACGACGCCCAGGAAGCCGACGAAAGCGAGCAGCCGCCAGCGCAGGCGTGCCTTGTACTGCAGCAGCACCTCACCGAGCAACCACAGTGCGACGATGCCGAACGCGATGTAGAGGACCGTCCAGCCCATGTACGCCCCTCTCCCAGTGGCCGCTACGCAGTGTGTCCTATTCCGGAGCGACCGGTCTAGGCCTGCGGTGGGTGGTGCAGGCCCAAGTTCTCGTAGATTTCAAGTGACGCCGTGGAGCTGTTGAGCGTGATGAAGTGCAGTCCGGGGACTCCCTCGGCCAGCAGCCGGGCGCAGAACTCGGTGGCGAACTCGATTCCGATCGAGCGTACAGCGGCCGGATCGTCTTTGGCTGTGAGGATTCGCTCTTTCAGAGCGGCCGGGATGTCGGCGTTGCTGAGCTGCGGCAACCGCTCCAGCATCCGCACGCTGGTCACCGGCATGACCTCGGGGATGACCGGGGTCGCGCAGCCCGCGGCTCCGACGCGGTCGCGCAGCCGCAGATACGACTCGGGTTCGAAGAACATCTGGGTGATCGCGTAGTCGGCGCCGGCCCGGCACTTGTCGACGAAGTGCGCGACGTCCGTGTCCCAGTCCGGGGAGCGCGGATGCATCTCCGGGAAGGCGGCGACACCGACGCAGAAATCGCCCGACTCCTTGATGAGCCGCACCAGTTCGGCCGCGTACGTCAGCCCCTGCGGGTGCGCCACCCAGTCGGCCATCGGGTCGCCGGGCGGGTCGCCGCGCACGGCGAGGATGTTGCGGATCCCGGCGTCGGCGTACTGGCCGATGATGTTGCGCAGTTCGGCGACGGAGTGGTTGACCGCGGTGAGGTGGGCGACCGGGGTGAGCGTGGTGTCGGCGACGATCTGCTCGGTCTCCCTGACGGTGCCCGCGCGCGTGGAGCCGCCGGCGCCGTAGGTCACCGAGACGAAGTCGGGGGCGACCGCCTCGACCCGCCGCAACGCGCTCCACAGGTTCCGCTCGCCCTTGGGGGTCTTCGGCGCGGAGAACTCGAACGAGTACGTCGCTTTGCCGGTCGCGAGCATGTCCCGCACGGTGCGTGCGCGATCAGTCCTGGTGGATGCGGTTCCGAAGGCCATACCCGCAGGTTAGTCAGGGGGCGGCGGTCACCCAACCGGAAGTGGGAATTTGCCTGTTTTGTCGCCCTCTTGTCCACCCATCGGACAGCAGCGCGACTTCCTGGACGCCTGTCAGAGCTGCCGCAGCCGCTTCGCGAACTCCGTCGCCGCCGCGCCCGGGTCGTCGGCCTCCGTGATGGCCCGTACGACGACGACGCGGCGGGCGCCCGCTTCGAGGACCTCGTCGAGGTTGCCGAGGTCGATGCCGCCGATGGCGAACCAGGGGCGGTCGGTGCCCAGGGCGGCCGTGTACCGGACCAGGTCGAGGCCGGGGGCGTGGCGGCCGGGCTTCGTGGGGGTGGGCCAGCACGGGCCGGTGCAGAAGTAGTCCACGCCCTCCTGGACGGCGGCCGCGGCCGCTTCGGACTCGGCGTGCGTGGAGCGGCCGATCAGGATGTCCTCGCCGAGGATCGCGCGGGCCGCGGGGACCGGGAGGTCGCCCTGGCCCAGGTGCAGGACGTCGGCGCCGGCGGCGTGGGCGACGTCCGCGCGGTCGTTGACCGCGAGGAGTCTGCCGTGTCGGGCGCAGGCGTCGGCGAACACCTGGAGGTGCTCCAGTTCCTCGGCGGCCTCCATGCCCTTGTCGCGCAGCTGCACGATGTCGACCCCGCCGGCCAGGACCGCGTCCAGGAACTCCGCGAGGTCGCCCTGGCGTCGGCGGGCGTCCGTGCAGAGGTAGACCCGGGCGTCGGCGAGTTCCGCGCGGGCGGCGGCTGCGGCGGTGTCGGGCATGCGTGTGTCCCCCGTTGTCCTGCTGGTCGTGTGGTGGTCTCGCGTACGGGCCGCGGGCAGGGCATTGTCGGGCAGGCCCTCGCGTCGCCGCGGCCCGTACACCTCTCGGTCGTGCGGGTCAGACGGCGAGCGCCTGGGCGCGGCGCTTCACCTCCGTGCCGCGATTCTCACTCAGTGCCTGCGCGGGGGTGCCGGGCAGGCTGGGGTCGGGGGTGAAGAGCCACTCCAGCATCTCCTCGTCGGAGAAGCCGTCGTCCCGCAGGAGCGTCAGGGTCCCCGTGAGGCCCTTGACGACCTTCTGCTCGGCCCCGTCGATGAAGGCGGCGGGGACGTGCAGCGCGCGGTTCTCACCACGGCGTACGGCGATGACTTGGCCGTCCTTGACCAGCTGCCGCACGCGTGTCACCTCGACATCGAGCAACTCTGCGATGTCGGGCAGCGTGAGCCAGGCGGGGACGAGAGCATCGATCTTTGCGTCAATCTCGGTCACGTAAACAGCGTGCCATCCCGGACTGACAGTCGGAAGCCGGGCCGGTCCGACTCGGGGGGACGAACTAGGCGATAGCCGCCTTCATCGGGAGAGAAGCATCCGCCAGCAGTGCGTGATCCATGGGCGTGGCCGACTCGATCAGCCGGCGGCCCTGGGCCAGGTCACGGGGGCGGCCGACCGCCAGGAGGGCCACCAGACGGTCCCCGCGCAGCCAGCAGACGCTCCACGCCGGGGTGGCCGGGTCGCCGCGCCACAGGGTGGTGTCGGCGGACGCGTGATGGCCGGCGTACTGGACGAACCGGCCGAACTGCTCCGACCAGAAGTACGGCACCGGGTCGTACACCGCCGGGCTCTCCCCCACGATGTTCGCGGCGACCGTGCGCGGGCCCTGGAGGGCGTTGTCCCAGTGGTGGACGAGAAGTCGCTCGCCGTACCTTCCCGAAGGGAAGGAGGCGCAGTCGCCGACCGCGTACACGTCCGGCACCGAGGTGCGCAGCCGGTCGTCGGCCAGGACCTCGCGGTGCGCGCCGAGTTCGATGCCGGAGCCGGTCAGCCAGGCGGTGGCGGGGCGGGCGCCGATGCCGACCACGACGGCGCCCGCGGGCAGCCGTGAGCCGTCGTCGAGGACCACCTCGCCGGGCTCGACGTGCGCCACGCGTGCGTGCGTCCGCAGTGTGGCTCCGGCGGCGGCGTACCAGGCGGCCATCGGCGCGGCTACCTCGGCGGGCAGCGCCCCCGCGAGCGGCCGGTCGGCGGCTTCCACGACGGTCACCACGCAGCCCGCCTCGCGCGCGGCCGTGGCGAACTCGGCGCCGATCCAGCCCGCGCCGACGACCACGATGTCGTGCTGCCGCGCGAGTACCGGGCGCAGCCGCTCGGCGTCGTCCAGGGTGCGCAGCAGATGCACCCCGGGGATGCCCTCGGCGCCCGGCAGCCGGATCGGTTCGGCGCCGGTGGCGAGCACCAGGACGTCGTAGGGCACCGGGCCCTCGGCGGTGTCCAGTTCGTGGTCGGCGGGGCGCACGCCCACCACCTCGCGCCCCAGCTGCACTTCGATGCCGAGCGCCTCGAAGTCGACGTCGAAGGCGGAGCCCTCGGCCTTGCCGAGCAGGACGGCCTTGGACAGCGGGGGCCGGTCGTACGGCTGATGGGGTTCCGCGCCGATCAGCGTGACGGTGCCGGTGAAGCCCTGGTCCCGTAGCGCGACCGCGGTCTGCACCCCGGCCATGCCCGCGCCGACGACGACCGCACGCCGCCCTGTCACCGTGCCCTGGTCCCGCGTCTGCTCGCTCACTCGATCACCATAGACACCTGACAATTTGTCAGTCAGCGGGCGCGTCAGGTGACCTGTTCCACAGTGCTGGTCCCGTTTCCCGGCTGGGACTCCCACTCCCAGGTCTCTTCGAGGCGAATGCGGCCGTCGGGCAGTTCGATCACTTCGGACACACAGTGCCCGGAGGACGTCGTCCCGTCCGTCTTCAACTGCACGTACCTGAAGTCGATGCGGTCCCCCGCGCGCGTGCCGACGAGACGCCCCCGTAGGACGTCGCCGCCCGCGTATTCGGCCCAGATCTCGCCGTCCTGCTCGTGGTACGCGAACCGGGTGCGGGTGCCGACCTGACCTGGGGCCTGGTCCGCGACGGGGGCGAGGACGAGACCGTCGAGCGAGCGGGCCATGGACAGAGGCTCCCTTACTGGGACAGGTGACAGCGGGCTAGGGTGGCCAACGTAAAGCACTCGCGGGAGTCCGGACGTACCGGGCTGAGAGGGAGGCTGGCGGCCTCCGACCGTACGAACCTGATCCGGGTCATGCCGGCGAAGGGAGGGGCTGGACGCCCATGCCTGCACGTACGTCAGACGTCCTCGTCGTCGGGGGCGGGATCATCGGCCTGGTCACGGCCTGGCGCGCGGCCCAACGCGGCTTCGCCACGGCCGTGGTGGACCCGGAGCCGGGCGGCGGGGCCGCCCAGGTGGCCGCCGGGATGCTGGCCGCCGTCACCGAACTCCACTACGGCGAACAGACCCTGCTCGCCCTCAACCTCGCCTCGGCGCACCGCTACCCGGACTTCGCGGCCGAGCTGACCGACCTCACCGGCCTCGACCTCGGCTACCGCCGCTGCGGCACGCTCGCCGTCGCCCTGGACGCCGACGACCGCGCCCATCTGCGCGAACTGCACGCCCTGCAGCACCAGTCGGGGCTCGACTCCGAGTGGCTGTCGGGGCGCGAGTGCCGGCGCCTGGAGCCGATGCTCGCGCCGGGCGTGCGCGGGGGGCTCAGGGTCGACGGGGACCACCAGGTCGACCCGCGGCGGCTGGCGGGCGCGCTGGTGGCCGCCTGCGAGCGCGCCGGGGTCGTCTTCCACCGGACGTGGGCCGAGCGGCTCACGGTCGAGCGGGACCGCGCCACGGGGGTCGTCACGCGCGAGGGCGAGGTGCTGGGCGCGGGCCAGGTCGTCCTCGCGGGGGGCAGCCTCAGCGGGCAGCTGAAAGGCGTCCCGGACGACGTCCTGCCGCCCGTACGGCCCGTGAAGGGGCAGGTGCTGCGGCTGACCGTGCCGGAGCGGCACGCGCCGTTCCTGAGCCGGACCGTGCGGGCCGTGGTGCGCGGCAGCCAGGTGTACCTGGTGCCGCGCGAGAACGGCGAGCTGGTCGTCGGCGCGACCAGCGAGGAACTGGGCTGGGACACCACCGTGACCGCGGGCGGGGTCTACGAACTGCTGCGCGACGCCCACGAGTTGGTCCCCGGGATCACCGAACTGCCGCTCACCGAGACCCGGGCCGGACTGCGCCCCGGGTCCCCCGACAACGCGCCGCTGCTCGGCCCGACCGCGCTGCCGGGACTGCTGCTGGCCACCGGGCACTACCGCAACGGCGTGCTGCTCACACCGGTCACCGGCGACGCCCTGGCGCACGCGCTCAGTACCGGTGAACTCCCGGACGAGGCACGCCCGTTCACCCCGAAGCGGTTCGCCCGCACGCACCTCGTGGAGCAGCCCGCATGAACATCTCCGTCAACGGCGAGCACCAGGAGATCGCTCCCGGCACGCCCCTCGACGTGCTCGTACGGTCCCTCGTCCCGGCCCCCTCCGGTGTGGCCGCCGCCCTCAACGAAACCGTCGTCCCGCGCGCGGAGTGGCCGTCGACGTCCCTCTCCGAGGGAGACCGCGTCGAGGTCCTCACCGCCGTCCAAGGAGGCTGACCCATGGCCGACGACCTCTTCGTCCTCGGTGGTACGTCCTTCACGTCCCGGCTGATCATGGGCACCGGAGGTGCGCCCAGTCTCGACGTCCTGGAGCGCGCGCTGGTGGCCTCCGGTACGGAACTCACGACGGTCGCGATGCGGCGCGTCAACACGTCCGTGCACGGCTCGGTGCTGTCCGTCCTGGAGCGGCTCGGTATCCGGGTGCTGCCCAACACCGCGGGCTGCTTCACGGCGGGCGAGGCCGTGCTGACGGCCCGGCTGGCGCGGGAGGCCCTGGGGACCGCGCTGATCAAGCTTGAGGTGATCGCGGACGAGCGCACGTTGCTGCCCGACCCGATCGAACTCCTCGACGCCGCCGAGACCCTGGTCGACGACGGCTTCACGGTGCTGCCGTACACGAACGACGATCCCGTGCTGGCGCGGAAGCTGGAGGACGTCGGGTGTGCGGCGATCATGCCGCTGGGCTCGCCGATCGGCTCGGGGCTCGGGATCCGCAACCCGCACAACTTCCAGCTGATCACCGAGCACGCGCGCGTGCCGGTGATTCTGGACGCGGGGGCGGGTACGGCGTCCGACGCGGCGTTCGCGATGGAGCTGGGGTGCGCCGGTGTGATGCTTGCCTCGGCGGTGACGCGGGCGCAGGAGCCGGTGTTGATGGCGTCGGCGATGCGGAGCGCGGTGGAGGCGGGGCGGCTGGCATTCCGGGCGGGGCGTATCCCCCGTAGGCACTTCGCCGAAGCGTCCTCTCCTGCGGAGGGCCTGGCGGTACTGGATCCTGAACGGCCCGCTTTCTAGGCACCCTGTACTGCACTTCCGCTTCGTCTCCCACCCGCGCGCCACCCGTTTACGGTCGGCCAAGAGGTGAACCACTCCCGTGGGGGTCCTCGCCGTCGGCGGCTGCCGGTCGCCGCCCGCGCCCGGCCGCAGACACCCGCCCCACCCTGAGGTATCCGTCACAGGTCGGCTGCAGTACCGCCTCGAAACCGGGCGAAAAGGCCGTGCTTTCAGCCTTGGCTCGTACACTCACCTGCGTGGATACGACCCTTCATGACCCTCTCGTCGGGCAGTTGCTCGACGGCCGCTATCGCGTCGACGCGCGGATCGCCGTCGGCGGGATGGCCACGGTCTACCGGGCCGTGGACACCCGCCTGGACCGGGTTCTCGCGCTCAAGGTGATGCACCCGACGCTGGCGGCCGACGCCCACTTCGTGGACCGGTTCATCCGCGAGGCGAAGTCCGTGGCGCGGCTGGCGCATCCGAACGTGGTGCAGGTCTTCGACCAGGGCGCCGACCGGTCGTACGTCTATCTGGCGATGGAATACGTCGCCGGCTGCACCCTGCGGGACGTGCTGCGCGAGCGCGGGGCGCTGCAGCCGCGGGCCGCGCTGGACATCCTGGAGCCGGTGCTGGCCGCGCTCGGTGCCGCGCACCGGGCCGGGTTCGTGCACCGGGACATGAAGCCGGAGAACGTGCTCATAGGGGACGACGGCCGGGTCAAGGTCGCCGACTTCGGGCTGGTCAGGTCCGTGGACACGGTGACCAGCACCACGGGGTCCGTGCTCGGCACGGTGTCGTATCTCGCGCCGGAGCAGATCGAGGGCACCACCGCCGACCCCCGGGTCGACGTGTACGCGTGCGGTGTCGTCCTGTACGAGATGCTCACCGGCCAGAAGCCGCACGACGGGGACTCCGCCGCGATCGTGCTCTACAAGCACCTGCACGAGGACGTCCCGCCGCCCTCGGCGCTCGTGCCGGGGCTGGCGTACGAGCTGGACGAGCTGGTCGCCACCGCCACCGCGCGCACCCCGGACCTGCGGCCGTACGACGCGGTCGCGCTGTTCGGTCTTGTCCGCGAGGCGCGGTCGCGGCTGGGCGCCGAGCAGTTGGACGCGGTGCCGCCGCAGGCGCTGACCTCGGAGTATCCCAACGCCGAGAACCGTACGAGTGTGATCCCGCGCTCGCTGACCGTGCCGCGTCCGCTGCCGGTCAACGAGGACGACGAGCCGCGTGACACGTTCGACCGGACCAGCCGGTTCGAGAGCGGTCCGCCGCTGCCGCCCCGGCGGCGCGAGGCGCGGCTCCCCCGGCGCGGGCTGCTGGCGGTCGTCGCCGCCCTGCTGCTGATCGTCGGGGTCGGGGCGGGGGTCTGGTACATCAACTCCGGCCAGTTCACCAAGGTCCCGCCGCTGCTGGCGAAGACCGAGGCGCAGGCGAGGGAGCGGCTGAAGGACACCGGCCTCGACGTCAAGAAGGTCGACCACGCGTACTCCGACACCGTGAAGCGCGGCACGGTCATCAGCACCGACCCGGAGTCCGGCGCCCGCATCCGGGACAACGACTCGGTGGCCCTGACCATCTCGGACGGCCCGGAGACGGTGAAGGTCCCCGACCTGACCGGCACCCGCCTGGCCAAGGCGCAGACCCTGCTGAAGCAGGACGGGCTGGCGGCCGGCATGGTCACCAGGGAGTTCAGCGACGACGTCCCCAAGGGCCTCGTGATCAGCACGGACCCGGAGGCGGGCACCGAGCGCCACGCGGGCTCGGCTATAGCCCTGACCGTCAGCAAGGGCAGCGCGGTCGACGTGCCCGACGTCACCGGCGAGGACCTGGACGACGCGAAGTCGGACCTCCAGGAGGCCGGTCTCACCGTGAAGGTGTCGGAAACCGAGATCACCTCGGAGTACGACGCGGGCCAGGTCGCCCAGCAGACCCCGGCCGGCGACAGCCAGGCCGCCGAGGGCGACACGGTGACGCTGACCCTGTCCAAGGGCCCGGAGCTGGTCGAGGTCCCGAGCGTGGTCGGCGCGAGCGTCGACGCCGCGACGAAGCTCCTTGAGCAGTCCGGCTTCGAGGTCAAGGAGGACCGGGGCCTGCTCGGCCTGTTCGGCGACACTGTGAAGAGCCAGTCCGTGGACGCGGGCGAACAGGCTCCCAAGGGGTCGACGATCACGATCACCATCCGGTGACGGGGGCGGCACGCGCGCGTGTCACCCTGGACGGGTGAGCAGCGAGTCCCCCTCCCCCGTCTTCCGCAACCCCGTCGGCGGCCATGTCCCCGTGGCCGGCGGCCTCCACTCCGTGGGCCTGTCCTACGCCCGTGAGCTGGCCGCCGAGACCGTGCAGGTCTTCGTCGCCAACCCGCGCGGCTGGGCCACACCGGCCGGGAACCCGCGCCAGGACGAGGAGTTCCGCGCCGCCTGCGAGGCCGAGTCGATCCCGGCGTACGTGCACGCCCCGTACCTGATCAACTTCGGCTCGCACACCGAGGCCACCGTGGAGAAGTCCGTTGATTCGCTACGGCACTCGCTGCGGCGCGGGCGGGAGATCGGCGCGCTCGGTGTCGTCGTGCACACCGGAAGCGCGACGGGCGGGCGGGAGCGGTCGGTGGCCCTGGCCCAGGTGCGCGAGCATCTGCTGCCGCTGCTCGACGAGTTGACCCACGACGACGACCCGTTCCTGCTCCTGGAGTCGACGGCCGGCCAGGGTTCCTCGCTCTGTTCGCGGACCTGGGACTTCGGACCGTACTTCGAGGCGCTGGACGCCCACCCGAAGCTGGGCGTCTGCCTGGACACGTGCCACATCTTCGCCGCCGGACACGACCTGACCGGCCCGAGCGGCATGCACCAGACCCTCGACCTGCTGGTGGACACGGTCGGCGAAGGCCGGCTGAAACTGATCCACGCCAACGACTCCAAGGACGTCGTCGGCGCCCACAAGGACCGCCACGAGAACATCGGCTCCGGCCACATCGGCGAGGATCCGTTCCGCGCCCTGATGACCCACCCGGCGACCGCGGGCGTACCGCTGATCATCGAGACGCCCGGCGGCAAGGAGGGGCACGCGGCGGATGTGGAGCGGCTGAAGAAGCTGCGGGACGGCTGACGCCCGGGCCGCCGTCAGCCGGCGCCCAGCGCGTACGCCCCCACCGCCAGCCCCGCGCCCAGCAGCGCCAACGCCCCTCGCAGGAAGCGGTACTTCGCCGCGAGGATCACGCTGACGTCCTGGAACTGCGTGAGCAGCCAGCGCACCGGGTCCCGGCCGGCCTCGGCGACACCGCGCAGCAGTGCCTCGGGGTCGTCGCGGGCCTCGACCGCGTCGGCGTAGAACGTCAGGCCCACGGTCCTGCGTACCGTCCAGGTGCGGGGCAGGATCACCCCGAGCAGCAGGACGGTGCCGACCGCCCACAGCACCGCGGCGCCCGCGAGCAGCACCTGACCGGTGCCGGAGACGCCGGCCGGCGCCCGGCCGCCGCCGATCAGCAGCGCGGGCACCGCCAGGGCACCGGAGAGCAGCACGGACGCCTTCACATCCGCCCTGCCCAGGTCCTCCCGCACGGTGAGCAGCAGCCGTTCGGCGACGTACCGGGCGTCGGTGTCGGAGTCCGGCATCACGGGCTCCGGGGAGTTCACGTCCGGCCGCCGGACTCGTCCGTGCCGGTGTCCGGCGTGGCGTCCTGCGGCTCGTCGGCGTACGGCTTCGGCGCGGCGGGCGGCACCGGCAGAGCGCCCGTCACGGCCGGCGGCGGCATGAGCGGCACCGGAGGGACCGGCGGCGCGAGGGGGGTCGGCGGAACGGGCAGCGCGGTCGGGGCGGGCGGCAGTCCGTTCTGGAAGACACCGTGGGCGGCCGTGCGGCTGAAGTCGATGAGCGCCTGTACCTGGTCGTCGATCTGGTGGCGCTGCACCACCCCCTGGTTGATCAGGTTGGTGAGGTAGTCCAGGGCACCCTGCCGCTGCTCCCGGGCCTGCACCTGGAGCGCGCCAAGGATGTCCTGCGCCCGGGACGGGTCCTGGGCCAGGACGTGGGCGTACTGTTCGGCCTCGCCCGCGGCGATGAGCCCCCGGGCGACCTCCATGTTCGCCTCGATCCGCGCGTTGTTGGCGGCGTCCACGGCCCTCTGGACCTCGCTGTCCGACTGCACCGCCACCATGTTGGCATGGTGGTCGGAGGCGGCCTGGCCCAGGTCGATGCGGATGAACACCTGGGTGGACAGGCCCAGTTCGGCCCCGAAGTCGTTCCAGCGGCCGCTCGCCAGCTCGTCCTGGATCGCCTCGTCGGCCTGCTGTGCGGAGTCCAGGTTGTGCCGCCTGCTGATCCCGCGCAGCCGTGCCTCAAGGGGCGGGCGGAGCATCCGCTCCACGTCCACCACCCGCTTCTCGGCGGCCAGATGGAAGTTGTGCACCTCCCAGTTGACGTCGGCGCCCGCCTTGAAGCGTGACTTGTCCCCGTAGGTGGGAAGTTCCAGCTGGAAGGAGACCTGGTGCTGGCCGCGGGCGACCCAGCAGACCGAAGTCGGCTTTCCCATCAGGGGTTTGTTGTGGTGCTCGGCCCCGCGGACCGTGACGACGCTGTGTCCGCCGTTGCGGTAGAAGAGCACCGAGGCGACCTGGCTGCTGCGGTGCCGGTAGGGGCCCGTCGGGGTGAACTCGGTGACGAAGGGGCCTCTGATGTTGTGCGGAAGGACGAACTCCCCCTGGGGGTTCTGGGGCTGCCAGGCCTGTTGGCCCCACATGTTGTTGCTCATGGTGTTCCCGCTCCCTGGACCGCCTCCCACATGCGGCGGACCTGCTGGTCGTCCAACGGATTGTCGGGGTCTTCCGACAGTTCTTTGATCAGTGAAAGCAACCGGTGCCGGTCGTCCGGCCCGTGCACGAGCAGCGGCAGGAACCGCTCCAGCGGCTCCGCCCAGGCCCGGCCCGCGCAGCCGCGCAGCCAGTCCGCCAGGGTGTCCACGGCCGCCTCGTACGACCGGCCGGTCTGCAGCGCGGTCCACAGCAACCCGGCGAGTTCCGGGGCGAGTTCGGGCCGTACGGCGGCCAGCGCCAGCATCAGCGGCCAGTCGCCGTAGCCCTCCAGGTCCGGGTGCTGGTTCCACAGGTCGACCACGGAGAGGCCGGCCAGGTAGATCGCGCTCTGCAGGCCGAGGTCCTGGTGCGGCCGCCGCTCGTCGGAGAGCCACAGGCGGATCCGCCGGAAGGTCGCCGGGTCGCAGTTGGCGCCGCTGAAGTGGGCGACCTGGGCCGAGGCGACGGTCCTCAGCTTCCCCTCCTCCCAGACGCCGATGCCGCCGAGGAGGTCGAGCGAGTCCCGGACGGTGACGGTGGCCCGGCCCCGGCCGAGCACCGCTGCGGCCGTCCAGCGCAGGTTCTCCTCCCCCTCGCGCGCCCAGAGCGCGACCAGGGCCCGGGTCGCGCTGCCGACCTCCGGGGAGGCCACGGCCACGTCGAGCACGTTGGCGGCGAAGACCCGGCGGCGGAGCTGGTCGGCCTGGCCCATGGGCTGCACCAGTTCCTGCACGGTGTGCGAGCAGTCGAGCCGGCACAGCTGTCCCGCCGCGACCGCGGCCCGGACCCAGACCTGGGGACGGCCGTCCTCGCACAGCCCGGACAGCCAGCGCAGCACGGGACCGCGCACATTGTGCCGGTGCTCCCAGAGATGGATGAGGACGGCGGCGGCGAGCGACTCGCCCCGGAACCGGACCGTGCGCACCGGGACGTCCTCGTCGCCGACCTGTTCCACGCCGAGTTCGGCCACGGCGCGCGCGGAGACAAGCCGGGCGTCGACACCGTCGCTGAACAGCGGACGGCCCGGTGTCGACTCCGGGGCCACGGTGACGGCCAGCTCCCAGGCGAGGATCTCCGCGGCCTCGGCGACCGCGCTCAGCGAGGCCCCGCCGAGCACCGCCACGGCGATCCGGTAGGCCGCGTCCCGCAGCCGCTGCGGGGTCTCGGACCGCGGACCTCCCACGAACCACTCGGCGGCCTGCGCCTTGGCGAACTCCCGGCATTCGTCGAGGAGTTCGGCATGGGTACGGGATCCGCGCGCGTACTTGGCGACCAGCACCGCGAACCGGGCCGCCTCCCGCGGCCGGAGCTCACCGAGGCCGAGCGCCGCGGTCACGTCCGGGGCGGTCGCGGCCGACCGTGCCGTGCTCTGCGCCGACGGCGGCACGTCCTCCAGTTCGTTCGCGAGGTGCTTCTCCAGTACGTCGGCGGCGGCGGCCGGGGTGTGGAGGCGGTGGTAGCGACCGCCCTGGGAGTACAGGTCGCCGACCTCGGGCACGGCCAGCAGGACGGCGTACGCCTTGCGGTCACCGAGGAGGGCGCACCACCGGTCCAGGCCTGCCTCGCCCGGCAGTCCGGCGGTCGAGGACTCCAGGAGGTAGCCGTGCCCCTCGTGGATCTGTTCCGCCTCCAGCTCGTCCAGATCGGTCTCGGGGTCGAGCCGGGAGACCTTGCCCCGGGTCAGGTCGTCCACCAGGGAAAGGGCGGTGTACATCCGGCCGGTCCCGGGCTGTCCGCACAGCAACAGCAGCCGCCGGGACCGGAGTTGCTCCTTGAGTCCGCCGTATCCCTCGGGCTCCTGGAAGACCTGGCGCAGTGTGCGCAGTTCCTCCTCCGGCACCGGGCCCGCGAGGAGCCGTGGTCCGTGCTGTCCGAACAGGTTGACGGCCCCGATGGAACCGCCGCTGATCAGGGTGCTCGACCCCTGCGAGGTGAAGCTGGGTCCGGCAGACCGGTAGACGCGGGACGCCGCCGCGCCGGATCCCAGTCCCTCCCCCGCCAGCGGGTCGGCGGACGCGCCCCCGATGACGTCCTGCGCCGGCTCGGACCCGGCGACGGGCTCGGCCTTCGGCTGCTGGTCCTGCTGGGGGTTCGGGGCCCCGGCTCCGGCGGGCTGCCCGCCGGGGTTCGGTTTCGGGTTGGGCCCCGGGGGCGCCGGGTTCTGCGCGTTCACCGCTCACTGCCCGGGTGTGCGGACCTGCCGATGTTGATCGTTTCGATCCGCTCGCTGTTGATGATCTCCCCGCTGCCGTGGTTGTGGTTGTTGATCACGCGCCCGGGAGCCGCCTCCGGCGCGGCCGGTGCGGCCGGTGCGGGGCCGGAGGGGCCGACCGAGGGCTTCCCGGGTTCGGGCAACGGCGGCTGCGGCAGCCCCGGGACCATGAACCACGCGGTCTGCGGGCCTTCCTTGAGCTTCACCTCGCGGCCGGCGTAGTGCTCGGGCTCCACCCAGCGCCCGCCGGGCCGTACGACCTCCTCGTACAGCCGGTCGGAGGCCACCGCGACCAGGGCGGCCTGCGGGGCCAGTTCCAGGACGGCCTTCGCCGTATCGCAGTCGCCGAGGCGGCAGGCCAGGTCGACGGCCCGGCCGGAGCGGCCGTGGGCGTCGGCGGTGACCGGACCGATGTGCATGCCGACGCGGAGTCTGAGCGGGACCCTGGCCCGGTCGTTGCTCTCGCGCAGGTTCTGGTGGAGATACTCCAGCCATTCGCCGACCACCCGCTTGGGCGCCACGGTGGACGTCAGGATGCTGAGAATCCCGTCCCCCCGGTCCTCCTGGTACAGGCGCGGCGCCCGGATGCCCGCCTGTTCGAAGGCCTTGCCCGACACCTCGTAGAGTCTGGCCCGCATGTCCGGTTTCTCCGAGTCGGACAGCAGCCCCGACCCCTGAGCGTCCAGATTCACGATGAAGCCGTACTCGGCTTGCCCCTCCATCACTTTCCCCTCCTGCCGTTCCGGCGACCCCGGACCCCTGTGATGTTCCCGGGACCGACGGGTCGCCGCTGTAGCCGTTTACACAGCGCGGGACTTGCGTGTCCTCAGGTGTCCCGCTCCCGGTGCTCGCCGCTCGCCAGCAGCCGGAGTGGTTCCAGGTCGGCGACGGCCAGGGTGCCGGGGCCGGTGCGGACCAGGCCCTGCTCGCGCAGCAGTCGCAGTGCCTTGGCCACGGCCTCGCGGGTGGATCCCACGGAGGCGGCCAGTTCGTGCTGGGCGAGGGGCAGTCTGATCGTGACGCCGGTGCCCTCGGGCCGGCCGGTGCGGTCGGCGAGTTCGACCAGTCGCTCCGACAGTCTCTGCAGCACGGTCATGGAGGCCAGGGCCCGGCGCTCGTGGTCGGCGCTGCGCAGCCGTTCGGTGAGCTGTCCCACCAACAGGGCGTTGGCGTGCGGCCGTTCGGCGAGGAACCGGCGGAACCGCTCCGCCGTGACGACCAGGCCCGTGACCGGGCCGAGCGCGCTCACCGAGGCGCTGCGCGGTCGGCCGTCGAGGGCCGCCATGTCGCCGACGACCTCGCCGGCCTGACGCAGCCCCAGGATCAGCCGTCCGCCCCGCTCGGTCGTCGACCACACGGTGCACCAGCCGCTGAGCACGACCACGGCGAACGTGGTGCGCTCCCCCTCGCCCATGAGGGGATCCTGCGACGCGTACGGATGCCGGGTGCCGAGCGCGGCAAGGGCCGCGCGATCAGCGGCAGCCAGTCCGCCCATGAAGGTATGGCGCTCGCCGAACAGCCCCACCGTAGTCCCCCGACCGATATCCCCCGTGGTCGCCAAGCGGAATGCGGCAGGGCCAGGTGAACTAGTCCGCCCGTGGCCTCGCCCGCCAAGCGAGGCACTCAGAGTAGCGCTCTCGGCACGGAATGCGCCCCCAGTTACCGGAACGCGACCTTGGCACCACGGCGAGTGAGAGGCATCAGAGTTCGGGGCCGTCGTCCGGCCCCTCCTGATACGAGTACCGCTGCTCTTTCCACGGATCCCCCACGTTGTGGTACCCCCGCTCCTCCCAGAACCCCCGCCGGTCCGCCGTCATGTACTCGACGCCCCGGACCCACTTCGGGCCCTTCCAGGCGTACAGGTGGGGGACGACCAGGCGGAGGGGGAAGCCGTGTTCCGCGGTGAGGAGTTCGCCGTCCTTGTGGGTGGCGAAGATGGTGCCGGCGGCGGCGAAGTCGGCGAGGCGGAGGTTGGCGCTGAAGCCGTACTCCGCCCAGACCATGACATGGGTGACGGCCGGGGCCGGCGGGGCGGTGTCCAGGATCGTGCGGGCGGGGATGCCGCCCCATTCGGCGCCGAGCATGCTGAACTTCGTGACGCAGTGCAGATCGGCCACTACCGAGTCGTAGGGCAGAGCTGTGAACTCGTCGTGGTTCCAGCAGTGCTTGTCGCCGTCGGCGGTGGCGCCGAAGACCCTGAACTCCCAGCGCTCGGGGCGGAACTTGGGCACCGGGCCGTAGTGTGTGACCGGCCAGCCGCGCTGGAGCCGCTGGCCCGGTGGAAGCTCGGGCTGTTCGACCCCTCTCTGACCCATGACTCCATCCTGACAGACCGGGGGCGGTGCGCATGACCGGCTCTGGGCGGATTCGGGCAACTCATACTAAGCATGCACTTACTGGACGACGTCTTCGCGCCGGTGCAATCATGCGGCGCAACCCGCCAGTTCCCCCCGTTTCTGGAAGGAGCCTCTGCGATGCAGGGCGACCCCGAGGTCCTCGAATTCCTGAACGAGCAGCTCACCGGCGAGCTGACCGCGATCAACCAGTACTGGCTGCACTACCGCATCCAGGACAACAACGGCTGGACCAAGCTCGCCAAGTACACGCGTGAAGAGTCCATCGACGAGATGAAGCACGCGGACAAGATCACCGAGCGCATCCTGATGCTCGACGGTCTGCCGAACTACCAGCGGCTGTTCCACGTCCGGGTCGGCCAGACGGTCACCGAGATGTTCCAGGCGGACCGGCAGGTGGAGGTCGAGGCGATCGACCGCCTCAAGCGCGGGATCGAGGTGATGCGCACGAAGGGCGACATCACGTCGGCCAACATCTTCGAGGACATCCTTGAGGACGAGGAGCACCACATCGACTACCTCGACACGCAGCTGCAGCTGATCGAGCAGCTCGGCGAGGCGCTGTACATCGCGCAGCAGATCGAGCAGCCCAGTTAGCACCTGCCCGACGGACCGTCCCTAGGCCGCGTCTTCCAGTCCGGCCAGTTCGGTCAGCTCCGCCAGTTCGCTCAGCCCGGCCATCTCGGCGAGCATCGGCTTGCCCTGGTCGGACAGCTCGCGGCGCGGGCAGGCGCCCCGGCCCAGCAGGGCCTGGATCCGGCGTACGCAGGACCCGCAGTCGGTGCCCGCCTTGCAGGCCGACGCTATCTGCCGGGGGGTGCAGGCACCGCCCTCCGCGTGCCTCGCCACCTGCGCCTCGGTCACACCGAAGCAGTTGCAGACGTACACGCGGGTCACCTCCCGGGCGGGATCGAAGGTCGTCGTGCCATCCCGATAATCGGTGAGGCTAACCTAACCTTACCCGCCACGCCGGAGCTGTAAAAGTGGCGTGGGGGGGGGGGGGGGGGGGTTGTGGCGGCCCCCCCGCCCCCCCAAGAAAAAGAAACAAAACAGGAACGGCACGAAAAGCCGATCGCCCCGGAGGCGCG
>NZ_JBICXA010000003.1:393757-686009 GCF_043200035.1 Streptomyces sp. NPDC048504
GCGCGTCCCTGACCTCTACGTGGATATAAACACACTCCACGCGCACTCCCCGTCCTTATTATTGGGGGGGGGGGGGGGGGCCCGCGCGCCCCCCCCCCCCCCCCCCCCACACTGCTGTAACAGGCAAAACGGCTACTGGTCCCTGTACATCTCGGCGACGAGGAAGGCCAGGTCGAGCGACTGGCTGCGGTTGAGGCGCGGGTCGCAGGCCGTCTCGTAGCGCTGGTGCAGATCGTCGACGAAGATCTCGTCGCCGCCGCCCACGCACTCGGTGACATCGTCGCCCGTGAGCTCGACGTGGATGCCGCCCGGGTGGGTGCCGAGGCCCTTGTGGACCTCGAAGAAGCCCTTCACCTCGTCGAGCACGTCGTCGAAGCGGCGGGTCTTGTGACCTGAGGCCGCCTCGTACGTGTTGCCGTGCATCGGGTCGGTGATCCACGCGACGGTCGCGCCGGACGCGGTGACCTTCTCGACCAGCTCGGGCAGCTTGTCGCGGACCTTGTCCGCGCCCATCCGCACGATGAAGGTGAGCCGGCCGGGCTCGCGGTCCGGGTCGAGGCGCTCGATGTACTGCAGCGCGTCCTCGGCGGTCGTCGTCGGGCCGAGCTTGATGCCGATCGGGTTGCGGATCTGGGAGGCGAACTCGATGTGCGCGCCGTCCAGTTGACGGGTGCGCTCGCCGATCCACACCATGTGCGCGGAGACGTCGTAGAGCCTGCCGGTGCGGGAGTCGACGCGGGTCAGGGCCGACTCGTAGTCCAGCAGCAGCGCCTCGTGCGAGGAGTAGAACTCGACGGTCTTGAACTCCTCCGGGTCCGTGCCGCAGGCCCGCATGAAGTTCAGCGCGCTGTCGATCTCGCGCGCGAGCTGCTCGTAGCGCTGGCCGGACGGGGACGACTTCACGAAGTCCTGGTTCCAGGCGTGCACCTGGCGCAGGTCCGCGTAGCCGCCGGTGGTGAAGGCGCGGACCAGGTTGAGCGTGGACGCGGACGCGTTGTACATCCGCTTCAGGCGCTCGGGGTCCGGGACGCGGGACTTCTCGTCGAAGGCGTAGCCGTTGACCGAGTCGCCGCGGTACGTCGGCAGCGTCACGCCGTCACGGGTCTCGGTGCCCTTGGAGCGCGGCTTGGAGTACTGGCCGGCGATCCGGCCGACCTTCACGACCGGCACGGAGGCCGCGTACGTGAGGACGGCGCCCATCTGGAGCAGCGTCTTCAGCTTGTTGCGGATGTGGTCGGCGGACACCGCGTCGAAGGCCTCGGCGCAGTCGCCGCCCTGGAGCAGGAACGCCTCTCCCTTGGCGACGGCCGCCAACCGGGCGCGCAGCTGGTCGCACTCGCCCGCGAAGACGAGCGGCGGATACGACTCGAGGTCCGCGATCACTGCGCGCAGAGCCTCGGTGTCGGGGTACTCGGGCTGCTGCGCCGCGGGCAGGTCTCGCCAGGTGTTGCCAGCGCTGGCGCTGGTCTTAGCGTTCACGGTCACGCCCTCAACATTACGGGGTCGTGTCGAGCTATTTTCGCGCGGCTCGACAGGTGAGACACCCTCACGCTCAGGTGCGCGTGGGGTAGGGTGCGCTCCATGTTCGCGCATTCGACCCGTAACTGGTGGTGGACCGCTCATCCGGCGGCCCACTGACTGCGCGTACTCCCAGTACTCCGCGAAGGCCGCCCGAGGGGCGGCCTTCGGTGTGTCCGGGGTCCGTTCCTCTCCACGAGAAGGAACCAAGGACCCATGCATCTGGACGACCTGCTCAGCGATCCCCGCCCGTTCGCCCTGCTGCGCCGTCGCACCCCGGGCCACGACCAGGACGTGATCGAGGTCATGCTCGGCCCGGTCGCCTCCTACGACCGCCTCGCCGACCTCCCCGCCGAGGGCCTGGCCCTGATCCCCTACCGCCAGATCCGCGAGCGCGGCTTCGACGTCCGCGACGACGGCACCCCGCTGGCCTTCCTCACCCCCGAGGAGTCGTACGAGATCCCGCTCGCCGACGCCCTGGCGCAACTGCCCGCGCACGACGTCCGGGTAGAGGGCGGTGGCTTCGACGTCGACGACGCGGCCTACCGCGAGATCGTCGGACGGGTGCTGCGGGAGGAGATCGGGCGGGGCGAGGGCGCCAACTTCGTCATCCGGCGGACGTACGAGGGCGAGATCCCGGGGTACGGCAGGGCCGAGGCGCTGGCGTTGTTCCGGCGGCTGCTGGTCGGGGAGCGGGGCGCGTACTGGACGTTCGTCGTGCACACGGGCGAGCGGACGCTCGTCGGGGCCAGTCCGGAGGTGCACGTCCGGATGTCCGGCGGGACCGTCGTCATGAACCCGATCAGCGGGACCTACCGCTATCCGGCCGAGGGTCCGACGCCCGAACACCTCCTCGCCTTCCTCGCGGACGGCAAGGAGATCGAGGAGTTGTCGATGGTCGTCGACGAGGAGCTCAAGATGATGTGCACGGTCGGCGACATGGGCGGGGTCGTGATCGGGCCGCGGCTGAAGGAGATGGCCCATCTCGCGCACACCGAGTACGAGTTGCGCGGCCGGTCCTCGCTGGACGTGCGCGAGGTCCTGAAGGAGACGATGTTTGCGGCGACCGTCACCGGCTCGCCCGTGCAGAACGCCTGCCGGGTCATCGAGCGGCACGAGGTCGGCGGGCGCGGCTACTACGCCGGTGCGCTCGCGTTGATCGGCCGGGACTCCGGCGGCGCCCAGACCCTCGACTCCCCCATCCTCATCCGCACCGCCGACATCGACCCGGCCGGCCGGCTGCGGGTGCCGGTCGGCGCCACCCTGGTGCGCGGTTCGGACCCGGCGAGCGAGGTCGCGGAGACCCACGCGAAGGCGGCGGGGGTCCTGGCGGCTCTCGGCGTACGACCGTCCCGGCCGCGCGACGAGAGCACGCGCCCCCGGCTGGCCGACGACCCACGCGTGCGTGCCGCGCTCGACGGTCGCCGCGGCTCGCTCGCCCCGTTCTGGCTGCGGATGCAGGAGCGGTCCGAGGAGCTGACCGGGCACGCGCTGGTCGTCGACGGGGAGGACACCTTCACGGCGATGCTCGCGCATGTGCTGCGGTCGAGCGGCCTTGAGGTGACCGTCCGGCGGTACGACGAGGAGGGGCTGCGGGAGGCCGTCCTCGCGCACGAGGGGCCCGTGGTGTTGGGGCCTGGGCCGGGTGACCCTTCCGACATGAGCGACGCCAAGATGCGGTTCCTGCGGGCGCTGACCGCCGAGGTCCTCCGGGAGAACCGGCACGGCGTCCTCGGCGTGTGCCTCGGGCACGAGCTGATCGCGGCGGAGCTGGGGCTGGAGATCGTACGGAAGGAGGTTCCCTACCAGGGGGCGCAGACGGCGATCGATCTGTTCGGGCGGGAGGAGACCGTCGGCTTCTACAACAGCTTCGTGGCGCACTGCGACGACGAGGCGCTGGGCGAGCTGGCCGCGCACGGAGTCGAGGTGAGCCGCAGCAAGGCTGGAGAGGTGCACGCTCTGCGGGCTCCTGGCTTCGCCTCGGTCCAGTTCCACCCGGAGTCGGTGCTGACGCTCAACGGGGCTGCTGTCGTACGGGAGTTGGTGGGTCAGCTGCGCGGGACGAGCACGTTCTCGGAGCGGCGGCCGGCCGTGTAGTCGAGGACGTTCCGGACGGTGGCCTCGATGATCTGGCCTACGGCGTCCTCGGTGTAGTACGCCTGGTGGGAGGTGACCAGGACGTTCGGGAAGGTGACCAGGCGGGCCAGGGTGTCGTCGTCGACGGCCTCCAGGGACTTGTCCAGGAAGAACAGGCCCGCCTCCGCCTCGTAGACGTCGAGGCCCACGCCCGTGAAGCGGCCCTCGCGCAGTTCGGCGACGAGGGCCGCGGTGTCGATCAGGCCGCCGCGGCTGGAGTTGACGAGGATCGCGTCGTCCTTCATCAGCTTCAGGGCGTCCGCGTCGACGAGCCGCTGGGTCGCGGGCATCAGCGGGACGTGCAGGGTGACCAGGTCGGACTCGGCGAGGAGCTGGTCCTTGGGGACGTAGGACATGCCGAGTTCCACACAGGCCGGGTTCTCGGTGACGTCCCAGCCGAGCAGGCGCATGCCGAAGCCGTGGGCGATCCGGGTGAACGCCTCGCCGATCTTGCCGGTGCCGAGGACTCCGACGGTGCGGCCGCGCAGGTCGCGGCCCATCAGTCCGTCGAGCCGGAAGTCGAAGTCGCGGGTGCGGGTCGCCGCGCGGACGATACGGCGGTTCACGGCCATCGCGAGGGTCCAGGCGAACTCGGCGACGGAGTACGGCGAGTAGGACGAGACGCGGGCGACCGTGAGGCCGAGGCGTTCGGCGACGTCCAGGTCGATGTTGTTGAAGCCGGTGGAGCGCTGGGCGATCAGGCGGGTGCCGCCGGCGGCGAGGATCTCCAGGACGCGGGGGCCGAGTTCGGCGTTGACGCTCGTGGAGACGATCTCGTGGCCGGCGGCGATCGGGGCGGTGTCCTCGTCGAGGAAGACGCTCAGGCAGCGGATGTCGTGGTGGCCTGCGAACGCGCGCTCGATCAGCGGCTTCTCGTCGGCCTGGACGCCGAAGGCAAGGATCTCCACGACCGCTCCCGTTCTGTGGGGTTATGGGCCGAATATACGGCCCATAACCCCACAGTGCCGGTCCGGCCGGTCCGGCCGGACCAGGCCTTTCGGACGGCTCTGCCGACCCGGCCGGTTCCGGCAGGATCGGCCGGTTCCGCCGGTTCCGCCGGGTGCCGCCGCCGTTGCGGACGGTTCCGCGGGATCAGCGGGTTCGGGCCGTTCCGCCGGGCACCGCAGGAGCCGCCCCCGCTGCGGGCGGTTCAGCCGGATCCGACCCTCCAGCCCCTTCCACCGGAGCAGCCGGTCCGACCCGTCCGGCCCGATCGGCCCGTTCCGCCGGATCAGCCGTTCCGCCGGATCAGCCGTTCCGCGGGATCAGCCGGATCCGGCCTTCCGCCGGTTCCAGGAGTTCCGCCCGTTCCGCCCGTTCCGCCCGTTCCGCCGGATCAGCCGAAGAACACGCCGACCTCCTCGTACAGCTTCGGGTCGACCGTCTTCAGCTGGGCCGTCGCCTCCGCGATCGGTACGCGGACGATGTCCGTGCCGCGCAGGGCGACCATCTTGCCGAAGTCGCCGTCGCGGACGGCCTCGATGGCGTGCAGGCCGAAGCGGGTGGCGAGCCAGCGGTCGAACGCGCTCGGGGTGCCGCCGCGCTGGACGTGCCCGAGGACGGTGGTGCGGGCCTCCTTGCCGGTCCGCTTCTCGATCTCCTTGGCCAGCCACTCGCCGACCCCGGACAGCCGGACGTGCCCGTAGGAGTCGAGGGTCCCGTCCTTCAGCACGACGTCGCCGTCCTTGGGCATGGCCCCCTCCGCGACGACCACGATCGGGGCGTACGACGCCTTGAAGCGCGAGGTGATCCAGCCGCACACCTGCTCGACGTCGAAGCGCTGCTCGGGGATGAGGATGACGTTGGCGCCGCCCGCGAGCCCGGAGTGGATGGCGATCCAGCCGGCGTGCCGGCCCATGACCTCGCAGACCAGGACCCGCATGTGCGACTCGGCGGTGGTGTGCAGCCGGTCGATCGCCTCGGTGGCGATGCCGACGGCGGTGTCGAAGCCGAAGGTGTAGTCGGTGGCGGACAGGTCGTTGTCGATGGTCTTCGGTACGCCGACACAGGGCACGCCGCTCTCGTCCCAGAGCCGCGCGGCCACCCCGAGGGTGTCCTCGCCGCCGATCACGATGAGCGCGTCGACCTCCTGCGCGGCGAGGTTGTCCTTGATGCGGCTGATGCCGTTCTCCAGCTTCAGCGGGTTGGTGCGGGAGGAGCCGAGGATGGTGCCGCCGCGGGGCAGGATGCCGCGCACCGCGGGGATGTCGAGCCGGACGGTGTCGCCTTCGAGTGGACCTCGCCAGCCGTCCCGGTAGCCGACGAAGTCGTAGCCGTACTCCTGAACGCCCTTGCGGACGATGCCCCGGATGACGGCGTTGAGTCCGGGGCAGTCGCCGCCTCCGGTCAGTACTCCGACGCGCATGGAAATATCCCTTCGCCGCGGTTTCCTGTGACAGCCACGCTAATGGTGATCCAGGTCACAGAGGGATGGGCGGGAAGGTCAATTCCGAGATCAATTCCGTTGAATTGTCGGGTAGTTGATCTACCCGGTCCGCCTACGCGTCGTCGAGGCCGCGCTCTATCGCGTACCGGACCAGCTCCACCCGGTTGTGCAACTGGAGCTTGCCCAGGGTGTTCTGGACATGGTTCTGGACCGTGCGGTGCGAGATGACCAGGCGTTCGGCGATCTGCTTGTAGCTCAGGCCCTTGGCGACCAGGCGCAGCACTTCGGTCTCGCGGTCGGTGAGTTGGGGTGCCTTGGGCTGGTCGCCGTCGGCGGCCGGCGCCGGGTCGGAGGCCAGGCGGCGGTACTCGCCGAGGACCAGTCCGGCGAGGCCCGGGGTGAACACAGGGTCGCCGACCGCCGTGCGGCGCACCGCGTCCAACAGCTCTTCCGTGGAAGCCGATTTGAGCAGATAGCCGGTCGCGCCCGACTTCACCGCCTCCAGTACGTCCGCGTGCTCGCCGCTCGCGGAGAGGACCAGGACGCGCAACGCCGGGTTGGCGCCCACCAGTTCCTTGCAGACCTGGACGCCGGGCATCTGCGGCAGGTTCAGGTCGAGGACGAGGACGTCGGGGGCCGCGGCCTTGGCGCGGCGCACCGCCTGCTCGCCGTCACCGGCGGTGGCGACCACGTCGAAGCCGGACTCGGCCAGGTCGCGGGCGACGGCGTCGCGCCACATCGGATGGTCGTCGACCACCATGACCCTGATCGGGCCCTTCTGCTCACTCATCGTGTCCCCGCCTTCCCCCGCGCCTTCGGTACTTTCAGCTCGACTTCCGTGCCCTGCCCGGGAATCGAGACCAGCTCGGCACTCCCGCCGAGGTCCCGCAACCGCCCCCGGATCGACAGGGCGACCCCGAGCCGCCCCTCCCCCTCGGCCTGCGCGAGCCGCCCCTCGGGAATCCCGGGGCCGTCGTCCCGCACGGTCACCACGACCTCCCGGGGTTCGTCCTCGACCAGGATCCACGCCCGCGCGTCCTCACCGGCATGCCTGCGCACATTGTCCAGGGCGGCCCCGACAGCGGCGGCCAGCTCCTTCGCCGCGGGCGCGGGCAACGGCACCGGAGCCCCCGGCTCGGCGAAACTCACCTTGGCCGCGGCATACGGCGCGAGCAGCCCCCGCAGATCGACCGTCCCGTCGTCGCCGGGTTCTTCGCCCTCGCCTTCTACGGCCCTCACGACCGCGCCCTCCGCCGCGTCCAGCGACACCCGGGACACGGGCACCAGGGCGCCGGAGACCAGGGTGCGCAGCGCGATCTCCTGCTCCCCCGCCATCCGGCCCAGCTCACCCGCCTCGCCGCCGAGGACGGCACCGCGCCGCTGGACCATCGCCAGCACCTGGAGGACACCGTCGTGGATGTCGCGGGCGAGGCGCTCCCGTTCCCGGGTGGTGGCCTCGATCTCCAGGGCGCGGGCGAGGGTGCGCTCGGAGGCGCGGGCGACCTCCACGACGTAGCCGATGGCGATGGAGGCGACCCAGACGAGGACCACGTTGTGGACGGTGTCGCGGGCCGGGGAGCCGCGCTCGATCAGGTTGGCGACGGCGACCGGGGTGGAGGCGAACGCGGCCCAGCGCCAGCCGCCCTTGATGGCGTAGGCGAGGACCGATCCCGCGGTCCATATCGACGGCAGGGTGGGGCCGCCGCTGGAGATGTGGTGGCCGTCGGCCGCGAGCGGGGTGAGGACGATGCCGGTCAGCGCGATCGCGAGGTCGACGGCGAGGAAGCGCTTGGTGCAGGCGACCGCGCTCTGCACCCGGGGCAGGGTGGCGAGCGTCCACACGAACAGGACGACGTAGAACGCGATGGCGATGCCGGGACGGTCGAACTCGTCGTAGGCGGAGGCGAACAGCCCGATCGCGTACAGCATGGTCAGCACGCGGTAGCCGCTCAGGGCACGCCAGAGCGGCTGCTCGACGGACATCCTGACGACGCGTACCTGCTTGGCCATCTCCCCCACCCCCGACACAGACTCCGGCCCGCCTAGGGGCTGGTCTGTTCCTTCTCCGCTTGTGCGAGCACGGCCTTGGCCGCCTTGTCCGCTTCCTTGTCGGCCTTCGCCGCCTCCGCGATCTGCCGCTTGGCGGCTGTCGCGTAGATGTCGACGTACTCCTGGCCGGAGAGCTTCATGATCTCGTACATGACCTCGTCGGTCACCGCGCGGAGGACGAAACGGTCGTGCTCCATGCCGTTGTACCGGCTGAAGTCGAGCGGCTTGCCGATCCGGATGCCCGGGCGCATCAGCTTCGGCATGACCTTGCCGGGCGGCTGGATCTTCTCCGTGTCGATCATCGCGACCGGGATCACCGGAGCGCCGCTGGCGAGCGCCACGCGCGCGAGGCCACCGGGTTTGCCGCGGTAGAGGCGCCCGTCCGGGGAGCGCGTGCCCTCCGGATAGATACCGAACAGTTCACCGCGCTCCAGGACGTCGATCCCGGCCTTGATCGCGGCCTCGCCCGCCCCGCGCGCACCGGAGCGGTCCACCGGAAGCTGGCCGGCGCCCTTGAAGAACGCGGCCGTCAGCTTGCCCTTCACCCCGGGGGTCGTGAAGTACTCGGCCTTCGCGATGAAGGTCACCTTGCGGTCCAGGACCGCAGGCAGGAAGAACGAGTCCGAGAACGAGAGGTGATTGCTCGCCAGGATGGCGGCACCCTCGTCCGGAATGTTCTCCATGCCCTCCACCCAGGGTCGGAAGGCGACCTTCAGCGGTCCCCCGATGGCGACCTTCATCGTGCCGTACAACAACCGAGTGCCTCCCGTGTCCGTCGATCAGACCTTAACCCGGAGCACTGTCAAAGGACCCGACGACCCTGGTCGGTGTCAGTGCGGTCGCGTACGGTTAACCGCACCTGGACTTGTTCAGACCCCTCTCATGAACACGCGTCTCACCACCACGCCCTTCTCATGAACAGGAGACCGAAGGTGCCGGTCCTCCCCGGAGCCGAGCCGTACCGCCACGAGGGCGGGGAGGTCGGAGTTCTCCTCTGCCACGGCTTCACCGGTTCCCCGCAGTCGCTGCGCCCCTGGGCGGAGCATCTGGCCGAGCGCGGCCTCACCGTGTCGCTGCCGCTGCTGCCCGGGCACGGCACGCGCTGGGAGGACATGCAGCTCACCGGCTGGCAGGACTGGTACGCGGAGGTGGACCGCGAGCTGCGCGCCCTGCGCGAGCGCTGCTCGCAGGTCTTCGTCGCGGGCCTGTCCATGGGCGGCGCGCTGGCCCTGCGGCTGGCCGCGAAGCACGGTGACGAGATCAGCGGTGTCGTGGTCGTCAACCCCGGTATCAAGGTGCACGGGCTCGCGGCGTACGCCCTTCCGGTGGCCCGCCATCTGGTGCGTACGGCGCCGGGTATCGCCAGTGACATCGCGAAGGAGGGCAGCGAAGAGGTCGGGTACGACAAGGTACCGCTGCACTCCGCGCACTCCCTGCGTATTTTCTTCCGGCTGGTCGACCGCGAGCTGCCGCAGGTCACCCAGCCGCTCCTGCTGCTGCACAGCCCCCAGGACCATGTGGTTCCGCCGGCCGACTCGGCTCGTGTCCTCAGTCGGGTTTCCTCGGCCGACGTGACGGAGATCCTGCTGGAACAGAGCTACCACGTCGCGACGTTGGACCACGACGCGGACCGGATTTTCGAGGAGAGCTTCGCGTTCATCGGCCGGCTCGCACCCAGTGTCGGCAAGCAGGTGTCCGACACGGGCCGGGTGAGCGAGCAGGAAGGGACGGCCACAGGTGGCTGAGCACGACTCCGACCGCGAGGGCCTCGAACCGGACGAGCAGGGCGTCCCGTTCGACGAGGAGGCCGCGTGGGCCGCGATCGTCGCCGGATACGGCGAGGAGCCCAAGGATCCGCCGGGCGCCAAGCCGTTCAAGTCGATCGAGGATCTCGCGCTGCTCGATCCCGAGAAGAACGACGAGCGGCCG
Organism: Streptomyces sp. NPDC048504; assembly: GCF_043200035.1. Lineage (NCBI taxonomy): Bacteria > Bacillati > Actinomycetota > Actinomycetes > Kitasatosporales > Streptomycetaceae > Streptomyces > Streptomyces sp. NPDC048504. The sequence goes on from NZ_JBICXA010000003.1 coordinate 403,776, forward strand.
AAGGCCAAGGAGCCGGACAAGGGCGACAAGGCCAAGGACAAAGGCCCCGGCAAGGACAAGGGCACCGAGGAACCGCCGCCGCCCGCGAAGCCGTTGGGCAGTTCGGTCTCCTTCGCGCCCGGTGTCGGCGGTCCCCGCGACTACACCTCGCCGGACTCCTCCGAGGAGGACTTCGACGAGGACGACGAGGGCCACTTCGTGCCGCCGGAGCCGCCTCCGCTGCCGGAGGCCGACACCACCGCCAAGTTCGCCTGGCTCGGGGTGGTCGGCGGCCCGATCCTGCTGCTCCTGGCGGTGCTGCTCAGCTGGGACATGACCTGGTGGCTGGCGACCATCGGGATCGGCGGATTCCTGGGCGGGTTCGGCACGTTGGTGATGCGGATGCGGACGGACGAGGAGGACGGGGACGATCCGGGGCGGGGTGCGGTCGTCTAGCTCGCGGGCACTTTGAGGGCGGCCGGCACCGGGAAGTGGTCGGTGGCCGCCCTCACGGCAGCGCCTCTCAACGCCCCCCTCGCACTGCTCGGCCCCGGTGGGCCTCGCAGGCTTCGGGCGGCTGCGCCGGACTCCGCCCGGCGGCTGTGGTTCAGGCCGCGGGCACGCGCAGTGCGGCGAGCACGGGGAAGTGATCCGTCGCCCGCTTGATGTCGGCCTCCTCCACCCCCGGGAGGCCCAGCGGTACCCCGCAGCCGAGAACCTCGATGCCCTGCGTGGCGAAGATCGCGTCGATGCGCTGGAAGGGGTTGCCGGGGGTCCAGGTGTTCTCCTCGCCCCAGGGGGCGGTGGCCCAGCAGTCCTGCAGTTCCTTGGCCAGGCGTCCGAAAGTCCGGCCGTCGGGGCGGTCGTTGAGGTCGCCGCCCGCGATCACGTGGTCCACGCCCATTCCGGCCAGCCGGTCGAGCAGCATGCCGCCCTGCTCGTAGCGTTCGTCCTGGTGGAGGCTGAGGTGACAGCTGAGGACACCCAGGCGGGTGCCGCCGATCCGTACGACCGCGGTGGCGAAGCCGCGTCGGTGTTGGCCGGGGGTCAGTGGCAGGAGTACGTCCTCCGTGCGCTCGACCGTTGCCCGCAGTGAGCACAACAGCGCCGGGCCGGCCGCGGTGCCTCCGCCGCTGAGGACGACCAGGTCGGACGCGGAGGCGAGGCGGGCCAGTTTCTTGCGCCAGCGGAAGAAGAGGGGGGCCTCTTGGATCAGGACGAGGTCCGGAGCGCAGGCCCTGATGACGCGGGCCAGGGCGTCTGTGTCGTCGCGCATCGAGCGGATGTTGTAGCTCAGGACGCGGATGACTGCCGAACCGTCGGGTTCGGTGCGGGAGTTGGGGAGCAGCGGGGTCGTCGCCATGCGGATCAAGATACGACGTGGTGCGGGGGGTTGCAGCGGGGGGACGTGCGGGTCGTGCGTCGGCTGCACGTGCGTCGTGGCTGGTCGCGCAGTTCCCCGCGCCCCTAAAAGCAAAGGCGGGGCGCGAGGTACGTGGGCGACTGCCGGTCGTACGTGGCTGGTCGCGCAGTTCCCCGCGCCCCTAAAAACCAAAAGCAGCGTGGCCTACATGATCGGGTCCGGCTCCCTCGCCAGGTCCGCCGCTCCCACCATGCCAGCCTTGTTGCCGAGCTGCGCGGCGATCACGTCGGCGACCGGGCGCCAGTTGCCGCCCACCAGCCAGCGTTTGTAGGACTTGCGGATGGGGTCGAGGACCAGTTCGCCCTCGTCGGAGAGGCCGCCGCCGACGATGAAGGCGGAGGGGTCGAAGAGGGAGGCGAGGTCGGCGAGGCCGGCGCCGGCCCAGCGGGCCAGTTCGCGGTAGGAGTCGACGGCGACCGGGTCGCCCTGCCGGGCGGCCATGGAGATGTGCTTGCCCTCGATGCCGTCGGGGGTGCCGTCGCCGAGCGAGAGGAGCACCTCCGCGGACTCGGGGGTCGCGTTCGCGCGCTGCTTGGCGTAGCGCACGAGGGCGCGGCCCGACGCGTACTGCTCCCAGCAGCCCTGTGAGCCGCAGCCGCACAGCAGGCCGTCCGGCACCATGCGGATGTGGCCGAACTCGGCGGCCACCCCGAAGTGTCCGCGGCGCAGCTTGTTGCCGATGATGATGCCGCCGCCGAGGCCGGTGCCGAGCGTGATGCAGATGACGTTGCGGTGGCCCTTGCCGGCGCCGAACTTGTACTCGCCCCAGGCCGCGGCGTTCGCGTCGTTCTCCACGACGACGGGCAGGCCCACGCGGGCCTCGACCTTCTCCTTCAGCGGCTCCTGGCGCCAGTCGATGTTCGGCGCGAAGTAGACCGTGGAGCGCTGACGGTTGACGTACCCGGCGGCACCGATGCCCACGCCGACGATCTCGTGCCCGGCGCGTGCTCCGTCGACCGCGGCGGCGATGGCGTCCACGATGCCTTCGGGCGTACCCGGGGTCGGCACCTTGTGGGTCGAGAGGATGTTGCCTTCCTCGTCGACCACCCCGGCCGCGATCTTGGTGCCGCCGATATCGACGCCGATGGTGAGTCCCATGAATCCCTCAGTTTCGGTCGAGCCCCGCTACGGCCCACCGTACCCGAGGGGCTGCCGTCGGAATCGCGTCGTTCGCCCGCTGGGCAGCCCTGGCGGGCTCCGGTGGCGGTGAGGGAAGTGCGCACCAGAGCCCACCGGACGGACGCGAATCCGGCAGCATGCCCTCAGGGGCTTCTAGTCCAGGTCGATGCGCTCCCCGGGACCGGAGTCGTCTCCCCGGTCGCGGCGGTCGTTCCTCAGGTCCTTCAGCTCGCTGTCGCGGGCCGTCCAGCGCTGCTCCTGGGCCTGGACCGCGGAGCGGTACGCGGCGAGGAGTTCGTTTCCGGCCGCCGCGAGGTGGTCGAAGACGTCCGGGTTGCGTTCGATGACGGGCTCGACGGCGGCCTTGGCCTGCTGGACGACCTGCTTCACCACCTGCTGGGCGGCCGGTCCGGCGACCTGGCCGAGCAGCGGGGACTGGAGGCCGGACAGCTTGTCCGCGACGGTGTCGACGAGCTTGCGCAGTTCCTCGGCGGCCGAGACCGGCGGCTGGCCGTACTGGGTGCGGCGGCGGGCCTTCTCCGCCGCGAGGTCTTCGGCGGCCGCCGTCGCCCAGGCGTCGGCGTCGGTCGCCCGCACCTCGTCGAGCGCCTCGTCCTTGCGGGCGTCGGACGGGGGGAGCTCTTCGCTCATGACGGACTCCTGACTACGGTTCGTCTCTACGACGTTACCCGAATGGGCGTACGTGCTTCACGGCTCCGCACCCACCAATACTCATCTTCCCTGCGGCCACAGGTCCGGGTCCGGGGCGAACCGGATGCGCAGTTCGCCCTCCCGCAGGGCCGCACCGGCCACGGTGCAGCGGCGCAGGGCCGACGGCAGCGGCACGATACGGCGGAACCGGCCGACGGTGACGACGAGTTCGTCGCCGCGCCGGACCAGGTCCAGCTCGTCCCGTATCGCGCCGGGCAGCGGAATGCCCCAGACCAGCACACCGTCCTCGGCCAGCCGGTCGGTCACCGGCCACTCGACCGTCGAACCGGCCGCGTCGACACCGGGCACGGCGAGCGCGGTGAGGTCGTCGGTGCCGCGCGGGTCGTGGCCGAGGTGCGGGACGTGCCGGACGTCGTCGTACGTCCCCTGCCACTCGTCCAGGGTCTTGCGCTGCTGCGCGTTGAGGCCGGCCAGCCAGGTGTCCTCGACGGACTCGGGCAGCACCCGGTTGGCGACCAGCACGTCGGGCCGCAGGCCGCGCAGGGCGAGCGCGAGACCGGCCGCGCGGACGGCTTCGGCGCCCGCCGGTCCGGGCTCGGCGACCAGTCGTACGGTCGTGTTCCGGTCCGCGAGAACCGCTTCTACGGCGGCCAGTTCGACGTCCCAGCGGCCGGCCGTGTCGTAGAGCCACTCGGAGGGCATCGGGACGCCCGCGAGGCGGCCGAGGACCGGGCGGAGGGCGCGGGCCGCTTGCCGCTCGGCCGGGAGAAGGCGGCGGAGGTAGCGGCGGAGTTCCTCGGGGAGGGCGAGGAGCGCGAGCGCGTGGGGGGTGGGTGGGAGGTCCACTACGAGGAGGTCGTACGCCTCGGACAGGGCCGCGTCCCTGAGGGCTCGGAGGAGGGCCAGTTCCTCGGCGCCGGGGAGGGGGGTCAGTTCCTCGGCGTCCAGGCGGGCCGCGCCCAGGAGTTCGAGGGCGGTGGAGGCGCGGTCCTGGAAGGCGGTGAGGTCGGCGCGGAAGGACTCCGTGGCGTCGGGGCGCCATGCCGTGAGGTTCTCGGCGGCCTCCACGGGGGCCGCTCCCGTCACCACGCCCAGGGCGGCGCCCAGGGTGTCGCCGCGGTCGGCACCGAGGAGGAGTGTCCGGGTGCCGGTGCCTGCGGCGGCTTGTGCGGTGGCTGCGGCGATGGTGCTGCGGCCGCTGCCGCCTGGGCCGGTGATCAGGATGGTACGCATATGAGTGAACGGTAGTCGCTCGACGAGGGTGGGGGCTGGGCGCCGTTGCTGGGGGCTGCCGCCCCCAGACCCCCGCTTCGGCCCTGAAGGGGCCTCGTCCTCAAACGCCGGACGGGCTGAGTGATCCGACCCGCGCTGTTAAGTGAAGCCCTACTGCTCCCCCGACTCCACGCGCTTCTTCAGTCCCGCCAACGCCCGGTCGATGATGACCTTCTCGGCCTTGCGCTTGATCATGCCCAGCATCGGGATCTTGACGTCCACCGTGAGGAGGTAGGTGACCTCCGTGGCGCCCGCGCCCGAAGGCTTGAGCAGGTACGAGCCGTCCAGGGAGCGCAGCATCTGGGACTTGACGAGGGTCCAGGAGACCTCGTTGTCGCCGGTCCAGGTGTACGCGAGGGTCTGGTCGTCCTTGATCGCGCCGGCGTCCATGACGAGGCGGACCTGTTCGGCGCGGCCGCGTTCGTCGGTCTTGAGGACGTCCGCCTCCTTCACCTCGCCGGTCCAGTCCGGGTAGCGGGCGAAGTCGGCGATCACTTCCATCACTTCGGCCGGTGCCGCCTCGATCGTGATGCTCGAACTGGTGTGTTCCGCCATCGCTGTGGCTCCTCCAGATGCGGACCGGCAGGGCGTCGTCGTCATGCGCGTGTGCGTGCAGCGTGAAGGCTACCGCGCGGTCGACCGCCCCACTTCACCCCCTACCTGCGGACATCGAGGGGGACGGTCACCATTTCAGCGCCCACGGCTTGCCGCTCCCCGCGAAGTGCCCCACGTTCACACACTCGGTCGCCCCGATCCGCATCCTCCGCACCAACGGCTGGTGAACGTGGCCGAACAGTGAATAGCGGGGCCTGGTGCGGCGGATGGCGTCCAGGAGGGCTCGGCTGCCGCGTTCGAAGCGGCGCGCGACGGTGTCGTAGACCAGCTCGGGGACCTCGGGCGGGATGTGGGTGCAGAGGACGTCGACCTCGCCGACCGCCTCGATCTTGGCGGCGTACTCCTCGTCGCTGATCTCGTACGGGGTGCGCATGGGGGTGCGGAGGCCGCCGCCCACGAAGCCGAACGTCCAGCCGCCGATCTCGACGCGTTCGCCGTCGAGCACGGTGGTTCCGGGGCCGGCGTACTCGGACCACAGGGTCGGCATGTCGACGTTGCCGTAGGTGGCGTACGTCGGGGTGGGGAAGGCGGCGAACATCTCGGCGTACTGTTTGCGGACCGCCTTCTCGATGAGGGCCGCCCGGTCGCCGCCGACGCCGGACCAGAGGCGGGCGCCCAGTTCTCGGGCCTCCTCGAAGCGGCGGGCGGTGCGCAGCTCGACCAGGCGGTCGGCGTTCTCCTCGCCGAAGAGTTCGGGGAAGATCCCGCGCGCGTGGTCGGCGTAGTCGAGGAAGAGGACGAGGTCGCCCAGGCAGATCAGGGCGTCGGCACCCTCGCCGGATCTGGCCAGGTCACGGGCGTTGCCGTGCACGTCGCTGACCACATGGATGCGCGTCCCGGAGTTTCCGGCCGGTGTGGGTGCCATGACGATCAAGCGTAGGCGTGTGCGGCAAACGTGAACAGTGGCGGCGGACCTTGCGGTTACTGGCCAGTCAAGAAAGGGGTGGACTACTGTGCGCGAGGAAACACCAATCTGTGTGACGCAGCGAACATCTCGCCGGACCCCCCTGTCGTAGGAGCCATACCGGCGGGTAACGTCCGGGCAGTCCAGTCGTGCTCAGGATTTCAATCACCCGGTCCTGACGCACCTGCCCGAGTCTTGGACCGGACCGTCGCATCACACAACGTCGTGGCGCCGGCGCCCTATGAGGAGCAGCAGTCTTGCGCGAGTTCAGCCTTCCGGCTTTGTACGAGGTCCCTGCGGACGGCAATCTGACCGACATCGTCCGCAGAAACGCCGCGCAGCACCCAGAGGTCGCCGTGATCGCCCGCAAGGCGAACGGCGCGTGGCAGGACGTGACCGCCACGGTCTTCCTCGCCGAGGTGCACGCGGCCGCCAAGGGGCTCATCGCCTCCGGCGTCCAGCCCGGCGACCGGGTCGGGCTGATGTCCCGCACGCGGTACGAGTGGACGCTGCTCGACTTCGCGATCTGGTGCGCGGGCGGGATCACCGTGCCGGTGTACGAGACCAGCTCGCCGGAGCAGGTGCAGTGGATCCTCTCCGACTCGGGCGCCACCGCCGTCATCGTGGAGCAGGACGGGCATGCCGCCACCGTCGAGTCGGTGCGGGCGCAGCTGCCCGCGCTGAAGCACGTCTGGCAGATCGACGCCGGCGCGATCGACGAGCTGGACCGCGCGGGCAAGGACGTCACCGACGCGACCGTCGAGGAGCGCAGCTCGCTGGCGAAGGCCGACGACCCGGCGACCATCGTCTACACCTCCGGTACTACGGGCCGGCCCAAGGGCTGTGTGCTCACCCACCGCAGCTTCTTCGCGGAGTGCGGCAACATCGTCGAGCGGCTGCGCCCGCTGTTCCGCACCGGCGAGTGCTCGGTGCTGCTGTTCCTGCCGCTCGCGCACGTCTTCGGACGGCTCGTGCAGATCGCCCCGATGATGGCGCCGATCAAGCTCGGCCTGGTCCCGGACATCAAGAACCTCACGGACGAACTCGCCTCGTTCCGGCCGACGTTGATCCTCGGCGTGCCGCGTGTCTTCGAGAAGGTCTACAACTCGGCGCGCGCCAAGGCGCAGGCGGACGGCAAGGGCAAGATCTTCGACAAGGCGGCCGACACCGCGATCGCGTACAGCCGCGCGCTGGACACGCCGGCCGGTCCGTCCCTCGGGCTGAAGATCAAGTACAAGACCTTCGACAAGCTCGTCTACAGCAAGCTGCGCGCGGTGCTCGGCGGCAAGGGCGAATACGCGATCTCCGGCGGCGCCCCGCTGGGCGAGCGCCTGGGCCACTTCTTCCGCGGCATCGGCTTCACGGTCCTGGAGGGCTACGGCCTGACCGAGTCCTGCGCGGCCACCGCGTTCAACCCCTGGGACCGGACGAAGATCGGCACGGTCGGCCAGCCGCTGCCCGGCTCGGTCGTGCGCATCGCGGACGACGGCGAGGTGCTGCTGCACGGCGAGCACCTCTTCAAGGGCTACTGGAACAACGAGGCCGCCACGGCCGAGGCGCTGGCCGACGGCTGGTTCCACACCGGGGACATCGGCACCCTCGACGAGGACGGCTACCTCAGCATCACGGGCCGCAAGAAGGAGATCATCGTCACCGCGGGCGGCAAGAACGTCGCCCCGGCCGTGATCGAGGACCGCATCCGCGCGCACGCGCTGGTCGCGGAGTGCATGGTCGTCGGCGACGGGCGGCCCTTCGTGGGCGCGCTGGTCACCATCGACGACGAGTTCCTGGGCCGTTGGGCCGCTGAGCACGGCAAGCCGGCGGGTTCCACCGCGGCGTCGCTGCGTGACGATCCGGACCTGGTGCGGGCGGTCCAGGACGCGGTCGACGACGGCAACGCCGCGGTGTCGAAGGCGGAATCGGTGCGGAAGTTCCGCATTCTGTCCTCCCAGTTCACGGAGGAGTCGGGCCACCTGACGCCGTCGCTGAAGCTCAAGCGCAATGTGGTGGCCAAGGACTACGCGGACGAGATCGAGGCCATCTACCAGAAGTAGCGGGCGAGTTGGGTCAGGTGTCCTCGGCGAGGACCCGTTCCATCGTGCGCTCGGCGAGCGCGGTGATCGTGACGAACGGGTTCACGCCGATGTTGCCGGGCACCAGCGAACCGTCCGTGATGTACAGCTTCGAATACCCCTTCACCCGGCCGTAGTTGTCGGTCGCCTTGCCCAACACGCAGCCGCCCAGCGGGTGGTAGCAGAAGTCGTCCGCGAACACCTTGCTGGTCGAGCCGAACAGGTCGTACCGGTAGAGCGTCGCGTTGGCCGCGTTGATCCGGTCGAACAGCTTCTTGGCCATGGCGACCGAGACCGCGCTCTGGGCCGCGGTCCAACCCAGCTTCACCGTGCCGCTCGCCGAGTCGTAGGTGAAGGACGCCCGTTGGGGGTTCTTGGTGATCGCCAGATAGAGGCTCACCCAGGTCTCGAAGCCGATGGGCAGCGGGGCGATCTCCGCGAAGACCGGGTTGTCGGTGTTGGACCAGTCGTCGATGCCCATGACCGGCATGGTCGCCTGGTTGGCGCCGGTGGTGTCCCAGATGTGGTTGGCGCGGCCCACCATGGTGTTGCCGTTGGGCCCCCAGCCCGCCCCGACCGTGGCGTCCAGCGCGGGCAGCGTGCCGGTGTCCCGAGCGCGGACGAGGAGTTCGGTGGTGCCGAGGCTGCCGCCGCCGAGGAACAGATAGGTGCAGCTGTACTGCTTGGTCTCGACGACCGTTCCGGTGTTGTCGATCCGGTCGACGGTCAGCAGGTACGACCCGTCGCTCGCCCGCGTGACGGCCTTCACCTTCTCCATGGTGTGGATGGTGACCTTGCCGGTGCCGAGCGCGGAGGCGAGGTAGGTCTTGTCGAGGCTCTTCTTGCCGTAGTTGTTGCCGTAGATGACCTCCTGGGCGAGCGCGGATTTGGTGGCGGTGCCGGCCGCCTCCTGCTGCATGTACCCGAAGTCGTAGACGTTGGGCACGAAGGTGGTCGTCAGGCCGGTGTTCGTGGCGGCCTTCCGTGAGGTGCGGGTGAACTGGTACCACTCGGTCGACTCGAACCACGTCGGGTCGACGGTGTTGACGCCGAGCATGGTGCGGGCGCGCGGGAAGTACGTGTTGTACATCGCGCTCGCGTCCACGGTGGGGAACTGCTCGGTGAAGTACGACTGGCGCGGGGTGACCGCCATCCCGCCGTTGACCAGCGAGCCGCCGCCGACGCCCCGGCCGACGTAGACGGACATGTTGTCGTAGTGCACACGGTCCAGGACGCCCGGGTACGGGGTGATGTCCTTGTTGACGACGTCCAGCCAGAGGAAGCTCGCGAGCGGGGCCTCGGTGCGGGTCTTGAACCACATCGATCGCTGGTCCGGGCTGGCGGTGTTGCAGAAGATCTTGCCGTCGGAGCCGGGGGTGTTCCAGAGCCTGCCCATCTCCAGGACGAGCGTGGTGATGCCGGCCTGGCCGAGGCGGAGGGCGGCGACCGCGCCGCCGTAGCCGGAGCCGACGACGATCGCGGGGGCGGTTTCGACGGCCGCGGGTTCGACGGCCTGCGCGGACTGCAGGCCGATACGGGTGAGACCGGCGGTGGCGGCGGTCTGGAGGGCGATCATGCCCAGGATTTGACGTCTCGTCAGCTGATGCTGCGTCAGTTTTGCTGTCATGCGCGCAGCATGTGCGGATTATTCGGTTCCGCCAAGGGGCTGCGCCGGTTTTGGGGCACCCCCAGACGGCGCCCCTAGACCAGCTGCTCCTTCAGCCTCTCCGCCAGGAGGTCCCAGCGCCACCGTTCCTCCACCCACTGGCGCCCCCGCTCGCCCATGTTCTGGCGGAGTTCCGGGTCGGCCAGCAGGGCGATGACGCGGTCGGCGGCGTCCTCCGGGGAGCCGCCTCGGACGACCCAGCCGGTCTCGCCGTCGAGGACGGCGTCGGGGGCGCCGCCGGAGTCGCCGGCGACGACGGGGAGGCCGGTGGCGGATGCCTCCAGGTAGACGATGCCGAGGCCTTCGACGTCGAGGCCGCCGCGCCGGGTGCGGCAGGGCATCGCGAAGACGTCGCCGGCGCCGTAGTGGGCGGGGAGTTCGGACCAGGGGACGGCGCCCGTGAAGCGCACGGAGTCACTCACACCCGTCTCCCGCACAAGCCGCCGCAGGTCCTTCTCGTACGGCCCGCCGCCCACGATCAGCAGCACGGCGTCGGGCTGTTGGGCCAGGATGCGCGGCATCGCCAGGATCAGCGTGTCCTGGCCCTTGCGCGGGACGAGGCGGGAGACGCAGACGACCACCGGTCGGTCGGTCAGGCCCAGGCGCGCCCGGACCTCCGCTCCGCCCGACCCGGGGTGGAAGACCTTCTCGTCGACGCCGGGCGGGAGCTGGACCATCCGCGCGGCCGCCGCCGGGCTCAGCGCGGCGGCGATGCGTGAGCGCGTGTACTCGCCGAGGTAGGTGATCGTGTCGGTGGACTCCCCGATGCGGTGCAGGAGTTGACGGGAGGCGGGGAGCTGGGCCCAGCCGGCCTCGTGGCCGTGGGTCGTGGCCACCAGCCGTTCCGCGCCCGCCTTCCGCAGCGCCGGCGCCATCAGCCCGAGTGGCGCCGCCGCGCCGAACCACACCGCCGTACACCCGTGTTCACGCAGCAGCCCGACGGCCCTGCGGGTCGCGGCGGGCGTCGGCAGCAGCATGGTCGTGGCGTCCCGTACGACGGTGAACGGCTGCTCGGCGTCGAACGCGGCCGTCGCCTCGGCGCCCTCCTTGCCGCGCTTCCAGGTCGAGGCGTAGACGACGAGCCGCTCGGGCTCCAGCCGTAGCGCCATGTTGTGCAGAAACGCCTGGATGCCACCGGGCCGGGGCGGAAAGTCATTGGTCACGATCAGGGTCTTGCGCACGCGGCAGACCCTACCGGCCCCACCGGACGACGACTCACAGGCCCGCACGGCCGCGCTTCATGGCCATCGCACAGCAGATCGGGAGAACATGTGCCCCACATCGGCAGGCACGGCACGGAACAGGGGCTCAGGTGGAGATCGCGGGCGCGGGACGGCGGCTGGCGCCGCTGCTGGGAACCTGGGGCCTGACCAGGGTCGTACTCCTGCTGTTCGTCTTCAAGGTGCTCGTGTTCCCGGGCCCGGACGTCACCAGCGACGTGTCGGTGATCTACCAGGGCTGGTACGAGACGCTCCGCCACGGCGGCTTCCCGCTGGACGACGTCACCTGGCAGTACCCGCCCGCCGCCGCCCTCCCGATCCTCTCCCCCGCCCTGCTGGGCTTCCTGGACTACGCGTCGGCGTTCTTCGTCCTCGCCTTCCTCGCCGACCTGGCCGTCCTGGCCCTGCTCCTGTACACGGGCCTGCGCCCCGGCCGGACCCTGCGCGGCGCCTGGGTCTGGGTCGCGGGCGTCCCGCTGCTCGGCCCGACCGTGTACGCGCGCTACGACGTGATGGTGACCGCGGTCGCGGTGGCCGCGCTGCTCGCCGGCACCCGGCATCCCCGCGTGATGGGAGCGCTGGCCGGCTTCGGGGCGCTCCTGAAGGTGTGGCCGGCGCTGCTCCTGCTGGGCGCGGTCAAGCGCCGCGCGTGGGGAGCGGCGGCGGTGACGGTGGTGGTGATCGCCTCGCTCTTCGCGGTGTCGATGCCGGGCGCGTTCGCCTTCCTGAACTTCCAGCGCAACCGGGGCACGGAGGTGGAGTCGCTGGGCTCCCTGGTCTTCCACGTGGCCCGGCACTTCGGCTGGCCGGGCCAAGTCCTCCTGAACTACGGCTCGGTCGAGTTCGTCGGCCCGTACGTCAACTGGGTCAGCACGGCCGCCCTGGGCCTCACCGCGATGGCCTTCGGCTGGCTCATGCTCTGGCGCCTGATGGCGGCCCGCTTCCTGCCCCACACCCTCGCGGACGCGGCCTTCGTGGCCGTCCTGATGTTCACGGTCACCAGCCGCGTCATCAGCCCCCAGTACGTCGTCTGGCTGATCGGCCTCGCGGCGGTCTGCTCCTGCTTCCGAGCCAGCCGCATGAGGCTCCCGGTCGCCCTGGTCCTGGTGGCCGCCTTCGTCACGGTCCTGGAGTTCCCGATCTGGTTCGCCCACGTGGTCGCAAGCGACGGCCTGGGCGTGACCCTGCTGATCGTCCGCAACGGCCTGCTGATCGCGGCGGCCCTCATCGCCGCACGGGAGCTGTGGCGGGCGTCGGTCACCTGGGCGGACGTACCGCCGCTGCCGAGTCAGGCGACCCGCTCGAAGGCGACTTCGGCGTCTTCCTGAGACCGGGCCCGCCGCCGGAGCAGCACGGCGACGGCCGCGCACTGCACCCCCATCGAGAGCGCCAGCGCCAGGCACACCCCCGGCAGACCGAGCCCCGACAGCCCGTACGCCAAGGGGAGTTGGACCGCCGTACCGAGCACCGTCACCCGTAGCAGCGCCGGTGCTCCCCCGCTGCCCTCGAAGACCCCGCCGAGCGCGATGAAGCAGGCCATCAGGAGCAGGTAGGGGCCGACGCAGCGCAGGAACAGGACGCCCCCGTGGGCGACTTGGGGACCGGCGCCGAAGGCGGCCATGATCCAGGGGGCGGTGAGGAGGAGCAGGACGGCCGCCCCGACTCCCACGATCCCGGACACGAGCATCGCCTCCCGCCCGATCTCCCGCCGTGCGTCCCTTCCCGCTCCCCGCAGGTGCGAGGTGTGGATGGAGGCGGCCTGCCGCACGGAGTAGAAGGCCATCGTCGCCACGTACAGGACCTTGTAGGCGATGGCGTACGCGGCCACCGCAGTCACCCCGAGCCGCGCCACGATCGCGACCGTCACCAGTCCCCCGCCCTGCCGGACGGTGAAGTCGGCGGACATGGGCAGGCCGGTGCTCAACGTCCGGCGCAGGGCCGCGCGAACGGACTCGGCGGGGTCGACCTCCGTACGCAGCAGGGCATTTCGGCGCAGCGCGCGCAGCCCCACCCCCAGCGCCACCACCCGGCACAGCACGGTCGAGGCGGCGGCGCCCCGGACGCCGTAGAGGTTGATGAGGAACGGGTCGGCGACGAGGATCAGGCCGTTGGCGAGCAGGGCCAGGCGCATCGGGGTTCTGGTGTCGCCGGCGCCCTTGAGGATGCCGTCGACGAGTTGCTGGACGTAGAAGACGGCGATGCCCGGCAGGGAGATCGCGAAGTAGGCGACCGCGAGCGAGAGTTCGGGTCCGGTGCCGCCGAGGACCAGGCGGGCGAGTGGTTCGCGGAGCAGGAAGCCCGTCGCCACGACCACCGGTGTGACCAGTGCGCAGAGGGCCGCCCCGCCGCGCACGGCGGACCGTATCGCGGCCGGGTCGCGGGCTCCCCTCCCGTGGGCGACGAGCACGGTCGTGCCGGAGGCGAAGACCAGGGCGATGCCGAGCAGGACGTTCTCGGTACTGGTCGCGACGGCCACGGCGGCGACAGCGGGGCCGCCGAGCCGGGAGACCCAGACGGTGTTGATGATCCCGGCGGCGACGGAGGCGAGGAGCGAGAGGTAGACGGGGTGGGCGAGCGAGACGAGCTGCTTGCGATGGCTGTTCACAGGTCGGTCCTCCTCGATACGAGCCACCTCTAATCGAGGTAGCTCGATTAGAGGTACCATGGGTGCACGAGGTCCGCAAGAACCGTGCGAAGGAGGACCATGCTGGAACTGTCGATCCTGGGATTCCTGGCCGAACAGCCGCTCCACGGCTACGAGTTGAAGGAGCGCATCAAGGCGCTCAGCGGCCATGTCCGCCCGGTCAGCGACGGCGCGCTCTACCCGGCACTCACCCGCCTGGTCACCGCCGGCAAGCTCGACCAGCACACGGAGGAGGGCACGAGCGCGGCCCCGCGCCGGGTCCTGTCCCTCACCGAAAAGGGCCGCGAGGACCTCCTGGAACGGCTCCGGCACCCCAAGCAGGCCGAGATCACCGACCACGTCCGCTTCAACACGGTCCTGGCCTTCCTACGGCACCTGCCCGACCCGCGTGAGCAGGCCGCCGTGCTGCGTCGCCGGCTGGAGTTCCTGGAGACCCCGGCGAGCTTCTTCTACCGGGACGGCGAGCCCGTGCGGGCGGAGGAGAGCGGGGATCTGTTCCGGCAGGGCATGCTGCGGGTCGCGCGGGCGACGGGGGCGGCCGAGCGGGAGTGGCTCGCGGAGGCCATCGGCCAACTGGACCAGCAGAGGTGAACCGGTCGCCGGATCAGGCGAGTTGAGCCTTCAGATAGTCCCGCCACTCCGCCGTGAAGTTGGCCAACGTCACCCCGAGCACGCTCTTCATCGCGTCCTCCACCGCCCCCGCCCGCTTCTTGTGGGCGCCGACAGCCCGGTAGAACCTGCCCAGTTGGTCGACTCCCCAGCGGTCCTCGATCATCCGGCAGGCCATCCACCCGCCCTCGTACGCCTGCGCGAGCTTCGTCGGCTCGCTGCTGAAGCCGAAGTCCTTGTCGGCGGGGAGGGCGGTCGGGAGGCTGCCCTCCGCTACGGCGCGGTAGAGCTCCGGGGCGGCCTGGGTCGGGGTGCGGCCGGTGCCCCGGTAGCCGATCCAGTCGGCGTAGCCCTCCGAGAGCCAGAGCGGCGTGGCGGAGGTGGTGTGGGCCCGGGTCGCCACATGGGTCGTCTCGTGGGTGAGCACCACCTGCTTGCCCATCGAGCCCAGGAGCGCGTACGCCTCCGGGTTGACGATGATCCGGTCCGCGGGCGCACTGCCCGAGCCGCCCGCCTCGCCCGTCGTCACCGCGGCGATGCCCCGGTAGGAGGCCGCCGGCGAGCCCAGGAGGCCCGCCATGCCGTCCAGGGAGCCGGGGACGAGCACGACGACGTGCCGGGTCCAGTCCGTGCCCCACGCGTCCGACACGGCCGGTACGGCGTGGTCCGCGAGTGAGCGGTAGTCGTCGAGGCTGTCTGCGTCCTGGCCGACCCCCATCACGAGGCTGTGCGCGCCCTTGACGACGCTCACCTTCCCCTGGTCCCACAGCTGTTGGCCGGACTTCTTCGCGGGCTTGTCCGAGTCGACGTACCACTGCCCGTCCACGGTGAGGCGGAGCGTGAGCGCGCGGCCGACGGTGACGGGTGAGGTGTCGTAGCCCCTGACCTTGTAGCTCAGTTCGGCGTCGGCGGTCGCGGTGGCGCCGGTGCGGTGCAGGGCGGTCAGCCGGTAGGACCAGGAGGCGAAGGGGACGGCGCTCAGGTTCTCGTACGCGGTGCGCGCGCCGGTCCTCGTGTACGCCGTCCCGTCGTGGTGCAGGACCGCCGCGGACTGGCGGTCGAGGAGGCTCTGGACCTCCGCCTTCGCGCTGTCCGCCGCCGGCTGCCCGCCGCATCCCACCAGCGAGACGAGCAGCAGACACAGCGCGAGCACTCCGGAGCGCGACGCCCGCCTACGACCAGTCACTTCCCGATCGTACGACCCTTTCGGGCGGGTTCAGACCCTCGTGACCGACGAGATGGGCATCATGCCGACCGGGTCGTAGCGCACCGGCGCACCGGGGTAAGGGGCGTGGATGACCTGGCCGTTGCCCACGTACATGCCGACATGGCTGGCGTCGGAACGGTAGACGACCAGGTCGCCGGGCTGGGCCTGGGAGAGCGGGATCCGGTGGCCGGCGTAGCGCTGTTCCTGCGAGGTGCGCGGGAGGTGGACGCCCGCGTGGGCGTACGACCACTGCATCAGGCCCGAGCAGTCGAAGCCGCCGGGGCCGTTGGCGCCCCAGATGTACGGCTTGCCGAGTGCGGACCGGGCGGCGGCCACGGCTGCGGCGGCGCGGCCCGAGGACGGGACGCCGGCGCCGAGGTCGGGGATGTCCTCGCGGGAGGAGCGGGAGGCTCGGTCGAAGGAGGCGCGCTCGGCGAGCGGCATCTGGTTGAGGAGTTGCCGGGCCTTGGCGAGTTTCCGTTCGACGGTCTTCTTGTGGGTGGCGACGGCCTTGCGGCTGCGCTCCAGTTCGGCGAGGTGTCCGGCGGCCTCGGTGCGTTCCTGGGCGAGTTCGCGCATGGCCTCCTGGAGGTCCTTGAGCTGGCCCGCCTGCTGGGTGGTGATGCGGTCGAGGACGGAGGCCTTGTCGAGGTAGTCGGCCGGGTCGTCGGAGAACAGCAGCGCGACGGTGGGGTCGATGCCGCCGGAGCGGTACTGGGCGCCGGCGAGTGAACCCAGCGCGTCCCGCATGGTGTTGATGCGCTGCTGCTGCCGGGCGATCCGGTCCTGCGCGTTGCTCACCTGCCGGTGCAGTTGCCCCGCGCTCTCGTCGGCCTTGTCGTAGGCCTCGGTCGCCTGCTCGGCCTCGTGGTAGAGCCGGTCCACCTCGGCCCGGGAGTCGTCGTGCGGCGCGGCCACGGCGGAGCCGGCCGGCATGGCGCCGAGTGCTGCTGCGGCGGCGGACAGAACACAGACCGCGGCACTGGCGCCTCGGTCGAACCCGGACGGTGCAAGGCGACGACGGGATCCCACGGAGAGTCGCACTTCCTTCCGCTGGCGGACACGGACCGTTCCCCCGGTGCGGGGAAACGCGCCAGACAGTAGCTCTGTGAAGGGGTGCGGGCCAAAGACCTCCGCGGACACATAACGTGACGCCCCGCCTATGACGCAGGTCATGGGCGGGGCGTGGGGTCAGCGTGGTGTGTCGCAATTCGCCCGTTCGGGCGGTGCGGTCACGTCGGACACGGTCAATGACCGACGCGACCGCGACAGCTTCTACAAGTGAGGCGATCCCGTGAGGTCCCAGGGACCCAGAGCGCCCTTGCCGTCGGCGTCGATGTCGTAGCGGACGGTCGCGTCTCCCGTGACCCGCGGGCGCATGTTGATGCTCATCTTCAGGCCGGTCTGGCAGCGCAGCCCGGCGGAGTCGTCACGGTTGATGTCGGCGGTGACGTCGCAGACGGCCTTGCTGTCGACGTAGTCACTTCCGGTCCCGCCCGCGGGACTTGATTCCAGCCGGATCTCCAGGTCGAAGTTGTCGAACTTCCTGGTGCTTCCCCCACCGCCGTCCTTGAACGTGCCGGTGAGGACGGCGGTGTAGGTCCGGTAGTCCTCGCTCGCCGGACTCGTGGGGCTCTCCTGGATGCAGACCTGGAGGTCGACGTCCGTGTCGAACCCCGGGGTGGAGAACGACTTCGACTGCATACCGGTGCACTTGCTGACCACCGCGTGGGCGGTACCGGCGAACGTCAGCCCACCGACGCAGAAAGCCGCCGTTGCGAGCGCGGTCGCGCCTATCCGAAACCGATACATATTTCCCCCTCTGTCATGAACTCAACAGAAGGTATGCCATCGGTAAAGATAAGCGCAACTCCAGGTAAACTCTCGGGGGTTTGGCCTTCGACTAGATCCGGACGCCGAACTGGAAGGGCATGTTGCCGATCGACTCGTAGCGCACCACGGCACCGGTGTGCGGGGCGTGCAGCACCTGGCCGTTGCCCGCGTACAGACCGACGTGATGGTGGTCGCTGTAGAAGATGACCAGGTCGCCGACCTTCAGGTCGCTCTCGCTGGAGATGATCGTGCCCGCGCTCGCCTGCGCCTCGGACGTGCGGGGTATGGAGACACCCGCCTGCGCGTAGGCCCAGGAGGTGAGGCCGGAGCAGTCGAAGGAGGACGGGCCGGAGGCGCCGTAGACGTACGGGGAGCCGATCACGGACTGGGCGGCGGCGAAGGCGGACGCGGCGCGGCCGGAGGCGGAACCGGTGTTGCCGAGGTTCACACGGGAGCTGGAGCGGTTGGCGGCCTGCGCCTGCTCCTGGTCGAGCGCCGCCTTCTCCGCGGCGGTCAGGGTGTTGAGCAGCTTCTGGGCCGAGGCCAGCTTGGCCTTGACCTCGTCCTTCTTCTTCTTGAGCTCGGTGCGGGTGGCGGAGAGGTCCTTGAGCTTGCTGCTCGCCTCCGCGCGCTCCTGGGCGAGTTCGCGCTGCTTGCCCTGGATCTTCGTGAGCGCCTCGACCTGCTGACTGCTCAACTGGTCCATCGTGGACGCCTTGTCGAGGTAGTCGTCCGGGTTCGAGGACAGGAACAGCTGGATCGAGGGGTCGATGCCCCCGGTGCGGTACTGGGCGCTCGCCATCGTGCCGAGGCCGTCCCGGAGCTTGTTGAGCTCCTCCTGGCCGCGGGCGACGTTGTCCTGGATGGTGGAGATCTCCTTCTGGAGCTTCTCCTGCTTCTCCTGGGCCCCGTCGAGCTTCTCGGTGGCCTGCTCGGCCTGCTCGTAGAGGGCGTCGACCTTCGCCTTGACCTCGTCCTTGCTGGGCTTCTCGCTCGGCGCGGCATTCGCGGCCTGAGCGCTGAAGGCAACGGCGGCTGCGGCTGCGGTGGTCAGCACAGTCACACGCGTGCGGCTCGGCTGCTTCGGTCGACGATGGGACGCCACGGAGTCGAGCTCCTTCTATTGAGTGATCACCCGTTCGGAGGTTCGAGGCCTGACCCTAGTGATGTTTCTGTGATCAGTTCAAATCCTCACACGAAAAAATGCTGTCACTCAAAGCATTCTTTGCACATAACCAACATGCAGTGATGGTCGATTGACGCTACGTTGCGTGACGGTTCGGTCAATTCCGGCATTAAACCTGTACGTTGACCTTCACGACAGTCGCTTGAGGAGTACCGCAGAAGCGACGGGCCGGGCGCCCGCCTTCGCGATGCCGTCGGCCACCTCGCGGTCGGTCGACGCGACGATCACCGGCCGGCCGGGCGGCTCGGCGCGCACCAGCTGGCGGATCAACTCGTCGGCGGTGACGCCCGGTTTGGAGAACAGCACCCGCACCCCGCGCGGCGGCGCGAGCAGCACGGGCGCGGCCAGCTCGGCCCCGTCGAAGACACAGGTGACCTCGGCACCGGTCTGCGCGGCGAGCTGCGACAGCTGCCCGAGCAGCCTCAACCGCTGCTTCTCCAGGGGCATTTGGGGATAGCCGGTCTTGGTGACGTTGTAGCCGTCGACGACCAGGTGGGCCTGCGGCAGCGCGAGCAACTGGTCGAGGATCGCGGGGTCGTTGTCCGACAGCGCCCGCGCGGCGATGTCTTTCGGGGTCATTCGTCCCGGTTCGACCGCGTCGACGGTCTCGGCGGGCCGTACGGAGACGGGCGGCAACGCCAGCTCGCGGCGCAGCCCCTGGGCCGCGTCCAGCACGGTGTCGAGCAGCAGCCGTACCCGCATGTCCTCGACGCTGCGGCCCTCGCGGGCGGCCTTGCGGGTGGCCTCCAGGGCCGCCTCCGCCTCGCCGAGCCGGGCCTTGAGGCGGCGGCTCTCGCTCTCGGCGGCGGACAGCTGGGTCTGCGCCTCGGCGCGCGCGGTGTCCGTCTCGGCCCGCAGCTTGCGCAGGGCGGCCTCGCCGCGCTTGACGTCGCTGTGGGCGGCACGCAGCTTGCGGTGCAGCGAGTCCGCTTCCTTCTTCGCCGCGTCCAGCTCGGTGCGCAGCCGCTCGGTGTCGGCCCGGGTCGCGTCCCGCGCCTGCGCCAACTCCTCGCGCAGCCGCTCCAGTTCGGCCCGGCTCTCCTCGTCCGCGCGCTCGGCGTCGGCGCGCAGCGCCTCCTCGCCGGCGGCGGTCACCAGCTTCACCCAGCCGGTGGGGCGCAGAACATAGGCCGCGGCCGCCACGTCGAGCGGATCCGCGGCCGGGGGCGGCGAGCCGGAGTCGAGCGCGCCGGCGAGCTCCGACTGGGCCTCTCTCAGCTTCTCCCCGATCCGCTGCCGGAACAGCGGATCGGTCTCCAGCGCGGCGGCCATGGCGTTGCCGGCGAACTTGGCGCGCCGGTTGGGGGCGAAGCGGGCGTACTGTCGTAGCTGCGCGGGCAGTTCGGAGACGGTGAGGCCGCCGAAGCCGTCAGAGACGATCTGTACGACTCTTCTCCGCACGCCGTCGGGCAGCGGACGGTCGAGCATCTCGGCGGCGCCGTCGCCCGGCCCCCCGCCTGAGTTCTCCACCATCCCTCACACCCCTATATGTGTGCGGGGCCGCTCCCTCTCAGGAGCCGGCGCCCGGCCTGTCCACGAGTTCCACCTGATCCACGGCATTGCACCAGCGGCAGCGCACCGACTCGATGGTCTCACTGACCACCTCGCGCTCCTCCACCTTCGGCTCACCCGCCAGGTCCAGGTGGAGGTACTCCACGACCTTCGACGAGCGCGTCACGTCGAAGCGCGTGAGGTTGCCGCAGAGGGTGCAGCGCCACCGCGTGGAGCCGGTCGGCAGGGGAACCGTCATCGTGGCTGTCCGCTTCCTTCTTGTTCCAGTTTCCGTGATCGCCGGTTTCCCCGGCGAGTGTGGCTCGTAACCCTACGGCCTGGCGGGTACTCGCCGCTCGGCCGTCCACAGCGGCGAGGCACGCTGTTCCGCTACGCCCCGTTACGTCATGCTCTGTAACCGTGATCAGCAACTGGGGCCCGGCCCTCGTCAGGACGTTCCGCGGCACCTCGGCGCCCATGACATACGTCCTGATCGGCCTGTGCTGCCTGATCTTCGCCCTCGGCCCGGCCTCGGGTTTCGTCCCGTCCTACGGCACCGGGGACGCGCTGCTCGCCGCGCAGCGGGCGTACTTCCGCCGCTGGGGGGTGGTTCCGGCCGAACTGTTCGACCACCCCGCCCGAGAGGCCCTGACCCCCGTCACGGCCCTCTTCATCCACGGCAGCTGGATCCATCTCCTCGGCAACATGCTCTTCCTCTACGTCTTCGGAGCGATGACCGAGGAACGGCTGGGCCGTGTCGAGTTCACCCTGTTCTACCTGGTCGGCGGCTACCTGGCGCTGCTGGGCTACGCGGTGGCCAACGCCGACTCCGAGCAGTCCCTCGTCGGCGCTTCCGGGGCGATCTCGGCGGTCCTCGGGGCGTTTCTGTACTTGTTCCCCCGGGCCCGCGTGACGAGTCTCCTCCCCTTCCTCTTCTTCCTGCCGCTGCGTTTCCCGGCCTGGGTCGTCCTGCCGTTCTGGGCGGCCCTGCAGTGGCTCGCGGCGGGCCAGGCCGCGCAGGGGCCCGGGGTGGCGTACCTCGCCCACCTGGTGGGCTTCACGCTGGGCTTCGGTTACGCGTGGGTGAGATTCGGTCGTACCACTAGAGTTGGGGCCGCCCCAGTAACGGTCCCCGAGGGAGAGAACCAGCCGTGATCACCGCGATCGTCCTCATCAAGACCAGCGTGGACCGGATTCCCGAGATCGCCGAGTCGATCGCCGCGCTCGAATCCGTGAGCGAGGTCTTCTCCGTCACCGGGACGTACGACCTGATCGCGATGGTCCGGGTGCGGCAGCACGAGGACCTGGCCGAGGTGATCCCCGGGCGGATCAGCAAGATCCCCGGGGTCGAGGGGACGGATACGCACGTGGCGTTCCGGACGTACTCGCAGCATGACCTTGAAGCCGCGTTCGCCATCGGGCTGGACTCCTAGCGCGCGCCCAGCCGCCTCCACAGGGCGACCAGCGCGCCCCAGTTCACGACCTCCCAGGCCGGCAGCTCGGTGCGGTGCGGGTCGCCGTGTCCGTCCTTGCCCAGCAGGACGAGCCGGACGCCCCGGGGCCGCAGCCACCAGGACGCCGGCACGGGAAAGTCCGGCAGGTCGACGGCGGGATACGGCTCCCGCATCTCGGCCCAGCGGTAGGCCACCAGCCCGCCCGGCAGGAACAGCCCGTGCGCGTCCGCCGTGAGCGGGCCGAAGGTGACCTGACGGCCCGTCTCGATCCGGTCGAGCAGCGTGGGTGCCTGGGCCTCGGCAACCCGCTTGCGGATGTGCTCGGCGGCGGTCCGGATCCGGAGGTTCTCGAAGGGCTCGGCGACCATCGGCCCCAGCTCGGTCCGCCGCTCGTCGAGCAGGAACCCCTGTTCCGTCCCGTCGCCGAACCGCAGCAGATGCCGGTGGGCCAGGGTGTACCAGGCCCTGTCTCCCTGCTCGTCGCTGGTGACGATCACGTCGACGGTGGAGCGCCAGTGCGTCACGTCCGCCCAGCGCCGGACCCGCGCACCGCGTACGAGCCCCTCCTCGTACAGCTGGACCGGTCTGCCGCCAAGCAGCCGCGGCAGCCGTCGTACGACCGCCTCGATCAGCGGCTCGCCCAGTCCCGTCGGAGTGCCCACCCCTGGATGGTCACACGGCAGGCACGCAACGGCCGTCCTGCGTACGGTAGTTCCACTTCGCGCCGTCGGTCACGAGCTCCCGTACGGCCGTCACGAAACGCTCGACGTGCTCGTCCGGAGTGCCCGCGCCGAAGCTCACGCGGATCGCGTTGAGGGACTTCTCGCCCGGGGCCGCCTCGGGGGCGCCGCACTCGCCCTGGGTCTGGGGGTCGCTGCCCAGCAGGGTGCGGACCAGGGGGTGGGCGCAGAAGAGGCCGTCGCGGACGCCGATGCCGTACTCGGCGGAGAGGGCGGCGGCGAAGTGGGAGCTGTTCCAGCCGTCGACCACGAAGGAGATGACGCCTACGCGCGGGGCGTCGTCGCCGAACAACGACAGCACCTTGACCTCCGGGACCTCGGCCAGGCCCGCCCGGACCTTCTCGATCAGGCGCTGCTCGCGGGCGACCAGGGTGTCGAAACCCGCCTCGGTCAGGGCCTTGCAGGCCGACGCGATGGAGTAGGCGCCGATGACGTTCGGGGAGCCGGCCTCGTGGCGGGCCGCGCTGTCGTGCCACTCCACGTCCACTCCCCCGTCCTCGCGCCGGGTGACCTTGCGGCTGGCGCCGCCGCCCGCGAGGTAGGGGTCGGCCGCCTGGAGCCAGTCGGCGCGGCCGGCCAGGACGCCCGAGCCGAAGGGGGCGTAGAGCTTGTGGCCGGAGAAGGCGATCCAGTCGACGTCGAGGTCCTGGACGGACACCGGGTGGTGCGGGGCGAGTTGGGCGGCGTCCAGGACGATACGGGCGCCGTGGGCGTGCGCTGTGGCCGCCAGCTCCCGTACCGGCCACAGCTCGCCGGTGACGTTCGAGGCGCCGGTGACGCAGACCAGGGCCGGGCCCTGGGGGTCACGGTCGGCAAGGGCCCGCTCCAGGGTCTCGACGGCCTGGCCCGGGGTGCGCGGGGCGTCGAGGTAGGTGACCCGGGCGTCCTTCCAGGGGAGCAGGGACGCGTGGTGCTCGGTCTCGAAGACGAAGACCTGGCAGTCGGCGGGGAGGGCGGCGGCGAGGAGGTTCAGGGAGTCCGTCGTCGAGCGGGTGAAGATCAGCTGGTCGTCGGGGCGGCAGTCCAGGAACTCCTCGACCGTCCTGCGGGCGTTCTCGAACAGGTCGGTGGAGAGCTGCGAGAGGTAGCCGGCGCCTCGGTGCACGCTGCCGTAGTACGGGGCGTAGGCCGCCACGTCGTCCCAGACGCGCTGGAGGGCGGGGGCGCTGGCCGCGTAGTCGAGCGCCGCGTAGGTGACTTCGCCGCCCGTGACGAGCGGGACGGTGACATCCCGGCCGAGAACGGGCAGCGGGGCGCAAATGGTCGTAGCGGCGGCAACGGTGGCGACAGACATGGCGAACTCCCGTGAGAGGCAGGCGAATTCACTGCGCGAGCGGACATGGCTCCGGCGCAGGAAAGGGTGAAAGGGGATGTGCGGAGTGGGGGCTTCGCGCCCTATCGCATTCGCTGGCTCACAGAGAGCTCCCTCGATGACCAGGACCCCTGGTGTCTTTCGAGGGGCCCGCGCTTGCCGCAGACCTCGCTGCCTACGGCCTGGTCTTCACCCGGGGCACCCCGCCACGGACGGAGGGTTGCCGGACAGTCGGCCGGGGCCTCATGACTGTCACTCATGACCTGGTCGGAAAATTTACGCGAGGTGATCGTCGTCCCGCAACCCGTGTCCGGATCGCGGGACGACGACCGCCGTACCGCTATGCGTTGCTGGCCGCCGCCCAGCGCTCCAGCGTGCGCTTGGCCGCCCCCGAGTCGATCGACTCCCGGGCCTTCTCCATCCCGGCCCTGATCCGGTCCACCAGCGGCCCGTCCCCGGCCTCCAGAGCCACCAGGGCAGCAGCCGAGTTCAGGAGTACGGCGTCCCGTACCGGGCCCGTCTCGCCGTCCAGGAGACGGCGGGCGACGCCGGCGTTGTACTCGGGGTCGGCGCCGCGCAGGGCTTCCACGGGGACCAAGTCGAGGCCGACGTCCCGCGGGTCGAAGGCCTCCTCGGTGACCTTGCCGTCGCGGACGATCCACACCCGGGAGGTGGCCGTGGTCGTCAGCTCGTCGAGGCCGTCGTCGCCGCGGAACACCAGCGCGGAGGAGCCGCGTTCGGCCAGCACGCCCGCGATGAGCCCGGCCATGCGGGTGTCGAAGCAGCCGACCGCCGACGAGGTGACCTTCGCCGGGTTGGTGAGCGGGCCGAGCAGGTTGAACGCGGTCGGCACCCCCAGGTCCCGCCGGACCGCGCCCGCGAACCGCATCGTGGGGTGGAACTTGGCCGCGAAGCAGAACGTGATCCCGGCCTCCTCCACCACCTGCGCGACCCGCTCGGGCGACAGCTCCAGGTTGATGCCGAGCCGCTCCAGCACATCGGAGGAACCGCTCGCCGAGGACGAGGCCCGGTTGCCGTGCTTGACGACCTTCGCGCCGGCTCCCGCGATCACGATGGCGGACATCGTCGAGATGTTGACCGTCTTGGCCCGGTCGCCGCCGGTGCCGACGATGTCGACGGCCGGCCCCGGGATGTCCAGCGGCTTCGCGTGGGCGTACATCGTCTCGACGAGGCCGTTGATCTCCTCGACGGTCTCGCCCTTGGCCCGCAGCGCCACCAGGAAGCCGGCGATCTGGGCGTCCGCCGCCTCGCCGCTCATGATGCGGTCCATCGCCCACGCGGTGTCGGCGGTGCTCAGGTCCTGTCCGGCCAGCAGCGCGCTCAGTACGTCGGGCCAGGAACGGGCCGCCGCGGTGTCGCCTCCAGCGGGGGTCACAGCGCTCATACGGCCGCTCCTGAGTGTCGTAGAAACCTGCTTCACAAGACGTCCCCCACCCTATCCAGCGCGGGGCACGGCGAAGGGCCCCGTCCGGTGTTCGGACGGGGCCCTTCGACTGTGGCGTGGCGACGCCTCAGCGATCAGTGGTGGCCGTGGCCGCTCGTGATCTCCTTGTACTCCTCGACGGTGGGCTTGGGGATCTGGGACTCCTCGCCGTAGTACGCCTCGCTCAGCTTGGCGCGCAGCTTCTGGGAGCCCTTCACCTTGCGCTCGACGCCGTTCTCGTCGACCGTCGCACCGATCGCGGCCGGCTCGTACTGCTCGTGCGCGGTGAGCGTGTGCAGCGCGTCCTGGCTGAGCGGCTCGTGGATCTCGACGAACTCACCGTGCGGCAGGCGCTTGATGATGCCCGACTCGCGGCCGTGCAGCACCTTGTCCCGGTCGCGGCGCTGGAGACCGAGGCAGACCCGCTTGGTGGCGATGAAGACCAGCACCGGCACCACGAAGAAGCCGACGCGCACGAACCAGGTGATCGAGTTGATCGACAGGTGGAAGTGCGTGGCCCAGATGTCGTTGCCGCCACCGATGAGCAGAACGAAGTACCACGAGATCCACGCGGCACCGAAGGCCGTACGGGTCGGGACGTTGCGCGGGCGGTCCAGGATGTGGTGCTCGCGCTTGTCGCCGGTGACCCAGGACTCGATGAACGGGTAGACCGCGATCGCGACCAGGACCAGCGGGAAGATGACCAGCGGGATGAACACGCCCAGGACGAGCGTGTGACCCCAGACGTTGATCTCCCAGCCCGGCATGACACGGATCAGGCCCTCGGAGAAGCCCATGTACCAGTCGGGCTGGGCGCCCGTGGACACCATGTCCGGACGGTACGGACCCATGGCCCAGATCGGGTTGATCGACGCGATCGCCGCGACGGCCGCGATGACACCGAAGACCAGGAAGAAGAAGCCGCCGGCCTTGGCCATGTAGACCGGCAGCAGCGGCATGCCGACGACGTTGTTGTTCGTCTTTCCGGGACCCGCGAACTGCGTGTGCTTGTGGTAGAAGACCAGGATCAGGTGGCCGACCACCAGGCCGAGCATGATGCCCGGCAGCAGCAGGATGTGGATCGAGTAGAACCGCGCGACGAAGTCGCCGCCCGGGAACTCGCCGCCGAAGAGGAAGAACGACAGGTACGTGCCGACGATCGGCACGGACAGGACCGCGCCCTCCATGAAGCGGACACCGGTGCCGGAGAGCAGGTCGTCCGGGAGCGAGTAACCGGTGAAGCCGGTGAACATGCCCAGGACGAACAGCAGGAAGCCGAACAGCCAGTTGACCTCACGCGGCTTGCGGAACGCGCCCGTGAAGAACACGCGCATCATGTGCACGAACATGGCGGCGAGGAAGATCAGCGCCGCCCAGTGGTGGATCTGACGGATCAGCAGACCACCGCGCACATCGAAGGAGATGTGCATCGTCGAGTTGAACGCCTCCGACATCAGCTGCCCCTGGAGCGGGACATAGCTGCCGTGGTACGTCACCTCGTTCATCGACGGGTGGAAGAACAGCGTCAGATACACACCCGTGAGGATGATGATGATGAAGCTGTAGAGGCAGACCTCACCCAGCATGAACGACCAGTGGTCGGGGAAGATCTTGCGCATGTTGGACTTGGCGAGGGAGTAGATCCCGAGCCGTCCGTCGGCCCAGTCGGCGATCTTCTCGCCGGCCGGTGCCTTCTCGCGCGAACGCGAGTCGGAGTTGGTCGTAGTGCTCATCCGCGCTCCCAGAATGCAGGACCGACGGGCTCCTCGAAGTCGCCGAGCGCCTGGAGGTAGCCCTCGTCGCTCACGCCGATGCGCAGCTGCGGCAGGGCGTGACCGGCCGGGCCGAAGATCACTCGGGCACCGTCGGAGAGGTCGAAGGTGGACTGGTGGCACGGGCACAGCACGTGGTGCGTCTGCTGCTCGTACAGGGAGATCGGGCAGCCCACGTGGGTGCAGATCTTCGAGAAGGCCACGATGCCCTCGTGCGCCCACTCCAGCTCGCGCTTGTCCTTGATGTTGTCCGGCTGGAGCCGGACGATCATCAGCGCGGACTTGGCGATCTCGGTCTGGAACTCCTCGTCGGTCTCCTCCAGGCCCTCGGGCTTGGCGAAGGTGAGCGAGCCGACGGCCACGTCCGAGGGACGCAGCGGCAGGTTCGTGTTCATGTTGACGAGCAGCTTGCCCTTGGACCACAGGGTGTGGCGGAGCTTCGTCCCCGGCAGCGGGCCGAGGTCGCGCAGCAGCATGACGCCGGAGAGCGGGAACAGGGCCAGCGCGCCGAACATCGTGTTGCGGATCAGCTTGCGACGGCCGAGCGCCGACTCCTTGGCACCGTCCTTGAAGTCGGCCATGACCTTGGCCTTGACCTCGGGGGGCGCCTCGATCGCGTGCCGCTCGTCGGCGATCTCCACGTCGGACATCAGGGTGCGGGCCCAGTGGACCGCGCCCGCGCCGATGGTGAAGAGCGCTCCGCCGAGGGTCAGACCCAGCGCGAAGTTGAGCGCGTTGATGTGACCGATCGGGAAGACGAAGATCGCCTTGTCGTGCGGGATCGCCACGTACGAGGCGATGAAGCCGACCGTGAGGAGCATCGACAGCGTGAACAGGAAGGCGACGACGCGCTCGGACCGCTTGGCGGCCCGCTCGTCGATGTCCTGGACACGGTGCTCGTGCGGCGGCAGTCCCGGGTCGGCGAACGGGTCCTGCTCGTCCGCGACCGACACCGCGCCGTGCGCGTCCTGCTCAGCGGGCAGGTTCTCTTCTGGAATGTCTTGGCTACTCATGACTTCTTGGCCTTTGCGGTCCGAGCGGCGACCCAGACGGCTACCGCGATCAGCGCGCCCAGACCGAAGATCCAGGCGAAGAGACCCTCACTGACCGGACCGAGACCACCCAGCTCAAGCCCGCCGGGGCTCTCGGTGTTGTCGCCGTTGACCGCGTCGAGGTACGCGATGATGTCCTTCTTGTTCTTCGACGACAGCGTGGTGTCGGGGAAGGAAGGCATGTTCTGCGGGCCGGTCTGCATGGCCTCGTAGATGTGCTTCGGGGCAACGCCTTCGAGGCTCGGCGCGAACTTGCCGTGCGTCAGCGCGCCGCCCTTGCCGGTGAAGTTGTGGCACTGGGCGCAGTTGGTGCGGAACAGCTCGCCGCCCTTGGCGATGTCCGAACCCTCCGGCCCGTACTCGTTCTTCGTCGGGATGGCCGGGCCGGCGCCCAGCGAGGCGATGTACGCCGCGAGCTGGTCGATCTCGGCCTGGGAGTAGATGACCTTCTTGGCCGGGATCTGAGCACCCGGCTGCTGCGCCGGCATACGGCCGGTGCCGACCTGGAAGTCGACCGCCGCGGCGCCGACACCCACCAGGCTCGGACCGTCGGAACTGCCCTGACCGCCGGTGCCGTGGCAGCTTGCACAGCCGACGGCGAACAGCTTCTTGCCCTCGTCGATGGCGAGGGACTGAGCGGACTCGTCGGCCTGCGCCTTGCCCGCGGGGGCGAGGAAGCTGAACACCCCCCCGGATACCGCCAGCGCGAGGAGTAGTACGACGACCGCCGCCAGCGGATGGCGTCGTCGTGTGGAGAGCTTTTTCACGGATTACCCCGGTGTCAGGATCTTCTGCGTCGATGCTTCTGGAATGTGCGCTTCTTGGCTGCGCGCGGGATCGGGCCCGACTACTTGATCAAGTAGATCGTGGCGAAGAGGCCGATCCAGACGACATCGACGAAGTGCCAGTAGTAGGACACGACGATGGCCGCGGTCGCCTGTTCGTGAGTGAACCTCTTCGCCGCGTAGGTACGTCCGAGGACGAACAGGAAGGCGATGAGGCCGCCCGTCACGTGCATGCCGTGGAACCCGGTGGTCAGATAGAACACCGAGCCGTACGGGTCGGAGGACAGCGACAGGCCGTCCTTCTTCACCAGCTCCGTGTACTCGAAGATCTGACCGCCGATGAAGATCGCACCCATCACGAACGTGATGATGAACCAGCCCCGGAGCTTCTTCACGTCCCCGCGCTCGGCGGCGAAGACGCCGAGCTGGCAGGTGAGGGAGGAGAGCACCAGGATCGTGGTGTTGGTCGCGGAGAACGGAAGGTTTAGATGGCTCGCCATCTCCTTCCAGTGATCCGGACCGGTCACCGATCGCAGGGTGAAGTACATCGCGAAGAGGGCCGCGAAGAACATCAGCTCGGAACTCAGCCAGATGATGGTTCCGACGCTGGTGAGGTTCGGCCGGTTGACCGACGGGTGCGCGTGCCCGGTTTCTACTGTCGTTGCTGTCGCCACGACCGACATTATGTCGGTCGCTTATCCCGCCCTCACTCCGGGGGGTGCCGTTCGGAGTGTCCGCAGCGTGTGTACTGCCCGTATGGCCCATCGCAGGGGTGTTCCAACAGGTGTTGACGGGGTGTTCAAGGGAGTAGCATCCGCGCAACGGACCTTGGGAGGAA
This sequence comes from Streptomyces sp. NPDC048504, assembly GCF_043200035.1. Taxonomy (NCBI): domain Bacteria; kingdom Bacillati; phylum Actinomycetota; class Actinomycetes; order Kitasatosporales; family Streptomycetaceae; genus Streptomyces; species Streptomyces sp. NPDC048504. The sequence goes on from NZ_JBICXA010000003.1 coordinate 433,085, forward strand.
GAATGCAGGCGACCGCCACGGTGCTGGTCTACAGCGATGACTCCAACACCCGCGAGCAGGTGCGGTTGGCCTCCGGCAAGCGGCCGGCGTCCGACGTGCCGTTGGTCGAGTTCCTTGAGTGCGCCACGCCTGCGGCGGTTCTGAAGGAACTGGACCGGGGCGGGATCGATGTCTGTGTGTTCGACGGGGAGTCCGTGCCGATGGGGGGCATGGGGCTGTGCCGCCAGGTGAAGGACGAGATCTTCAACTGCCCGCCGGTGCTTGTGCTCATCGGACGGCCTCAGGATGCGTGGCTCGCCACGTGGAGCCGTGCGGAGGCCGCGGTGACCCTTCCGGTGGATCCCGTTGAGTTCGCGGCCTCTCTTGCCTCTCTGCTGCGTGAGAAGCGGGCCTTGAGCGCCTAGTGGGGTGGGGCGCGAGATGTGTGGCGACTGCGGGCCGGCTGTGGCTGGTCGCGCCCGCGCGGCGGAGCCGCAAATGTCACAGCCCCGCGCCCCCAGGGACGTCACACTGACTCGGGGCGCAAACGTGCCGCGTCTTCCGGCCTCGGTCCATCGGGCGTTCCGCCTACCAGTGCGCTGCCGCCTCGCCAGTTCTTCCAGCCGAGGTTCCAGTCGCCGTAGCCGTTGCCGAAGGGTTCCATCTCGTCGCCGTTCGAGTTGACGACCTTGACGACGTCGCCCTCGTGGACGGTGTCGAAGAACCACTCGGCGTTGCTGGTGCTCATGCCGGTGCAGCCGTGGCTGACGTTCTCGGAGCCCTGGGAGCCCACCGACCAGGGGGCGGCGTGGACGTACTCGCCGCTCCAGGTGACGCGGGTCGCGTAGTACACGGGGAGGTCGTACGAGTCCGAGGAGCCCTCGGAGATGCCGACGGTGGTTCCGCGCATCCGTACGAAGTACTCCTTGCCCAGTACGACCTTGACGCCGTTCCGGGTCTCGAAGCCGGGCTTGCCGGTGGTGACGGGGATCTCGTTGATCTCCTCGCCGTTCCTGTAGACCGTCATCTCGTGGGACGCGGCGTCCGTCACGGCGACGATCTTGTCGCCCGTGGTGAGCTTGAGGCCCTTCGAACTGCCGCCCCACAGACGGTCGCTGATCTTCACGCCGTCGAGGTCGCTGCGGACCTGGACGGTGGCGTGGGCGGGCCAGTAGTCCTTGGGGCGGTAGTGGAGTTCCTTGTCGTCCACCCAGTGCCAGGCGCCCTCCACGGCGGGCACGGAGTCCACCCTCAGGGCGCGTTCCACGATGGCCCGCTGCGCCTTGTCCTTGACGGGCATGTTCAGTTCGGCGGTGACCGGCTGGCCGACGCCGTACTGGCCCCCGTCCGGCCCGAACTTCACCGTCAGGCTCTTCTTCGTGGTCGGCTTGCTGGTGTCGAAGGTGAGGACCTTGCGGCCTGGGGCGCCGTCCTCGTCCTCCGTGCTCACCCGGACCGTGTAGTGGGCGTTGGCGGCCAGCGGGGAGGTGCTGTGCCAGCGAGTGCCGTCGGCGGCGAGTTCGCCCGTGACGTAGCGTCCCGCGGCGTCCACGGCGGTGACGTCCGTGATGCGCCCGTCGTCACCGGAGGCGGTGACGGCCAGGGGCTTGTCGGGGTCGACCTTCTTGCCCTTGCCGGACGGGCCGTTGAAGGAGATCTGCCCCGCCGCGTCGTACGGCTTGGCCGACAGCGGGTTGCCGCCGCCGGACCCGCAGGCGGTGACGCCCGCGCCGAGGGAGACCACCAGCAGGGTGCAGCTGACGACGGTGCGGGTGCGCGGAGAGTGGTTCATGGGGTCACGCTATGAAGCTTCGTCAGCCCCGGCGCGGTGAGTAACCCGGACGAGGGACCGGCGTTGCGGCAAAAGCACGAGCCCGGACCCTCCTGACGGAGTGTCCGGGCTCGCGAGTGCTCTGCGCGTGCTACTGGGTGCGGTCTTCACCGCGGTAGTACTCGAAGACCCAGCCGTACAGGCCGATCATGATGATCGGGGCGGAGAAGTACAGCAGCCACCAGCCGATCGCGATCGACAGGAAGGCCAGTGCGCCACCGACGCCGAGGGCGAGGGGCTGCCAGCTGTGCGGGCTGAAGAAGCCCACCTCGCCGGCCTCGTCCGCGACGTCGGCCTCCTTGTTGTCCTGCGCGAGCGTGTCGATCCGCCGGGCCGTGAAGCCCAGGTAGAAGCCGACCATGATGCACAGGCCGAAGGCGAGGAAGAGCGCCGTGGTACCGGCGGGCTCCTTCGACCACAGGCCGTAGACGACCGCCGTGGCGAGCACGAAGACGGCCAGCCACATGAACATCCTGCCCTGGACCTTCACTTGCCCGCCTCCTTGCCGCCAGTGAGGGCCTTGTCACCGTGGTGCGCGTTCTCGAGCTGGTCGAGAGCGGCGATCTCCGGGTGGTGCAGGTCGAACGCCGGGGATTCGCTGCGGATCCGCGGCAGGGTGAGGAAGTTGTGCCGCGGCGGCGGGCAGGACGTCGCCCATTCGAGCGAACGGCCGTAGCCCCACGGGTCGTCGACCTCGACCTTCTTGCCGTACTTGGCCGTCTTCCACACGTTGTAGAGGAACGGCAGGATCGACAGGCCGAGCAGGAAGGAGCTGATCGTCGAGATCGTGTTCAGGGCGGTGAAGCCGTCGGCCGCGAGGTAGTCCGCGTAACGACGGGGCATGCCCTCGGCACCCAGCCAGTGCTGGACCAGGAAGGTGCCGTGGAAGCCGATGAACAGCGTCCAGAAGGTGATCTTGCCGAGGCGCTCGTCGAGCATCTTGCCGGTCATCTTCGGCCACCAGAAGTGGAAGCCGGAGAACATCGCGAACACGACCGTGCCGAAGACCACGTAGTGGAAGTGGGCGACGACGAAGTACGAGTCCGAGACGTGGAAGTCCATCGGCGGCGAGGCCAGGATGACGCCGGTCAGACCACCGAAGGTGAAGGTGATGAGGAAGCCGGTGGCCCAGAGCATCGGGGTCTCGAAACTCAAGGACCCCTTCCACATCGTGCCGATCCAGTTGAAGAACTTCACGCCGGTCGGTACGGCGATGAGGAACGTCATGAAGGAGAAGAACGGCAGCAGGACTCCGCCGGTGACGTACATGTGGTGGGCCCACACCGTCACGGACAGACCGGCGATGGAGATCGTCGCGGCGACCAGTCCCATGTAGCCGAACATCGGCTTGCGGGAGAAGACCGGGATGACCTCGGAGATGATGCCGAAGAACGGCAGGGCGATGATGTACACCTCTGGATGGCCGAAGAACCAGAAGAGGTGTTGCCACAGCAACGCACCGCCGTTGGCGGCGTCGAAGACGTGTGCCCCGAATTTCCGATCCGCCTCCAGCGCGAAGAGCGCGGCGGCGAGGACCGGGAAGGCCAGCAGGACGAGTACGGCGGTCAGCAGCACGTTCCACACGAAGATCGGCATGCGGAACATCGTCATGCCCGGTGCGCGCATGCAGATGATGGTGGTGATGAAGTTGACCGCGCCGAGGATCGTGCCGAAGCCGGAGAAGGCCAGACCCATGATCCACATGTCGGCGCCGATACCGGGGGAACGGACCGCGTCCGACAGCGGGCTGTAGGCGAACCAGCCGAAGTCGGCCGCACCCTGCGGGGTGAGGAAGCCACCGACCGCGATGGTCGAGCCGAAGAGATACAGCCAGTAGGCGAACATGTTCAGCCGCGGGAACGCCACGTCGGGCGCGCCGATCTGCAGCGGCATGATCCAGTTCGTGAAACCGGCGAACAGCGGCGTCGCGAACATCAGCAGCATGATCGTGCCGTGCATCGTGAACGCCTGGTTGAACTGCTCGTTCGACAGGATCTGCAGACCCGGCCGGGCCAGCTCGGCGCGCATCAGCAGCGCCATGACGCCGCCGATCAGGAAGAACGCGAACGACGTGACCAGATACAGCGTGCCGATCGTCTTGTGGTCGGTGGTGGTGAGCCACTTGATCACGACGTTACCGGGTTGCTTGCGCCTTACCGGCAGCTCGTCCGCGTAGTGGGACTCTGCTGCCGCGGCACCCTGAGGTTCGTTGAGGATGCTCACAGGTTGTTCGTCTCCCGGTTCTTCTCGTGGCTCGTCTGCGCGATGCCAGCGGGGATGTAACCGGTCTGCCCCTTCTTGGCGAGTTCCTTGAGGTGCTGCTGGTAACGCTCCGGTGAGACGACCTTCACGTTGAACAGCATCCGGGAGTGGTCGACGCCGCAGAGCTCGGCGCACTTGCCGAGGTAGGTGCCCTCCTTGTTGGGGGTCACCTGGAAGGAGTTGGTGTGGCCCGGGACGACGTCCATCTTCATCAGGAACGGCACCACCCAGAAGTCGTGGATGACGTCACGTGAGGTGAGGACGAAGCGGACCGTCTCGCCCTTGGGGAGCCAGAGGGTCGGGCCCGGGTTGTGCGTCTGCGGGTTCTTCGTGGCGGGCGTACCGACGTCGTAGACTCCGCCGGCGTTCGCCGGGAACTCCTTCTTGAACCGGTCCGGAATGGCCGCCAGGTTCTTGTCGGTCGTCGCGTCGCCACTGACACCGTCGACGTTCTCGATGTAGTTGAAGCCCCAGCTCCACTGGAAGCCGACGACGTTGACCGTCACGTCGGGCTTCTTGTCGAGGCTCAGGAGCTTCGTCTCGTCGCGGGCGGTGAAGTAGAACAACACCGAGACGATGATGAGCGGAACAACCGTGTACAGCGCCTCGATGGGCATGTTGTACCGGGTCTGCGGGGGGATCTCGACCTTGGTGCGGCTGCGCCGGTGGAACACGACGCTCCACATGATCAGGCCCCACACCAGGATGCCGACGGCGAGCGCGGCGGCCCAGGACCCCTGCCAGAGGGAGAGGATCCGCGGACCCTCTTCCGTGGTCGGGGTGGGGAAACCAAGGCGAGGAAAGTCCTTGGATGTGCAACCGGTCGCGGTCGCCAGGACCAGGCCCGCAGTCATTGCCTGCAGCAGCTTCCGCCGCATCGGGCGCCGCGGCGAGCGGTCGGAGCCGTTGGGACTCACGTAGCGCCTTCCCGAGAGTCTCGCCCGCGCGGATTGGCTGCGGCCTGCCTTCACGCGGGTCGGTCGCCGCCCTGCGTCGGGCAGGGGTTTGGATGTTTATGCGGACCAAACCCTAGCCGACGCCCTCCGGGGGTTCGCGGGGAGGGTGGCATACGCGCCGCCCGTTACTCCTTGCGCCTAATAGCTCGGGGGTTCAGGTGATTTGGACCGGTGCGGGTGCGTTGTGGCTTGTCGCGCAGTTCCTCGCGCCCCTCAGGAAAGGCACCGTACGTTTTAACGTTGGCGTGTGTCCTACTTTGATGCCGCATCCTCCGCTCCGCTCCATCCCGTTGCCCGGCAGGCGCTGTTGGCGTCCCTGGACGAGGGGTGGGCGGACCCTGCCAGGTTGTACAGGGAGGGGCGTAAGGCGCGCCTGCTGCTGGACGCCGCTCGTGAAGCTGCTGCCGAAGCCGTCGGGTGTCGACCCGACGAATTGGTGTTCACGGGCTCCGGAACTCGGGCCGTGCACAGCGGTATCGCGGGAGCGTTGGCGGGGCGGCGGCGCGTCGGGCGTCACCTGATCGTGTCAGCGGTTGAACACTCTTCCGTGCTCCATTCGGCCGAGGCGCTGGTCGCGGAGGGTGGTTCGTCCACCGAGGTGCCCGTGGACCGTACGGGCGCGGTGAGCGTGGCGGCCTACGCCGATTCCCTCCGCTCGGACACCGCGCTGGCCTGTCTCCAGTCCGCCAACCACGAGGTGGGCACCGTGCAGCCGGTCGCCGAGGTGGCCGAGGCGTGCCGGGCGGTCGGGGTGCCGCTGCTGGTCGACGCGGCGCAGTCGCTGGGGTGGGGGCCGGTCGAGGGCGCGTGGTCGCTGCTCACGGCGAGCGCGCACAAGTGGGGCGGCCCGGCCGGGGTCGGCCTGCTGGCGGTACGCAAGGGCGCGCGCTTCGCGCCCCAACGGCCCGTGGACGAACGGGAGTCGGGACGCGCCGCCGGCTTCGAGAACATCCCCGCCGTGGTGGCCGCGGCCGCCTCGCTCCGCGCGGTCCGCGCGGAGGCGTCCCAGGAGGCGCTACGGCTACGGGAACTGACGGAGCGGATCCGGGCGCGGGTGCCGAAGCTGGTGCCGGGCGTGGATGTGGTCGGCGATCCGGTGCGGCGGCTGCCCGGGATCGTCACCTTCTCCTGTCTCTATGTCGACGGAGAGACCCTCCTCCACGAACTGGACCGCGCCGGTTTCTCCGTCTCCTCCGGTTCGTCCTGCACGAGCAGCACCCTGACGCCCAGCCATGTGCTGAAGGCGATGGGCGTACTGAGTGAGGGAAATGTGCGGGTGTCGTTGCCACGGGGGGCGACGGAGGAGGACGTAGAGCGGTTCCTCGCCGTACTGCCGGGGGCGGTGGCGGGAGTACGGGAGAAGTTGGGGGCGCAGGCCCCGGTGACCGTCGTAGAAGAGGAGTCGCTGGTCGTGGACGCCCTCGGCAAGCGTTGCCCGATCCCGGTGATCGAGCTCGCCAAGGTCATCGGCGATGTGCCGATCGGCGGCACGGTCAAGGTCCTGTCCGACGACGAGGCCGCACGGCTGGACATCCCGGCGTGGTGCGAGATGCGGGGACAGGAGTACGTGGGCGAAGAGGAAGGCCCGGCGTATGTGATCCGCCGGGCAACCTGAGCGCGCCCCAAAGGGGCGCGGGGCTGTGTCGATATGCGGCTACCGCCGCGTGCGCGCGACCAGCCCCCACGCGCCAGCAGACGACAACTCAGCCCAGATGCCCCCGCACCTCAGCAGCAGCATCGTGCCCATACGCCTTGGTGAACCGGTCCATGAAGTGCACCCGCCGCAGCTGGTACTCCTGCGTGCCGACAGTCTCGATGACCAACGTGGCGAGCATGCAACCAACCTGCGCCGCCCGCTCCAGCGAAACCCCCCACGCCAGCCCCGAGAGGAACCCCGCCCGGAACGCGTCGCCGACCCCCGTGGGGTCAGCCTTGCGCTCCTCCTCCGCGCAACCGACCTCGATCGGATCCGCACCGACGCTCTCGATGCGGACGCCACGCGAGCCGAGCGTGGTGACGCGGTGGCCGACCTTGGACAGGATCTCCTCGTCGCTCCAGCCCGTCTTGGACTCGATGAGTCCCTTCTCGTACTCGTTCGAGAACAGGTACGCCGAGCCCTCCAGCAGGATGCGGATGTCGTCGCCCTCCATGCGCGCGATCTGCTGGGAGAAGTCCGCGGCGAAGGGGATGGAACGGGTACGGCACTCCTCCGTGTGGCGGAGCATCGCCTCGGGGTCGTCCGCGCCGATCAGGACCAGGTCTAGGCCGCCCACGCGGTCGGCGACGGTCTTCAGCTCGATCTGGCGGGCCTCGCTCATGGCGCCGGTGTAGAAGGAGCCGATCTGGTTGTGGTCGGCGTCGGTGGTGCACACGAAGCGGGCGGTGTGCAGCGTCTCGGAGATCCGCACCGAGCCGGTGTCGACGCCGTGCCGGTCGAGCCAGTCGCGGTACTCGGCGAAGTCGGAGCCGGCGGCGCCGACCAGGATCGGCGCGGTGCCGAGCTGGCCCATGCCGAAGGCGATGTTGGCGCCGACGCCGCCCCGGCGTACGTCGAGGTTGTCGACCAGGAAGGAGAGCGACACCGTGTGCAGCTGGTCCGCGACCAGCTGGTCGGCGAAGCGGCCGGGGAAGGTCATGAGGTGGTCGGTGGCGATGGAGCCGGTGACTGCGATGCGCACGGCGAGGACTCTCCTGAGGGAGGCTGCGTTGACAGTTCACGCTACCCGGTCCGCGCGGCGGCTCTGAAGCGGCCAAAACTACCCGATAGTAGATCTTTCTTCGCGAGCTCAAGCGTGCCTACGGTGCCGCTATGACGAACCTCAAGTTGGACGGCCCCGTTCCGGTCCACGTTCCGGTCCACCTCGAAGGCGAGGGCGAGGCCGGTCTCGCGGCGCTGCGCGGCGACTGCGCCCGGATGGCTCCCCACTGGACGGTTCCCGACCGGATCGTCGCCCTCCCGGTGTCCCCGTCGCTCATCCACGGGGTCACCGTGCCGTCGACGTCGGCCCGCCTGCTGGACGGCATGTCGGAGTACGGCGACTGAGCGGAGTCGTTCAGCAGGATCGGCGCGCTCGGGGGAACCGTGCGCTCCCCCGCTGCGTCCCATCGCTGTCCCCCGTAAAGGGGATGCGGGATACGACCTTTCCGCCCGCCCCATTGACAGGGCCGGGTCAGGGTCAAGGGACAGTTGCGCAGCCGAAGGAGCGATGCGGTGAACACCGAGCGACCCGACAACGACGACACGACCGGCACGTCCGGTGACGTGCGGGGCGTGGGGGACGCCGCGAAGGGGCCCGAGGTCGACGACACCGGGGCCGGCGGGGACGTGCCTGGTGGCGAGGTGTCCCGCCCGAGCAAGGCGGCTGATCCTACGGCGGCTGCGAGCGAGGGTGGAGACGCGGCGGAGGGCGGCCGTGGGGCGTCCGGCGCCGAGACCGACCGTGGGGAAGAGGCCGGTTCCACGGCGCCCGGCGCGGAGGCGGAACCGCCGGAAGCCGCCGACCCCACACCCCCCGAGGCCGCCCACCCGGAGCAGCCCGTCTCCACCGACGACACCGAAGTCTCGCTGCACGAGCACTCCCCCGAAACCGACGACAGGCGCCCGGCGCGATCCCGGTCGCCCCTCGTCATCGCCTCCGTGGCCGCCGCCGTGCTGCTCGTCGGAGGGGGCGGGGCGTATCTCGCGTCGTCCTCATCGGCTTCTGGGGGTTCGGGGGAGGGTACGGGGTCCGCGGCGTCCGGTGCCGACGGGACTCCCCCGCCGCTCGCGCTCGACGGGTACTCGTCCGGCGGTACGAGTGGGATCGCGTCCGGGGAGCCGAATCCGTACGGGGAGACGTACCGGGCCGTGGGGAGTCTGCCCGATGGACCGGACTCCGCCGCCGTATACGCGCCGGAGGGCGAGGTCGGCAAGGACGCGGTGAGCCGGCTCGCGAAGGCGCTCGGGGTCACGGGAACGCCGGTCGCCGAGGGGCAGCTCTGGAAGGTGGGCGGGCAGGACGGTACCGGGCCGAGTCTGCAGGTGAACAAGGCCGCGCCGGGCATGTGGACGTTCAACCGCTACGCGCCCGGCACCGACGACTGCACCGGCGGCACCCTCAAGTGCACGCACGATCCCGGCACTTCGGCCACCGACCCGGTGAGCGGGGACGTGGCGAAGAAGGCCGCCGCCCCGATCCTCAAGGCCGTCGGCCAGGACGACGCGAAGGTCGACGCGAGCCAGCTCATGGGCGCGCAGCGGGTCGTGAACGCCGAGCCGGTGATCGGTGGGCTGCCGACGCACGGGTGGACCACCGGGCTGACCGTCAGCGCCCAGGGTGAAGTGGTCGGCGGGAGCGGTGAGTTGGCGGCGCCCATGAAGGGTGACGTCTATCCCGTGCTGAGTGCGCGCAAGACGCTGGACCTGATGAACGCGGCGCCGAAGACCGACCACCGCATGGGCATCGGCGGCTGCGCCAGCCCCGTACCGCTGAAGGACCGGCTGGAGGCTCCCTGCGGGCAGTCCACCGACGCCGCCTCCGCCTCCGCCACGCCGACCTCGGCCACCGTCGAGCACGCGGTGTTCGGGCTCGCCGTGCACTCGGTGATCGGGCAGCAGACGCTGGTGCCGTCCTGGCTGTTCGAGACACGGCAGCCGGGTGGGCAGGATACCTTCACGGTGACGTATCCGGCGATCGACCCGAAGTATCTGGCCTCGGCCACCACGCCCACCCCTACGGCGAGTTCGTCGTCGACGGCGGCACCGCACGACGTCAAGGCGGACGGTTACACGGCCGACGGGAAAAGCCTCACCGTGGCCTTCACCGGCGGGGTGTGCGCCGACTACAAGGCGTCGGCCGTGGAGACCTCGGACAAGGTGACGGTCACGGTGACCGAGACGCCCTGGCCGAACAAGATCTGCGTCCTGATCGCCAAGGTCTACCACCAGACCGTGCAGTTGAAGGCGCCGGTCGGTGACAGGTCCGTCGTGGGACCGGACGGCACGAAGATCCCCGTGGAGAAGAGGGTCGAGGTGGGGACAGGACCCTCACTGGCCCGGTAGCCACGACCGCACGGGCGGCGGAAAAGCCCGAAGGCGGCGGCCCTGTCGGAGGGGGCCGCCGCCTTCGTTCTGCTCAGTCGCCCTCTGTGGGGCTTGAGCCGGGCTTAGCTGAACGAGTCGCCGCAGGCGCAGGAGCCCGTGGCGTTCGGGTTGTCGATCGTGAAGCCCTGCTTCTCGATGGTGTCGACGAAGTCGATGGAGGCGCCGCCCAGGTACGGGGCGCTCATGCGGTCGGTGACGACCTTGACACCGCCGAAGTCCTTGACGACGTCGCCGTCCAGGGAGCGCTCGTCGAAGAAGAGCTGGTAACGCAGGCCGGAGCAGCCGCCGGGCTGGACGGCGACACGCAGGGCCAGATCCTCACGGCCTTCCTGGTCGAGCAGGGCCTTGACCTTCGCCGCGGCGGCGTCGGACAGAAGGATGCCGTCGGTGACGGTGCTGGTCTCGTCCGATACGGACATCTACATCTCTCCCGGGTTGTACGGAGACTGCTTGCCGACATTTCAACCGGCGTGGCCGCGGATTCATTCCGGGCCGGGTGGCGTTCTTTTCGCCTGTATCTCTTCTGCTCTCACTTCCATGCTCGCACACACCCGCAAGGCCCCTCACCGGACGCGTACCGGGATTGATGTCACATCGACGCTATGGGCATCGTCAAACTGACGTGAAGAAGTTATGATAGATAACGTCAATTCGACGAAAAGGGCCGTCCTCCCAACGGGCCGGCCCAGCCCGCAGAACAGAAAGGGTGCGTGTCGTGACCACCGCCCAGACCCAGGAACTCGACGTTCAGCCGACGCCCCTCGCCCTGCTCCTCCTCGGCCGTGAGGCCGACCCGAGCAGCGAGCGCGGCGTCGAGTGCCCCGGTGACCTGCCCTCGCCGTCCGACCCGGACCTGGTCGAGCGGGCCCGCGCGGCCAAGGAGAAGCTCGGCGACAAGGTCTTCGTGCTCGGCCATCACTACCAGCGCGACGAGGTCATCCAGTTCGCCGACGTCACGGGCGACTCCTTCAAGCTGGCCCGGGACGCGGCCGCGCGCCCGGAGGCCGAGTACATCGTGTTCTGCGGTGTGCACTTCATGGCGGAGTCCGCGGACATCCTGACCGGCGACGACCAGAAGGTCGTCCTCCCCGATCTCGCGGCCGGCTGCTCGATGGCCGACATGGCCACCGCCGAGCAGGTCGCCGAGTGCTGGGACGTGCTGACCGAGGCCGGGATGGCCGAGCAGGTCGTGCCCGTGTCGTACATGAACTCGTCCGCCGACATCAAGGCGTTCACGGGCAAGCACGGCGGCACGATCTGCACCTCGTCGAACGCCGAGCGGGCCCTTGAGTGGGCCTTCGAGCAGGGCGAGAAGGTCCTGTTCCTGCCGGACCAGCACCTTGGCCGCAACACGGCCGTCCGCGACCTGGGCCTGAGCCTGGAGGACTGCGTCCTCTACAACCCGCACAAGCCCAACGGGGGCCTCACCGTTGAGCAGTTGAGGGCCGCGAAGATGATCCTGTGGCGCGGCCACTGCTCGGTGCACGGCCGCTTCTCGCTGGAGTCCGTCGAGGACGTCCGCGCCCGCATCCCCGGCGTCAACGTCCTCGTGCACCCCGAGTGCAAGCACGAGGTCGTGAGCGCGGCGGACTATGTCGGGTCAACGGAGTACATCATCAAGGCACTTGAGGCGGCCCCGGCCGGTTCCAAGTGGGCCATCGGCACCGAGCTGAATCTCGTACGACGGCTCGCGAACCGTTTCGCCCCCGAGGGCAAGGAGATCGTCTTCCTCGACAAGACGGTCTGCTTCTGCTCGACGATGAACCGCATCGACCTCCCCCACCTGGTCTGGACCTTGGAGTCCCTCGCCGAGGGCAACCTGGTCAACCGCATCGAGGTGGACAAGGAGACGGAGGCGTTCGCCAAGCTGGCGCTGGAGCGGATGCTGGCGCTGCCGTAGGCCTGCCGGGTCATTCCACCCGTGGCCGGACCAGGCCCGACTCGTAGGCGATGACGACGAGTTGGGCCCGGTCGCGGGCGCCGAGTTTGGACATGGCGCGGTTGACGTGGGTCTTCACCGTGAGGGGGCTGACCTCCAGGCGTTCGGCGATCTCGTCGTTCGAGTGGCCCCCGGCGACCTGGACGAGGACCTCGCGTTCGCGGACGGTGAGGGCGTCGAGGCGTTCGGCCCGGGCGGGGTCGCGGTCGTCGTCCAGGTCGCCGCCCTGGGCGAGAAAGCGGGCGATCAGGCCCTTGGTCGCCACCGGGGAGAGCAGTGCCTCTCCGGCCGCCGCCACCCTGATCGCGCTGAGGAGTTCCTCCGGTTCCGAGCCCTTGCCGAGGAAGCCGGACGCGCCCGCGCGCAGGGACTGGACCACGTAGTCGTCGACCTCGAAGGTCGTCAGGATGACCACGCGGACGTGGGCCAGGGACGGGTCCGCGCTGATCATGCGGGTCGCGGCGAGGCCGTCCGTGCCGGGCATCCGGATGTCCATCAGCACGACGTCGGCCCGCTCCTCCTTCGCCAGCCGCACGGCCTCCGCGCCGTCCGACGCCTCCCCTACGACCTCCATGTCGGGCTCGGAGTCGACGAGTACGCGGAAGGCGCTGCGCAGCAGGGCCTGGTCGTCGGCGAGCAGGACACGGATCGTCGTCATACGGGGTCCCCCGAGGCGCGTGGGCGGGTCTTGACCGGCAGGATCGCATGCACGCGGAAGCCGCCTCCGTACCGGGGACCGGTGGTGAGGGTGCCGCGCAGGGCGGTGACGCGCTCGCGCATGCCGAGCAGGCCGTGGCCGCCGCCGGAGTCGGGGTCGTGGTCCTCGCCGGAGCCGTTGTCGAGGACGGTGACCTCCACGTTCGGGCCCACGCGTACGACACTCACCTCGGCCTTCGCCTCCGTACCGGCGTGCTTCTGCACGTTGGTGAGGGCCTCCTGGATGACGCGGTAGGCGGCCAGGTCCACGGCTGCGGGGAGGGTGGTTCCGTTGTCCGCGCGGGCCACCTCGACCTGGAGGCCGGCGCTGCGGAAGGTGCCGGCGAGTTCTTCGAGGCGGTCCAGGCCCGGGGCCGGTTCGGTGGGGGCCTCGGGGTCGCCGGACTGGCGCAACAGGCCGACGGTGGCGCGGAGTTCGTTGAGCGCGGAGCGGCTGGCCTCGCGTACGTGGGCGAGGGCTTCCTTGGCCTGGTCGGGGCGCTTGTCCATGACGTGCGCGGCGACTCCGGCCTGGACATTGACCAGGGCGATGTGGTGCGCGACCACATCGTGCAGGTCGCGGGCGATGCGCAGCCGTTCCTCGGCGACCCGGCGGCGGGCCTCCTCCTCGCGGGTGCGTTCGGCCCGTTCGGCGCGCTCGCGGATGGCGTGCACGAATTCCTTACGGCTGCGTACGGCGTCGCCGGCGGCGGCCGCCATGCCGGTCCAGGCGAAGATGCCGAGGTTCTCCTGGGCATACCACGGGAGGGGGCCGCCGAGCATCGCGGCGCCGGTCAGCACGGTCATCGTGAGCAGGGCGACGCGCCAGGTCGTCGAGCGGTCGGTGGTGACGGCGACGGTGAACAGGGCGACCACGGCGGACATCGCGACCGGGGCGCGGGGGTCGCTGGTGACGCTCTCGATGAGGGAGGCGGTCGCGGTGACGGCGAGCACCAGCATGGGGGCGCGGCGGCGTTTGACCAGCGCGGCGGCGCCGACCGCCATGAGGATCAGGCTGAGGGGGGCGGGGGTACGGAGGCCCCAGCTCACGCCGTTGTCCCCGTGGGGGTCCACGAAGGAACCGGCAACCATGCAGACGAGCACCGCGGCGGCGAGGGCCGCGTCCAGGGCGGAGGGATGCGCCTTCGCTTGGCAGCGGGCCCGGTCGAGGGTGCGGGTCCCTGCCGGGGGCGGAACGGGGGCCAACGGTACGTCTCCTTGTGAGTGACCGGTGCTGGGGTGACCCCGTACTGGGGGCTGCCGCCCCCAGACCCCCGCTTCGGCCTGAACGGCCTCGTCCTCGAACGCCGGACGGGCTGAATGCAGTCACCGGCACTGAAAGATCACCCTGGGATCAACCCGTCGTCGCTCAGCAGGTCCCGGACCTCCTCCAGGGTTGCGTCCTCGGCCGGGAGGATCAGCTCCGACGGCTCCAGGGAGTCGTCCGGCAAGGGGTCGCCCAGTTCTCGGACCTTTGCCAGGAGGGCCTGGAGGGTTTGGCGGAAGGCTGGGCCGTCGCCGTTCTGGACCTCCGTGAGGAGGGTGGTGTCCAACTTGTTCAGCTCGGTGAGGTGGCTCTCGGCCAGCCTCACCTGCCCCTCCCCCATGATCCGTACGATCATGTCGCCCTCCTCAGGCGTGGGCCTACTGCTTGTCGAAACGCGGGGTGTCCTGCGGCTGGGACGAGGACTGCGGCTGGTCCTTGCCGCCTTCGATCGCCTGCTGGGAAGCAGACGAGCCTCCGGCCAGCTCCGCCTTCATGCGCTGGAGTTCCAGCTCTACATCCGTACCACCGGACAGGCGTTCCAGCTCGGCCTGGATGTCGTCCTTGGCCATGCCGGTCGGGTCGTCCAGGGCGCCGGAGGCGAGGAGCTCGTCGATCGCGCCGGCCCGGGCCTGGAGCTGCTGGGTCTTGTCCTCGGCACGCTGGATGGCAAGCCCGACATCGCCCATCTCCTCGGAGATGCCGCTGAAGGCCTCGCCGATCCGGGTCTGTGCCTGGGCCGCCGTGTACGTGGCCTTGATGGTCTCCTTCTTCGTACGGAAGGCGTCCACCTTGGCCTGGAGGCGCTGGGCCGCGAGGGTGAGCTTCTCCTCCTCGCCCTGGAGAGTCGTGTGCTGCGTCTCCAGGTCCGTCACCTGCTGCTGGAGCGCGGCGCGGCGCGACAGCGCCTCGCGGGCCAGGTCCTCACGGCCGAGGGCGAGCGCCTTGCGGCCCTGGTCCTCCAGCTTCGAGGACTGCGACTGCAGCTGGTTGAGCTGGAGCTCCAGACGCTTGCGGGAGGTGGCGACGTCGGCCACTCCCCGGCGCACCTTCTGAAGCAGCTCCAGCTGCTTCTGGTACGAGTAATCGAGGGTTTCGCGCGGGTCCTCGGCCCGGTCAAGGGCCTTGTTCGCCTTCGCGCGGAAGATCATCCCCATACGCTTCATGACACCGCTCATGGGCTTCGCGCGCCCCCTTCTGACGGACTCCAGCTCCAGCGTTGCAACAGAACCCACAGTACGGGCCCTGCATCCATTACCGCACTGTTCGGGGACGGATGCGCTCATCCCCAAGGACGACTGACCGAGGTCCTGATCCGGCGTAAGGAGTAGGTGCTCCCCTGGCAGGACCCGCTCATGACGTCCTTCTCTGTCCCCCTACAGACGAGCGGTGTTGCCGGATCGTTCCCCACAGGGCTGGGGTCCAACCCCATTGACCCCTTACCCTTGGGTTTTGTGTTCCGTAGCCGCGCCAAGGAAGAGAAGGCAGCGTCCACCGACAAGGTGTCGCTGACCGACTCCACAATGCCCCGAGACCCTCAGGCCCCGAAGGGTCGGCCCACGCCCAAGCGCAGTGAGTCACAGACTCAGCGCCGCAGCGTCGCCAACACCTCGATGACGCGCAAGGACGCCTCCAAGCGTCAGCGCGACGAGCGGCGTACGCAGATGGAGAGGCAGCGCCAGGCGCTGTCCGGCCGTGGCAACGAGCGGGATCTGCCCCTCCGTGACAGGGGTCCGATCCGCAAGTTCGGGCGCGACTACATCGACTCGCGCATCAACATCGCCGAGTTCTTCCTGCCGCTGGCCGTGGTGATCCTCGTGCTCAGCGTGGTGCAGATCCCGGCGCTTCAGAACATCGCGCTGCTGCTGTGGCTCGTGGTGATCGTGCTGATCGTGGTCGACTCCTTCTGGAGCGTGTTCCGGCTGCGCAAGCTGCTCGCCGAGCGCTTCCCGGGCCAGAACACGAAGGGCACGGTCTGGTACTCCATGATGCGATCCCTCCAGATGCGTCGACTCCGGCTGCCGAAGCCGCAGGTCAAGCGCGGAGAGCGGCCCTGAGCGCGGATTCCTTCTCCGGGGGCGCGGCGGACGCCTGGCTGAGCAGGCTGGGCGGGCTGCGGAATGTCGTACGACAGGAGCTGGTGGCCCGGCAGCTCGACGAGCAGATAGCCGGCCGGTATCCGGTCGGACAGCGGCTGCGGGTGCTCGACGTCGGGATGGGCCAGGGCACGCAGGCGCTGCGGCTGGCCCGGGCCGGGCATCAGGTGACCGGGCTCGAACAGGAACCGAAGATGGTCGCCGCGGCCCGCGAGGCGCTGTCCGGCGAGCCCGAGGGCATCCGGGAGCGGGTGCGGATCATCGAGGGCGACGGCCGGGACACGGGCGTGCACTTCCTGCCGGGCAGTTTCGACGTCGTGCTCTGTCATGGCGTACTCATGTACGTGTCCGAGCCCGATCCGCTGCTCGCGGGGCTCGCGCGGATGCTGGCGCCGGGCGGGCTGCTGTCGCTGCTCGTGCGGAACGCCGACGCGCTGGCCATGCGGCCCGGACTGTCGTGGGACTGGGCGTCCGCGGCGGCCGCGTTCGACTCGACCGCGTACCGCAACCGGCTCGGCATCGACGCGCGGGCGGACCGGCTGGACACCCTGACGGCGACGCTGGCGGGGATCGGGGCGCCGCTGCAGTCCTGGTACGGCGTGCGGGTCTTCACCGACACGGCTCCGGAAGGGGCCGAGATCCCGGCGGACGTCGAGCCGCTGCTGGCCGCCGAGGAGCGGGCCGGGCGGACCGATCCGTACCGGGCGGTGGCCGCGCTGCTGCATCTGTGCGGCGTGCGGGGCTGAGCACGCGCCCCTTCCCCCAGGGGCCCGTTCGGGTCAGCAGCACAAGCCGGACATTCACCCCAAAGAGACACTCGCGGTATGGACTCCTCCCGCACCCGCACTCGTATCCGTGCTCTGCGGCCGGTCGCTCTCCTCGCCGGTCTCGCCTGTTCGCTCGCGCTGGTCGCCGGATGTTCCGACTCCGGGTCCTCGTCGGCCTCCTCGAAGAAGGACGGCTCGACCACGCAGGCCGCCGAGGCCGCCGTACCGATGTCGAGTGGCGACCTGCAGAGCGACTACCTGAAGGTGATCAAGGAGGTCCTGCCGTCGGTCGTGCAGATCCAGGCCAGCAGTGATCTGGGGTCGGGGGTCGTGTACGACGACCAGGGGCACATCGTCACCAACGCGCACGTCGTCGGGGACGAGAAGACCTTCAAGGTGACCACCGCGAACAGCGAGGACGTGCTCACCGCCAAGCTCGTCTACTCCTACCCCGAGCAGGACCTGGCCGTCGTCAAGCTGGACAAGGTGCCGGACGGGCTGAAGGCGGCGACCTTCGCGGACTCCTCCAAGGTCGAGGTGGGGCAGATCGTCCTCGCCATGGGCTCGCCGCTGGGACTGTCGTCCAGTGTGACGCAGGGCATCGTGTCGGCGACCGGACGGACCGTCAGCGAGGGCAGCACCGGGGGCGGTACGGGCGCGACCATCGCCAACATGGTGCAGACCTCGGCCGCGATCAACCCCGGCAACAGCGGGGGCGCGCTGGTGAATCTGAACGGGCAGGTCATCGGCATCCCGACCCTTGCCGCCACCGATCCCGACCTCGGGGGCAGCGCGGCGCCGGGGATCGGGTTCGCGATTCCCTCCTCGATGGTCAGGACGGTGGCCGACCAGATCGTCAAGGACGGCAAGGTCACCGACTCGGGACGGGCGGCCCTCGGCATCACCGGACGTACGGTCGTCGACGCCAGTTATCAGGCGGCCGGGGTCGCCGTGGTCGAGGTGAAGAGCGGCGGGGCTGCGGACAAGGCCGGTATCCAGGCCGGGGACATCATCACGCGGGTCGGTGACACGGACATCACCACGATCACCTCGTTGTCGGAGGCGCTGGCGTCCGACAAACCCGGGCAGAAGACGACGGTGACGTACTCGCGGAACGGGGCGTCGAAGAAGGTCGATGTGACGTTGGGCGAGCAGTAGCCCTGCCCGGGAACGGGGACGGGCGGCCGGAATTTCTCCGGCCGCCCCCACTTGGTCTACGGCGGGTTACGCGTCCTCGGCGTGCAGGCTCATCGGGCCGTAGATCTGCGTGCCGTCCTCGAAGAGGAACACCTGGTCCGCGCCGCCCGCGACGAGTTCCTTCCAGATCTCGCCGAGCCAGGACTCCGCGTCGCCCTGTGTGGTGAACTCCTCCGGCGTGACCGCGGGTTCGACCTCGGTCCCGTCGGACTTCTCGAACCGCCAGATCCATGCCGCCATGTACGCCTCCCGAGACTTAGCGTATGCAGACCAGCAGCGTATGCGCTCTGCTGGGTTAGTTGTGATCATGTTGCCGAAGTTCTTTGTCTGCGGGCCGGTGGGGGCTTGTCGCGCAGTTCCCCGCGCCCCTTAGGGGGGTCCAGAGCGCGCATGTCTCATAGTGAGCGGTGAAAATCGATCCGTGGAACTCACTCTGCTCGGTACCGGTGCCCCCGCTGGACTCCCGCGGCCTGACTGTCCCTGTGCTGCCTGTGCCGTTTCGCTCGGGGTGGATGCTCGGGCCGCTACCGCCGTGCTCGTGGACGGGACCTTGTTGCTCGATCTGACGCCCGGGGCCGCCTTTGCCGCTGCTCGGGCCGGGCATTCGCTCGGGGGGGTGCGGCAGGTGTTGTTGTCGCATCCGCATGACGGGCCGGCGGTGGAGGTGCCTGCGGGGCTGCCGCAGCCGGGGCGGGTGCCGGACGGGCGGGAGCTGGAGTTGTTGACGGGGCATCGGGTGCGGGCGGTGGCGATGGACGGGCCCGGTACCGGGTACGCCGTCACCGGGCCCGACGGGCAGCGGGTGCTGTATCTGCCGCCGGGGGGTGCGCCGGCCGGGCTTGAGGAGGGGGCCGTTCCGTCGTACGACATGGTGCTCGCGGATGTTGTGGGGCGGCCGGATGCTCTTGCGAAGTTGCGGGCGGTGGGGGCGATGGGGCCCGCTACCGACGTCATCGCCGTCCATCTCGATCACGATGTGGCGCCGGGGGCCGAGTTGGCGCGGCGGCTGGCCGCCGTGGGGGCGCGGGCCGTGCCGGACGGGTCGACGTTGACCGTGGGGGTGTACGAGGACGTGCCCGATGTGCCGCGAAGGACGCTGGTGCTGGGCGGGGCGCGGTCGGGGAAGTCCGTCGAGGCCGAGCGGAGGCTGGAGGCGTTTCCGGACGTGCTGTATGTCGCTACCGGCGGCTCGCGCAACGGGGACACCGAGTGGGCCTCCCGGGTCTCCGCGCACCGGGAGCGGCGGCCGGGGTCGTGGCGTACGGCGGAGACGTGTGACCTGGTGCCGTTGCTGGCGGAGGACGGGCCGCCGTTGCTCATCGACTGTCTGTCGCTGTGGCTGACGGACGCCATGGACTCCGTGGGGGCGTGGGACGACACGGAGTGGGGGGACGGCGGGGAGAAGCAACTCCGGGAGCGGGTAAGGGAGTTGACCGCTGCCGTGCGTGCCACACGGCGGACCCTGGTCGCCGTGTCCAACGAGGTCGGCTCGGGGATCGTGCCGGCGACCGCGTCCGGGCGCCGGTACCGGGACGAGCTGGGGCGGTTGAACGCGGCGGTCGCCGGTGAGTGCGAGCACGTGTTGCTGGTGGTGGCGGGGCAGGCGCTCGCCCTGCGCGGCTAGGGCTGCCGGTTCTGGAGTTGCTGGTTCTGGAGCTGCTGTCTTCTGCGGGCGATCAGGCGTTGCGGGGGCGGGAGCCGGTCCTGGAGGCCCCGGTGTTCGGTGACCAACTCGCAGTCATGGGGCCCCAGTTGGGTGCGCAGGGCGTCCGGGGGGCCTTCCAGGAGGAGGAGGCCGCCGGGGCGCAGGACCGTGAGGGCGGCGCGGAGTTCGGCATCGGGGTCGGGGGCCGGTGAGCGGTCGCGCAGGAGGGTCACGACGTCGTAGCGGGACTGCAGGGTGGTCGTGATGTGCGGGTCCGTGAGGTGGCCGGCGTAGGCCTCCTCGATGCGTTCGGCGGCGCGGGCGCGGACGACTCGGGGGGTGGGGTCGACGCCGTCGAAGGACGTGTACGGGAAGAGGGCCTTGGCCGTTTCCGGGAAATGGGCGTCGCCGGTGCCGACGTCGAGCCAGCTCTCCGGTTCGGGGAGGAGCCGGAGGATCGCGCGGGCCAGCGCGCGGTGGCGGCGGCGCGCGTCGAGGGTGCTGACGCGCGTGCTGACGCGGGTGCGCAGGCTGTTCATGGGCGGCTCCCGGAGACGTACGACAAAACGGTGCAAAGTGATACGTACGGGATCTAGATCTTGAGGGCAAGGACGTCCGGGGCGCGTGGTGGCCATGTGGCGCTGTCGCGTTCGATCGCTGCCGGTACTGTTCGGCGAATGAGCTCGCTTAATCTCGACGACTTCACCGATCTGATCGAGCGCCCCGACGGCGGTGTGCGCCGTGACGCGGAGGCGCGCCGCGAACGTCAGATCGTGCCGCCTGGGGCGCTGGGGCGACTCGACGACCTGGGTGAGTGGCTGGCGGCGGCACAGGGCGCCGTGCCGGTGCGGCCGGTCGAACGGCCGCGTGCGGTGTTGTTCGCGGGCGACCACGGGATCGCCGAACTCGGCGTCTCGGCCCGGCCGGCGGGCAGCGCCGGGGAGTTGGTGCGGTCGGTGCTGGAGGGCGGCAGCCCGGCGGCGGTGCTCGCGCGGCGGCTCGGGGTGCCGGTGCGGATCGTGGACATGGGCCTGGACTGCGATCCAGGGTCGCTGCCGGACGCGGTCGTGAAGCACCGCGTACGGCGGGGCAGCGGGCGTATCGACATCGAGGACGCGCTGACGCTGGAGGAGGCGACGGCCGCGTTCGAGGCGGGGGTCGCCGTAGCGAACGAGGAGGCCGACTCCGGTACGGATCTGGTGGTCCTCGGCGATGTGAGCGTCGGCGGTACGACTCCGGCCTCCGTGCTGATCGCGGCGCTGTGCGGCACCGATGCCTCTGTGGTCACCGGGCGCGGCGGGCTCGCGATCGACGACCTCGCGTGGATGCGCAAGTGCGCGGCGATCCGGGACGCGCTGCGGCGGGCCAGGCCCGTGCTCGGCGACCAGTTGCAGCTGCTCGCGACGGTGGGCGGCGCCGACCTCGCCGCGATGACCGGGTTCCTGCTGCAGAGTGCCGTACGGAAGCTGCCGGTGATCCTGGACGGGGTCGTGGCCGCCGCGTGCGCGCTGGTGGGTCAGCGGGTCGCGTTCCGAGCTCCGGACTGGTGGCTCGCCGGGCAGAACAGCGGCGAGCCGGGCCAGGCGAAGGCGCTGGACCGGATGGCCCTGGAGCCGCTCCTCGACCACGGCGTGACCGTCGGCGAGGGCGCGGGCGCGCTGCTCGCACTGCCGCTGGTGCAGGCCGCGGCGGCGCTCGCGGCCGAACTCCCGCTGAAGCCGGAGGAGTTGGAGCAGGCGGAGGGAACGTCGGCGGAGGCGGAAGAGTCGGCGGGGCCTTCCGTGGCGCCTGAGGCGGCAGCCGAGCCGGAGCGGGCCGCGGGGTTGGAGAAGGCAGCGGAGCCAGAAAAGGCGGCGGGGTCGGAACAGGCCGCTGAACCGCACCAGGCCGCGGAACCGGAAGCAGCGGCGGGCCCGGAGAAGGCCGATGCCCCGGCCGAGGCCGAGAAGCCGACCGACGCGTAGCAGCCGACCTACGCCGAGAACCGACCGGGACCGAGAACCCGACCGACATACGGCAGCCGGTCGATGTACGGGAGCCGGCCGGGGTCGACAAGTCGGTCGGCCAGGGGCGAGAAGTCCGAGGAGTGACCGGGGCGTGATCGTTGCGGCGGCGGATAAGAACCGTTCGCCGCAACAACGCCCATATGATCCTCCTTCATGGGAGATGTCCGGGTCGGGCCCGTTCAGGAACGTCATAGCTCAGGCGCCTCGCGGCGGTCCGCGGCCTTCGCCGTCTGGTATCTGCGGGCCGTCGCGTTCATCAACTTCCTCAGCGCGGCGTGGGTTTCGCTGGGGCAGGACGTACGACGGCACAACCAGGAGAACTTCTTCACGCCGTATCTGCTGACGGCAGGCTTCGCGTCCGGGGTGTTCACGGCGTTCCTCGCCATCACCATGCGGCGCCGCAAACGCGCCGCGTGGATCCTGAACCTGGTGGTCAGCGGGCTGTTCCTGGCGCTGTTCGGGTTCGCCATGTCGTTCCAGGAGATCCGCCAGTACCCGCAGAACTGGATCTCCCTGGTGCTGACCGCGGCCTTCGTCGGCGCACTTCTCGTGGGGCGGCGGGAGTTCTACGCGAAGGGCGACCGGTCCAACCCGCGGCTCGCCGCCGTCGTCGCCGTCGGCGGCACCCTGGCCGCCTCACTGCTCGCCGCGCTGCTGGTGACGGTCACCAACCAGGCGCACGACGCGCCCCGTTCGACCTTCGTGGAGCGCTGGCGCTACGGCGCGTTCCGGCTGGTGTCCATCGCCGCCCCGGAGAATCGCTTCCCCGGCATCTGGACCCCGAACTGGGTCAACGTCGTCATCAACGTGCTCAGCACGGTCCTGGTCCTCGCCGTGTTCTACGCCGCGTTCCGCTCCCGGCGCGCCGTCGACCCGCTCACCGAGGACGACGAGAAGAAGCTGCGGGCGCTCCTGGAGCGGCAGGGCGAGCGGGACTCGCTCGGGTACTTCGCGCTGCGCCGGGAGAAGAGCGTGGTGTGGTCGCCGACGGGCAAGGCGGCCGTCGCGTACCGGGTCGTGGGCGGGGTGTCGCTGGCCTCCGGCGACCCGATCGGCGACCCGGAGGCGTGGCCCGGCGCGATCGAGCCCTGGCTGGCGGAAGCCCGCGTTCACGGGTGGATTCCGGCCGTCATGGGCGCGAGCGAGGAGGCGGGCACCGTCTACGCGCGGCACGGCCTCGACGCCCTCGAACTCGGGGACGAAGCCCTCGTCGAGGTGGCTGAGTTCACGCTCGAAGGGCGCGCCATGCGGACCGTACGGCAGGCCTACAACCGGGTGAAGCGCGCCGGTTACACCGTACGCATCCGCCGCCACGAGGACATTCCCGCCGAGGAGATGGCGTATCTGCTGAAGCGGGCGGACGACTGGCGGGACGGGGCCACCGAGCGCGGGTTCAGCATGGCGCTCGGGCGGCTCGGGGACCCGGACGACGGGCAGTGCGTGATGCTCGAATGCACCGACGGGGAGGGCGAGTTGAGGGCGGTGCTGTCCTTCGTGCCGTGGGGCCCGCACGGGCTGTCGCTCGACCTGATGCGCCGGGACCGCGACTCCGACAACGGGCTCATGGAGTTCATGGTGATCGAACTCCTGCGCCGCGCCCAGGAGATCGGCATCACCCAGGTCTCACTCAACTTCGCCATGTTCCGCTCGGTCTTCGAACGTGGGGCGCGGATCGGTGCCGGGCCGGTGCTGCGGCTGTGGAGGTCACTCCTCAGCTTCTTCTCGCGCTGGTGGCAGATCGAGTCGCTGTACCGCGCCAACGCCAAGTACCGGCCCATCTGGGAACCCCGGTTCCTGCTCTTCGAGAAGAGCGCGGACCTGCTGCGCATCGGCCTCGCGGCGGCGCGCGCGGAAGGTTTCCTGGAGGCGCCGGGACTGCCGAAGTGGCTGCACCGCAAGCACCTGGAGACGCACAGATGAACCGCCTCGCCCGCTGGGCCCGCGCCGAATGGGGACTGCTCTACGTCACCGTGCGCGAGCCGCTGCTGAAGCGGCACTGGCGGGCGATCCCGATGACGATCGGGGCGGTGCTGCTGACCGCGTTGCTGCAGTTCGCGCAGAACCAGTCGTGGGGCTACCAGTTCGTGCAGGACACGGGCGCGGTACGGGCCGTGGACCCCTTGTGGCTGGCCCTCCTCCGCACCCCGCTCTCCCTCTTCGTCCCGGCGCTGGACCTCCCCGTGTGGGGCGCCCTGGCCCAGATCCTCTTCGTGTTCGGCATCGCGGAGATCTGCCTCGGCCGCTGGCGCACCCTGGTCATCGCCTACGCCGCGACGCTCGCCGGGACCTTGTACGCGCGGCTCGGCATCTGGCTCGGCTTCGACAACCCGTTCGGACTGCCCAGTTCGGACCGGCTGGTCGTGGACACGGGTCCCTCTGCCGCCGTGGTCGGCCTCGCGGTCTTCGTCGCGTGGCGCTACGGCGCGTACGTCACCGCTCTCGCGGTCACCGCGGCGATGGCGATCGAGGTGATGCTGAAGGGCAACCTCGCGGGCAAGGAGCATCTGGCGGCGATCATCGCGGTGGGGTTGCTGTGTCTGGTGTCGGCGCTACGGCACCGCAGGCTGCGGGTCAGGTAGGCGGGGCGGGGCGGAGTGTGCTCACCGCCGACCGGGAATCCGCACCGGCTCCGGATCCGGTTTCCCCCCGATCCAGTCCTGGACCGCTCGCCGGGGCCCCGCCCAGCGGCGGTCGTGGTGGTAGGCGCGGAGGGTGGAACGGGCTCGGGCCCGGTGGCGGCGCTTGCGGTAGAAGCGCCTGGCCCAGGGGGAACCCGGGCGGGCCAGGCGGATCGCGCCGACGAGGGCGACCAGCGGGACCAGGACGCCGAAGACCGCCGTGCGGGCCTTGCCCTTGCTCAGGGCGATGAGGGAGAAGAGGAAGTTGACCGCGACGCTCACGATCACGCCGGCGCGGTCGTGGAGTTCGGCGGCTGTGAGGTCGTTGACACCGAAGGGTGAGAAGCCGGCGAGGACGAAGCCGACCAGGGCCGCCGTGAGCACCACCGCCTCGACGCTCTTGCGGCCCGCCTCGGTCCAGTACACGTCGTCGAGGTAGAGGATCAGCGCGAACTCGTCCAGGACCAGGCCCGCGCCCATGCCGAAGACGATCGCGAACACCGCCGATCCGACGCCGTAGCGCGTGCTGGCCACCGCGCCGAAGCCGCCGATCACGGTGAGGACCACGCCCGGGACGACGTGGTGGATGTGTACGTCGCCGGCCTTGATGTTGCCGAAGGGGCCCTTGCCGGCGCGGATCAGGCGGGTGATGACCCGGGTGATGAGGAAGGTCAGGACGAAGGCGGTCAGCGCGAGGAGCAGCGGGAGTTTGCCCGGCTCGACGATGTTGCGGTGCAGCCAATGTCCCATATGTGCACTTTAGCCACGGCCTGCTCAGGCGCCCTCTCGATCGCCGGGTAATCTGCGCCGGTGTCCAAGACCCCGCCCTTCGACGGCCTCCGCTTCGCGTTCGGCACGCTGACTGTTCTCCCGGTCAGGGTGACCCGCTGGGATCGTGATGCCGCGCGCGCCGGGATGCTGGCGGCGCCGGTCGTGGGGGTGGTCGTCGGAGGCTGTGCTGCCGGGCTTGGGCTGCTGTTTCTGTTTCTGGGGGCGGGGCCGTTGCTTGCCGCCGTTGCCAGTGTTGCCGTGCCCGCCGTTCTTACTCGGGGGCTGCATCTGGACGGGCTTGCGGATACCGCGGATGGGCTGGGGAGTGGGAAGCCTGCGGAGGATGCGCTGCGGGTCATGAAGCAGTCGGACATCGGACCGTTCGGGGTGCTCGCTCTTGTCTTCGTGCTGCTGGCTCAGGTGGCCGCGCTGGCTCAGCTCTACGGCGACTCTTGGGGGCGGGGTGCGGTCGGGGCCGTTGTTTCGGGGGTCGCGGCTCGGCTTGCGTTGACGTTGGCCGCGCGGGTGGGGGTGCCTGCGGCTCGGCCGGAGGGGTTGGGGGCGGCGGTTGCGGGGGTGGTTCCGGTTGCGGGGGCGCTGGGGGTGGCGGTGGGTTTCGTTGCCGTGGGGGAGGTGTGCGGCTTGGCTCTTGGGGTGTACGGGGTCGCGCGGGCGTTCGTCGTGGCGTTGGTCGTCGCTGAGATTCTTCTGCGGCACTGTCGGCGGCGGTTTGGTGGGGTTACCGGGGACGTGTTCGGGGGGCTTGCGGAGAGTGCGGCTACGGCTGTGTTCGTGGTGCTTTCGCTGGGTGGGTGAGTGCGGGTGCGTGGGGGCTGGTCGCGCCCACGCGGCGGTAGCCGCACATCAGATACAGTCCCGCGCCCCTGAGTTGGCTGCCTTCAGCCATGTTCGACAGGACCCGGCACTCGTGTTCAACAAGACCTGCGCCACGCGCCCAACTCGTACTTCTTCTCCAGTGAACTCAGCTTCAAGCGGCGGGAGTCGGCGCAGAAGCGGGCTGTCGGGAGGTCGTACTCGACGTGGAAGACGGCCTTGTTCGCCTTGATGAAGGGGGTCAGGGTGTCGCACTCGTCGTACTGGGCGCACTGTTCGTTGACCGCGAAGTCGAAGTCGGTTACCAGGGCGGGGATTTGGTCCAGGTCGTTCTTCAGGCCTACTGCCATGCCTCGGTCGTGGGCGAGTTTCGCGATGAGGCGGTTGTAGCGGAGTTGGTCGGCTGCCTTGAGGGGGAAGCCGGTGTCGTTCTGGTAGCCGTCCATGTTGTCGGGTTCCACCGCGTCGAAGCCCTTCTCGCGGCACATGTCCAGGCGGGCCGCCATCAAGGGTTCGAGGACGTCCGTGTTGCGGATGTCCAGCCAGCGTTCGCCCTTCCAGCCGTTGCCCTTGCCCAGGACCGACTTGGGGAACTTCTTGGCGTCGGGGCGGAAGTCCTCCCAGGCGCCGGTCGAGATGTAGCAGATGACCTTGCGGCCCTTGTCGTGCAGCGCGGTCACCGTCGCCTTGGAGTGGTCGAAGCCGTCGATGTCGTAGACCGGGACATTGACGGAGGTGTCCAGGCGGCCGCTCAGTTGCCACTGCCAGGCCACGCCCGGGCGGGGCTGCCAGCGCTTCCCGGTGGTCTGCGTGGGGGTCGGCTTGTCGTTGGAGGTGGTGGTGCAGCCCGCGAGGAGCAGGAGGAGCAGGGCTAGCGGCAGGGTGGGGCGTCTCACTGAACGGGCTCCAGGGTGTGGGGCAAAGTACCCCACGGATGATCTCCCACGCCCGGTACCGCGCAGTGCACCGAGGCCCCTCGGGCTCGGGCCTCCGCTTCGAAGTCGGCGTCGGGTGGGACGCCGTAGACGAGGTGGCCGAAGCGGATTCCCGTTGTGCCTCGCCAGGGTTGGGGCGGTAGTCGGCGGTACGTCGTCCAGGGGCCCTCGAAGGTCACCAGGACGTCGGCTATGCGGGCGTACGACGGGTGCGGGGTCGTGCCGTGGTTCAGGACGAGTGTGGCGCAGCCTGTGCCCCAGGCGGCCGTGGCGATGCGCTGGTAGTGCCTGAACTCCCGCTGGTCTGCTGCCACTTGGTCCAGGAAGGCGCCGTCCGTGTCGTACCAGTCGTGGTAGTGGGTCAGGTCTTCTACTACGTCTGTGTAGGGGCGGCGGCCGTAGTCCGTGTCCGTGTAGCCGAGCAACCGTACCTCCGCCGCCCGGAGTTGGGCCGCCACCTCGGCGAAGGCCGGGTCCGGGGCTTCGCCGGGGCCGCTGGCCGGGTTGAGGACCACGGCGTAGAGGCGGGGGGCTGCCGCCACGATCGCGGCCCACTCTGCGGGGCGGACGGTCGGGTGTTCGTAGTACGGGACCAGGAGTTGGCTCATCGGTGTGCCGTTACCCTGCCCAACAGGGCGCAGACCAGGGCCGCTTGGACCGCCGCCGCCGTGCCGTACACATCAAGGGCTATCCAGTGTGGGCCGGCTGTGTGGGTGAGGAGTGCCAGGGTTTGGGCTACGGCTGCCGCGCTGCAGGTCGCTGCCGCGGCGAGGACCGCGCCGAAGGACTGTAGGAGCAGGCCTGTCCACAGGACCATGCCGAGGAGGAGCAGGGCGGTGAGGCTTACTCCGTTGAGGCTCGGGGTGTTGGGCCAGAGGGCGGTGGCCAGGAGGGTCAGGGCGGAGAGGGCTGCCAGGTAGGCGGTCAGGCACAGGGTGAGGGTTTGGCCTGTTGTGCGCCAGAAGGCTTTTGGGGTGCGGGTGTTGCGTAGGCCGGTGAGGCTGCCGCTGCGGAAGCGGTACAGGAGCCACTCGGCTGGGCCCATGCTCAAGGTTAGGGCTACTGCGGCTGGGGCTGCGGCCGCGCTGTGTGTTTTGCCGGCGAGGATGTCTCCTAGGGCGGCGTAGAGGACCAAGGCACCGCTGCTTAGGCCGAACAAAGCGAACGGTAGGGATGCTGTCAGTCGGGGGGACATTGTTGATTTTTGGCTGCGGGTGCGTTGTGGCTGGTCGCGCCCACGCGGCGGTAGCCGCAAATTAAATACAGCCCCGCGCCCCTTAAGGGCAAGGCCCTCAGGGCTTACTTCCAGTAGAGCCAGTATCACTACCGCCAGTAGGGAGCCCAGCAACAAGGTCAGTCTTGCTTCGTCCGGGATCTCGTGGGCCATGGCCACCACCGCGCCCGCCGCCATCGGCAACAGCGTTGCCAGCAAGGCCCGTTCGCGGCCCATGACCAGCAGGACTGTGGCTGCGCCGAGGTAGCAGGACTGGCCTGCTGCGAAGGCCACAGCCGCCGGGTGGGCCACGCCCGCGACCGCCAGCGCTACCGCGGCACCCAGGAGGGCACCCAAAGGGGCGCCGACGAGGAGGCTGTGGCGAGCCGCCGGCTTGTCGCCCAGGCCGAGCCAGGAGTACGCCCGGTGGGACACGCCCTGGTTCCAGGTCCAGCCGACCAGGGCGCCGGAGAGGAGGGGGAGGGTGCCGGCCGGGAGGCCGAAGGATTCGGGGTGGCCCGCGAGCAACGGGGCCCCGAGGACGTAGCCGAAGCCGGGAAGGGCGAAGACGACTCCTCTCAACAGGCAGCCCAGGAGGCCTACTTGCCAGGGGTCGTGGACGGGGCCTTCGGGTTCGGGGAAGCGGCGGGGTACGCGTTCGCACAACTCCTCCGCCAGAGCGAAGGAGTTCTTGACGCCGTAGCGCTCGCGTATCTGGTCGTCCGACATGCCGTCGGACTCCAGGAGGGCGGCGATCTCGTCGGGGTGCACGGCCGCGGCGACGAACTCGTCGAGGCGTTCGGCGAGTTCGTCGATCGGGTCGGGCTCGGCCCAGCTCGGCGAGGGGCGTTGCTTGGGGACACCGGGGAGGGTTTCCGAACTCGCGCCGGGCGGGAGCCAGATGGAACCTGTCACCAGTCCGTTCCGTCCGTGGCGACCGCCTTGTACCACGGATCGCGCAGTTCGGCGGTCCAGTCGGCGACGGTCTCGACGGTGGGCTCGTACACCTCGGGGCGGCCCGCGAGCTCCTGGTAAATAGTCCGGAAATTGTCCACGGATCGACGCAACGTGAAGCGCTCGATAACCCTCTGGCGGGACAACTCGCCCAATTTCAGGCGGCGTTCGTCGTCGCGAAGGAGGGTGAGAGCGGCGGCGGCCATCTTCTCCGGCTCGCGCGGCGGGACGACGAGGCCGGTGTCGCCGACGGCCTCGCTGACTCCGCCGACGTCGGTCGAGACGGTCGTACGGCCGCAGGACATGGCCTCGATGATGGAGAAGGGGAAGCCTTCGGAGATCGAGGACAGCATGACGACGTGGCCTGCCGCGTACGCGCGCCAGACCTCGCTGATGCGGCCCTCGAAGGTGACGCCGTCGGTGACGCCCAACTCGGCGGCGAGCTTTTCGAGTCTGGTGCGGTAGGCCTCGCCGCCGGCCGGGACGGGGCCGAAGAGGCGCAGCCTGGTTTCGGGCATTTCGGCGCGGACGGCGGCATACGCGCGTAGAAGTGTTTCGAGGTCCTTGATGGGGTCCACGCGGCCGCACCAGGAGAGGGTGGGTATCTCCGGTTCGGGGCCCGCGTGCGGGAAGGCGGCCGGGTCGACACCGTTGTAGACCGTGCGGATCTTGTCGGCTTCGGCGCCGCCGCGCTCCTCCCAGCGGCGGTTGTACTGGTTGCACGGGGTGATCAGGTCGGCGGCCTTGTACCCGTGGGAGTTCAGCTCGCGGTAGAAGCCGAACATGAAGGCCTTCACGGGCCAGCGCTGGCCGTCGCGGCGGTAGCCGAGGTAGCGCTCGCGCAGGTAGATGCCGTGCTCGGTGAGGAGGAAGGGCACTCCGTCGAGCTTCTTGGCCGCGAGTGCGGGCAGGGTCGCCAGGCCGCTGCTGACGGCGTGGGCGACACAGTCCTCGGGGATGCGGACGCCGAGCGGGCGAAGTGCGTGCTCCAGCAGGTCCGTCGCGGTGAGCGCGTCGTGAACTGTGGGGCGGGCGGCGGCCGTTGCCAGGTGCGGCATCGTCCAGATCCACATCAGCGAGCGCAGCGCCGTCTCGGTGCGCAGGGCCGCCGACAGGCGTCCTTGGCGGGCGAGTTGGGCGAGATCGTAGAGGCTCTCACCGAAGTCGCAGTGCGCCTCGGGGTCGAGGAAGGAGAGCAGGAACCGCTCGTAGGAGTCGACGAAGCGGCGGCGGGCGGCACCGTACAGGCCGTGGTTGCGGCGGCCGGGGCGCGGGCCCCAGGTCGGCACGGAGGTGTGCCGGTAGGCGTTGGACGGCAGCTCCCAGGTCACGGGTTCGCGACCGCTGCCGGTGAGCGACAGGATGTGGAAGTCGACCTCGGGCATGCCCTTGACGAGCTGGTCGCACCAGGTGCTGACCCCGCCGTGGACGTGCGGATAGGTGCCTTCGGTGAGCATGGTGACATGACGGCCTGTACGCATCATGCGAGTTCCCCCCTGCGGAACTGTTGACGGCTCTGGGGCGTACCCCGGCCGGTCTGTGGGGGGCCGGGGTACGCGTGATGCCTGGCTGCGCTGCGTGTCGTGGGGTCAGGCGGGCAGGTTCAGCGTGAGAGCGGTCTGCGTAAGCTCCGGCGCGGTCCAGGCCGAGCGCTCTCCCGCGTACGGCGTCCCGAACGCGGTGGTGCCGAGGGGCAGTTGCTTGGTGGTCCCTTCCGGTGCGGTCAACGGGATCTGGATCCCTGTGGGGGCGTTGACAGTGACGGTGGTGCCGATCCGGTACGCCTCGACATCGCCGTTCGTGAGGGCGGTCTGCCAGGCGGCGCGGTTCTGGAGTTCGGTGCCGATCGCGCTCTCCCGCAGGTTCTCCAGCGGGGTGTTGTCGGCGAACAGCGCCTGGTAGCCGGCGAGCACCTTGTCCAGCACCGGGTAGAGGACGCGGTCCTCGGCCAGGTTGGACTGGTGCGCGTAGTGCGGGAGCGGGTCGTTGCTGATGGCGTGGCCGAGGTCGGTGGCCGCCTCCTGCGGGACGATGTAGTCGTCGTAGCCGGTGGCGGTGTCCAACGGGGCTGACAGGCAGGTCGAGTCGGGGTTGTTCTCGCAGGTGCCGCTGCCGCCGTCGGCCGTGGAGGTGTAGATCCAGTTGTACTCGTCGGCCATCTCGGCCTTGGTGCCCGCGTTGTAGTACACGTTCATCGGGTAGCGGGGCACGGTGAGCGTGTCGCCGACGGCCCGCTGGTCGCTCTCGCGGGAATGGTCGGAGCCCGTCCACTTGATGCCGTTGGCGGCGAGGGCGCCGGCCAGGTTCGGGTTGTCGTCGGGCTGCTGCGGCAGCGTCTTGAGGCCCGAGTGCTCACCGGTGACCAGCTCGTCCCGCTCGACCGGAAGGCCGTTCGCCAGCGCCCAGTCGTAGTTGTCGGCGATCTCCGCGGAGATGTCGGCCTGGCTCATGTACTGCGTCGAGCCGTCCGCGTTCTTCGCGCAGCTCCAGGGCACGGTCGTCAAGTCCTGGACGCAGCCGAGGAATTCGTGGGTGTACGTGTGGTTGATCCAGCGGAAGTCGGCCTTGTCGGCGAGGAGTTGGTCGGTGAGGGCGTCCGTGCCGCCGTTCTCGCTCTTCCAGTCCTCGCCCAGGCCCGCGTTGAAGGCCATGTCGAGAGTGAAGCCGTGGTCCTGCTCCCACTGGGCCGCGTACACCGCGTCGGCCGCGGTCATCCGGATCGGCGAGGCCGTCGAGCCCTCGCCCGAGGCACAGTCGTAGTCGCCGGGCGTGCAGTTGAGCTCGGTGTCCCAGCGGTCGTCGGGCGCGAAGACGTCATCGACATGCACGGAGAAATAGTTGCGCGCCTGGCCCAGGTGTACGCCCTGAGTCAGCCATTCGACGATGCCGCGCGCCAACACCCGGAACTGTTCCTGGTATTGGTTGTACGCGAAGGTCAGCACCAGTTCACGGCGCCCGTCGTGGGCGTACTCGCCGACCAGGCTGCCGCGCCCGGTACCGCCCGGTACGGCGGTGTCGACGTAGCTCGTGAAACCGGTCCGAGGCGTGGCCACGAAGCCGTAACTCTCCTGCACGGACGAGGAGTTGTCCTCGAACGTGAGCGGCCCGTCAAGATAGCCGAAATAGTCCGCCTTGCCGTCGGCGGTGACATCTGCCTCATGCCCGTCGAGTGCCCCGGAGTAGGCCGCGTAGTCGAGACCGACCTCCGGGTGCGCCCACGTGTAAGCGTCGACCTGCGGGATGCCGTACGTCGTCTCGTAGGCGTCCAGCGCGGTCTGTTCCGCCGAACTCGTGCCGAACGGCGCCTCGTTGGGCAGCACGACGCCCTGGTACTTCGCGCGGGGCGCGCCGTCGACCGTGTCACTGAGGAAGGCCGCGTCGATCGTGGGGCGGCCCGAGTCGTTCAGGTTCACAGTCGTGTACGGAATGCCCTCGCTCTTCAGCTGGGCGGCGACGGCCTCGACGGGACTGTCCCCGTTGTCCACCACCAGTACCTTGAGATCGACGCGCGGCTCGCCGGCGGCCGACGCGCCTGGTGCCTCCAGGCCCAGCACCAGCAGTCCCGCGGCCGCCAGTACCGCGGCCCCGGTTCTCCACCTGTGCGTTCTCTGTGCCATGCCGTCCCTCCCCCAAGCGATCCCCCTGTGGTCGTCTCGCGGAGGATCCGTGGAAATCATGCAAATCGATGAGCATGTCGCCCACATGAACCTCACGAGTGTGGCGCAGGACATCCAGGGTGAGGATCGAGAAGTGGCCACTCCGCTTCCGATAGGCGAACCCCTCGCGGGAACCGGTGAACCCCCCGCCGGGAACGACCCGTCACACCCACGCGCGTACGCTCGTCCTGGGCGCTCCACCAGCCCCCTATGCCCACCACCGCCGCAGGTCGGAAATAGGGTCGGCTGTCGGGCCCGGTCGACCCACCCCGATCGACCACAGGAACTTCACATCGGAAGCGAGAATTCACCACTGTGACTGCTCTCACTCTCAGCACCGCCGCGGCGCCCGGCCTGCGGGCCGACGCGATCGTGATCGGTGTCGGCAAGGGCGGCAAGGGCCCGGTCGTCGCACCGGGCGCCGACGCCGTGGACAAGGCGTACGACGGCAGGCTCGCCGGCGTCCTGGAGACCCTGGGCGCCTCCGGTGCCGAGGGCGAGATCACGAAGCTGCCCGCACCGGCCGGCTTCAAGACCCCGCTCGTGCTCGCGGTGGGACTCGGCGCGGAGCCCGAGGAGGGCGAGGAGTACGGCGCCGAGGCGCTGCGCCGGGCCGCCGGCGTCGCCGCCCGCGCGCTCACCGGCGCCAAGAAGGCCGCCTTCGCGCTCCCCCTCACCGACGCCGCCGACGCCGGCGCGATCGCCGAGGGCGCGCTGCTCGGCGCGTACTCCTTCGACGCGTACAAGGGCAACGGCAAGGACGCCAAGGGCAAGGCCCCGCTCGGCGAGGTCGCCCTGCTCGGCGGCAAGCCGCGCGACAAGGAGTACAAGGCGGCCGTAGAGCGTGCTCTGGCGGTCACCGAGGAGCTCAACCGCGCCCGCGACCTGATCAACACCCCGCCGAACGACCTCGACCCGGAGGCCTTCGCCGCCGTCGCGCAGACCGCGGCGAAGGAGCACGGCATCAAGGTCGAGGTGCTCGACGAGAAGGCCCTGGAGAAGGGCGGCTACGGCGGCATCCTCGGCGTCGGCGCCGGTTCCGCGGCCGGTCCGCGCCTGGTGAAGCTTTCGTACACGCACGCCGACGCGACCAAGCACCTCGCGTTCGTCGGCAAGGGCATCACGTACGACTCGGGCGGCATCTCGCTCAAGCCGGCCGGGCACAACGAGACGATGAAGTGCGACATGAGCGGTGCGGCCGCGGTGTTCGCCGCCGTCGTCGCCGCCGCACGTCTGGGCCTCGCGGTCAACGTCACCGGCTGGCTCGCGCTCGCCGAGAACATGCCGTCCGGCTCCGCGACCCGGCCCGGTGACGTGCTGCGGATGTACAGCGGCAAGACCGTCGAGGTCCTCAACACGGACGCGGAGGGGCGGCTTGTCCTCGCGGACGCGCTGTGGGCCGCGTCCGCGGAGAAGCCGGACGCGATCGTGGACGTGGCGACGCTGACCGGGGCGATGGTTCTGGCTCTGGGGAGCCGGACGTTCGGTGTCATGGCGAACGACGACGCGTTCCGGGCGGCGATCGTGGACGCCGCCGAGGAAGTCGGCGAGCCGTCGTGGCCGATGCCGTTGCCTGAGCACCTGCGCAAGGGGATGGACTCTCCCACCGCCGACATCGCGAACATGGGTGAGCGGATGGGTGGGGGGCTCGTCGCCGGGCTGTTCCTGCGGGAGTTCGTGGGTGAGGGGATCACCTGGGCGCACGTGGACATCGCTGGGCCTGCGTTCAACGAGGGCGGGCCGTTCGGTTACACGCCCAAGGGCGGTACGGGGTCTGCGGTGCGGACGTTGGTGCGGCTTGCGGAGCTGACTGCTGCCGGGGATCTGGGCTGACGTTCTGCGCCTCATAGCTCGATGCCTTAGGTGCGTGGGCGGCTGCGGGACGGCCTGTGGCCGGTCGCGCAGTTCCCCGCGCCCCTAAGGTGTCGCCCCTTAGGTGTGTCATCGCGGAACCGTCTCTCATGTGAGCGTGTGGTGTCTCACACCCGGGCCCGGCGTCTCGTTGGGCCCCGACAGGTGCGAAGATGGGCTCGGCAGGACAGGGCCCCCACCACAGGGCCGAAGAAAGAGCGGCCGGACACCAGCCGCCGACCGGTCACCGCTGACCGGCGTGGCGCACATGCATGGAGGACGTGACGTGGCGAACGACGCCAGCACCGTTTTCGACCTAGTGATCCTCGGCGGTGGTAGTGGCGGGTACGCCGCGGCCCTGCGCGGGGCCCAGCTGGGTCTGGACGTCGCCCTGATCGAGAAGGACAAGGTCGGCGGCACCTGCCTGCACCGAGGATGCATCCCCACCAAGGCCCTGCTCCACGCGGGCGAGATCGCCGACCAGGCCCGCGAGAGCGAGCAGTTCGGCGTCAAGGCCACCTTCGAGGGCATCGACGTACCGGCCGTCCACAAGTACAAGGACGGCGTGGTCTCGGGCCTGTACAAGGGACTCCAGGGTCTGATCGCATCCCGCAAGGTGCACTACATCGAGGGTGAGGGGCGGCTCTCCTCCCCCACCTCCGTCGACGTCAACGGCCAGCGCGTCCAGGGCCGCCACGTCCTGCTGGCGACCGGCTCCGTGCCGAAGTCGCTGCCGGGCCTGGAGATCGACGGCAATCGGATCATCTCCTCGGACCACGCCCTCGTCCTGGACCGCGTCCCGCAGTCCGCGATCATCCTGGGCGGCGGTGTCATCGGCGTGGAGTTCGCCTCCGCGTGGAAGTCCTTCGGCGCCGACGTGACGATCATCGAGGGCCTCAAGCACCTCGCTCCTCTTGAGGACGAGAACTCCTCCAAGCTTCTTGAGCGCGCGTTCCGCAAGCGCGGCATCAAGTTCAACCTGGGCACCTTCTTCTCGAAGGCCGAGTACACCGCGAACGGTGTCAAGGTCACCCTCGCCGACGGCAAGGAGTTCGAGGCCGAGGTCCTGCTCGTCGCCGTCGGCCGCGGGCCCGTCTCCGCCGGTCTCGGCTACGAGGAGCAGGGCGTCGCCATGGACCGCGGCTACGTCCTGGTCGACGAGTACATGCGGACGAACGTGCCGACCATCTCCGCCGTCGGTGACCTCGTCCCGACACTCCAGCTCGCGCACGTCGGCTTCGCCGAGGGCATCCTGGTGGCGGAGCGTCTGGCCGGTCTGAAGACCGTTCCGATCGACTACGACGGTGTCCCCCGGGTGACGTACTGCCACCCCGAGGTCGCCTCCGTGGGCATCACCGAGGCCAAGGCCAAGGAGATCTACGGCGCGGACAAGGTCGTCGCTCTGAAGTACAACCTCGCGGGCAACGGCAAGAGCAAGATCCTGGGCACCTCGGGCGAGATCAAGCTCGTCCAGGTGAAGGACGGTGCCGTGGTCGGCGTCCACATGGTCGGCGACCGCATGGGCGAGCAGGTCGGCGAAGCCCAGCTGATCTACAACTGGGAGGCGCTGCCCGCCGAGGTCGCCCAGCTGATCCACGCCCACCCGACGCAGAACGAGGCGCTCGGCGAGGCCCACCTGGCGCTGGCCGGCAAGCCTCTCCACTCCCACGACTGACCCCCTCGGTCGGACGACGACACAGACTTCCGCAATTCGTAAGGAGCAACCGAAACCATGGCGGTTTCCGTAACCCTTCCGGCGCTCGGTGAAAGCGTCACCGAGGGCACTGTCACCCGCTGGCTGAAGGCCGAGGGCGAGCGAGTAGAGGCCGACGAGCCGCTGCTCGAAGTGTCGACCGACAAGGTCGACACCGAGATCCCCTCGCCGGTCGCCGGTGTGCTGGCCTCCATCAAGGTGGCCGAGGACGAGACCGTCGAGGTCGGCGCCGAGCTGGCCGTGATCGACGACGGTACCGGCGCTCCCGCCGCCTCTCCGGCCCCGGCCGCCGAGCCCGAGCCCGAGGCGGCTCCCGAGCCGGCCCCGCAGGCCGTGGCCCCGTCCACCGAGCAGGCGGCCCCGGCCCCCGCTCCCACCGCCGAGGCCACCGCCGGTGCCGGTTCCGCCGAGGGCACGGACGTCGTCCTGCCCGCGCTCGGCGAGTCGGTCACCGAGGGCACCGTCACCCGCTGGCTGAAGGCGGTCGGCGAAGAGGTCGCCGAGGACGAGCCCCTCCTGGAGGTCTCGACCGACAAGGTCGACACCGAGATCCCCTCCCCGGTCGCCGGCGTCCTGCTGGAGATCCTGGTCGGCGAGGACGAGACCGCCGAGGTCGGCGCCAGGCTCGCCGTCGTCGGCGCCCCGGGTGCCGCTCCGGCGGCCGCCCCGGCCCCCGCCGCCCCGGCGCCCGCTCCGGCGGCTGCCGCACCGGCTCCGGCCCCCGCGGCTCCGGCCGCTCCGCCCGCCCCGGCTCCGGCGCCCGCTCCGGTCGCCGCCGCTCCGGCTCCGGTCGCCCCCGCCGCCCCGGCCCCCGCGCCGGTCGCGGCTCCGGCTCCGGTGGCCCCGGCCGCTCCGGCTCCCGCCGCCGCGCAGGCCACGGACGACGGCGCCTACGTCACCCCGCTGGTGCGCAAGCTCGCGTCCGAGAACGGCGTGGACCTGTCCACCGTCAAGGGCACCGGCGTCGGCGGCCGTATCCGCAAGCAGGACGTCATCGCCGCCGCCGAGGCAGCGAAGGCCGCTGCGGCAGCCCCGGCTCCGGCCGCAGCCGCCGCGCCGGCCGCCACCGCCAAGAAGGCCCCCGTCCTGGAGGCCTCCCCGCTCCGCGGCCAGACCGTCAAGATGCCCCGCATCCGCAAGGTCATCGGCGACAACATGGTCAAGGCGCTGCACGAGCAGGCGCAGCTGTCCTCGGTCGTCGAGGTAGACGTCACGCGCCTGATGCGGCTGCGGGGCCAGGCGAAGGACTCCTTCGCCGCCCGCGAGGGCGTCAAGCTCTCCCCGATGCCGTTCTTCGTGAAGGCGGCGGCCCAGGCGCTGAAGGCCCACCCGGCCATCAACGCCCGGATCAACGTCGAAGAGGGCACGATCACCTACTTCGACACCGAGAGCGTCGGTATCGCGGTGGACTCCGAGAAGGGCCTGATGACTCCGGTCATCAAGCACGCGGGCGACCTGAACATCGCCGGTATCGCCAAGGCCACCGCCGAGCTCGCGGGCAAGGTCCGGGCGAACAAGATCACCCCGGACGAGCTGTCCGGCGCGACCTTCACCATCTCCAACACCGGTTCGCGCGGCGCCCTGTTCGACACGATCATCGTGCCCCCGAACCAGGTCGCGATTCTCGGCATCGGTGCCACGGTCAAGCGCCCGGCGGTCATCGAGACCGAGGAGGGCACGGTCATCGGCGTCCGCGACATGACGTACCTGACCCTCTCCTACGACCACCGCCTGGTGGACGGCGCGGACGCCGCCCGCTACCTGACGGCGGTCAAGGCGATCCTGGAGGCGGGCGAGTTCGAGGTCGAGCTCGGCCTGTAGTCAGCCGCCAGCTGGTTTGTTGTTCGTACGGTGCCCCCGTCCCGGAGCTTTCCGGGCGGGGGCACCGTGTGTTTCCTACGCGGGCAGCAGGTCGTACATCGCGTTCAGGCAGTCCTGTGAGGCGCGTTCCCCGGCCCTCGGGGCGACGCCTGCGAGGAATGAGCCCGGTGTTCCACATGCCGGGCCCCGGCCCCGGACGGCGCCCACGTGGCCGGCAGAGGGGCCGGGGCCGCGGCGCCGGCGTGCGTACCCGGGACATGCGGTCGAGCACCCCGACGTACGATCCCGTCGAGCGCCGGTACCAAGCCCTGGCGTCGCCGCCGGGCGTGGTACCGAGCGCGTGTCGACGGCGCCGCTCTCCCGCCTGTCCGAACCGGCGACGCGGAAGCCGCAGCCGACTTGGCCGAACCCCTGGGAGCGACCCGTCTCACGAAGACGCGGGCGCCGCCGGGGCCGGGTGCCGGCCATGATCCGTAGCCGCGCGGCGTCCGCCATGCCCGCACGCCGGAGTGAGCGCCGGTCGACAACCGGTCACCCCACCGCCAGCAGCCCGGGACCCCGGGCTCCGCTCGAACTCCCCAGTTCATCGCGCCCCCGACGCCCCGCAGGGCACCCGCGCCAGCCGCCCCACCAGCGTGTAAGTCTCGTCTCACCTGCATGAAAGCGCCCCCGTGCGCCCCTCCCGAGCGGGTGTGCGGCCTTATTGTCTAAACGTCAAACGCCCTTAAGGAGCTCTCATGACCGCGCCCGTCGTCCACTCGCTGCGCGAACAGATCCGCGAGCACATCGTGGAGGGGATCGTGAGCGGTCGCTGGAAGCCGGGCGAGCGGATCGTGGAGCGGCGGATCGCGACGGAGCTTGAGGTCAGTCAGACGCCGGTGCGGGAGGCGTTGCGCGAGCTGGAGTCGCTGCGGCTGATCGAGTCCGCGCCGAACAAGGGCGTACGGGTCCGGAACCTGACCGCGGCCGACCTGGAGGAGAGCTACCCGGTGCGGGCCGGTCTGGAGGCGATCGCGGCGGAGCTTGCGGCCGAGCGGCTCGCCGCGGACTGCTCGGCGCTCGAACCCCATGTCGCCGCGCTCTACGAGGCCGACCGCGACGCCGACGGGACCGGCCAGGTCCGCCACACCGTCGGCTTCCACCGCGAGCTGGTCCGCGCCGCCGGCAACTCCGTGCTGCTGCACACCTGGGAGGGCCTCGGCATCGAGGTGTTCACCGCCCTGTCGATCCGCTGGCTCGGGACGGTCCAGCAGTCGTACGCGGAGGAGCACGAGGAGTTGGTGGCCGCGTTCCGGCGCCGGGATCCGCGGATCGCGGAGCTGGTGAAGGCGCATGTGCTGGGCTGCGCCCCGCGCCCGTGACGCAGCCGAGCGCATCCACGCTCACCTGCGAAAACTCCCCCAGAAACAGCCCAAAACACGGCACCCGGTGCCCCGGCAAAAGGCACCCCGTGCCGACTTTCTCGTAATCAAGATATTTTGCCCGGGAACCTTTGATCGATCATCGATCAGGGAGTTACAGTCACCGACGGGCCACGCGGCGGAAGCCGCACCGTGTCACAGCACAAGGGCCCGCCGCCCTGTCCTGCCAAAGACCAAGGGCACCCCCGAAATCCCCTTGCCGATGAGGGAACCCCCCTTCGACTGAGGAAGGCGGCGTTATGACCGACCCCTACGCCATCCAGCCGAGCGAGCTCGACCAGCTCCCGGACCGCGACCCCGAGGAGACCGCCGAATGGCAGGCCTCCCTGGACGCCGTCGCGAAGGCTGCCGGCCCGCACCGTGCCGCGTACCTGATGCGCCGCACGCTGGAGCGCGCGGAGGGCAACGGCGTCGCGCTGCCCAAGCTGCTTGAGACGGACTACGTCAACACCATCCCGACCGCCGCCGAGCCGTCCGCGCCCGGCGACGAGGCGCTGGAGCGCCGGATCACCGCGTGGAACCGCTGGAACGCGGCGGCGATGGTGACCCGTGGCGCGAAACACGGCGTCGGCGGCCACATCGCGACCTTCGCGTCCGCGGCCTGGCTGTACGAGACCGGCTTCAACCACTTCTTCAAGGGCAAGGAAGCGGACGGCTCCGGCGACCAGCTGTACATCCAGGGCCACGCCTCCCCCGGCATCTACGCCCGCGCCTTCCTCGACGGCCGCCTCACCGAGCAGCACCTCGACAACTTCCGCCAGGAGGCGGGCGGCAACGGCCTCCCGTCGTACCCGCACCCCCGTCGCCTGCCCTGGCTGTGGGAGTTCCCGACGGTGTCGATGGGCCTCGGCCCGCTGTCGGCGATCTACCAGGCGCGCTTCAACCGCTACCTCACCGCGCGCGGCATCAAGGACGTCTCCGAGTCGCACGTCTGGGCCTTCCTCGGCGACGGCGAGATGGACGAGCCGGAGTCGACCGCGGCCCTCGCACTCGCTTCCCGCGAGGGTCTGGACAACCTGACCTTCGTCATCAACTGCAACCTCCAGCGCCTCGACGGCCCGGTCCGCGCGAACTTCAAGATCGTGCAGGAGCTGGAGGCCCAGTTCCGCGGCGCCGGCTGGAACGTCATCAAGTCGCTGTGGGGCAACGCCTGGGACGAGCTGTTCCAGCTCGACACCACGGGCGCGCTCGTACGACGCCTGCGCGAGGTACCGGACGCCCAGGTGCAGACGTACCAGACGCGTGGCGCCGCCTACATCCGCGAGGACTTCTTCGGCAAGGACCCGGCGCTCGTCGAGCTGGCGAAGCTGCTGAGCGACGACAAGATCCTTGAGTGTTTCCATCTCTCGCGCGGCGGTCACGAGGCGAACAAGGTCTACGCCGCGTACAAGGCGGCCGTGGAGCACAAGGGCGGCCCGACGGTCATCCTCGCGCAGACGGTCAAGGGCCACACGCTCGGCGAGGGCTTCGCGTCGAAGAACGCCAACCACCAGATGAAGAAGCTGTCGACGGACGAGTTCAAGCAGATGCGTGACCTGCTCGAACTCCCCATCAAGGACAGCGACTTCATCGACGGGGTCGTGCCCTACGGCCACCCCGGCGCCGACTCCCCCGAGGT
Organism: Streptomyces sp. NPDC048504; assembly: GCF_043200035.1. Classification (NCBI taxonomy): domain Bacteria; kingdom Bacillati; phylum Actinomycetota; class Actinomycetes; order Kitasatosporales; family Streptomycetaceae; genus Streptomyces; species Streptomyces sp. NPDC048504. Next base: position 474,212 of record NZ_JBICXA010000003.1, read on the forward strand.
CCGTTACCTCCAGGAGCGCCGCGCGGCCCTCGGCGGCCCGGCCCCGGCCCGCCGTACGCACGCGATCGCTCCGCTGCCCTCCGCCTCGGAGAAGGCGTTCGCGTCTTTCGACAAGGGTTCCGGCACGCAGAACGTGGCGACGACGATGGCCTTCGTCCGCCTGGTCAAGGACCTGGTCCGCGACAAGGAGACGGGCAAGCGCTGGGTGCCGATCGTCCCCGACGAGGCGCGCACCTTCGGCATGGAGAGCCTGTTCCCCTCCCTCGGGATCTACTCCCCCAAGGGCCAGACGTACGAGCCCGTCGACCGCGACCAGCTCATGTACTACAAGGAAGCCAAGAACGGCCAGATCCTCAACGAGGGGATCACCGAGGCCGGTTCGATGGCGGACTTCATCGCCGCGTCGACGTCGTACGCGACGCACGGCGAAGCGATGATCCCCTTCTACATCTTCTACTCGATGTTCGGCTGGCAGCGCACGGCCGACCAGATGTGGCAGCTCGGCGACCAGCTCGGCCGCGGCTTCCTCGTCGGCGCGACGGCGGGCCGTACGACCCTCACGGGCGAGGGGTTGCAGCACGCGGACGGTCACTCCCCCGTGATCGCGGCGACGAACCCGGCGGCGCTGTCGTACGACCCCGCGTTCGCGTACGAGGTCGCGGCGATCGTGAAGGACGGCCTCCGCCGGATGTACGGCGAGGCGGCCCCGGGTGAGGACCCGAACGTCTTCTACTACCTCACCGTCTACAACGAGCCGATCCCCCAGCCCGCCAAGCCGGCCGGCCTCGGCATCGACGAGGGCATCGTCAAGGGCCTGTACCGCTTCAACACGGCGGAATCGGCGGGACTTTCGCCGGCTGCCAACGCGGCGCGGATCCAGCTGCTCGGTTCCGGTACGGCGATCCACTGGACGTTGAAGGCGCAGAAGTTGCTCGCGGAGGAGTGGGGTGTGGCGGCCGACGTGTGGTCGGCCACGTCCTGGACCGAGCTGCGGCGGGACGCGTTGGACGCGGATGCGGCGTTGTTGCGGGGCGAGGAGCGGGTTCCGTACGTCCGGCAGGCGCTGCAGGGTGCCGAGGGGCCGGTGCTCGCGGTCTCCGACTACATGCGCCAGGTTCCCGACCAGATCGCGCAGTGGGTCGAGCAGGACTGGTCCTCGCTGGGTGCGGACGGGTTCGGGCTGTCGGACACGCGGGATGCGGCTCGGCGGTACTTCGGTGTCGACGCGGAGTCGATCGTGGTCGCGGCGCTGGCGCAGTTGGCGCGGCGTGGGGAAGTGAAGGCGACGGCGGTCAAGGAGGCGCGGGAGCGGTACGGCCTGTAGGGCTCGGTTTTTCGCCCCCGCCGCCCCTACCCGTCCCATCCTTCTGGGGCTCCGCCCCAGACCCCGCTCCTCAAACGCCGGAGAGGCTGAAAATCAGCCCCTCCGGCGTTGAGCATTCAAGCACCGGTCCGCATCACTCAGCCCGTCCGGCGTTTGAGGACGAGGCCGTTCAGGCCGAAGCGGGGGTCTGGGGGCGGCAGCCCCCAGGGATGGGACGGGTAGGGGCGGCGGGGGCGAGATCCCTCATCATGAACGTATGCGCGCTGCCCGTCTCATCAAAATGGTGCTGCTGCTTCAGTCCCGGCCCTCGATGACCGCCGCCGAGCTGGCCCGCGAGCTGGAAGTCTCCGAGCGGACCGTCACCCGGGACGCGCAGGCACTGTCGGAGGCGGGCGTCCCGGTCTACGCGGACCGGGGGCGGGCCGGCGGGTACCGGCTCGTCGGCGGGTACCGGACCCGGCTCACCGGGCTGGCCCGCAGCGAGGCCGAGGCGCTGTTCCTGAGCGGGGTCCCTGGGGCGTTGCGCGAGATGGGGTTGGAGGACGCCGCGTCGGCGGCGCGGCTGAAGGTCTCCGCGGCGCTGATGCCCTCCCTGTCGGATGCCTCGCGCGCGGCGGCCCAGCGGTTCCACCTCGACGCCCCCGGCTGGTTCACGGAGCCCAGGACACCCGAACTGCTCCCCGCCGTAGCGGACGCGGTCTGGGACGACCGGAGGCTGCTCGCGCGGTACCGGCGCGGGGACTCCGACGTCGAACGGGAACTGGAGCCGTACGGACTCGTCCTCAAGGCGGGGGTCTGGTACCTGTGCGCGCGGGTCACCGCCGACCTCGATTCCTTCCGGGTGTACCGCATCGACCGGTTCACGGCGGTGGAGCCGTGTTCCGAGCGTTTCGTACGGGACCCGGATTTCGGCCTTCCGGCGTTCTGGGAGGAACGGGCGGAGCAGTTCGCGCGGTCGATCCTGCGGGCCGAGGTGGTGGTACGGCTGTCGCCGGACGGCGCGCGGAGACTGCCGTACGCCGTCGATCCGGCCGCCGCGCGGGAGGCGCTGGAGGACGCGGGCGGGCCGGACGCCGACGACGGGTGGGTGACGGTGACCCTGCCGGTCGAGTCCGAGGAGGTGGCCCACAGCCAGCTCGCGGGTCTCGGCCCGGACGTGGAGGTGCTGGCCCCGGAGAGTCTGCGGGCGCGTTTCACGGGCGACGCACGGCGGCTCGCCGCTCTGTACGACCGCCCATAACGATCTGCCCCGCTCCAGGTGACAATCCGCTGCACTCCACGTGCGCACCACCCCTCCAGGCCCGATGCTTGACCCGTGATGGACGAGACGGAGTTCTGGGAGTTGGTGGACGCCACCCGCGAGGCCGCCGAGGGCGACCCCGAGGAGCAGGCCGACCTGCTCGTCGACCGGCTTCTGCTGTTGGACCCGGAGCTGGTCCTGGACTTCGCCCGGCATTTCGAGGCCCGTTACAACCGCGCGTACACGTGGGACCTGTGGGGTGCCGCGTGGGTGCTGCTCGGCGGTGCGAGCGACGACGCGTTCGACTTCTTCCGGTGCTGGCTGATCGGTCAGGGCCGTGAGGTCTACGAGGGTGCCGTGCACGATCCCGACTCGCTGGCCGACCTCATCGACGACTTCGACGACGAGATCGACGGCGACGGTGAGGAACTGGGGTACGCGGCGGACGAGGCGTACGAGCAGCTGACCGGTGCCGTCGCCCCCGACCTGGGGATTCCACCCGCGCCGGCCGAGCCGCTCGGGGCGCCGCTCAACCTGGAGAACGAGGCGGTACTCGCGGAACGTTTCCCGAAGCTGCGGGAGAGGTTCCGGCAGGACTGACGGGGGTACGGCGATGGGTGCCCACCCCTCGACCGAGTCGATGGGCTCGATCGACCGGATCCCGAATCCCAGTGAGGTCACCGTGGCTCGAATACCGTACCCGGAGCGTTCCGCCGAGGCCGTGGACGCGCTTCCCACTCCGCTGAACGCGTTCCGCATGCTCTCGCACGCCCCGGATCTGACGGGTCCGGCGATCGACCTGGGCATGGGCGTGCTCGGGTCGTCGATACCGGTGCGGTTGCGTGAGCTGGTGGTGATCTCGGTGGCGGCGCACACGGACTGCGCCTACGGGATCGTCCAGCACCGCCCGATCGCGCTCCACGCGGGCGTCACCGTCGACCAGTTGGCGGCGGTCGTCGAACTCCGGCGCGAGGAGGGCGAGTTCGACGAGGTCGAGTCGGTGATGCTGACGGCGACGGAGGAGCTGATGGCCCAACACACGCTCACGGACGCCACGTTGGGCACCCTGCGCAAGCACCTGACCGACCGTCAGGTGGTCGAGCTGATCACGACGGTCGGGTACTACACCATGCTCGCCGGCCTCCTGAACGGGCTTGGGGTGGACATCGATCCGGCGGGCGAGCAGTACCTGGGGCTGGGCCGTCGTTAGAACGTGCCCGCTTCCCCCGTTTCATCCGTTTCCCCCGCTCTCCCGTAACGGCGTGTCGACTCACATGTCACAGGGGCGTCTTGATGCGACCCCGCCCGCAACGCCCGCCCGGCTACGGATCTCCTAGGAAGCGACAACACCAACACCCGCTCCGCGCCGACGAGTTGGGTAACGACACCGCTTCCCAGGAGCACCGATGCGCGTCAAGAAGATGTCCGCCCTCGCTCTCGTCGTCGCCGCTGCCGGCCTCTCGCTCAGTGCGTGCAACGGCAGCGACGGATCGAGCGCTTCCGCCAACACCAGCGCGTCCAGCACTGCGAGCGGCTCCACCGGCGACCAGGGCTCGACCTCGGATGCCTCCCCGTCCGGCTCCTCCGGCGGCTCCGGCGGCTCCGGCGGCTCCGGCGGCTCCGGCGGCTCCGGCGGCTCCGGCGGCTCCGGCAAGGGCAGCGAGCCGACTACCCAGCCGCAGGCCGCCACGTCGGTCTCCAGGTGCAAGACCGACAACCTCGCGTTCAGCGCCTCCGCCACGGGGGTCAAGGACCAGGTAGTCGTCAACCTGAAGAACAACGGTGCCGGCAAGTGCAGCATGCACGGCTTCCCGGGCGTCCAGCTCATCGGCCCCGACGGCCTGGGCGACACCGGGCCCGACGCCGCCCGCACCGACGTCTCGGGGTCCACCGTCACCATCGGGTCCGGCGAGGAGACACGCTTCCTGCTGCACTTCATCCCGGACACCAGCGGCTCCGGCAAGACCTACACCCGGCTCTCCGTCACCCCGCCCGACGAGAAGGTCTCGGAGATCGTGAACCTCGACGATCTGGCCTTCACCATCTCCGCCTCCAGCGGCAACGCGCCCGACGTCTACGTCGACCCGGTCGGCTACCACGTCGGCTCCGGCAAGTGAGCCCAGCGGCGTCCTGATTCGCTCAACGATCCCTGCCACCTGCGCCCGGCGGTTCGCCGCCCGCAGTCACCCCCGGAGTGGTCATGTTCCCGATCGTTCGCACGCGCTCGATGATTCTGCTCGGTGCCGCCATCATCGTCCTGGGGGGCGCCGCGTTGGGGGCCGCCCTCCTGTACGCCGGCGAAAGCGCCGAGGGCAACGAACTCAACGACCCGGATCCACAAGCCGTCAGCGAGGTCGCCGTCTGCTCGGACGTCAAGGTCCACGCCTGGGTCACGATGAACGTCGGGACCGTCGCCAAGCCCGACGACAAGTTCGTCGACTACGACGTCGACGCCACCCGCCACGACCACGACCCCTTCGGCCGCACCCTGGCCAAGGGCTGCAACAGCGCCGCCGGAGCCTTCGGGTCCCGGGTGCAGTTCAAGGCACCCGGCCTGAACAAGGGCCGCCCGTTCTATGTGACGACCCCGGCCGACCGCCAACACGTCCTGGTCCTCCGCCTCACCCAGCACCCCGACGGCACGGTCACCAGCACACAGGAGCTGGTCGCCGCCCGATGACGACCACGACTGCCTACGCGGCGGTGCGGCGGCGGGTCGAGTCCGTCGAGATGTAGGCCTGCGTCTGGTCGGCGCGTACCGCGTGGTGCATCGGGGCCGCGTTGGCCTGGTCGAGTGCGGAGGCCGTGACGGCGGCCGGGCCGAGGATCACGGTGGCGACCGCGCAGACGACCGCCCAGGGGCCGCGGGCGGACTTGGCCCAACCGGCCGACTTCTCCGTGGTGTTGGTGTGACTGCTGTTCATTTTCCCCACCTCCAGTCAGTGCGTGTGCATGACGATAGGGAACTTGTCTCGGGGAACTCGGTGAGTTGCCTGCGAGAAACCTGTGAGCGCACGGCGGCCGTGGTCAGGCGCGTAGTGCCGCCCGTACGAGGGCGATGCCGTTGAGCAACACCGGAGCGGGAGTTGGTGTCGAAGCCGGTGTCGGGACCAGTCCCGCGCAGCGGCGGCAGATGCCCGTACGCACACCTCGCGGCAACGGGTCCCGGCACTCCCCGCACTCCGCCAGGGTTTCAACCCTCTTGCGTGGAGCGGTAGTTGTTGTCGGAGTCCGGGCTTCCAGGCGGTACGAGACGAGGGCGGCCGGGGAGCGCACGGGGTAGGGCAGGTCGGCGGTGAGGACCTGGTACAGGTCGGCCTCTGTTGCCCCGCTTGCCTGCCAGCGGGCGACGAGGGGCGCGAGCCGTTCGATCTCCCCGGCACCCAGGCGGAGGGCGGGGGTGCGGTCGCCGAGGCGCGCAAGGAAGTTCGCGGCGCCGGTCTCCGACTCGCCTTGCGGCACGGGCTGGTTGGGGGTGTTTTCCTCGGCGTTCTCACCCAAGGGGTATGCGCCGACGGCCTGGTCCGCCCCTGCCCCGACCGGCGGGTCCTGGTCACTCGGGCCGAATGCGCTGGCGATCTCCTCCGGTGTCGTCAACGCCACGTTGGAGAAGAGCACTTGGGTGGACCACTGGCCGGTCTCGGGGTGCTGGCTGCGCCGGGTGTGGAGGTAACCCTCTTCTTCAAGTTGCCGCCGGGCCTTGCGGACGGCGAGGCGGCCTTCCGGCATCTTCTCGCCGATCGACTGCACGGTCTCCCTCGATCCCTCGGGGAGGGACAGCGCCCACTGGAGGAGTCGTACGGCGGTCCCGTTGAGGCGGGGATGCCGGATGATCTCGTTCGGGGTCTGGGAGAAGAAGCGGGTGGGCGGGATAGCATGCTGCAGCATCGCGGTGGACTCCAGATTCCACTCGTCGGTGTAGGCCCTCAGATTGGTGTTGGCGCACCGCTGAGGGCCGCTCCGTGTCGACACACGGAGGGTGAGTACGTGATTACTGTAGCGCCGACTTTGCGACCAAGTTTACGAAACTCGACCATTCGTCCAGCGAAAACGCCAGCGTGGGACCGGACTTGGCTTTTGAGTCACGGATGTGGACCGTGGGGTGGACTGGTTCCAGGGCGACTTCGAGGCACTCGCCTCCGGCGTCACCGCTGTGGGAGGACTTCCGCCACTCCAGCGCGGCTTCGAGGCACTCGCCGCCCTCCGCGCCGCTGTACGTCGACTTCCGCCATTCCAGGGCGACTTCGAGGCATTCACCGCCCTGGCTGCCGCTGTAGCTGGACTTGAACCACTTCAGGTCGGCGGTCATAGCTCCCCTGCCATCTGCTCGATCACCTTCACGGAGTCGCTCGGCGTGAGCGCCTGCGTCCGGATCATGCCATAGCGCTGCTGGAAGTCGCCGACCTGATCTGGGTCGTCGATCACGAAGCCATAGGACTGCCCTTCGACGTAGGTGACCCATCGCCGTTCCTTCGTCTCCAGCAGTGTGAAGGGGCCGTCGAGACCGGCGTGGCCCTCGTATCGCGTCGGCATGACCTGGATCGAGACGTTCCTCATCTCCGAGAGTTCGAGCAACCGCTCCAACTGGCCCTTGGCCACAGCCGGTCCGCCCATCGGGCGTCGCAGTACCCATTCCTCGATGACCAGCGCGAGGGAGACCGCAGGCAGGCGCGTCAGCAGCTTCTGCCGTGCCAACCGCGCCTCCAACAGGCCCTCAAGCTCCTCGTCGTCCAGCATGGGGCAGTACTCACCGAGCACCGCACGCGCGTACGCCTCCGTCTGAACCAAGCCGTGCACCACAAGCGTGTTGAACGTCCAGACGCTGACCGCCTCGGCCTCCAGATCCACGTACTCCCCGAACCAGGACGGATGCGGACTCCGCTCCAAGTGCTCCGCCGCCGCCTCGATCGCCACCCTCTGTTGAAGGAACTCCGCCGTCTTCGCCACGAACCGGGCACTCGGCATCCGTTCGCCCCGCTCCACCATGGCCACCTGCGACGCCGAATACCCGACATACAGGCCCAGTTGCTCGCGCGTACTGCCCTGCGCGGCCCGCAGCGCCCGCACCACCGACCCGAACATCTTCATGCTCGACGAACCCTCAGCACCGTCCTGCACAGACAACCTCCCCGCCCGCACACTCCCTTGTGTGCCTCCGAAAGTCCTGTTCAGGCTAGCCACATATAACCCACCGTGAGGGCATGCACACGCAATCGCCCCCTGAAGTGGTGCTCCAACTCCTCGCGGAACCAGAGGGGTTCGCCGCCGCGCGCCAAACCGTCCGGGAGCAGCTCACCGCCTGGGGGTATCCGGAACTCGCCGACGCGGCAACACTCTGCGCGACCGAGATGCTCGCCAACGTCCACCGCCACGTGAAGTCCCCGGAGTGCGAACTACGGCTCCGTACCCTCCCGGAAGGCGGGGTTCGGGTGGCCGTCGCCGACCGTTCGCCCGAACTGCCCGTCTGGTACACCGAACCCGACTGGGATACGGAGAGCGGGCGGGGGATCTTCCTGATCGCGTCCGTGGCGAGCCAGTGGGGTGTCACGCCCAGGCAAGGCCGGCGCGGCAAGCAGGTGTGGGCGGAGTTCACAGCCGTGAAGTCTTGACCCGCCCGGTGAGCCCCGGCTTACGGTGGCCGCCGCCGAACAGGAGCGCGCGCCCATGACCAGCCCGTACGTGAAGGGGATCACCCGCGAGGAACACCTCGACCATCTCCGGCTGCACCCGGACGCGAGCCATCTCCAGATCCCCGAGTGGGCCGGCGTGAAGCCCGACTGGACGGCGGAGAGCGTCGGTTGGTTCGAGGGGGAGGCGCTGATCGCCGTAGCGCTCGTGCTGTACCGGGCGTTCCCCGGTACCGGTCGCTTCCTCGCGTATCTTCCCGACGGCCCCGCGATCGACTGGCACAGCCAGCGCCCGGAACGGTACCTGGACCCCCTGATCGCGCACTTGGAGAAGGAGGGCGCGTTCTCGGTCCGCATCGGCCCGCCGCTCGTCGTCCGGCGCTGGGACGCGGCCACCGTCGCGGCGGGCGTCGCCGACCCCTCCGTACGGCATCTGCGGGACCTTCCGACGGACGGCATCGACGGCTACGCACTGGACGCGGCGGAACGGCTCAGGCGCCTCGGGTGGCGCCGGTGCAAGGAGGAGGACGGCAGCGGATTCGGCCTCGGCCAGCCGCGCTACGGCTGCCAGATCCCGTTGGCCGGGCGGTCGGTGAACGAACTGCGCGCCGCACTCTCCCCCCACTGGCTGCAGTCGCTGCAGACAGCGGAGGGCGGGGGTGTCGGCGTCTTCTGGGGCTCGGCGGACGACCTGCCCGCGTTCCATCGCCTGTACCGGGCGACAGCTGAGCGCGACGGCTTCAAGCCCCGCCCCCTGGACTACTTCCGGCGCATGTGGCAGGCGTTGAACGCCGAGGAGTCCGACCGACTTCGCATCTACCTCGCCGAGTACGACGACGAGGTCCTGTCCTCCGCCCTGATGATCAGCACCGGCCCCCGCGTCTGGCACTCCTACCCCGCGTCCGGCCGCCGGGGTCGCGAACTCCGCCCCAGCAGCCTCCTGTTGTGGCGCATGCTCTGCGAGGCCCTGGACTCCGGCGCGGACACCTACGACCTCCGCTCCATCACCCCGTCCCTGATCGCCGACGACCGCCTGGTAGGCCGCCTCCTCTTCAAAACCGGCGCAGGCGGCCAAGCAGTGGAGTACCTGGGCGAATGGGAACGCCCGGTGGGAAGCCAGGGCAAGGTCCTGCAACGGGCGTTGAGCGTCTATCTGGCCCGCAGATAAGAGCGGCCACCTTGGACGGCGGCGCAGCCGCCTTCAAGGGGCGCGGGGAACTGCGCGACCAGCCCCCACCGACCCGCACCCGACATCCAACGGAGCGGGGTCCGGGGGCGCAGCCCCCGGGGATGGGACGGGTAGGGGCGGCGGGGGCGATTCAACGCCCCTGCAACCGCGCAGCCAACTCCCGCACGTCCGGAAGCCGCGCCAACAACGCCGCCCCCGGGCAACTCGTCATGTACCCGTCCTTGTGCCCCGCAAGGGCAGGCAGCATCGCCGCCGTACCACTGGCGTACCGACTGAGGCTGTTACTGGACACCAGCCGCACCTTCACACGCGGATCCACATCAGCGAGCCCCAACTTCCAGGCGGCCAGCGCAGCAATCGCATCCGTCATGGCCCGAGGCACAGCCATCCCCGCCGTGAACGTCCCGATCGCCGCGATCCCCGCAGTCCGGTGATTGAACCCCTGCGTGTGCGCACCGGTGACGGCCCGGTCGACACCCCCCGCCCGCCCCTCGTAGATCGTCCCGCAGTGATCGACGAGGAAGTTGTACCCGATGTCGTCCCAGTCCCGGACCCCGGTCTGCCCGGCGTACAGGTACCGGATGATGCGAGGCGCGTCCGCGCAGTCGTACCCGTTCGGCGAGTCCGTGTGATGGACGAAGACGGCGACGACCTTGTCGTCGTAGCGCGGCGGCGGCTGCGCGTGCCGGGAGAGCGCGTCCAGCCAGGCCGAGCGCGGCACGATGTGCGGCTTGGGCGCGGTGTGCCCGACCGCCGCGGGCCGGGCCGCGACGGGTGGCCGTGCGGCGGCGGCCGTGGCCCCGCGCCCGACGCCGTTCGCGCACAGGGCGAGCACCAGGACGGCGGCGAGACCGGGCAGACAGGCCAGCAGAACGATCGCCGCGCGGGGTATCCGTACCCGCGGCCGTCGTCCTCGTGCACCCGGCGTTCTTCTCAGGACACGCATGGTCACACTCTCGGCCGGAAACACTCAGTCCGCGATGTGTGCTGTGCCACCCCGTGGAACCATCGTCCTGGTCCGGCACGTTTCTGCGGGTACACGCACGCGTGGTGGGTTCACGGGGGCCACGCGCGCGTAACTGATCAGTGGGCCCGTTCCTCGCGTACTAAGGGTTCCGAGAGAAAGGCGGCTCCGTGGACCTGCTCGACCTGCTGTTGTTGCTGGTGATCCTCGCCTACGCGGCGTCCGGATACCGGCGCGGCCTCGTCGCCGGATGTGTGTCGCTCGCCGGGTTCGTGGGCGGTGCGGTCGTCGGCGTGTGGGTGCTGCCGTGGGTGATGGACCTGGTGACTCCGGGGACGACGACGGCGACGGTGACCGCCGTGCTCACCGTGCTGACCCCGGCGGTGGTCGGGCACGAACTGGCGGGGCGGCTCGCCCTGAAGCTGCGCAAGGAACTGGACCAGGGGCCGCTGCGGGTGGCCGACGGGATCGGCGGGGCCGCGGCGAACTCGGTGGCGGTGATGATCGTCGCGTGGGTGGCCGCAAGCGTGCTGGGCGCGTCCTCGTCCGCGACGGTCACGACGGCGATCCAGGACTCGACGCTGCTGGGCAGCGTGCAGAAGCTGATGCCGGACACGACACCGACGTGGTTCTCGCGGGCCACCTCCGCGCTCACCGAGGCGGGCTTCCCGCAGGTCTTCAACCCGTTCGAGAACGAGTCGACGGCCGAGGTCGCCAAGCCCACCGGCGACAGCGTCACCGCCGCCGCGACGAACGCCTCCAAGCGGAGCACGGTCAAGATCGAGGGCTCCTCGGGCACCCAGGGCCGCGAGGGCAGCGGCTTCGTGTACGCCCCGCAGCACGTGATGACCAACGCGCACGTGGTGGCCGGCATCGACAACCCGACCGTCCGCATCGGCGGGGTCGGACGGTCGTACGAGGCACGGGTGGTCCTCTTCGACCCGCAGAAGGACGTCGCCGTGCTGTATGTACCGGGGCTGTCCGCGCCCGTGCTGAGCTTCGACGACAGCGCGGCCCGCGGCGACTCGGCCGTCGTCGCCGGCTATCCCCAGGACGGCGACCTGAACCTCCAGGCCGCGACCGTCGCCAACCGCGTGAACGCGACCGGCCAGAACATCTACAACGACGGGACGGTCACCCGCGAGATCTACTCGATCCGCTCCACCGTCCGCCCCGGCAACTCCGGCGGCCCTCTCCTGACCACCGGCGGCAAGGTCTACGGCGTCGTCTTCGCCCGCTCCACCTCGGACAACGAGACGGGGTACGTGCTGACGGCCGACGAGGTCTCCGGGGACGCGCAACGGGCGGCGACCGCGACGGCCCAGGTGGACACGGGCGACCTGGTCACGTCGTAGATCAAGCCCTACCTCACAGGGCGCGGCCCATGAGGACGTCGTCGACGTACTTCCCGTCGAGCAGGAACTCCTCGGGCAGCACGCCCTCGACGGCGAAGCCCTCGGCCTCGTAGAGCTTCCGGGCCGGGGTGTTGTGCCCGAGCACGCGGAGGGTGATCCGCCGGGCGCCCTGCCGCCTGGCCTCGGTCATGGCGGCCCGGATCAGCGCCCGGCCGACCCCGTGCCCGCGCGCCTCGTCGGCGACGGCGAGCCCCTGGATCTGCCGGACGTGCGCGTTGCAGGCGAGCGAGGTCGCGGGAACCACCCGGATGTAGCCGACGATCCGGCGGTCGAGTTCGGCGACCAGGAACTCACCGGGCGCGTGCCGCTCGTCGAAGAAGGGGCGGTACGGCGGCTGCGGCCGGGGCGTGACCGCGTGCAGGCTGGACCAGGTGGCGCGGTCCAGCGCGCCCAGTTCCTCGTCGTCGTCGGGCAGGGCTGTGCGTATGTTCGGCTCGGACATGTGGGCCAGGGTACGGCGGGCACGGCGCGGTCCTCATGGGGGTTTTATGGATCAACGAGGCAGGATGGACGCCATGGAACGCTCGCGAATCGCGGTGACCGGCGCCTCCGGTCTCATCGGCAGCGCACTGGTCCGGTCCCTGACCGCGGACGGGCACGAAGTGGTGCGCCTGGTGCGGCGCGCCGCCCGGGGCGCGGACGAGGTGTGCTGGGACCCCGAGGGCCAGTACGTGGACGCGGCCGGGCTCGACGGGTGCGACGCGGTGGTCAACCTCGCCGGTGCCGGGGTCGGCGACCACCGCTGGACGGACGCCTACAAGAAGCAGATCCGCGACAGCCGCGTGCTCGGCACGGCGGCCCTCGCGGAGGCCGTGGCCGCACTGGACCGGCCGCCGCGGGTGTGGGTGAACGGCAGCGCGATCGGCTTCTACGGAGAGACCGGCGACCGTGCCGTGGACGAATCGGCGCCTCCTGGGGACGGCTTTCTGCCCTCGCTGTGCGTGGAGTGGGAGGAAGCCACGGCGCCCGTGCGGGAGGCGGGCGTACGGACCGTGTTCGCGCGGACCGGGCTGGTCGTGGCACGTGAGGGCGGGGCGTGGGCCAAGCTGTTCCCCCTCTACAAGGCGGGACTCGGCGGACGGTTCGGCAACGGGCGGCAGTACTGGTCGTTCGTCGCGCTGCACGACGAGGTGGCGGCGATCCGGCATCTCATCGACACGGACGGGCTGTCCGGCCCCTTCAACCTCACCGCGCCGAACCCGCTGACGAACCGTGAGATCTCCGCGGCCATGGGGCGTGTGATGCGCCGCCCGTCCCTCTTCACGGTGCCGGCGCCCGCGCTGAAGCTGGTGCTCGGCGAGATGTCGGGGGATGTGCTGGGGAGTCAACGGGTGCTGCCGAAGCGGCTGTTGGAGTCGGGGTTCACGTTCGCGTTCCCGGAGATCGAGGGGGCGATCCGGGCGGCGCTGTGAGCGTCTGAGACCCCGGGGGCGTCCGATGATGCCCGATGATGACGCTCGGCGACCGTATGCGACCGCCGTGCGACCGTGCCCTGCGTATGCGCGACTGCCCTTGACCGATCACGGCCCTAACCTCGACCCGAACTCGGGTATCCCTGGAGGCTGTTGGGGGCATGACGACTCCACCGGCCGCGCAACCTCTAGGAGGGGCACGTGCTTGAGCCCGCGTACCAGGCGGACGTCGTCGTCGTGGGAGCCGGGGTCGCCGGACTCGCCGCGGCGCATCGGCTGATCAGCGCAGGAGTAACGACCGTGGTCCTGGAGGCCGCCCCTTACGTGGGGGGCCGTATGTCGACCGAGAAGGTCGACGGGTTCCGGCTCGACCGGATCGGGCAGTTCCTGTCCACCTCGTACCCCGAACTACGCGTCACCCCGGGCCTCGACGCCCTGGTGCTGCGCCCCTTCGCACCGGGGGTCCTCCTCCACAGCGACGGCCGCCACCACCGTGCGGGCGCCCCGGCGCCCGGAGGGAGCGCATGGGGCGCATTCCACGCGGTACGCGCCCTGGCGAGCGCCCCTAGGTCGGGGGCGATGCCGCAGGTGCGAACAAGGTCGGCGTGGGGTGGGGCAGGCTCTCCCGAACGCGGGACGACGCTCCGGGACCGTACGGGATCCTCCTGGGGCGGCCCCACGCTCAAGGACCGCCCTGTGGACACCCGCAGGGTCGCCGCCGTGCCCAGGCCACGGACCGGCGCCCCGCTCGGCGGCCCCGTGGATCAGGCCCGGCTCGGGGCCGCGTTGACGCGCCTCGCGGCGACGCCGGTCGAACGGCTCCTGTCCCGGCCCGAGTTGGCGGCCGGGCAGGCGCTCGCCGCCCGCGGAGTGCCCGCGCGGACCATCGACGGGTTCCTGCGCCCCCTCCTCGCCGCGCTGCTGTGCGACCCGGAGTTGACGACCTCCAGCCGGTGCGCCGACCTCGCGCTGCGCGCCTTCGCGGGCGGGCGGCTGTGCGTGCCGGAGGGCGGCGCGGAGATGCTGCCCGAGGTGCTCGCCGCCGCGCTGCCGCCGGGCACCGTGCACACCGGCGTGCGCGTGACGGCCGTATCGACGACGTCGGTGACCACGGCCGAGCACGGCGAGATCCGCTGCCGGGCGGTCCTGGTCGCGACGGACGCGCGCGCGGCGGCCGAACTCCTGCCCGGCCTGCGCGTCCCGGACTTCCACCCGGTGACGGTGGTCCACCACACGACCGACGACCCGCCCACGACCGGCGCCGCCCTCCTCCTGGACTCCGACCGCGGCGGCCCGGTCGCCCACACGTCGATCGTCAGCGAGGTCGACCCCAGCCGCGCACCGGCAGGCCGCGCACTCGTCTCCTCAACGGTCCTGGGCCCTCCCCCACCGGACGTCGAGACCGCCGTACGCATGCATCTGTCCCGCCTCTACGGCACCTCGACCACCCGCTGGGAAACCCTCGCCGTCCACCACACCCCCACGGCCGTGCCCGTCATGCGCCCACCGCACGATCTACGGCGCCCCGTACGCCTGTTGGCCGGCCTGTACGTGTGCGGCGACCACCGGGACACGAGCACCGTCCAGGGTGCCTTGCACTCCGGCCACCGGGCTTCGTCGGCGGTCCTGACGGACCTGGGCGCGGCGAACTCGATGCACAGGGCAGATCCCTTGGCGACAACACAGGCCGCCTGAGCGGGGTCGGGGAGTCGAGGGCAGTCTCCGCCGAACCCTTCGGGCACACTGGCCACGGCCTTCAAGGGCGCCCTGTACCGTCCGGTCCGGCGGGCTCGGGCGCGATCAGGTCGAGCAGGCCCTTGGTGCCGCCTCGGGAGAGCGCGGCCCGCTGCCTGGTGGCCCCTGTCCCCCCGTCGACAAGCCGTTGCACACCGGCTGTCACCCGGTCTACGTCACCGAGTTCCTTGAGGGCGGGCGTGATGTGGGCCAGCAGCGCGCCGACCACGTCGGCGGCAGGCGATGGTCTGTCCGTGCGCGGGTCGACCAGGTCGGCGCTCAGTCCGCGACGAGCGGCGTGCCAGCCCGCTGTCTGAAGGATGCCCGGCGACGGATTCAGGGGGCGCGCGCCCCGACGGCCCTCGCGCAGGGCGGTCACCACCAGTCCGCGGGCGATCCCGGCGATGGTGACGGCGCTCTCGACGTCCAGTTGGACGTCGGGCGCCCGGACCTCCAGCGTCGGATACTCGTCGGACAGGCGGGCGTGCCAGTAGAGCTGGTGCCGGTCGGCGATCACACCGGTATCCAACAGAGCGGCCACCTGCTGTTCGTAGTGGGCGGCGCCGGAGAAGAACGGGGGAGGGCCGCTGACCGGCCAGCGACCGAAAACCACGGTACGCCAGCTGGCGAACCCGGTGTCGCGCCCGTTCCAGAACGGGGAGTTGGCGCCCAGCGCCACCAGTACCGGCAGCCACGGGCGCAGCCGGCCGAGCGCGGCGGCGCCGACCTGGCGGTCAGGGACGGCGACGTGCACGTGCGTGCCGCAGATCAGCTGCTCGTCCACCAGTTGCGTCGCGGCCGCGCGCATCTCCCGGTAGCGCGGCGTACCCGTGACCGGCACTCTCGTCTCCCCCATCAGGGGTGCGCCGCCGGTTGAGGCCAGTCGGCAGTCCACACGGTGTGCCGTCGCGCCCAGCGAGCGCCGGAACCGACTGAGGTGCAGGGCGACCTCGTCGAGGTCGGAGCAGACCGGGGTCGCTACCTCCACCATGGCCTGCAGAAGTTCGGTCTCGACTTCCTCCTGCTTGAGTCCGGGCTCTCGCCGCGCCGCCCTCCGGAGCCGGCCGACGCGTGACGCCGGCAGCGCGGTCCGGCTGTCGAGCAGCAGGAACTCCTCCTCCACTCCCAGCGTCACGCCTGTCGTCATGGTCACCGGCTACCCCGGATCGGCCTGGCCACTGATGCCGGGGAGTCGCCCGCTGCTGAGTGAGGCTCCACGCGTACTGGAGCCAGTCCGCGATCGTCACCACGCTCAGCGCACCGGCTGCCAGCCGGGTGGCGCGGGGTGCCGCGGTGTATTCGCAGAACGGGGCGCCGGCGACCCAGGCGGACATGCAGAACGGGCAGGTCGCGGTATCGAACAGCCGACGATGACGGCTGCCGATGCGGGCCCCAACGGCTTCCGGGTCCTGGGCGTTTGTCCGAGCGCCCAGGGGTACCCGGGGGGGACGAAAAGTGCACCGTTGCCGTCGTGGCCGTCGAATAGACGGCCCGGAGTCGGTAGGTGGTGCGTCGGACTGGAGTGAGGAGTTTCCTATGGGGACGGCTCAGGGCGAGCGGGCTGCCGCGGCACAGTTGCCGGAGGGGGACATCGTGGCCCTGCTCCTCGAACAGCACGCCAGGATAAGGGAGTTGTTCACGGAAGTCAGGAACAGCCAGGGCGAGACCCGGAAGGCGGCGTTCGACGGTCTGCGCGCGCTGCTGGCCGTTCACGAGGCCGCCGAGGAGCTGGTTGTCCGCCCGGCGGCGAAGAAGACGGCGGGCGATGAGGAAGCCGACGCCCGTAACCACGAGGAGGCCGAGGCCGCCAAGGTCCTCAAGCAACTGGAGGGCATGGACGTGTCCAGCCCGGACTTCGAGCGCCTCGTCGCCGAGTTCGAGCAGGCCGTCAGTGAGCACGCGGACCACGAGGAGGCCGAGGAGTTCCCGGCGCTTGTGGCCCAGTGCAGCCTGGAACAGAGGCGCGGCATGGGGCAGCGTCTGTCGAGGGTGGAGCATCTCGCCCCGACCCATCCGCACCCCGGCGCCGCGGGCAAGCCGGCCATGCTCGCTCTGACCGGACCCTTCGCCGCCATGATGGACAAGGCGCGCGACGCGATGCGCTCCTGAACCCCGCCCGCGGACTTCCCCGCGGACGACCGCGTACCACCCGCGGGGGTGACTCTCGACACCCGAACAGCAGGAGGTGGACCGTGGCACCGGACGACTACGACGCGACCTCGTATCTACCGCTCCGGGGCGGTCTGCCCGCGCACCGGCGGGCCGCCGCCGAATGCCATGGCTGCCCGCTGTACCGCGACGCGACGCAGACCGTCTTCGGCGCCGGCGCGGCCACCGCGCGCCTGATGCTCGTCGGCGAGCAGCCCGGCGATCAAGAAGACCGGGCTGGCCGGCCCTTCGTCGGCCCGGCCGGTCATCTGCTGCACAAGGCGCTGGCCGAGGCGGGACTCGGGGACGAGAAGACGTACGTCACCAACGCGGTCAAGCACTTCAAATTCACCCCCGCCGAACGAGGCAAGCGTCGCATCCACAAGCCACCGAGCCTGTGCGAGACAGCGGCCTGCCGCCTCTGGCTGGCCGCCGAACTACGGCTCGTCCACCCCGACTTGGTGGTGGCGCTGGGGGCCACGGCGGGCCGCGCGCTCCTCGGCCCGTCCTTCCGGGTGACCAAGGATCGCGGCGCGGTGCTGTCGCTGCCCGACGTGGAAGGCGACGCGGCACCTGCCGCCGGTGGCGTCGTGGCGACCGTCCACCCGTCCGCCGTCCTGCGGGCCACCGATCGAGAGGCGGCGTACGCCGGTCTGGTCGCGGACCTGCGCGTGGCTGCGGATGCGCTCGCCGGGTAGCACCCCGGAGGCGGCCCGGGACATCGCCCGAGAACGTCTCTCCGCGCTCACGGCCCCGTGAAAGGCGGCAGGCCCGCCAGCACGCGGTCCGGTGTGAGGGGCAGCTCGCGGTAGCGGACACCGGTGGCGTGGTGGACCGCGTTGCCGAGGGCCGCCGCCGTTCCGACGATCCCGATCTCGCCGATGCCCTTGCTGCCCATCGGGTTGAGGTGGAGGTCGTCCTCGTCGATCCAGTGCGCCTCGACGGCGGGTACGTCGGCGTGCACGGGGACGTGGTAGGCGGCCAGGTCCGCCTCGGTGAAGTCGCCGAACGCGGCGTCCATGGTGCTGCCCTCGGTGAGGGCCATGCCCAGGCCCATCGTCATTCCGCCGATGAACTGGGAGCGTGCGGTACGGGCGTTGAGGATGTGCCCGGCCGCGTACACGCCCAGCAGGCGGCGGACACGGATCTCGCCGGTGACCGTGTCGACGGCGACCTCGGCGAAGTGGGCGCCGAAGGCGTGCCGCGCGTAGTCGCTGTCGGCGTCCGCGCTCCCTGCCGTGTCGGCGCTCGCGGTGAGCCCCGGCTCGGGCAGCGGCCCCGGGTGCTCCGCGAGGCCGGCGCGCAGCCGCGTGCAGGCCTCGTGGACCGCCCAGCCCCAGGAGGCGGTGCCGGAGGAACCGCCGGCCAGCGAGGCGGACGGCAGGTCACTGTTGCCGATCTCCGTACGGACCCGGTCCAGTGGGACGCCGAGGGCGTCGGCGGCGACCTGGGCGAGGACGGTACGGGCACCGGTGCCGATGTCGGTCGCGTTGACCCGTACCGTGAAGCTCCCGTCCGGCAGTGCCTGCGCGGTGGCGGTGGAGGGCTGGATCAGCACGGGGTACACGGCGGCGGCCACCCCTTGCCCCACGAGCAGAGGGCCGGCGGAACGCGGACCCGGGCGCGGGTCACGGTGCGCCCAGTCGAAGCGCCGGGCGCCTTCGCGCAGACACTCGACCAGGTGCCGGCTGCTGAAGGGTTTGCCGCTGTCCGGTTCGGTACCGGGCTCGTTGGCGACGCGCAGCTCGACGGGGTCCGTGCCGAGCGCGACCGCGAGTTCGTCCATGGCCGACTCCAGGGCGAACATGCCGGGTGCCTCGCCGGGCGCGCGCATCCAGGAGGGGCTCGGCACATCCAGCGGTACGACACGGTGGGTCGTACGGCTGTGGGGCGAGGCGTACATGACGCGGGCGGGCACGGCGGCCTGCTCGACGAACTCCTTGAGACGGGACGTGTGCGTGGTGACCTCGTGCAGGAGGGCGCTGAGAGAGCCTTGGTCGTCGGCGCCGAGGCGGACCCGGTGCAGGGTGGGTGCCCGGTGCCCGACGAGGGCCGGCAGGAAGCGGCGCGGGAGCGCCACGGTGACGGGGCGTCCCGTCTGCCGTGCCGCCATCGCGGCGAGCACCACGTGCGGGCGGGCCGTCCCCTTGGACCCGAAGCCGCCGCCGACGTGTTCGGACACTACGGTGACCTGCTCCTCGGGAAGCTCGAACAGTGCGGCCAGCGTGGCTCGTACGGCCGTGGTTCCCTGGCTGGAGTCGTGCACGACGAGCCGGTTGTCGTCCCACCGGGCGGTGGCCGCGTGCGGCTCCATCGGGTGGTTGTGCAGGGGCGGCACGCGGTAGGCGGCGTCGACGCGGACCGCGGCCGACGCGAACGCGTCCTCGGGGTCGCCCCGGTCCCGGTGCCCGGGATATCCGCCGTTGGCCTTCTCGGGCACGTACGCCCCCGCGTGGCTGTCCGTGAGCGTCACGTCATGGTCCTGCGCGTCGTACTCGACACGGACGGCGCCGGCACCGGCCCGGGCCGCTTCCAGCGTCTCGGCGACGACCAGGGCGACCGGCCAACCCCGGTGCGGCACACGGGAGTTCTGAAGGACGGCGAGCGTGGGATCGTCGGCGTCGGCGAGCCGGGGAGCGTTCTCGTGGGTGAGCACGGCGAGGACCCCGGGCAGTCGCAGCGCGTCGGTGGCGTTGATCGCGCGGACCGAACCGCAGGCGATCGCGGCGGTGACCGGCCAGGCGTGAACGCCTCCGGGGACATGGTGTTCGGCTGCGTAGCGGGCCGTGCCCGTGACCTTCTCGCGGCCTTCCCGGCGCTCTACGGGCGCGCCCAGTGCGGTGTGCGTGTCGGCCATGGAGTCCTCCTCGTGGTGCCGGGGCGGAAGCCCTGTCAGGTGCTGGTCGTCGGCGGCGCCAACCGGCTCAGCACGTCGAGGGCGAGGCCGCGGGCCAGGCGCACCTTGTAGGCGTTGTCGGACAGGGGCTGGGCGGCGGCGAGTTCCAGGTCCACGGCCCGCTCGAAGGCGGCGGCGGTGGGCGCGGCACCCAGCAGCGCCTCCTCCGTGCGCCGGGCGCGCCAGGGCCGGTGGGCGAGCGCCCCGAAGGCGACACCGACGTGCCGCACGACACCGTCGTCCACCCGCAGGACCGCTGCGACGGAGGCGAGGGCGAAGGCGTACGAGGCGCGGTCGCGGGCCTTGCGGTAGAGGGACGGCAGCCCGGCCGCCGCGGCCGGCAGGACTACGGCGGTGATGAGCTCACCGGGGCGGATCTCGGTGTCGCGCTCCGGATGGTCACCGGGCAGCCGGTGGAACTCGGCGGCGGGGACCGAACGCTCGCCGTCGGCTCCGTACAGCTCGACGTGCGCGTCGAGGGCGGCCAGCGCGACGGCCATGTCGGAGGGATGGGTGGCGATGCAGTGCGGGGAATGTCCCAGGACCGCGTGGTCGCGGTGGACGCCGTCCCGTGCGCCGCAGCCGCTGCCCGGCTCACGTTTGTTGCACGGTTTGCCGGTGTCCTGGAAATAGGGGCAGCGGGTGCGCTGGAGCAGGTTGCCGCCGGTGGTGGCGATGTTGCGCAGCTGTCCGGAGGCCCCGGCGAGGAGCGCCTGCGAGAGCGCCGGATAGCGGTCGCGGACCAGGGGGTGGGCCGCGAGGTCGCTGTTGCGGACAGTGGCCCCGATCCGCAGCGCGCCGCCGGGCAGTTCTTCCACCGAGTCCAGGGGCAGCCGGCTGACGTCGACGAGCGTGGCTGGCTGCTCCACGCCGAGCTTCATCAGGTCGACCAGATTCGTGCCGCCGCCGAGATAGCGGGCGCCGGGATGCGAGGCGTACGCGTCGGCCGCCTCCTCGACGCTGCCTGCGCGCACGTATCCGAAGGGCTTCACGGGATCACGTCCTCGACGGCTTCCACGATGTTCGGGTAGGCGCCGCAACGGCAGAGGTTGCCGCTGAGCCGCTCGCGGATCTCGGCCCGGTCCAGCGCGACGGGCGGCCCCGAGGGGGCGCCGGGGTCGGTGACGTGGGAGGGATGGCCGGCGGCGGCCTCGGCGATGGCGCCGATGGCGCTGCAGATCTGCCCCGGAGTGCAGTAGCCGCACTGAAAGGCGTCGCGGTCCAGGAAGGCACGCTGGAGCGGATGGAGTTCCTCACCGTCCGCGCCGAGTCCCTCGACGGTCGTGATGTCGCCGCCGTCCAGCGCGACGGCGGGCAGCAGACAGGCGTTGGCCCGGCGGCCGTCGACCAGAACCGTGCAGGCCCCGCACTGACCGTGGTCACAGCCTTTCTTGGCGCCGGTCAGGGAGAGGTCCTCGCGCAGTACGTCCAGGAGCACCGACCGGTGGTCGACGGTGAGACTGTGCGGTTTGCCGTTCACCCTCAGGGTGATGTCCGAGTGGTGGCGGTCGGGCGAGCCGGTGGTGGCGTGTGCGATGTCGGATTCCACGGAAGGCCTCCCATGCGTACAAGCCGTCGGATGGCAGACGGGTATCCAGGCAGATCTCGTCCACACGCCACGGGTACGCCGGCTTGCGCTGCGGCATTCTTTCGGGGGCCCGGGGAACTGCGCGACTCCGACTTCTTTCAGGGGCGCGGGGAACTGCGCGACCAGCCACAACGAGGCCGCGCAGGCCCCACGAACCGCAACCACCGCGGCGAAGGGCTACCCGTACGCGGCGACCTTGTCGCGATACCCCCGCACCGGCGCCGCGTCCTTGTACGGCTCAAGCCGCCGCTCGAAGTCCCGCACGTACTCGACCGCCCGCACCGACCGCATCTCCACGGCCTGCCCCGCCGCCTCCGCCCCCAACGCACAGGCCTGATCAAGCTCACCGAGCCCAAGTCGAGCGGAGGCGAGAACGACCCGGCAGAACAGCCGACTTCGGGCAAACGCGGGCGCCCGCAACTGCAACGACCGCTCCGCATGCTGCGCGGCCGCCCGGAACTGCTGAAGGTCCCGATGCGCGTGCCCGAACTCGTCGGCGAGCTGCGCCTCGTCGAAGAACCGCGCCCAGTAAGGCACTTCATCCCCCGCACGCGCCGTCTCAAGGGCGCGTTCGGCCCGCACGAGCGCCGAGGTGCACGCCCGCACCTCGCCCAGCACCCCGTGCGCCCGCGCCTCCACGGAGTGCAGCAGCGACTGCACGACGGGCGGCGCGCTGGTCCCGACCCCCTGCTGCGCCACCCGCGCGAGCTGTACGGCCTCCCGCCCGTGCCCGAGGTAGACGGCCTGCCGGCTCATGGTCATGAGCACGTACGAGCCGTAGGCCCGGTCCCCGGCGGCCTGCGAGAGCCGGAGCGCCTGCACGAAGTACCGCTGGGCGAGCCCGTGCGCGGCGATGTCGTACGAGGTCCAGCCCGCGAGCCGGGTGAGGTCGGCCGCCGCGGCGAACAGGCGCCGGCCGGTCTGCTCGCCGTAGGTGCCGCGCAGCATCGGCTCGGTCTCGTGCTCCAGGTAGCGCACGAGGGCCTGCCGGGCGTGACCGCCGCCGTAGGCGTTGTCGAGGGTGCGGAAGAGTTCGCCGACCGAGCGGAGCGCGGAGATGTCGCCGCCGGTGACCTTCTGGCCTGGCCCGCGCTCGGCGGCCTGGCCGCGCTGGCGGGGGACGGCGGGGCGGCCCTGCGGGGGCACGCGGTTGGCGGGTTCGGCGCGGCCGACGCGGTCGTCGGCGCGGCCGATGAGCCAGTCCCGGCTGGGCACCACGAGCCCGGCCGGGGTGAAGGCGATCTTGCGGAGCTCGGCGTGGCTGCCGGAGTCCTTTCGCCACAGCCCGCTGACGATGTCGACGGCCTCCTCGGGGGTCGCGGCGAATTCGAGCCCGGCGTACACCGGCGCACAGGCGTCGAGCCCGAGGTCCTGGGCGGTGAGCCGGCGGCCGAGCCGGCGCGTGAAGACCTCGGCGATGAGGGCGGGCGTGGTGCCTCTGGGCTGCTGTCCGCGCAGCCACCGGGTGACGGATGTCTTGTCGTATCTGAGATCGAGTCCGTGCTCCAGACCGAGCTGGTCCACGCGACGGGCGAGACCTGCGTTGGAGAACCCCGCTTCTGCGATGAGCGCGGCGAGCTGACGGTTGGGAGTGCGCTGCGCGGGTCGTTCCGTCATCTGCGGTGCGGTCTCCTGCCTTTCGGGCCCCAGCAGGGGCCGATGCGGCCACTGCCTGCCCGGATTGCCTGTGAGCAGCCCTTTTGGCCTCGTGAACGGCGCGAATGTAGCGGAGCGTAAGCATCCCGTCGCACATTCCGACGTGCATTCATCCGATCGTGTGAGGATTGGTCGTAGGGCTGACGGCCCCGGCCGCCCGGAGCGCTGTCAGCGGTCGGTCGTACAGTGGCGTAGGCATGTTTCGTGCCTTACGACTCATAGGTGCTGCTGAGGAGGCGCTTGCCGTGGGTGAGTTGCGGTTCGTCCGGATGGGCTTCGGCGCGGACGCCGTCGAGTACCAGGAGGCGTGGGACGAGCAGCGCCGGGTGCACGCGGCCCGCTTCGCGGACGAGGTCCCCGACACCGTGCTACTGCTGGAACACCCGCCGGTCTACACGGCGGGCCGCCGCACGCAGGACAACGAGCGCCCGCTCGACGGCACCCCGGTCATCGACGTCGACCGCGGCGGCAAGATCACCTGGCACGGCCCCGGCCAGCTCGTCGGCTACCCGATCCAGAAGCTGCCCCGCCCGGTGGACGTCGTCGCGCACGTACGACGCCTGGAGGAGGCGCTGATCCGCGTGTGCGCGGAGTTCGGCGTGGAGACCAGCCGGGTCGAGGGCCGTAGTGGCGTGTGGGTACTGGGCGACCCGGTCGAGCAACGTCCGTCGATCGGCGGCCTGTCCCTCGATTTCGACCCCCGTCTGCACGACGAGGAGTTCGACCCGCGGATGAACGGCCCGGAGTACGCCCCCTCGAACGCCGGCCAGCGCCGCGAGGACCGCAAGATCGCCGCGATCGGCATCCGCGTCGCCAAGGGCGTCACGATGCACGGCTTCGCCCTGAACGTGAACCCGGACAACAGGTGGTTCGACCGGATCATCCCCTGCGGGATCCGTGACGCGGGTGTCGCCTCGCTGGCCGCCGAGCTGGGCCGGGACGTGACGATCGACGAGGTCCTGCCGGTGGTGGAGCGGCACCTGAAGGACGTGCTGGAGCACGCGGACCCGAAGCCGCGGCCGATCGAGAGAACACCGGCAACTGTCAGCCCGTCCGGCGTTTGAGGACGAGGCCCCTTCAGGGCCGAAGCGGGGGTCCGGGGGCGGCAGCCCCTGGGGGCCGACACCAGCACCGGGCATTCAAATCAACGGGCGTACCCTTAAGGGCGCCGAGGAATCAATCGCTAGGGAGCCCATCGTGTCCGCAGTCACCCCAGACGGACGCAAGATGCTGCGCCTGGAGGTCCGGAACGCCCAGACCCCCATCGAGCGCAAGCCCGAGTGGATCAAGACCCGGGCGAAAATGGGTCCCGAATACACGAAGATGCAGGCGCTCGTGAAGAGCGAGGGTCTGCACACGGTCTGCCAGGAAGCCGGCTGCCCCAACATCTACGAGTGCTGGGAGGACCGCGAGGCGACCTTCCTCATCGGCGGCGACCAGTGCACCCGGCGCTGCGACTTCTGCCAGATCGACACCGGCAAGCCCGAGGCCCTGGACCGCGACGAACCGCGCCGGGTCGGCGAGTCCGTCGTCACCATGGACCTGAACTACGCCACGATCACCGGCGTCGCCCGCGACGACCTGGAGGACGGCGGCGCCTGGCTGTACGCCGAGACGGTCCGCCAGATCCACGAGCAGACGTCGTCCCGCGAGGCCGGCCGCACCAAGGTGGAGCTCCTCGCCCCCGACTTCAACGCGGTCCCGGAGCAGCTCGCCGAGGTCTTCTCCTCCCGCCCCGAGGTCTTCGCGCACAACGTCGAGACGGTCCCCCGCATCTTCAAGCGCATCCGCCCCGGCTTCCGCTACGACCGCTCGCTCAAGGTCATCACCGAGGCCCGCGACTACGGTCTGGTCACGAAGTCGAACCTGATCCTCGGCATGGGCGAGACCCGCGAGGAGGTCAGCGAGGCGCTGCGCCAACTGCACGAGGCGGGCTGCGAGTTGGTCACCATCACGCAGTACCTGCGGCCGTCGGTGCGGCACCACCCCGTGGAGCGCTGGGTGAAGCCGCACGAGTTCGTGGAGCTGAAGGAGGAGGCCGACCAGATCGGCTTCTCCGGTGTCATGTCCGGCCCGCTGGTGCGCTCGTCGTACCGCGCCGGGCGCCTGTACCAGATGGCGATCGAGAAGCGTGGCGCGTACGTGGCCTCGCAGGCGGTGTGAAGCAAGGCTGTGTGAATTCGCGCACAAGTAGCTACTCGCGGGTAGCACCCCGCTACGACGCGGCCCTGACCGTCCTCCCAGTTGAGGGCGTTCATCAGGGCCGCGTCAGCATTTCGGCCCAGCGCATCAAGGCTTCATTGGCGTTTGACCGGTCGGTCACGCCCTGGTAACACCAAACAGTGACACTGCATTTACAGCACGTAGACCCATACCCAGAGCCGTTCCGAGGGGGGACCTCCACGATGCAGGCCGCGCCCGTCCGTGCCACCGCCATCCCGTCCGTCACCGACGCCCTGCGCGCGGTCGAGTCGCTGCTGCTGAGCAGTGGCCAGCGGACCGCCCGTCGCAACGCGTGGACCTCCGTCCTGGAGGACCGCCGCCGCGCCAAGGACCGGGTCGAGGCACAGCTCGTCCTGGAGCAGTCCCTCACCGCGCACTCCTGACTCCCCACGCTCCGAATCCCCACCCTGCGGACACCGCCGTCATCGGCGCTCCCGCGGGCACGTAGACTTCCTCGCATGGCGAGGAAGGACACGACAGCGGAAAACGCTGCGAACCCCGGGCGACTCAAGCAGATCGCTCTGACCTACAAGATGACCCGCAAGGCCGACAAAACGATCGGTCTTGTGCTCGCGGCTGTCGGAATCGTCACCTTCGGTGTCTTCCTCGCGATCGGCTTCTTGCTCGGGCACCCCATCTACCTTGGCATTCTCGGCCTCCTGCTCGCCTTCCTCGCGTCGGCGATCGTCTTCGGACGCCGGGCCGAGCGGGCCGCCTTCGGGCAGATGGAGGGCCAGCCGGGCGCGGCCGCGGCGGTACTGGACAACATCGGCCGGGGCTGGACGACGACTCCGGCGGTGGCGATGAACCGCAGCCAGGACGTGGTGCACCGCGCGGTCGGCAAGGCCGGCATCGTGCTGGTGGCCGAGGGCAACCCGAACCGGGTGAAGTCCCTGCTGGCCGCCGAGAAGAAGAAGATGAACCGCATCGTCGCGGACGTCCCGGTGCACGACGTGATGGTCGGCACGGGCGAGGGCCAGATCCCGCTGAAGAAGGTCCGCACGACAATGCTGAAGCTGCCGCGGGTCCTGACCGGCCCGCAGGTGACGGCGACCAACGACCGCCTGCGCGCGATGGGCGACCTGATGAGCAACATGCCGTTGCCAAAGGGCCCGATGCCGAAGGGCATGAAGCTCCCGAAGGGCGGCGGCGGCAAGGCCCGCTGAGCCCCACACACAGTTTCTACGACGGAGGGGGGGGGCGGGGGGGGGGGGGGGGGCCCCCCCCCCGGAAAGCCGGCCCCGGGGGGCGCCGGGGGCGTAGGCCCCGCCGGGGATAACCAGACGGGGCCCCCCCCCCCCCCCGCCCCCCCCCCCCCCCCCCGGGCGCGCCGGGGGCCCGGCCGCGGCGCGCCCCGCCCCGCGCGCCCCCCCCCCCCCCCCCGGGGGGGGGGGCGGCGGCGCGGCGCCCCGCGCCCCCCACGACTGTCGGCTGTCCGTGGAAAAGGCTCAGGCGGTGGTGCCCGACGCCGCCTTCTTGATGAACTCGGCGACCTCGGCGGGCCTGGACACGTACACGGCGTGACTGCCGCCGGTCTCGGTCACGGTCGCGCCGGCCCGCTCGGCCATGAAGCGTTGCGCGGGCGGCGGGATCATGCGGTCGTCGGTGGCGACGAGATAGAAACTGGGCTTCGTCTGCCAGGCCGGCTCGGTGACCGCGCCCGCCAACGCGTCCACGCCCCACGGCACTTGGGAGTCCGCGAGGAACTGGGCGTCGGCGGCGGGCAGGTCCCCGGCGAAGGACGCGGCGAACTTCTCCCGGTCGAGGAAGAGAAACCCGTCGACGGGCGGCAGGATCGGCGGGACCGGAGCGCCGGGCGGCGGGTCGGCGATGAGGGTGTTCACCGACTCGCCCTTGTCGGGCGCGAACGCCGTGACGTACACGAGCGTCGCCACGTTCTCGTGGGTGCCGGCCTCGGTGATCACCGCGCCGCCGTAGGAGTGGCCGACGAGTACGGTCGGGCCGTCCTGGGCGTCGAGGACCCGTTTGGTCGTGGCGACGTCGCCTTCGAGGGACAGCGTGGGGTTCTGGACGACGCTCACGCGGTAGCCGTCGGCGCGGAGCGCGTCGTGGACGCCCCGCCAGCCCGATCCGTCGACGAATCCGCCGTGCACGAGGACGACGTTCTTTGCGATGCTCACGATGCGCCAACTCCTTCGTGGGGTAAGTGCTTTGGTGCTGAGAGGTCAGGCAGGTCGCGGGACGGGACCGGCCGTTACTGAACGGCCCGCACCGACGGCTGGGTCTGCTCCGGTGCCTGCGCCAGTGCCATGAGGCGGGCCTGGGCGCGGGCGGGGTAGACCTTCGTGAAGACGGCGGGGGCGACCAGTCCGACGACGTGGGCGGTGATGCCGACCCAGGCCGGGGCGTCCACCGCGCCCGCGATGGCCAGGCTGACGGCGATGAAGGTGAAGCCGGCTCCCCAGGCGCTGGTGATGTACTTGTTGACCTGGACGAACTCGGGCATGTCCCAGTACTCGCGCGGGGTCTGCCGCTTGGCGATGCCCAGCGTGAAGGGGCTCCGGACCACCAGGCTCCCCCAGGCGGTGCCGCCCAGCCAGACGAAGGAGATGACGTCGGTGTGGCCGGCCAGCGACGAGTCCGGCCTGACGACGGAGACGGCGCCGATCACCACGAAGTAGGCGAGGGTGCTGATCTCCAGCACCAGCGCGTCGAAGCCGACCCCGCGGCGACGGTCGTTCAGCATCATCAGCAGCCCCGTGACGAGACCGCCGAGCGCGCCCCAGCGCCAGTCGAAGGACGAGAGGACGCCGGCGACGATCCAGGGAGCGAATCCGGGCAGATAAGCCAACATTGATTGGTTCCTCGGTGGATGGGAGTGGACGCCGACTAGATGCACGGCGGCCCTCGAAGTTCGAACCTTGCAATGTGATGCCGATCACACGATCAGCGGGCACCCGTGACCGCTAAACGGATAGATCTATCCACTTAATGTAGGGTGGTGAGCATGACCTGTCGAGAGGAGTCGTGATGGGAGTTCCGATGTCACGCAAGATCTGGCTTCCGCTGGGAGCCGCCGTCCTGGTGCTGAACGCGGTGCAGTGGGTGGTGTCCGAGGCGGTCGCCGCGGCCGCCTGGACCACCCCGCCCTACAACTACGCCACGAACTACATCAGCGACCTGGGCGTCACGGACTGCGGCACGAAGTTCCAGGACGGCGTCATCTGCTCGCCGGATCACACGCTGATGAACACGTCGTTCGTCGTCCAGGGGATCCTGTTCGCCGCCGGGGTGATCCTGCTGGCGGTACCCCTGCTCACGGGCCGCGTACGCCGCGTGGTCATCGCCCTGGCGGGCGCGCATGCGGTGGGCTTCCTGCTGGTCGGCCTGTTCCACGGCTCCGCGGACGGCCCGGGCTACAGCCTGGGGCTGCACGTCGGGGGCGCGTCGGTCGCCATCCTGTGCGCCAACACGATCGTGATCATGGCGGGTTCGCTG
The DNA here is from genome assembly GCF_043200035.1 of Streptomyces sp. NPDC048504. Classification (NCBI taxonomy): domain Bacteria; kingdom Bacillati; phylum Actinomycetota; class Actinomycetes; order Kitasatosporales; family Streptomycetaceae; genus Streptomyces; species Streptomyces sp. NPDC048504. Next base: position 503,087 of record NZ_JBICXA010000003.1, read on the forward strand.
AAGAGCCTCCAACTGCCGCGCGCGTACCGCGTGTTCAGCATCGCGGTCGGCGTCCTGGGCCTGCTGAGCGAGGCGGGCGTGGGCGTCTCGACGAGCACGGCCGGCGCCTTCGAGCGGGGCGGTGTCTACTCATGGCTGCTGTGGAGCGTCGTGACCGGCGTATCGCTCCTGGTCGGGCGGGCGCGCCGGGCCACCGGGGCGAAGATGCCGGAGAATGTCCCGGCGTGAGCCCGGATACCCCGCACCAACGCCCGCTGCGAGCGGACGCGGAACGAAACCGCCGCCTGATCATGACGACGGCCGACCGCCTGTTCGCCCGGCGGGGGGCCACAGTGCCCCTCAACGAGATCGCCCGCGAGGCCGGGATCGGCGTAGGCACGGTCTACCGCCGCTTCCCCGACCTCCAGTCCCTGGTGGACGCCCTGTTCACGGAACGCTTCACGATGTTCCTGGACCTGGCCGCCAAGGCCGCCGAACTGCCGGACCCGGCCCAGGCGCTACGGCACTACCTGCTGGCGGCGGCACAGTGGCGCTCCGAGGACCGCGCCCTGGAGGTCATCCTGGCCAACGCGAGCGTCGACACGGGCCCGGTCGCCCGCACCCGCGACCAGCTGGGCCGCCTCGTCGACGGCCTCGCGGAACGAGCGGTGGCCGCCGGCGCCGTCCGCAAGGATTTCGCCAGCGCCGACGTGTACGCCTTCCTGTACATGATCGGCGCGGTCGCCGACCGCACGAACGCCGTCGCGCCGGACGCCTGGCGGCGGTATGCGGAGGTGCTGATGGTGGGGTTCGGGTTGGAGGGGGCGGCTACGGCCCACACATCGGCGCTGACGGACGAGCAGCTGCTGGACAGCTGGCCGAAGCCGGCGGGCGAGCAGGGACAGCAGAGGTAACGCGGGCGGGGACGCACTCGGAGCGTCGAGCGAGCCTCACGGCCACGGCCCGCTCACCGATCGGCGTCCGCGCACATCCCTGCCGCGAGAACGGCCCCGTCGGCGGGGCTGATCAGGAGGAAGGAACCGGTGAGGCGGGAGTCGGCGTAGGCGTCGAACGGCAGTGGCTCGGCGGTGTGCAGCACCATCGAGCCGATGTCGTTGACGGAGAACTCACCGGGGTCGCTCTCGCGGGCCAGGCCGCGGGTGAGGTCGATGCGGTGCGGGAGTTCCCGTACGACGGCCTTGACCGTACGGGTGCCGTGTTTGAGCAGGACGCGCGAACTGACGTGCAGCGGACGCTCGTTGAGATGACAGACCGTGGCCCTGACGTCCTGCGTGGTGGCCGGTGCCTGCGCGCTGGGGGCGATGAGGTCACCGCGTGAGATGTCGATGTCGTCCTCAAGGAGAAGCGTCACCGACTGCGGCGCCCAGGCCCGGTCGACCGGCGAACCGAGGGCGTCGATACCGGTGATCTTGCTGGTGAGACCGGACGGCAGGACGGTGACCGGGTCGCCGACGCGCAGCACACCGGAGGCGATCTGTCCCGCGTATCCCCGGTAGTCCGGGTGCTCGGCGCTCCGCGGCCGGATGACGTACTGCACGGGGAACCGGGCCGCCGCACTCGCGAGGGCGGTGCCGACGGGGACGGTCTCCAGGTGTTCGAGGACGGTCGGCCCGCCGTACCAGTCCATGTGCGCGGACGGTTCCACGACGTTGTCGCCGGCCAGCGCCGAGATGGGGATCGCGGTGATCTCGGGGATGCCGAGTTCGCTCGCGCAGGCCGTGAACTCCTCGGCGATGGTGGCGAACACGGGCTCGCGGTAGTCGACGAGGTCCATCTTGTTGACGGCGAGGACGACGTGCGGGACGCGCAGCAGCGCGGCGATCGCGGCGTGGCGCCGGGTCTGTTCGACGACACCGTTGCGGGCGTCGACGAGGATCACCGTCAGTTCGGCGGTGGAGGCGCCGGTGACCATGTTGCGGGTGTACTGCACATGGCCCGGGGTGTCGGCGAGGATGAACCGCCGCCGGGGCGTGGCGAAGTAGCGGTACGCCACGTCGATCGTGATGCCCTGCTCGCGCTCGGCGCGCAGGCCGTCGGTGAGGAGGGCGAGGTCGGGAGCGTCCTGGCCGCGATCGGCCGACACCCGCTCCACGGCTTCGAGTTGGTCGGTGAGGACCGACTTGGAGTCGTGCAACAGCCGTCCTACGAGGGTGGACTTGCCGTCGTCGACGGAGCCCGCGGTGGCGAGGCGCAATGTGCCGATGGTCGTCCCCATGATCAGAAGTACCCCTCGCGCTTGCGGTCCTCCATGGCGGCCTCGGACAGCTTGTCGTCGGCCCGGGTGGCGCCCCGCTCGGTCAGCCGGGAGGCGGTGATCTCGTCGATGACCTGCTCGATGGTGACCGCGCCGGAGTCGACCGCGCCGGTGCACGACATGTCACCGACGGTCCGGTACCGCACCTGGCGCTTCTCGACGGTCTCGCCGTCCCCCGGCCCGCCCCAACTCCCGGGCGCCAGCCACAGTTCGCCCCGTCGGAAGACCTCGCGCTCATGGGCGTAGTAGATGGCGGGGAGGTCGATGCCTTCGCGGGCGATGTACTGCCAGACGTCCAGCTCGGTCCAGTTGGACAGGGGGAACACGCGGACGTGCTCACCGGGTGCGTGCCGCCCGTTGTAGAGATTCCACAGTTCGGGGCGTTGCCGGCGCGGCTCCCACGCCCCGAACTCGTCCCGCAGCGAGAACACCCGCTCCTTGGCGCGCGCCTTCTCCTCGTCCCTACGACCCCCACCGAACACCGCGTCGAACTTCTCGCTCTGGATCTTCTCCGTCAACGGCACGGTCTGCAGCGGGTTCCGGGTCCCGTCGGGGCGTTCGCGCAGCACACCGCGGTCGATGTAGTCCTGTACGGAGGCCACATGGAGACGCAGCCCATGCTTCTCGACCGTGCGGTCCCGGTACTCAAGCACCTCGGGAAAGTTGTGTCCGGTATCCACATGCAGCAGCGAGAACGGCACCGGCGCGCGCGAACGCCTTCAACGCCAGATGCAGCATCACGATCGAGTCCTTGCCACCGGAGAACAGGATCACCGGCCGCTCGAACTCCCCCACCACTTCACGGAAGATGTGCACCGCCTCCGACTCAAGCGCGTCCAGGTGCGGCAGCGCATACGGGTTCTCCGTGCCGGCCGTGTGCTTGGCGGCGACAGTCATGCCAACTCCTTTCGCACGAGCAACGCGTGCAGCGCGTCCACTGATTCGACGGCCCGCTCGGCGTGCGCGTCGATCCGCAGATCGGGGTGCGCGGGCTCTTCATAGGGGTCGTCCGCGCCGGTCAGTCCGGAGATCCGGCCGGCGGCGTGCTGAGCCCCAAGTACCTGCTCCCCGAGTTCGCGTTCTCCGGCCTGATCGGCCTGATGTCCGGTCTCGCCCGCCGCTCACTCGACGACATCGCCGACCTCACCCGCTCCAAGCGACGCCCCTTCAGCTCCGGAACCGACGCCGAGCGCGCCCACTTCCAGCACGTCCTGGGCGAGTTGGACACCGAACTGAACGCGGCCCGCGCCTACAGCCTGCAACTCCTCGAAGAACTCTGGGAGACCTGCGTCCACCGAGCCGAGCCGTCGACCCGGCTGCGCTGCGCCTTCGCCGCCCCCATGACCCACGTGCTGGAGACAGCGGTCAAGGTCACCAGCACCGCCCTGCGCTTCGGCGGCTCCGGCGCCGTCTACCTGACCAACGCCCTTCAGCGCAACGCCCGCGACGCGGCAGTGGCCGCACAGCACGTCACCGTCAGCGAGATGCACTACGAGACGCACGGGCGCACCCTGCTCGGCTACGAGGAGGGCGGCCACCCTCGCGGGTGAACGTCAACGCCCTTGAGATGTAGGCCCGTTCGGATCAGAACGGCTGGTTGAGGAAGGTCTCCGTCTGCCTCATCTGCTCCGGCAGAACCTCACGCAGGTGCGCGACGGCGTGGGGCAGGGTCGCGGCGGTGATGGCCATCTCCCCGACGAGGATCTGGTGGGAAACGTCCTGGACGAGTCCCACCCGCTCACGGCGACGTTCCATGAACGCCGGCAGAGTGGCGTCGACATCGCGGTCCGGTACGGCGAGTTCCTCGGCGAGGACGACGGCGTCCTCCAGCGCCATGCCCGCGCCCTGCGTGAGATGCGGGGCGCAGGCGTGCGCGGCGTCGCCGAGGACGATCACGCGACCCTTGAACCACGGGGCGGGCAACTGCACTTCGCTGAGCGGGCTGTAGACGACGGCGTCGGACGGGGTGATGGTGTCGCGGAGTTCGCCGACGAGGCCGCCGTAGCCGGCGAGGCGCTCGACGAGGAGGTCGGCCTTGGCGTTCTCGGGTATCTGCGGGTTGCCGGGTTCGGCGGTGACATGGAGCAGGTACATGCTGTCGGCGCTGAGCGGGATGACACCCGCCTTCGTGCCGTCGCCCTGGAACAGCATCGTGTGCGTGACGTCCGCCGGGCGGGGCATCGTCAGACGCCATACCGAGTATCCGGTGAAGACGGGGTCGTACCCGGTACCGAAGAGCCGCCGCCGCAGCCGTGAACGCAGCCCTTCGAAACCGACCACCAGGTCGTACGACTCCGTCCGGCGGTCGGAGAAGGTGACTTCCAGCCGCTCGTCCGTGTCGACGAGGTCCTCCACCGTCGTCCCGTAGGTGATCTTGGTCCCGGCCCGCTCGGCCGCCGCCGTGAGAATGCCGTGCAGGGCCCGTCGGGACAGGGCCGTGTTGGCGGGAACGTCGCCGCCCAGGGCGGACAGGCAGTCGACGATGGGGGCGCCCTGCCAGTCGTAGAAGGAGGTCCGGTCGAAGGGGAAGCCGGTCGCGAGCACCTCGTCGAGTACGCCGAGTGCGCGCAGCGCGCGCAGGGAGTTGGCGGGCTGGTTGATGCCGACGCCGAGGACGTCGGAGTTCGGGCGCTGCTCGACGACGTCGACCTGGACGCCGCGCCGGGCGAGGGCGGTGGCGGCTGCGAGTCCGCCTATGCCCGCCCCGCTGATCAGGACTCTTGTCACCTGCATGGTCGCCGCCTCACGTCATTGTGGTTCGAGCATGGTGACGGTATGACGCGGGTCACCATGTTCCAAGCGATTCCTTTTGATGCATAGGATCGATATGAGTGATGTGAGTGGGGGAAGGAGGTCGACGTGGGTCTGGACGGTGTGGATCTGAACCTCCTGCTGGCGCTTGACGCGCTGCTCGTCGAGCGCAATGTGACGCGGGCGGCCGAGCGCATGTACGTCGGGCAGCCGGCGATGAGCGCGTCGCTCGGGCGGCTGCGCAAGCACTTCGACGATCCGTTGCTGGTGCGGGAAGGCAGGACGCTGGTCCCGACGCCCCTGGCGCTGTCCCTCGCTCCGCTGGTCCGTGAGGCGGTGGCGGCCTCGGAGGCGGTGTTCAGGCGGTCGCGGGGGTTCGACCCGCTGGCCGACCGCCGTTCGTTCACCCTCATGGCCAGCGACTACGTCACGCTCATCCTGCTGCGTCCGCTGCTCGTGAAGCTGGCCGAGGAGGCGCCGCTCCAGCGGGTGAACGTCGTTCCGGTGCAGAGCGACTTCGCCGAGCAGCTGCGCAGGGGCGACATCGATCTGCTGGTGCTGCCGACCGAGATCGCCGGGTCCCTGGCCGTTCCCCACCGTCATCTGTTCAACGACCGCTACGTCCTGATCGCCGACCCGGACAACGACGCGGTGGGGCCCACGGTCGACGCGGAGGACTTCTCCCGGCTGCCCTACGTCGCCTACAGCGCCGGCCCACTGCCCTCGATCGCCGACTCCCAGCTGGACGCGCTCGGCATTCAGCGGCGGGCCGAGGTGAGCACCCAGAACTTCGTCATCGTCCCCTTCCTGGTGACCGGGACCCGCTTCGTCTCCCTCGTGCACGAGAAGCTGGCACGCCACTTCGCCGGCCAGGTCCGGCTGCGGGTACTGGAGGCTCCCGCTCCGCTGCGCCCGATCAGCGAGGCGCTGTTCTGGAGCCCGCGGAACACGCACGACCCGGCACACGCCTGGCTGCGGGAGCGGATCACGGAACTGGCGGCGGATCTGTAGATCGATGCTGTCGATTCACGGCATCGACAGCAATTGTTTTCGATGCTGGCCGACTGTACGTAGCGTCGAATCGCGCTCACAAGGATGTGCGGCGTACGTCCCACGCTGGAGCAGCCTTCATGGACTTCTCGACGTCCCCGCACTCCCCGATCACCCACCTGCGGTACGTGGCCGTCGCCGTACCCGACTTCGAGGCCACGGTGGAGTTCAACGGCGGGGTGTGGGGTCTGCGACAGGTCGCGGACGACCGGAACGTCTCCTTCTTCGCCGCGGCGGGCAGCACCGAGCAGTACATCCTGCGGGTGCGGTACGCCCCGGAGAAGCGCCTGGACCTGATCGCCTTCGGTGCCGAGAACGTGGCCTCCGTCGACGCCCTCGCGGAGCGGCTCATCGCCGCCGGTGTCCGCATCGACCGGGAGCCCGCCGCGCTGGAGACGCCCGGCGGGGGCTACGGATTCCGCTTCTTCGACCCCGAGGGCCGCCTCATCGAGGTCTCCTGTCACGTCGAACAGCGCGCCGCACGCCTGCTGGAGCCGCGCGAGTCGATACCGCGCAAGCTCAGCCACGTGGTGATCAACAGCACGGACATCGCCACCACCAAGGCGTTCTACGAACGGCACTTGGGCTTCCGGCTCTCCGACTGGCTGGAGGACCGCATGTGTTTCCTGCGGACCCGGGTCGACCACCACATCCTGGCGATCAGCTCGGGCCCGCATGTGGCGCTCAACCACATCTCGTTCGAGATGCGCGGCATCGACGAGTACATGCGCGGCTCCGGCCGGCTGATCCGGCACGGCAACGACCCGCTGTGGGGTCCCGGCCGGCACGGCGCCGGCGACAACACCTTCACCTACTTCCTGGACCCGGGCGGCAACGTCGTGGAGTACACGACCGAGTTGGAGAAGATCCACGACGACGAGACCTGGGTCCCGCGCCGCTTCGAGGCCACCCCCGAGGCCGCCGACCACTGGGGCACGGGCGGCCTGATCACCGACGCGATGATCCCGGCGATGTTCAACGAGCCCGACAAGGGGCTGTGGACCCCGTCCCCGATCTGACGGGGCCGAGTCGGAGCACATCCCTTTGGAAGGAGCCGCAGTGAGCACGGTCCACCACGATGTCCCCCACCTCGCACCGCCCCGAACCGAGGAGGTCAGCGACGGGGTGTTCGCCTACATCCAGCCCGACGGGAGCTGGTGGATCAACAACACCGGTTTCCTGGCCGGCCGTCGCGGGGTGATCAGCGTCGACGCCTGCTCCACGGTCCGTCGTACGCGCGCCTATCTGGAAGCCATCTCTGCGGTCACACCGCAGCCGGTGCGCACACTGATCAACACGCATCATCACGGTGACCACACCTTCGGCAACCATCTCTTCTCCGGCGCGACGATCGTCGGGCACGAGGCCACCCGCGCGGGCATCCTCGACTGGGGCGAACCGAGGTCGGCGCCGTTCTGGACCGAGGTGGACTGGGGTGACGTCGTCCTTGAACCGCCCTTCCTCACCTACACGGAGTCGGTGACCGTCTGGTCCGACGAACTCCGCGCCGAGGTGTTCCACGTCGGCGGCCCCGCCCACACGACGAACGACTCGGTGGTGTGGCTGCCGGAACGGCGGGTGCTGTTCAGCGGCGATCTGCTGTTCAACGGCGGCACCCCCTTCCTCGTACAGGGATCGGTGGCCGGTGCGATCCGGGTCCTGGAGGAGGTCGTCGAACCGCTGGGCGCGACGACCATCGTGCCCGGTCACGGCGGTGTCACCGGCCCCGAGCTGATCGACGAGACGCTCGGCTACCTGCGTTTCGTCCAGGCCGCGGCCCGCGACGGCGTCGCCGCCGGGCTGACCCCGCTGGAGACCGCCCGCGACCTGGACCTGGGCGGGTACGGCGAGTGGCTCGACCCGGAGCGCATCGTCGGCAACCTCCACCGCGCCTACGCCGAGGTGGCGGGCGGCCCGCTCGGCCGCCGTATCGATGTCCCCACAGCCCTCGCCGACATGGTCGCCTTCAACGGCCGTCCCCTTTCCTGTTACGCCTGAGCCGCCGCGGAGCCGCCATGACCGCCGTCATCACCGTCGCCCCCACCGGACCGATCGCCTCCAAGGCAGACCATCCCGGGCTCCCCACCCAGCCGGAGGAGATCGCCGCGGCCGTCGCCGAGGGGTACGCGGCCGGTGCCGCCGTCGCCCACCTCCATCTGCGCGACGAGCACGACCGCCCGACCGCCGACCTCGACATCGCCCGGCGGACCATGGACCTGATCCGTGAACGCTGCCCGATTCTCGTCCAGTTGAGCACCGGCGTCGGCCTGGACGTGCCGTTCGCGGAGCGCGAGGCACTGGTCGAACTCCGGCCGCGCATGGCCACGTTGAACCCCTGCTCGATGAGTTTCGGCGCCGGCGAGTTCCGCAACCCGCCGGACGGCGTACGGCGGTTGGCCGCGCGGATGCGTGAACTCGAGGTGAAGCCGGAGCTGGAGATCTACGACACCGGCCATCTCGACGCCTGTCTGCGTCTCCTCGACGAGGAGCTGCTCGTCGAGCCACTGCAGTTCAGCATCGTGCTCGGAGTGCGCGGCGGTATGGCGGCGACGGCGCAGAACCTGATGACCATGGTCGACCGGCTCCCCGAGGGCGCCGTGTGGCAGGTGATCGCCATCGGCCGGGCCAACCTCCGCCTCACCGCGATCGGCCTGGCCCTGGGCGGCAACGCCCGCGCCGGTCTGGAGGACACCCTCTACCTCCGCAAGGGCGAACTGGCCCCCGGCAACGAGCCCTTGGTCAGTCGGGCCGTAGCGCTGGCGCAGGCGCTGGACCGTCCGGTGGCCGACGTCGGCCGGGCCGAGGCTCTCCTCGGTCTCGGCGAACAGTAGAGACGAGCAGCAGAGGAGCACCGTCGTGTTCGAGATCTTCCCCGGCAACTACCCCTGGAACCTGGCGGTCAACATCGCCCTGAACACCGGAGCCCACATCACCGAGGTCGCCCAGGCGTGTGCGTCGGTGCTGGAGGCGTCGGGCGAGGGGGAGGACTCCGGTACCGAGCAGTTCTTCCGGTCCTGGACCGCGCTGGCCGACCGCCTCGTCGAGCGCGCCGAGGAGGCGGAGACCGAGGGGTACGCGCTCACCGCGGGTGCCCTGTACTCGCGGGCCTCGGTGTACTACCTGACGGCCGAGCGCTTGCAGAGCCGCCACTACGCCCCTCGCCAGGGCGCCTACCGCAAGATGCTCGACTCCTTCGAGAAGGGCATCGTGCTGGGCCGGCAGAACTGCGCCAAGGTCGAGATCCCCTACGAACACACCGCTCTGCCCGGCCTGTTCGTCGCGGCCGAGGGAGACACCGGCCCGGCGCCGTGCATGGTGCACTACAACGGCCTCGACAGCACCAAGGAGATGATCTACGGCTCCGGTATCGCCCACGAGCTGGCCCGTCGTGGTGTCTCCACGCTGATCGTCGACCATCCCGGCACCGGCGAGGCGCTCCGGCTGCGGGATCTGCCCGGGCGGCACGACAGCGAGCACTGGTCGGCCTTCTGCGTCGACTGGCTGGAGGACCGCGGCGACGTCGATCCGGAACGGATCGGGGTCATGGGCTGGTCGCTGGGCGGCTATTACGCCCCTCGCGCAGCCGCTTTCGAGAAGCGGTTCAGCCTGTGTGTCGCCTGGGGCGCCAACTACAACTGGGGCGAATTGCAAAAACGCCGGCTGGCCCGCGAAGGCGACCGTCCGGTCCCGCACTACTGGGACCACGTTCAGTGGGTGTTCGGCAAACAGAATCTTGAGGAGTTCATGGCTTTCGCGCCGAGCATGAGTCTCGTCGGCGTGACCGAACAGATCACGGTTCCTTTTCTCGTCACCCACGGTGCGGGCGACCGTCAGATTCCCCGTGAATACGCCGTCGCCCAGTACGAGACCGCCGTCAACAGCACCCGGCGCGAACTCAAGTGGTTCACCGAGCGGGAGGGAGGAGTCGAGCATGTCAGCGCCGACAACATGCCGGCCGCCACCGGATTCATCTCCGACTGGGTCGCCGACACCCTGTGAGTGGGCGCGGCGGGCCGAAGTCACCGCACCGGCCCGCTCATTCCCACTCGCTGAACCGCAGCCAGGCGAGCACGGTGGCGGTGTCGCCGCTCTCCGGGCCGGGACCGGCGGTGACGTGGTGGGTCTCCTCGAACCGCCGCCCGGTGTCGAAGAGCGAGGCCCACACCGCCCGCGCGCACTGACCGACCTGATGGGCCATGCGCTTCAGGTCGGCGTGGCCCACCGTCCTCGACAGCGAGATCGCGGCCAGCGCCCGCCCCGCGCCACGCAGCGGCGCCGCGACGCAGGTCACGCCGTCGAAGCACTCCTCCCGGTCGAACGCCACACCCTCCGTACGTGCTCTGGCAAGCTCTGCGCGCAGGGACTCGCCCCTGGTGATGGTCGACCTGGTGCGTGGCGCGAGGTCGCCCGCGAGCAGCTGCTCGACCGTCGCGTCACCGAAGGCGAGCAGTGCCTTTCCCGCCGCCGTGCAGTGCGCGGGCAGCCGGCCGCCGACCTGGTAGCCGATCGAGGACCGCCGCGGGTCGCCGATCTGCTCAAGACACAGGACTTCCCCCTTGTCGAGCACGGACAGATGGGCCCAGTGGCCGGTGGCCTGGTGCAGCGAGATCAGGTGCGGCAGGGCGGCGCGCCGCAGCCGGTTGTGGTGGGAGGCGAAGGCGCCCAGCTCCAGCAGCCGCAGGCCCAGGTAGTACCTGCGCCCTTCCTTCCCGAGCCAGCCGATCTGGACGAGCTGGTCCAGCAGCCGGTGCACGGTCGTCTGAGACAGCCCGGAGTGGCGCACCACGTCGGTGAGACCGAGGGCGGACCTCGGCCCTTCGAAGGCACCGAGAATCAGCGCCGCTTTCTCCAACAGAGGCAGTCCAGAGGTATCCGCGTCAGTCGCCATGAACGCTCCCGATGTCCGGGGCCGGTTTTCCCGCTCACCGGAAGAATACATGTTTTCCGGTGAGCGGAAGAAATCCAGTTCGCGGCGGATCCAAAATCCGTAGTCTCGCCAACAGCTCGCGGCGACGAGCGAATTCCTCCATTCACAACGACGTTCTTGGAGAAGGCACATGAGCGAACAGGACGTACTCGCGGCAGTGCTGCGGATTCTGCCCGCGATACGTGAAAGGGCGGCGGAGGCCGAGGCACAGTGCTGTGTGCCGGCGGCCACGGTCAAGGAGTTGACGGAGGCCGGTTTCTTCCGCCTGTTGCAGCCCCGGCACTACGGCGGTCTCGGGGCCGATCCGGTCGTGTTCCTGGACTGTCTGCGGCACCTCGGCCGTGCGTGCGGATCCACCGGCTGGGTCGCCGGCGTACTCGGCGTCAACGCCTGGCAGTTGGCCCTGTTCGCGCCTCGGGCCCAGGAGGACGTCTGGGGGCCGGACCGTGACGCCCGCGTCTGTGTGTCCTTGGCGCCCGTGGGTCAGGTGACCCAACTGGCCGACGGATACCGGCTGTCGGGGCGGTGGAGCTTCTCCTCCGGGAGTGATCACGCCGGCTGGGCGATGATCGGCGCCATCGTGCGCGACGGCCAGGGCAAGCCCCTGGAGATGCGCACCTTCCTGCTGCCCTGCTCCGACTACCGCGTCGACCGGGTGTGGGACACCGTGGGCCTGCGCGGCACCGGCAGCAACGACCTGGTCGTCGAGGACGTCTTCGTGCCGGCGCACCGGACGCTCGGCGCGAGCCAGCTCGCCGACCGGAACCGGCCGGGCCACGCCGTGAATCCCGAGCCGGTGTACCGCCTGCCCCTGGGCTCCCTGTTCACCTCGTCCATCTCGGCACCCCTCGTGGGCATGGCGGAAGCCGCCTACGAGGCGTACCTCACCGCGATGCGGACCCGCATCCGTGCGTCCGGGGGCTCCGCCGTCGCCGAGGACCCCTTCGCCCAGGTCCGGGCCGGCCGTGCCGCGAGCGAAATCGACGCCGCCTGGCTCCAGTTGAGCCGAAACGTCGCCGAGGTCTACGACTCCGCCAAGCGCGGGGAACAACCGCCGATGCGCCTGCGCACCCGCCTGCGCCGCGACCAGGTGCTGGCCACCGAACGGGCGGTGACAGCCGTCGACCTGCTCATGGAGAACGCGGGCGGCGGAGCGATGCGCACCGGGGACAACGTCCTCCAGCGGGCCTGGCGGGACGTGCACACCGGCCGCGGACACATCACCAACGACCCGGAGAAGGCGCTCGTGCTCTTCGGCCGGGAGGCGTTCGGGCTCGACGTCAGCGACCCGATGCTGTGACACCTCCGGTGACGAAAAGACCCCACTCGACCCCGGTACAGGAGGGCACCATGAACAAGCAGCTGACGGGCCCCGAGCCCGGTCGCACGATCGACCAGCACCAATTCCGCACCACGATGGGCCACTTCGCCTCGGGTCTGACCGTGGTCGCGGGCCTCGACCAGGCGGGCCGGCCCACGGGCCTGACCTGCCAGTCCTTCTCGTCCCTCTCCGTCGAACCGCCGCTGGTCCTGGTCTGCATAGGGCTGGGCTCGACGAGTTGGCCACGGATAGAGCCCACCGGCCGGTTCGGCATCAGCATCCTCGCCGAGGAACAGCAGGACGTCTGTTCCGCGCTCGGACGGCGCTCCGACGACAAGTTCGATGCCATCCCCTGGCGGGCCGGCGAGAACGGATCGGTGTACATCGAGGGCGCGTTGGCGACGATCGACTGCCGGATCGGCGCCATCCACGAGGCCGGTGACCACCGTGTCGTCATCGGCAGGGTGATGGACCTCGAAGTCCGCGAGGACGGCGCGCCCTTGCTGTTCTACCGCGGTTCCTACAGCAAGGGAGCGTTCTGAGTCATGGCCGAACCCGCCTCGTTCGCCGGTCCGTTCGCGCTGGGCACCTTCTCGTTCGCCGGTGCCGCCCCGTTTCCCGGGCTGGTCGTCGACGACCTCGTGCTCGACATCAGCACACTGTCCGCACCGGTCGGCGCGCCCACCACCCGCGCCCTGCTGGAGGACTGGGAACGGGCCCTGCCGTTCCTCCGTCGGCTCGCCGGCCGTACGAGCGAGGGGACTTGGCTGCCCCTCGCGCGGCTGCGCATCCACCCGCCCGTGGAACCACGCCAGATCCTCCAGGCGGGCGCCAACTACCGCACCCACGTGGTCGAGTTGACCCTGGTCCACAGTGCCGCCGACGACACCCGCACCGAGGCCGAGGCCCGCGCCGAGGCCCATGCCGAGGTCGACCGCCGCGCCGCCGAGGGCGAGCCGTACGTCTTCACCGGCCTGCCGTCCTCCCTCACCGGCGCGTACGACGACCTGCTGCTTCCCGGGTGGACCGAGCAGGTCGACTGGGAACTCGAACTCTGCGCCGTCATCGCCCGCTCCGCCTACCGGGTCGGCCCCGAGGAGGCACTGGCCCACGTCGGCGCCTACACCATCGCCAACGACATCACCGCACGCGACGCCGTCTTCCGCACCGAGCTGGGCCCGATCGGCGTCGACTGGCGACGCGGCAAGAACATGCCCGGCTTCACCCCGCTCGGGCCGTTCCTCGTCCCGTCGGACCACATCGGCGTCCCGGACGATCTCCAGGTCACGCTGCGGCTCAACGGGGAGGTGAAGCAGGACGAGTCCACCAAGGACATGCTCTTCGACGTCGCCAGGCTCGTCTCCTATGTCTCCCAGACCACCCAACTGCTCCCCGGAGACCTGCTGTTGACGGGCAGCCCGGCGGGCAACGGCATCCACTGGGGCCGACTGCTCAAGGACGGCGACGTGATGGAGAGCACCATCTCCGGCCTCGGCGTCCAGCGCACCCGATGCGTCGCCGAACAGGACCGAAAGGACACCCCATGACCCAGCGCCTGCTGACCCACCTCCGCCACGTCGACCTCGCCGTACCCGACTACGACCGTCAACTCGCCTTCTACACCGGCCCGTGGGGACTGGTCCCGGTCGCGGAGGACTCCGGCATCTCCTTCCTCGCGGCCGAAGGCTCGCCCGAGCAGTACGTGGTACGGCTGCGCAGGGCCGAGGACAAGCGGCTCGACCTGATCTCCTTCGGCGCCGCGACCCGCTCCGACGTGGACACCCTGGCCGAACAACTGCTCGCCGATGGCGTCCAGTTGATCTCCCGCCCGGACACGCTGGACACGCCCGGCGGCGGCTACGGCTTCCGGTTCTTCGACATCGACGGCCGTACGGTGGAGGTCTCCGCGGAGGTGGGGACACGCGAGCACCGCAGGATCGAGGAGCGGGAGGCCATTCCCGTCCGGCTCTCGCACGTCGTGGTGAACTCCCCCGACATCGGCGCGACCCGCGCCTGGTACGAACGCCACCTCGCGTTCGCGCTGTCCGACGCGATCGGCTCCCCGCGCACCGGCGACATCATGAACTTCCTGCGGATCAGCTCGCAGCACCACACCCTGGGCATCGCGGCGGGCCCGCACACATCGGTGCACCACGTCTCCTTCGAGATGCGCGGCCTGGACGAGTTCATGCGCGGCACGGGACGGCTGCTGCGCGCCGGCGCCCGAATGACCTGGGGACCCGGCCGGCACCTCGCCGGGGACAACACGTTCTCCTACTTCCTCGACCCGCACGGCAACACGGTCGAGTACACGACGGAGATGGAGGAGCTGGACGAGGACAGCTGGCACCCGCACAGCTACACCTTCATGGATGAGGAGGTCAGCGACCAGTGGGGGACGGCGAACCCGATGAACGAGGTCATCGCCAAGGAACAGCACAACGACGTCGACCGGGGCGTCTTCGTGGCCCCGCCCGTCTGACCCGCCCGTCCGACCCGGCACCGCACCCGCGCCGACCGTACGCCCCGTGACCCTGGAGCCGTCGTTCATGAGACTCATTGCGCTGGAAGAGGCGTTCGCACTTCCCGACATCCTGGCCAGAAGGCCGCTCACCAAGACCCCGACCTCGGACGATCTGCTCGACCTGTGGAACCGCCGCCTGGTGGACTTCACCGAGGAACGGCTGCCGCTGATGGACAAGTACGGCATCGACGTACAGGTCCTCTCCCTGACGGTGCCGGGCATCCAGGGACTGACCGATCCCGGCGAGGCCGTAGCCGAATCCCGCAGGGCCAACGACTTCCTCGCCGAGGTCATCGCCCGCCACCCGGACCGCTTCAAAGGGTTCGCCGCCGTACCCCTCCAGGATCCCCGGGCGGCAGCGGCGGAACTCGAACGGGCCGTCACCGTCCTCGGGTTGAGCGGTGCGCTCGTCAACGACCATACGGGCGGCCACTACTACGACGAACCACGCTTCGACGTCTTCTGGGACAAGCTGGAAGAACTCGACGTCCCGCTCTATCTGCACCCCGGGGCGCCGCCGACCGACAAGTGGCATCTCCTGAAGGGACGTCCCGAGCTGGTGGGACCCCTGTGGACCTGGGGCGCCGAGATCGCGGGACACACCCTGCGGCTGGTCCTGGGCGGGGTCTTCGACCGGCACCCGCAGGCCCGGCTGATCCTCGGGCACATGGGCGAGGGCCTGCCCTTCCACCTCTCCCGGCTCGACTCCCGCTACGCGTGCCAGAGTGACCGACCGCTGCGCCGGAGCCCGTCCGCGTACTTCGGCGACAACATCCGCATCACCGTTAGCGGCGTGTGGTCGCATGCGGCCCTGACGGGCGCCATCGGTGAACTGGGCGTCGACGCCATCATGTTCGCCGTGGACTATCCGTACGAGTCGACGGAGACGGCCGTCGAGTTCCTCCGCTCGGCCCCGCTGGGCGCCGAGGACCTGGAGAAGATCGCCCACCTGAACGCCGCCCGCCTGATCCACCTGCACTGAAGGGACGTCATGTCACAGAACCCGCACGTGAAGACGCTCATTCGGGGAGCGACCGTCCTCTCGATGGACCCGGACGTGGGCGACCTCGATCAGGGCGACCTGCTCGTGGAAGGAAGCCTGATCGGTGCCGTCGGTCCCCGGATCGAGGCCGCCGATGTGGACGAGGAGATCGACGCGACCGGCTGCATCGTCGTCCCCGGCTTCGTCGACACCCACCGGCACATGTGGGAGGCCGTCCTGCGCGGCTTCGCCCCTCACCACACGCTCGACGACTACTTCGGCCAGTTCCTGTGCGGCATCGCCCGGAACATCTCCCCCAGGGACGTCCACCTCGGCAACCTGCTGAGCGCCCGGGCGGCGCTGGGCGCGGGGGTCACCACCGTGCAGGACATCTCCAACATCCAGGACAGCCCGGAGCACACCGACGCCGCCGTCCAGGCGCTGCGGGAGTCCGGTCTGCGGGCCGTGTTCGCCTACGGCAAGAGCTTCTCCCGGATGCTGTCCGAGGGCTGCAGACTGCCGGACGACGTACGCCGCGTACGGTCGCAGCTCCTCGCCGACGACGAGGCCCTGGTCACCCTGGCCCTCGACACGGAGTCCGGTGACGACGACGCCGAGTGGCACAACTACGGGCTGGCCCGCGAACTCGACGTCCGTACGGCCCGCCACGTCTCCGCGGACTATCCCGTCACCCGGCTGGAGAAACTCGGCACCCTGTTGCCCGGCACCACCTTCATCCACGGCAACGGCATGGACGAACGGGAACTGCGCGTCATCGCCGACAGCGGTGGCGGCCTCTCGATCGCCCCCGCCATCGAGCTGATGATGGGGCACGGCTACCCGCCGCTGGTCCCCGCGGCGGACGTGGGCCTGCGGATCAGTCTCAGCACGGACGTCGAAGTCACCGCCGCCGGCGACATGTTCACGCAGATGCGGGCCGCGTACCAGGCCGCGCGCTACGGCCAGTTGTCCTCCGGTGGCGTTCCCTCGGTCACCGTCCGACAGATCCTGCACTACGCGACGCTGTCCGGTGCCCAGACCCTGGGGCTCGGCGAGCGCATCGGCTCCCTCACCCCCGGCAAACAGGCGGACCTCGTCGTCCTGCGCGCCGACCGCCCCGACGTCGCACCCGTCCTGGATCCCTACAGCACCGTTGTACTACAGATGGACCGTTCGCACGTCGACACGGTCCTGGTCGCGGGCGAGCCGGTCAAGCGCGGGGGCGTCCCGCTGAGCGACAGCACCGAACTGCTGGCGGAAGCGCGGTCGGCGGCCGAACGGCTGCTGAACATCTCGCCCCAGGGACAGCGTCCCTGACGGGGAATCAGGGTTATCAGAGACCAAGGGCCCTTGCGGAACGTCGAGTTCGGCAAGGGCCCTTCGCGCGTTCTCCGCGGCGAGCATCCTCAGGCGCAGTTCGAGGTACTGGTCGCGCAGGACGAGGGCGGAGGCGTCGTTGACCGGTCCCTCGCCCTCCAGGACGGTCAACTGCCGGTTCGGTAGGCCGAGTCGGCACCCCATCGACGTGGCCGCGACCGCGTCGATGGGCCGATGACCACGCCCAGCGCGAGGGCCGCGGGCCAGTCGGTGCCCAGCGTGGTCACCACGACGAGCAGCACGGCCAGACCCGGATCGGCTTGATGTTGCGGCGGAAGTTACGACACGAGGGTCAGTGGCCGCCCTCGGGCCCACCGGTGAAGACCCCGATCAGTTGAGCGACCGGGTCCGGGCCGAAGCACATCTCCAGCCCCTGGGCCGACTGCGCGGCCGTCTCCTCGCTGCGGGGGAACAACTCCTCCTCGTAGACGGCGAGAGCCTTCTCCGTGTCGCCCGGGTGGGCGGCGATGGCCTGACCGAGCTGCGCACCGTCGAGCATCGCGAGGTTGGCGCCCTCGCCGGCGAACGGCGACATCACGTGGGCGGCGTCGCCCAGCAGAGTCACCCCGGGAACGCGGTTCCAGCGGTGGCCGACCGGCAGCGCGCTGACCCTGCGCGGTGTCAGGGCACCGTCGGCGTGGGCGATCAGCGCCTTGATCCTGTCGTCCCAGCCGTCGAACTGGGCGAGGACGGCCGCCTTCGCCGCGTCCGTGTCGGTGAAGTCGACGGTGTCGAGCCAGTCCTCGGCGATGCGCAGCGCGGTGTAGATGTGCAGGCTGCGGTCGGTCTTGCGGTGGGCGAGGAAGCCCTTGCCCCCGTCGAGCGCGAAGAGCATGCCCTCACCGACGAGGGCGGCCTCGTCCGGGTGGCGGGTGTCGGCCTCGACGAGAGTGGCCTCGACGAAGGAGATGCCGGTGTACGCGGGCCAGGCGTCGGAGAGCAGCGGGCGGGTGCGGGACCATGCGCCGTCGGCCCCGATGAGCAGGTCCGTGGTGATCCGGGAGCCGTCGGCGAAGGTCACCTCGTGCCGGCCGTCACCGAGCGGACGGGCGCCGGTGGCCTGCCGGCCCCAGCGGATGGTGTCCTCGGGCAGGGAGTCGAGCAGCAGCTGACGCAGCTCGCCGCGATCGACCTCGGGACGGTCACCGTTGTCGTCCCCAGCGGTTTCGTCCCAGTGGACGACGGCACGCTTGTCCAGCACGCGGCTGGCGTCCCCGCCGCGATGGACCAGAGCGAGGAAGGCGTCATGAAGCCCTGCGGCGCGCAGCGCGAGCTGGCCGTTCTCCGTGTGGATGTCGAGCATGCCGCCCTGGGTGCGGGCGTGCCGGTCGGCCTCAAGGTCGAAGACGGCGGCCTCGATGCCGTTGACGTGCAACACACGGGCGAGAGTCAGGCCGCCGAGGCCGGCGCCGATGATCGTGATGGCGTGGTGGTTGTCCATGGGGAGATCCTTCCGGAATGCGCGTTTCATTGTGTTCTGGATTGGTCTGTTGTGCTCAGGAACCGGATCGGGACACCTGTTCCCCAGTCGGCTGATCCGTGATGGCCTTGCCGCGCAGCGGAACCTCCTCGATGAACACGGCGGCGACGAGTGCCGCCACCGCGCAGACCGCGCCGACCAGGAAGATCTGCTGGGTGCCGTGGGCCACCGAGTGCGCGTAGGCGTCCTTGGCCGCCTGCGACACGGCGTGCGCGGCCGTGGTATCCGTGTGTCCGCCTTCGGCAGGAGCGGCGCCGTGGCCCTGTAGGGCTCGCGTGAGCAGGGAACCGAAGACGGCGACGCCCAGGGAACCGCCGAGGGTGCGGAAGAGGCTGGTGGCCGCGGAGGCGGCGCCGATGTCGCGCAGCGCGACGCTGTTCTGGGCGATGGTGTTGGCCATCTGGATGGTGAAGCCGGTGCCCACACCGACCAGCACCATGTAGGCGCTGGTCGTGAAACGGGACGTGCCGGTGCCCATGGTGGCCAGCAGCCCCATGCCGACGGCGAGCGAGGCGGCACCCGCTACGGGGAAGATCTTGTACTTGCCGGTCTTGGACATCACCTTTCCCGCCACCATCGAGGCGACGACGGTGCCCGCCATCATCGGCAGCAGGAGCAGCCCGGAGTTCGAGGCCGAGGCACCCTGCACGGTCTGCTGGTACAGCGGCAGATACAGCGAGCCGCCGAACGTGGCCGCACCCGCGACGGTGAGCAGGACCGCAGCGATGGGGAAGTTGCGCTGACCGCTGAAGATCCGCAGCGGCAGCAGCGGTTCGCCGGCCCGTTTCTGGGAGGCGACGAAAGCCAGCAGGAGGAGTACGGCGGCCGTGGCGAGAGCGAGGATCTGCCAGGAGCCCCAGGCGTAGGTGCTGCCGCCCCAGGTCGCGGCCATGACGACGGTGCTGATCATGGCGGTCATGAGGGTGATGCCGAGCCAGTCGATGACGACCTTGCCGCGGTGGGTGGTCGGCACCTTCAGCAGGAGTCCGCACCACACCAGGCAGATCAGGCCGACGGGAATGTTGACGTAGAAGGCCCAGCGCCAGCCGAGGTGCGCCGTGATGAAACCACCCACGAGCGGGCCGCCGATGCTGCCGACGGCCTGGACGATCGCCACCATGCCCTGGTACTTGCCGCGCTCGCGGGGCGGCAGCAGCGCCCCGATCAGCGCGAAGGCGCCGGCCGCCAGACCGCCGGCGCCGATCCCCTGCAAGGCACGGAAGCCGATCAGCTCGCCCATGGACGACGCCTGGCCGGAGAGCACCGAGCCGATCATGAACACCACGAGCGAGCTCAGGAACGCGTACTTGCGGTTGAAGAGGTCGCCGAGCTTGCCCCACACCGGCGTGGAGCAGGTGGTGGTCAGTGTGTAGGCGGTGACCACCCAGGACATGTGGTCGATGCCGCCGATGTCCGCGACGACCGTGGGCATGGCGGTACCGACGATGAGGCCGTCGAGCATGGACAGCAGCATCGCCAGCAGGACGCCGAGCAGGACCCAGCGGATGTTCTTCGGCACGATCGACTCGGCGTCGGCCGCGGGTGCGGTGGATGCGGACATGGCAGAGCCTCCCCTTCGGGAAGTGGGAGAAGGTGAACGACTCCGATCGTAGCGAACATGTTCGCTACGAACAAGTTCGGCACGATGCTGACGGCGGTTCGTCACGAACACGTTCGGTACGCTTGCGGCATGACCGCCAGATCTGAACCCGTCAGCCGTCGCGAGCGGCCGGCCAAGCCCGCCCTGACCCGTAGCGGAATCATCGCTACCGCCGTCCGCGTCATGCGTGCCGAGGGGCTGCAACGCGTCACGATGCGCCGTCTGGCCAAGGAACTCGACACGGGTCCGGCCTCGCTGTACGTCTACGTGGCGAACACAGCCGAGTTGCACGCCGCGATCCTCGACGAGCTACTGGGCGAGGTCGACCTGGGGCCGGCCGGCGTGAGCGAGGACTGGCGCGAGGGGATCGAGATCATCCTCGCCTCCTACACCCACCTCCTCGTCCAGCTTCCGAGCCTCGCCCACTCCGCACTGGTCGCCCGGCCCTCGGGCACCAACTACCTGAACCTGCTGGACGCGTTGCTGGCTCTCCTCAAGCGGGGTGGGGTGCCTGACGACCAGGCGGCCTGGGGAGTGGACACGCTGCTCCAAGTGGCCACGGCCAGCGCCGCCGAGCATGCGGGCGAGGACGGTTCGGACAGCACGGAGTGGGAGTGGGAGGCGGTCGCGGCCGCCATCGAAAACGCCTCCCCGGACAAGGTGCCCCACGTCACCGCCCTCGGCGCCGAACTGCTCTCGGGAAGCCCGCAGACGCGCCGGAGGTGGACGACCCGGATGCTGCTGAACGGCATCCTGCACACACCACGCGACACATCCTGACCCCCGTTAACGGCCGCCTACACCCCCGGAGTTCACCGAGCCTTTCCAGGACGTCCGCCTGCGTCAGCCGATACGGGAGCGAAACAGCCGCCGCCCCGTGGCTTGGTGTACGGGACGACGTCCCCCGCACACCGCCGCCTGGTAGCTCGTGTCCCCCCTAGAACACCCTTGCCCCGGAAAGAACCTGCCGAGAGCGAGTGCACGAGCATGAGGCGTGGCCTGAAGCCGGCGGCCGAACTCACCCGCGTGATGGCACTGGCCTGCCCGGGCCGCTCCTCCTGTCCGTCGCGGATCAAGGGCCTGGACTCCCGCCGGAATTCCTGCCGCACATTTTCGGCCGCTTCACCCGCGCCGAGACCAGCCGCGCCATTCCCGGATCGGGCCGCGGCCTCGCGCTCGTCACCCACTCTCACGACGGGATCGCTCACCCCGAGAGCCCTCGTCAAGGCCGGCATCACGCTGGACATCGCCTGCTGAGGCGCCCGGCGCCACACGCAAGTCGGTGTCATGCCGCTCCGGAACGGCGGTGAACGAAGCCAACCGCTGCTCCACCTGCGAGCAGAGCCGCGAGTGCCACGTAGCCGCGGGTGAGAGTGGCGACGGCCGCGACCAGGAGCGGGCCGCCCGCGTCGCCGAGTTCGCGGACCAGCTCGGCGGCGCCCATGGCCTGGCCGAGGCGCTCGCTGGGAGTGGAGGCGGTGAGAGCAGCGAAGCCGAGCGGCGTGATCACGCCGGTGCCGGTGCCGATCAGGGCCGCTCCGACGAGGACGCCAGTCAAGCCCGGCAGCATGGCACTGGCAACGCCGATGGCTGCGGTCAGTAGTCCGGCGATGATCCCCGTACGGGTGATGAGGCGTCCGTCGTCCAACGCCCGTCCCGCACGCGGCTGCACGAGCGCGGCACACACGGCAATCACCGACACCGCCGCGCCGGTGGCCACCGTGCCCGGCCCGGCCGCCCGGCCGGAGACGGGCAGGAAACCCACGCCGACGGACAGCGCGACGGTGGCAGCGGCCAACGCGCCGGTGGGTCCGAGGAAGTCCGAGTCGAAAAGGCACCGGGCCAGGTCGAGCACGGTCTGCCGGGTCTTGGGCAGCGGCGGCAGAGCAGGGACGGCGAGCGCGGCGGCGTACAGGGTCCACATCTGCCAGGCGGGCGCTTCCTGGGAAGCCGCCGGCGCGGTCATCGATCCTGCTCCGGGGTCTCGTGCAGGGCACGGAAGACCCGCTCCGCATGGTTCTCACAGACGACGGTGCACTGCTTGAAGCGCTCACCAGCCTCGGCCGCCTCCGGGGCGCCGAACACGTCGCGGGCAGTGAGATCACGGTGCCAGCGGCGCAACCGGTCCAGAGACTGCCCCTCTTCCTCCAGCTCGGCCGGCGTGAACTTGGCGATGCGGTCTCCTTGGCGATCTCCGCCTCGAACTCGCCGCAGTCCGCCAGGAACTCCGCCCAGTCCTCCGAGCGCGCTGCGGTGAACATGGCCTGGAAACGGGCGGCATCCGCAGGACTCCGCCCGGTCGCGTTCAGCGTCACCCCCAGGCCGCCGGGCTGCTCCGTGAGTTCGAGCGCGCGGGCGATGCCGTCCGCGAAGACGGACACTTCGGGTACGGCCCAGATGCCCTGGCCCAGCGAGAGCGCGCCGATCCTGCGCAGCTCCCGCCAGACCGCGACCCGGTGCCGCGAGGGCTCCGCCGGGAGTTTGACTACGAGGACAAGCCAGCGGCTTCCGGGTTCCCTGCTCAACGCCTTCCGACTCAACGGACCGCGCGCCGACCGTCGATGGACTGAGCACGACCGCTGGGCATCACGAAATCCTCAGCGGTACGCCTCAGCCGGACCGGACTGCACGTCACATCGCCTGGCCAGGGACGCAGCACGCCTGACGCCCCATCAGAACGAGCGTCAAATGAGCGTCATGAGCGTCATTTCGGCGTCAAGATATCGCCCGTAACACCCACACCGCGCATCATGCGCACGCACAAAACCGCAGGTCAGGACACCTTAGCCACCGGCTCAAGGATCGCCACGCACTCCACATGATGCGTCATCGGAAACAGATCGAACGCCCGAAGCGTCCGCACCCGATACCCGCCGTCCCGGAAGTACGCCAGGTCCCGCGCCAACGCGGCCGGATCGCAAGCCACATAAGCGATCTTCCGCGCCCCGAGCGAAGACAGGTGCTCCACGGTCTTCTTGCCCGCCCCCGCCCGCGGCGGATCGAGGACGATCAGGTCGACCTCACTGATCCCGGTCCGCGGCAGCACGCTCTCGACCTTGCCCTGCTCGATCCGCACCCGCTCGAACCCGGCGAGATTGTGCCGCGCGTCCTCGACCGCGCGCTTGCCGGACTCGATGCCGAGGACCGCGCCCTTGTCGCCGAGGCGGTCGGCGAGGGCACCCGCGAAGAGGCCGACGCCGCAGTACAGGTCGAGGGCCATGTCGCCCTTGCGCGGCAGCAGGCCCTGCATGACCGCCTTGACGAGGGTGTCCGCGGCCATCGGGTGGACCTGCCAGAAGCCGCCGCTGCCGACGCGGTACGTACGGCCGTCGGCCCGCTCACGCACGAACGCGCGGCCGTGGACGCGGTGGATGCCGCCGTCGTGCTCCTCGACGCGCATGACGGAGACCGGGCGTTCGAGTTCGACCAGGGGCAGGCGGGCGCCGGGGCGGGGCTCCAGGATGACCATGCGGTCCTGGGAACCCGTCGCCGCGATCGCCTCGACCGAGGCCATGCCGGACCAGTCGCGCTCCTCGATGCCCAGCTCGCTGACGCCCGGCGCCGCGATCATGCAGTGCTCGACCGGCTCGACCTCGTGCGAACGGTGCTTGCGCAGACCGGCGTTGCCGTCGACGTCCACCGCGTACTGCACGCGCGTGCGCCACCGCGGTACCTGGCCCGCGGGCAGCTTGTCGCCCTCGGCCGGCATCACCGTGCCGTCCCAGCCGGCCTCCTCGGGCGTGAGCCCCGCGAGCCGCTGCAGCTGCTCGGTGATGACCTCGCCCTTGAGGCGACGCTGGGCGCCGGGCTTGGCGTGCTGCCAGTCGCAGCCGCCGCAGCGGCCGGGCCCGGCGTACGGACAGGGCGCCTCGACCCGGTCCTTGGACTCGTCCAGGATCGTCACCGCGTCGGCACGCAGGAACCGCGCGCCCTCCTCGCCGTCGGTGACCCGCGCGACGACCCGCTCACCGGGCAGCGCGTGCCGGACGAACAGCACCTGCCCCTCGGACGTACGGGCGATGCAGTGCCCGCCATGGGCGACGGGGCCCACCTCGACCTCGTACTCCTCCCCCACCAGCGATTTCTTCGGTTCTGCCTGCATGGCGGGGTGACTCCAAATGCGAAAGGGGGCGAGCGAAGGGACGTACCAAGGGGAACGGCAGGACAACAGCCCACCAGTCTACGTGGACCCCGCCTGACCGCTCACCACAAAGCCGTGCCGGCTGGAGCCGGCTAGAGCTTGGACTTGGAGGACTCGCTGTGCCGCTCCTCCGCGGGCCCCCGCCGCACCGCACCCGGCGCACTCCACTCGCTCCGCTTCCGCGCCCGGTTCTTCGCCGCCTCGGAGGACTCCAGCTGGTACGGCACCGACGTCACCATCACGCCCGGCGTGAACAGCAGCCGGCCCTTGAGCCGCAGCGCGCTCTGGTTGTGCAGCAGATGCTCGTACCAGTGGCCCACGACGTACTCGGGGATGATCACGGACACCGCGTCCCGCGGCGACTCCTTCCGCAGGCTCTTCACGTACTCGATGATCGGCCGCGTGATCTCCCGGTACGGCGAGTCCAGCACCTTCAGCGGTACGTCGATCCCGCGCCGCTCCCACTCCTCGCGCAGCGCCTTGGTCTCCGCCGGGTCGACGTTGACGCTGAGCGCCTCCAGGGTGTCCGAGCGCATCAGCTTGGCGTAGGCGAGGGCCCGTAGAGCCGGGCGGTGGATCTTGGAGATCAGGACGACCGAGTGGACGCGGGACGGCCGGAGGCTGTCGTCGCTCGGGCCCTCGGGGGCCGCGATCTCCTCGGCGACCCGGTCGTAGTGCTTACGGATCGCGGTCATCGTGGCGTAGAAGATGCACATGCCGAGCAGTGCCACCCAGGCGCCGTGCGTGAACTTCGTGACCAGGACGACGACCAGCACCAGGCCGGTGAAGAACGCGCCGAAGGTGTTGATCGCCCGGGAGCGGACCATGTGGCGGCGCTTGGCCTGGTCCTTCTCGGTGGCCAGGTGGCGGTTCCAGTGCCGGACCATGCCGGTCTGGCTGAGGGTGAAGGACACGAACACGCCGACGATGTACAGCTGGATCAGGCGGGTCGAGTCGGCGCCGTAGATCGCCAGCAGCATGGCCGCGGTGCCGGCCAGCAGCACGATGCCGTTGGAGAAGGCCAGGCGGTCGCCGCGGGTGTGCAGCTGGCGCGGGAGGTAGCGGTCCTGGGCGAGGATCGAGCCGAGCAGCGGGAAGCCGTTGTACGCCGTGTTGGCGGCCAGGAACAGCACCAGCGCGGTGGCCGCGGCGAGCACGACGAACAGGAAGCTGCCCTTGCCGAACACGGCCTCGGCGACCTGCGAGATCACCGGGTTCTGGACGTAGCCGGAGCCGATCGCGACGCCGTTGTGCAGCAGGTCGGTGCCGGGGTTCTCGGCCATGCGGACCTTGGTCGTCATGGCGAGGGCGATGATCCCGCAGAACATCGTGACGGCCAGGATGCCCATCGCCGCCAGCGTGGTCGCCGCGTTCTTCGACTTGGGCTTGCGGAAGGCCGGGACGCCGTTGGAGATCGCCTCGACACCGGTGAGCGCCGCACAGCCGGAGGAGAAGGCACGCAGCAGCAGGAAGACCAGGGCGAAGCCCGCCAGGCCCTGGTGCTCGGCCCTGATGTGGTAGGCGGCGGTCGGCGCGCGCATGGTGTCGCCGAGGACCAGGCCACGGAACGCGCCCCACGCGATCATGACGAAGACGCCCGCGACGAAGACGTACGTCGGGATCGCGAACAGCGAGCCGGACTCCTTCACCCCGCGCAGGTTCATCAGCGTGAGAAGCACCACGACGGCGATCGCGCAGAGCACCTTGTGCTCGACCACGAAGGGGACCGCGGAGCCGAGGTTCTCGATGCCGGAGGCGATCGACACGGCGACGGTGAGGACGTAGTCGACGAGCAGGGCGCTGGCGACGGTGAGGCCGGCCTTGGGGCCGAGGTTGGTGGTGGCCACCTCGTAGTCGCCGCCGCCACTGGGGTAGGCGTGGACGTTCTGCCGGTAGGAGGCGACCACGGTGAACATCAGCACCACGACCGCGACCGCGATCCAGGGGCTGAAGTGGTACGCCGACACGCCCGCGATGGAGAGGACCAGCAGCACCTCGCCGGGCGCGTACGCCACGGAGGACAGCGGGTCGGAGGCGAAGACGGGGAGTGCGATGCGCTTCGGCAGGAGCGTTTCGCCCAACCGGTCACTGCGCAGTGCGCGCCCGATGAGGATGCGCTTGGGCACGTCGGTCAGTTTGGACACAACAGAGGATCGTAGGCCTTCGAACAGGCGATCCTCTACTTTCCCCCGCCTTACCCGCTGTCATCTGCCTCACGAGTGAAATGAGGGACGAGCGGAGTTGCGGATTCCGTCAAGATCGCCGGCCCCGTGTCTCTATGACAGAACCCCGCTCCCGCCGCCTCCTGGAGGTTCCATGCCCCCGACCGCAGAGCTGATCGGCGCCCTGGCCGCCCTCGTCGGCCTCGGAATCCTCACCCTGGCCAGCGTGCGCAGCATCGGCCGCCGTTGATGCACAGGGGTGCCCCGGATGGACCGGGCGTGTGTAGCTTGGGCCTCGGTCTGAGACCCTGATGGGGCTGAGCATTGATTTCAGGACACCGGAAGGACGGTCGTGCACATCGTCATCATGGGCTGCGGCAGAGTGGGTTCCGCTCTCGCCCAGACCCTGGAGCAACAGGGGCACACGGTCGCCGTGATCGACCAGGACCCCACCGCCTTCCGTCGGCTGGGCCCCGGATTCGGCGGCCGCCGGGTCACCGGGGTCGGCTTCGACCAGGACACCCTGCGCGAAGCCGGCATCGAGGAGGCGGGCGCGTTCGCGGCCGTCTCCAGCGGTGACAACTCGAACATCATCTCCGCGCGCGTGGCCCGCGAGATGTTCGGCGTGGAGAACGTCGCGGCCCGTATCTACGACCCCCGCCGCGCCGAGGTCTACCAGCGCCTGGGCATCCCCACCGTGGCCACGGTCCGCTGGACCGCCGACCAGATGCTGCGCCGGCTGCTGCCCTCGGGCGCGGAGCCGCTGTGGCGGGACCCCACCGGCGGTGTCCAGCTCGCCGAGGTGCACGCCTCGGCCGCCTGGGTAGGCCAGCGGATCAGCAAGCTGCAGGAGGAGACGGGCGTCCGCGTGGCGTTCCTCACCCGGCTCGGCGAGGCGATGCTGCCCTCTTCGCAGACCGTGTTGCAGGAGGGCGACCTCGTGCACGTGATGATGCGTACGGACGAGGTCGACAAGGTCGAGGCGGCGTTCGCCAAGGGTCCCGAAGAGGAGGGCGGTCACTGATGAGGGTCGCCATTGCCGGAGCCGGCGCGGTCGGACGTTCGATCGCCGGAGAACTCCTGGAGAACGGTCACGAGATCCTTCTCATCGACAAGGCCCCGACCGCGATCTCGGTCGAGCGGGTCCCCCAGGCGGAGTGGCTGCTGGCCGACGCCTGCGAGATCACGTCCCTGGACGAGGCGGCGCTGCAGCGCTGCAATGTCGTGATCGCCGCGACCGGGGACGACAAGGTCAACCTCGTCGTCTCCCTCCTCGCGAAGACGGAGTACGGCGTCCCGCGCGTCGTCGCCCGCGTCAACAACCCCAAGAACGAATGGCTCTTCAACGAGTCCTGGGGCGTCGACGTGGCCGTCTCCACCCCCCGCCTGATGTCGGCCCTGGTCGAGGAGGCGGTGTCGGTCGGCGACCTTGTCCGCCTCCTCCGCTTCAGCCACGGCGACGCCAACCTCGTCGAGTTGACCCTCCCCGAGGAGTCCGCCCTCGCGGGCACCCAGGTCGGCGACGTGGAATGGCCCGAGGACACGTCCCTGGTCACGATCATCCGCGGCACGCGCGTGCTGACCCCGTCCCGCGAGGACTCGCTGGAGGCGGGCGACGAGCTGCTGTTCGTGGCGGCACAGGCGCGCGAGGAGCAGTTGGAGGATCTGCTGTCGGTACGCCGGGAGGACGCGGCGAGCTGACACGCCAGACGTCTACGACGAGGAGGGGCGCCCTGAGATCTCAGGGCGCCCCTCCTCGTCGTAGCGAAAACTATGCGTCGCGCCGGTGCCGTCCCGCCGTGGCGTCCTGGGTCTCGCCAGAGGCCTCGGCGGCAGCCTTGCGTTCCTTCTCCGCCTGCTCCTCCGCCTCCATCTCCGCGAACACGTCGATCGGCGCGGGCGCCTTCGCGAGGAAGACCCAGGTGAGCCAGACGGCGAGGAGGAAGGGCGGGATCTTCAACGCGACGAGGACCCAGCCGAGTTGGGCGGTGTTGGCCCACCAGTAGAGCGGGAAGAGGATCGCGCACTTGGCGAGCAGGATCAGGCCCCAGGCCCAACTGGCCTTGGCGTAGGCCTTCTTGCGGCCGGGGTTGCGGGTCCGCCAGGAGAGGTTCTCCTTGAAGACCGGGCCGAGGATCAGGCCGATCAGCGGGACGCCGGCGAGGGTCGTGACGATGTACGCGAGTGCCAGGCCCAGCGTGTAGAGCATGCCGGGGAGGTAGAAGTTCTTGGCGTTGCCCGTCATCATCGCGAAGACGACACCGAAGGCGACGCCGAAGACGCCGCTGAAGGCGTGCTTGACGGTGTCCCGGGTGGCCAGCCGGACCACGACCAGGGCCAGCGCCACGGCCAGCGCGGCGATCGCCGACCAGTGCAGGTTCTTGTTGACGGTGAAGATGCTGACGAAGAGCAGGCCGGGCAGGACCGTTTCGATCATGCCGCGCAGGCCGCCGAACGCCTCGAAGAGGGCCGCCTCGGTCACCGCCCGGACATCCTGCTCGCTGTCTTCGGCGTCCACGGTGTCCGCGGTCGGCTTGTCGAGCGACGTCACCGGCTACTCCCGTCCGAGGGGTTTCAGTTCGTATTTGGGGTTGAAGAGCACCCGGCGGCCCCGGCTCATCGAGATCCGGCCGGACGCGATCAGCTTGCGCCCCGGTTCTATCCCCACGATGGAGCGCCTGCCGAGCCACACCACGTCCAGGGCGGCCGAACCGTCGAACAGCTCGGCCTCCAGGGCCGGCACCCCCGCCCGGGGGCGCAGCGTGACCGTGCGCAAGGTACCAGTAACCGTCACGATCTGTCGGTCGTGGCAGTCGCCGATCCGGACACAGCCCTCGGTCTCGGCGTCCTCACGCAGCTCCTCCGACTCCAGGTCCTCCTGCGAGGTGGAGAGCCGGTCGAGCATGCGCCGGAACCGTCCGGCCGGCTTTTCGGAACGAGGGACAGCGCTCATATCTGAAGCGTACCGGGGTCCACTGACAGCAACGTACCCACGGCCCTAGCGCTCGAACCGGTAGCCCATACCGGGCTCCGTGATGAAGTGCTTGGGATGCGCGGGGTCCGTCTCCAGCTTCCGCCGCAGCTGTGCCATGTAGACGCGCAGATAGTTCGTCTCGGTACCGTACGACGGCCCCCAGACCTCCTGGAGGAGCTGCTTCTGGCTGACCAGCCGCCCGGTGTTGCGCACCAGCACCTCCAGCAGATGCCACTCCGTGGGGGTGAGCCGTACGTCCCGCCCGTCCCGCTGGACCTTCTTGGCGGCCAGGTCGACGGTGAACTCGTCGGTCTCGACCAGGACGTCGTCCTCGCCGCCCCCGGTGGGCTCGGCCCGGCGCACGGCGGCCCGCAGCCGGGCCAGCAGCTCGTCCATGCCGAACGGCTTGGTGACGTAGTCGTCGGCCCCCGCGTCCAGCGCCTCGACCTTCTCGTCGGAGGAGTGCCGCGCGGACAGCACCAGGATCGGCACCCGGGTCCAGCCCCGCAGCCCCCGGATCACCTCGACGCCGTCCATGTCGGGCAGCCCCAGGTCGAGAACGACCACGTCGGGGTGGCGGGAGGCGGCGAGATCGAGGGCGGTCTTGCCGTCGGCGGCCGCGTCGACCTCGTACTTCCGCGCCTTGAGGTTGATCACGAGGGCCCGCACGATCTGCGGCTCATCCTCGACCACGAGGACCCTGGTCATGAGGCCTGCCTTTCCGGTTGTACGTCAAACACGTCATGCGCGCCTTCTACGATGCCGTCCGCCGCGCGGAGCGTGAGGACCATGGTGAGGCCGCCGCCGGGCGTGTCCTCGGCGTTCAGGGTGCCGTTCATCGCCTCGGTGAAGCCGCGCGCCACGGCGAGACCGAGTCCCACTCCGGCGCCGCGCGGGGCGTCGCCGTAGCGCTGGAAGGGCTCGAAAATGCGGTCCTTGGCCGCGTCCGGGACTCCCGGGCCCCGGTCGACCACCCGTACCTCGACGCGGTCGGCGATGGCGCTGGCGGACACCAGGACGGTTTCGCCGGGCGGGCTGTACTTGACCGCGTTCTCGACCAGGTTGGCCACCGCCCGCTCCAGCAGCCCGGGGTCGACGGCCACCATGGGCAGCGTCTCCGGGATGTCCAGTTCCGCACTGCCTTCGGGGACCCCGCCCAGCGCCATCGGCACGACCTCGTCCAGGTCGATTTCGCGGATGATCGGCGTGACCGTGCCGGTCTGCAGGCGGGACATGTCGAGCAGGTTGCCCACGAGGTGGTCGAGCCGGTCGGCGCCGTCCTCGATGCCCTCCAGCAGTTCGGCCTGGTCCTCCTCGGACCACGCCACGTCGTCGGACCGCAGGGAGGAGACGGCCGCCTTGATGCCGGCGAGCGGGGTCCGCAGATCGTGGCTCACGGCCGCCAGGAGTGCCGTACGGATGCGGTTGCCCTCGGCGAGCGCGCGGGCCTGGTCGGCCTCCTCGCGCAGGCGTCGGCGGTCCAGTACGACGGCGGCCTGGGCGGCGAAGGCGGCGAGGACCCGGCGGTCGGAGGCGGGCAGCACCCGGCCGGTCAGCGCGAGGGCCATGTGGTCGCCGACCGGCATGTCCACATCGCCGTCCTCGGGCCGCTCCAGCGGCGCGCCCACGCCGACCCGGCCGGCGCAGGTCCAGGGGTCCACGTCGCTCTTGCGCTCCAGCAGGGCCACGGACTCCATGCCGAAGGTCTCCCGGACCCGTTCCAGGAGCGCTTCGAGGCTGGTCTCGCCGCGCAGCACGCTGCCCGCGAGGAAGGACAGGATCTCCGACTCGGCGCGGAGTCTGGCGGCCTGCTGGGTGCGTCGCGCGGCGAGGTCCACCACGGAGGCCACGGACACGGCGACGCCGACGAAGATCGCGATGGCGACGATGTTCTTGGGGTCGGCGATCGTCAGCCGGTGCAGCGGGGGCGTGTAGTAGTAGTTCAGCAGGAACGAGCCCAGGGCCGCCGAGACCAGCGCCGGCAGCAGCCCGCCGAGCAGCGCCGCCGCCACCGTCAGCGACAGGAACAGCAGCATGTCGTTGGCGAGCCCGAGATGGACGGCGTTCAGCAGCAGCGCGAGCCCCACCGGCCCGACCACCCCGACCACCCACCCCGAGACGATCCGCGCCCGCCCGAGCCGCGCGCCCCGGGACACGGGCAGCCCGCGCCCCTTGGCGACCTCCTCGTGGGTGACGATGTGGACGTCCAGGTCAGGGCCCGATTCCCGGGCGACCGTGGCGCCCACTCCCGGCCCGAAGACGTACTGCCAGGTCTTGCGCCGCGAGGAGCCGAGGACGATCTGCGTGGCGTTCACCCCGCGCGCGAAGTCGAGCAGCGCGGCCGGGATGTCGTCGCCGACGACGTGGTGGAAGGTGCCGCCGAGGTCCTCGGCGAGGGTGCGCTGGAGGGCGAGTTCCTTCGGGGATGCCGAGGTCAGCCCGTCACTGCGGGAGATGTAGACGGCCAGTACCTCGCCGCCGGCCCCCTTCTCGGCGAGCCGCGCGGCCCGCCGTATCAGCGTCCGCCCTTCGGGGCCGCCGGTCAGTCCTACGACGATCCGCTCGCGCGAACCCCAGATCGCCGAGACCTGGTGCTCGCTGCGGTACTCCTGGAGGTACTCGTCGACCCGGTCGGCCACCCACAGCAGCGCCAACTCCCGCAGGGCGGTGAGGTTTCCGGGCCGGAAGTAGTTCGACAGGGCCGCGTCGACCTTGTCGGGCTTGTAGATGTTGCCGTGCGCCATGCGGCGGCGGAGCGCCTGTGGCGACATGTCGACGAGTTCGATCTGGTCGGCCCGGCGGACGACCTCGTCCGGGACGGTCTCCTGCTGGCGCACCCCGGTGATCGACTCGACGACATCACCTAGGGACTCCAGGTGCTGAATGTTGACGGTGGACACCACATCGATGCCGGCCGCGAGCAGCTCCTCGATGTCCTGCCAGCGCTTGGTGTTGCGGGAGCCCGGGATGTTGGTGTGGGCGAGTTCGTCCACGAGGGCGACGGCGGGGGCCCGGCGCAGCACGGCGTCGACGTCCATCTCGGTGAAGACGGTCCCCCGGTAGGCCAGCTCCACGCGCGGGACCTGCTCCAGGCCGTGGAGCATCACCTCGGTGCGGGCCCTCCCGTGGTGCTCCACGAAGGCGACCACGCAGTCGGTGCCCCGCTCCACCCTGCGGTGGGCCTCGGACAGCATGGCGTACGTCTTGCCGACGCCCGGTGCCGCACCGAGGTAGATCCGAAGCTTGCCGCGTCCCATGGCCTCATTGTCTTCCCGTCACACCTGTGTACGCAGCGTCGACTTTACGGCCAATAAGTCCGACAAATGGGGTGGTGAGCGCGGTACGGGACGTCTTTGACGCATCCCTGATGCCCGTACGGCACCGCACGGGCATCAGGGTCAGGCGCTGTTCAGTTGGGGTTGTCGCCGTGCGTGAGGGTCTCCCAGGCCACGAAGAGGTTGTTGCTGCCGGCCGGGCGGTTGTTCAGGGTGAGCGTCTGGGTGTTGGTCATCGCGATGCCCAGGCGGTTGTGCAGGGCGTTGTAGCCGACCTCGGTGACCGGCCCGAGCCCGAGGGTCAGCGACCCGCCGCACAGCCAGCTCGGCACGGCCGTCCCCAGCTGGTACTTGGCCTGGAACCCGAGCGCCTGCCGCAGCCGCTCCCCCACGTCGGTGCCGTAGAGGTCGGTGCCCTGGATCCGGCTGGTCTCGGCGACGTGCGAGATCGACGAGAGGCCGTACCCGGTGTGCGTGAAGTCGCGGCACGTCTCCTGGGTGAGCCCGGTGACGAAGGTCGACTGGCCCTGCCAGTAACTGACGATCTTCGCCGTGGTGTCGAGGTTCTGGCTCGGCACGGTCTTCGGCACACTGCCGTCCGAGGCGAGGTAGATGTACGCGGCCGTGCGCGTCCGGAAGATCGCCATGGCCTTGTCGTACGACGTCTTGTCCTCCAGGAAGACGGAGATGCCGACGGCGGCGTCCATCATCGTCAGCTCCCAGTTCCCGTTGGAATTGGAGCCGTTGATGATCTCGGGCAGGTAGACGTTGCGCAGCATGGTCGCGAAGCGGGCCGAGTTGGTCCAGGTCCCGGTGTACGTGTACTTGATGATCTCGGCGGCCTTGGGCCAGGAGGCGCCGGCCCAGCCGGTCTGCAGGGGCGCGTTGCTGTTGGTGTGGCTGGTGATCGTGGCCGACCAGGCGTCCATGATCTCGATGGCCTTCTGGGCGTAGCGCGCGTCCTTGGTGATGTACCAGGCGAGCGCGTCGGTGTAGGCCGCGATCGCGTCCTCGCGCTCGTCGGTGCAGCCGTAGTTGGGGTTGGAGTACGAGCCGCACTCGACGACGGCTCTGGGCTTCGGGGTGCGACTCAGGCTGGCGTAGGAGCTGGCCATCATCTGGTCGTAGGCGCCCTTCCAGGGCTGGGCGCCGGCGAGGACTTCGGTGCGGGCGAAGTCCAGTTGGCTCCGGGAGACGTCGACTCCGGGATGGACGAAGGTGGCGGGGGCCGCCTGGGCGGCGGTGCCGGGTTGGGCGAAGAAGCCCAGGACCAGCGCGGTGACGACGGAGAGCAGGGCAGCGCGGCGCACGGTGACTCCGTTCTCGTATGTGAACACAGAGCACCCTCATGAACTTGGGCGTTGAGCCGAGACCATAGGTACGTACCAATGAGCCGTCAAGAGTGCGCGCACGACGAAGGGCCGCACCCCGGGAGAGGTACGGCCCTTTTTTCGTCTGTTCCGGTGTTCTTGCTCCAGCTAGCGGATCTCGGTGACCTCCGGACCGCGCTGCAGCTGGCCCATGCCGCCGGAGAAGCGGGAACCCGCCTCCTCCTGCTGGACGCCCTCGGGAACCATCTGGGCGTCGTTCGGCAGCTTCAGGACGATCGGGTCGCGGGGCGCCATCGGGCCCTCGCCGCGCACAACGACCGTGTCCCGGAAGATCTGTTCGAGCAGACCGGCCGCCTGCGGCTGCACCGCGCCCTGCCCGGAGATCACCCCGCGCAGGAACCAGCGCGAACCGTCCACACCGACGAACCGCACCACCTGGAAACCGCCCGTGCCGTCCGGCAGTTGCACCGGAACCTGCGCGCGCAGCTCCCAGCCCAGCGGCCCCTCGACCTCGTCGACGATGCCGCCCTGCTGGGTGATGCCGCTGGCGATCTCCTCGCGGACCTCGCCCCAGATACCCTCGCGCTTGGGAGCGGCGAAGGCCTGCAACTGGATGGCACTGTCCTTGAGGACCACGGTGGCGGCGACGATCGCGTCACCCGCGACCTCGACCCGCAGCTCCATGCCGTCGACTCCCGGCACGAACAGACCGCCCAGGTCCACCCGGCCCTCGGCGGGGTCGCCGACCTCCGAGTCGTCCCAGGGTCCGTCGGGGCGGGGCTCCGGCTCAAGCTTCACGCGCTCGACCGACTCGTCCGCCTCAGTGTCGACGTCGTCGACGACCTGCTCGGCCTCGCTCGCCGCGTCCTCGGCGGCAGTGCCCTTCTTGCGACGTCCGAACACGTCACTGTCCTTCCCGGTCGGATACGACCGAAGCGTATCGATTCCCACCCGTGGTGCCGCCCACGGCGGCGTGACCGCCGGTGGACCCGAAGCCCCCCTCGGCCCGCGCCGATTCGGGAAGTTCCGCGACCTCGTGGAAGCGGACCCTCTCGACCTGCTGGACGACCAGCTGGGCGATCCGGTCGAAGCGCTCGAACCG
This sequence comes from Streptomyces sp. NPDC048504, assembly GCF_043200035.1. Taxonomy (NCBI): domain Bacteria; kingdom Bacillati; phylum Actinomycetota; class Actinomycetes; order Kitasatosporales; family Streptomycetaceae; genus Streptomyces; species Streptomyces sp. NPDC048504. The sequence goes on from NZ_JBICXA010000003.1 coordinate 538,338, forward strand.
AACCGACTCGTACGGGTCGAGATTCACCACGATCACCTTGATCTCCCCACGGTACCCGGCATCAACCGTCCCCGGGGCATTCACCAGGGCAACACCGCAGCGGGCGGCGAGCCCCGAACGAGGGTGCACGAAGGCCGCGTACCCCTCGGGGAGAGCGATAGACACCCCCGTGGGCAGTACGGCCCGTTCACCCGGCTTCAGTTCCCGGCTCTCGGTGGTCCGCAGATCGGCTCCCGCGTCACCGGGATGCTCGTACGACGGAAGCGGTACGTCCGGGTCGACGCGGCGGATCGACACGTCCAGAGGGCTACGGCTCACGGGTTCACCTCGAAGGCACGGGTACGCCGGACCTGGTCCGGGTCGTCCATGGCGGCCCGGATCTCCTGCGGGCGGCCGTTGTCGATGAAGTGGTCGACCTTCACCTCGACGAACAGAGCGTCGGCGCGCACGGCGAGGGGCCCGTCGGGGCCGCCGATGCGTCCGGTGGCGGTCGAGTAGATCTTCCGGCCGGCCACGGCCGTCACCTCGGCCTCCAGGTACAGCACGGTGTCCACGGGCACCGGCCGGACGAAGTCCGTCTCCAGACGGCCGGTCACGGCGATCGTCCGCAGCAGCCAGTTCAGCGAACCGAGGGTCTCGTCCAGCGCGCTGGCGAGCACGCCGCCGTGCGCGAGGCCCGGGGCGCCCTGGTGGGCGGCCCGCACGGTGAACTCGGCGGTGATCGTCACGCCCTCGCCGGCCCGCGCCTCCAGGTGCAGCCCGTGCGGCTGCTCGCCGCCACACCCGAAACACTGTTCGTAGTGCGCACCGAGCAGCTCGCCCGGCGCGGGCGCGTCAGGGTGCCGCACCGGTTTCACGGCGTCGGACGGAGGCTTAAGAGCTGGAGAAGTACCACTCACAGCCGCAGACCTTACCCGCGCGTCGGTAGGTTCCGGACACCGTGCCAAGCTTGGCTCCATGCAGCTTTCCGCCTCCCCCTACGACGAGCGCCTCACCGCCCCCCGTTCGTGGTGGTTCATCTCGTTCCTGGTCGGCGTCTCCTTCGCCCTGATCCTGCTGCCCTTCGGCACCCTGCCGCTGCTCGGCGGCCTGGTCGGCGGCACCGCGGCCGCATCCGTCATGGCCAGCTCCTACGGCTCGCTCCGCATCCGGATCGTGGGCGACCAGCTGATCGCGGGCGAGGCGAAGATCCCGGTGACGGCCCTGGGCGAGGCGGAGATCCTGGACCCGGAGGAAGCGCGCGCCTGGCGGACCTACAAGGCCGACACCCGCGCCTTCCTGCTGCTGCGCTCGTACATCCCGAGGGCACTGCGCGTCGAGGTCACCGACCCGGACGACCCTACGCCGTACCTGTATCTGTCGACCCGTGAGCCGGAGCGGCTGGCCGAGGCGCTGAAGACCGCGCGGGCGGCAGCCGTCTAGGACCTGTTCAGCGACCGAGTTCCTTCGGGATCTCCCCCATCCGGAGCGGGTCGGGCGGGGTCTCCAGGGGCGGCAGTTCGGGCAGCGCGTCCCACGGGACCTGGGCCTTGCGCAGGTCCTTGCGGATGCGCTCCGCGAGTTTCCTGGTGTCCCGGCGGTTCATGACCGCTCCGACGGCGGCGCCGACCATGAAGGGCATCAGGTTCGGCAGGTCGCGGACCATCCGTTTCATGATCTGCTGGCGCAGCTCGCGCTTCATGTGGCCGTTCAGCGCGGCGCTCATGGTCGACGGTTTGGTCACGTCGATACCGCGCTCCCCGGACCAGGAGTTCAGATACGTGGTGCTGCGCTGCCGGAGGTCGCCGGGCGGACGGGCGCCGTAGACCTCGTAGAGCTCGGCGATCAGCTTCAGCTCGATCGCGGCGACGCCGGTGATCTCGGCGGCCAGTTCGGTGGGCATCGCCGGCGGCACCGGCAGCATCGCCGCGGCACCGATTCCCGCGCCGACCGTCGATGTCGCGTTGGCCGCGCCCGCCACCAGTTTGTCGGCGAGCTGTTCGGGGCCGAGGCCCGGGAACTGTCGCCGAAGCGCCTGAAGGTCCCGTACGGGGATCCGCGGGGCGATGTCGATGATCCGGTCGGCGAGGTACGCCAGACCGGCCCTGGCCCGGCTGCCGCCCTTACGGACGCCTTCCCTGGCCTTGTCCCGGATCACCGCCGCCCGTCGTTTGGCGACGGGGGCGGCTGCGGGAACGTCCGCCGGCACCGGGAGGTCAGCCCGGTCGGCCGGTTCGAGCGAGGCTGATCCAGGTTCGGATGAGCCCCGCTCGTCGTCACGCGCGCCATGAGGACCGTCTGTCGGCCCTTCGTCCGCTCCCGGCTGGAGGGAGCGGCGCTTCCAGGGTGGGGTCGAGCCAGTCACGGCCGACCCCGCCTCAGTCGCAGTCGCGGCAGATCGGCTGGCCGTTCTTCTCGCGGGCCAGCTGGCTGCGGTGGTGCACCAGGAAGCAGCTCATGCAAGTGAACTCGTCCTGCTGCTTGGGCAGCACCCGGACGGCCAGCTCTTCGTTCGAGAGGTCCGCTCCGGGCAGCTCAAGGCCCTCGGCGGCCTCGAATTCGTCGACGTCCACTGCGGAAGTCGACTTGTCGTTCCTACGCGCCTTGAGTTCTTCAAGGCTGTCCGAGTCGACGTCGTCGTCGGTCTTGCGTGGGGTGTCGTAATCCGTTGCCATGTCGCGCTCTCCCCCTCTGGGTGTCTGCGGTGTCTCCAGCGCACGTAACGCGTGAGAGGCCGGACTTGTGCCCGACCTGAGGCGGAGATTTTGCCTCACATCAAGGTCTGTTACTCAATCGACACCCAACCGGACCCCTCAAGAGTGATCGGCTTGGATGGCGAAGGGGACCGTACACGGTCCTCGTGCCGCTCTTCAAAGGCACCTCATCGTGTACTTCCCGTGATCAAGACCCCCGAAAACCCGGATTTTCCCGGCTTTCCGACAGGGTGCATGATCACGGAGAGTAGATGCCCCGAAAATCGTGCTTGTGATCGATCACACACGGGGTTGCCGGAGAAGCGGCCAGAAAATTCCGCGCAAAGCGAACATCCTCGTGTGTCGGCGACATGATCTCAGATGGGCAGGGTGACTCGCATCACGAGTCCACCCCCCTCACGCGGCTGCGCCGAGATATGGCCACCGTGCGCCCGCGCCACGGACCGCGCGATCGACAGGCCGAGACCCACCCCCTTGTCGCTGCCCGTCCGCTCCGTACGCAGCCGTCTGAAGGGCTCGAAGAGGTTGTCGATCTCGTACGCCGGGACCACCGGCCCCGTGTTCGAGACGACCAGCACCGCATGGCCGTGCTGCACCTCCGTGGTGACCTCGACCCAGCCGTCCTCCGGCACGTTGTAGCGCACCGCGTTCTGCACCAGGTTCAGTGCGATGCGCTCCAGGAGGACGCCATTGCCCTGGACGACCGCCGGCTTCTGTTCGCCGCGGATCACCACACCCTTGGCGGCCGCCTCGCCGTGCACCTGGTCGACGGCCTGCTCGGCGACCTCGGCGAGGTCGACGGGCTTGCGCTCGACGATCTGGTTGTCGCTGCGGGCGAGCAGCAGCAGACCCTCCACGAGCTGCTCGCTGCGCTCGTTGGTGGCGAGCAGCGTCTTGCCCAGCTGTTGCAGTTCCATGGGGGCGCCGGGATCGGACAGATGCACTTCCAGGAGCGTGCGGTTGATCGCGAGCGGCGTTCTCAGTTCGTGCGAGGCGTTCCCCACAAAGCGTTGCTGTGCGGTGAAGGCTCTCTGCAGCCGCTCCAGCATCTCGTCGAAGGTGTCCGCGAGTTCCTTGAGTTCGTCGTCCGGGCCGTCCAGCTCGATCCGGCGGGACAGGTCCGAGCCGGCCACCGCGCGGGCGGTGCGGGTGATCCGGCCGAGCGGGGACAGCACCCGGCCCGCCATCGCGTAACCGAACGCGAAGGCGATGATCGCGAGACCCAGCAGGGCCAGCAGCGAGCGGCTGAGGAGGTTGTCCAGGGCGGCCTGGCGCTGGTGGTCGATGCACTCGCTGATCGCGGCGTTGAACTGGCCCAGCGGGATGTTGCTCGCGTTGTTCACCGCGGTGCAGCTGTCGCTGGTGACCTTGATCGAATCGCCGTCGACGATCTTGAACAGCGGTTCGTTGCCCGTGTTCAGCGCCTGGGCGGCGAGCAGGTAGATGATCGACAGCAGCAGGATGCCGGCGATCAGGAACATGCCGCCGTACAGCAGCGTGAGCCTTATGCGGATGGTGGGGCGCAGCCAGGGGAACGGCGGTTCGGGCCTTCTGGGGTCCCACGTGGGCTTCGGGGGCGCCTGGGGAGGCGCGGGGGTCGTGGCCACAGTGGATCAGATCCGGTAACCGGAGCCGGGGACGGTGACGATGACCGGGGGCTCACCGAGCTTGCGCCGCAGGGTCATCACGGTGACGCGCACGACGTTGGTGAACGGGTCCGTGTTCTCGTCCCAGGCCTTCTCCAGGAGCTGCTCCGCGGAGACGACGGCACCCTCGCTGCGCAGCAGCACCTCCAGGACGGCGAACTCCTTGGGCGCGAGCTGAACCTCCTTGCCGTCGCGGAACACCTCGCGGCGGTTCGGGTCGAGCTTGATGCCGGCGCGCTCCAGGACGGGCGGCAGCGGCACGCTGGTGCGCCGGCCGAGGGCACGCACGCGTGCCGTCAGCTCGCTGAACGCGAAGGGCTTGGGCAGATAGTCGTCGGCGCCGATCTCCAATCCCTCGACACGGTCGCTGACGTCGCCGGACGCGGTGAGCATCAGCACGCGGGTGGGCATGCCGAGCTCGACGATCTTGCGGCAGACGTCGTCGCCGTGCACGAGCGGGAGGTCGCGGTCGAGGACGACCACGTCGTAGTCGTTGACGCCGATGCGCTCCAGGGCGGCCGCACCGTCGTACACGACGTCGACGGCCATGGCCTCCCGGCGCAGTCCGGTGGCCACCGCATCGGCGAGCAGCTGCTCGTCCTCGACGACGAGTACGCGCACGTCGCTTGTCCTTCCTCTGTCCACCCGCGTAGCGCGCCTCGGCGCACGCGGGCAGGGTCTTCGTGGCTGTGTGACCTCCATCCTGCCCTTTTCGGCCATAAGTCGGCTGTAAGGCGGCCGGGCGCGAGATGAAGGTCGGGTGTGAGGCCCGGGAATGCGGGATTTTCTCGGTGGGTTGAGGTTTCCACGGAAGGGAGCGGGGGGAGGACGGATTTACACCCCGCGATCACGCTCTGCACGTGGCAAGCCACCTTGTGGTACGTCCAACCGCTTCCGCAGAGCGGGCGTGGGTGTCCGGCACCGTCGCCGCCCAGCCAGGGCAGCGCTGGGCACCCCATACCGCAGACGTGATCGCCCCTTCCGGACGGCACACCCCCGTGCCAAACGACCCACGACCCAGGACGAGGGGGCGCAGCATGGACGCATTCACCGCAGGACTTCTGCAGCGCATAAGGGCGACCGAGACCGACCTGACGCGGGCTCGTGACGAGGGCGACGACTTCCTCGTCGAGGTGGAACAGGCCGAGCTCGACGACCTGCGCCGCCTCGCCGCCGACCACGGTGTGGAGGTCGGCGCGACGAGCGTCTGATCAGTGCGGCCAGCAGAAAAGCAGGACCCCGGCGAATCCAGCGCCGGGGTCCTGCTGCTTCTGCTTTTTCACCCTCGGTCCGACTTGGCGGGCCCTCGCCGTCGGCTACTGCTCTCGCCGTTGGTTCTGTGAGCGTCAGTCGTGCCAGGCCCCGAAGTCCTCCAACAGCCGCTGGAGGGGCTCGAAGACGCCGGGGGTGCCCGCGACCGCCAGATCACGTGCGGGGCGTTCTCCGGGGCGTCCACCGGTCAGGGCGCCCGCCTCACGGGCGATCAGGTCCCCCGCGGCGAGGTCCCACGGGTTCAACCCCCGCTCGTAGTAACCGTCCAGGCGTCCCGCGGCCACGTCGCACAGATCGACCGCCGCCGACCCGCCCCGCCGGATGTCACGCAGCAACGGGATCAACTTCTGGGCCACGTCGGCCTGGTGGGCGCGGACCTCGGTGACGTAGTTGAAGCCGGTCGAGACCAACGCCTGCTCCAGGGGCGCCGCAGGGCGGCAGGCGAGCCTGCGCTCGCCCTCCCACGCGCCCGTGGCCCACGCCCCGCCGCCGAGCACCGCGTGGAACGTCTCGCCGCGCATCGGGACCGCGACGACCCCGACGACGGTCTCACCGTGCAGCTCGGCGGCGATGGAGACGGACCAAGTGGGCAGTCCGTACAGGTAGTTGACCGTGCCGTCGAGCGGGTCGATGACCCAGCGGACGCCGCTGGTGCCCTCGACGGAGGCGCCCTCCTCGCCCAGGAAGCCGTCGTCGGGGCGCTGTTCGGAGATCAGGTCGGTGATCAGCTTCTCGGCCGCGATGTCCATCTCGGTGACGACGTCGATCGGGCTGGACTTGGTGGCGGCGACCGCGAGGTCGGCCGGGCGGCCGTCCCGCAGCAGGGCGCCGGCCTTGTGGGCGGCTTCCTGGGCGAGTGCGAGCAGTTCCTGGGGCAGGGGGTCGGTCACGGCACTCCTCAGGCGTAGGGGCTGTCGGCGCCCGCGGCGGCGGGGCGGGGTGCGCGGGCCGGGCAGCAGCCCACCGGGCAGAGGTTGTGGCCGGCGCCCAGCGCGCCCAGGGCACAGGGCGTGACCTGCCGGCCGCTCTCGACGGCGGCGCGCTCCAGGACCAGCTCGCGGATCGCGGCGGCGAAGCGCGGGTCGGCGCCCACGGTGGCCGACCGCCGTACGGGCAGGCCCAGTTCGGCGGCCCTGGCCGTGGCCTCCGTGTCGAGGTCGTAGAGGACTTCCATGTGGTCGGAGACGAAGCCGATGGGTGCCATGACCACCGCGGGGACGCCGGCCGCGTGGCGCTCTTCCAGGTGGTCGCAGATGTCGGGCTCCAGCCACGGGATGTGCGGGGCGCCGGAGCGGGACTGGTAGACGAGCTGCCAGGGGTGGTCGACGCCGGTGCGCTCGCGGATCGCGGCTGCGATCAGCCGGGCCACGTCCAGATGCTCCTCGACGTACGCCCCGCCGTCCCTGTGGTCCTCGACCGGACCGGAGCTGTCGGCCGCGGCGGTCGGGATGGAGTGGGTCGAGAAGGCGAGGTGCGCGCCGTCCCGGACGTCCTCGGGGAGGTCGGCGAGGGACTCGATGACGCCGTCGATCATCGGCTCCAGGAAGCCGGGGTGGTTGAAGTAGTGGCGCAGCTTGTCGACCTTGGGGAGGTCGAGGCCCTCGGCCTGAAGGGCGGCCAGGGAGTCGGCGAGGTTCTCCCGGTACTGGCGGCAGCCCGAGTACGAGGCGTAGGCGCTGGTGGCGAGGACCAGGATGCGGCGGCGGCCGTCGGCGACCATCTCGCGCAGGGTGTCCGTGAGGTACGGGGCCCAGTTGCGGTTGCCCCAGTAGACCGGCAGGTCCAGGCCGTGGTCCGCGAAGTCCTTGCGGAGGGCGTCCAGGAGGGCGCGGTTCTGGTCGTTGATCGGGCTGACCCCGCCGAACAGGAAGTAGTGCTGGCCCACTTCCTTGAGGCGTTCCTTGGGGATGCCTCGCCCACGCGTCACGTTCTCCAGGAACGGAACCACGTCGTCCGGGCCTTCGGGGCCGCCGAACGAGAGCAGGAGGAGGGCGTCGTAGGGGGTGGCATCGAGCACGTCTGGCATGCCTCCGATCCTGCCACCCACCACTGACAGCCGGGAAACGGCGGGGTACCGGACGGGGGTCGGGACGAAGATCCGGGCGGAGATCCAGGCGCTTCACGGGCGGGTGCGTCGGGGCCGACCTGCTCGTAAGCTGTATCAGCCGCATTCACACCTTACCGAGCCGCCACTGCCTCTCACCGAGCCGTGATCGCTCCCCCGAGCCGCCCCTGCTCCTTCCCGACCGGAGACCCCCGTGCCCAGCCCTTATCGCGCCCTGTTCGCCGCACCCGGCTCCAAGGGCTTCTCCGCCGCGGGGTTCCTCGGCCGTATGCCCCTGTCGATGATGGGCATCGGCGTGGTCACGATGATCTCCCAGATCAACGGGCGCTACGGGCTCGCGGGCGCCCTGTCGGCCACCATCGCGCTGGCCGCCGCAGCGATCGGGCCGCGGATCTCGCGCTGGGTCGACCAGTACGGGCAGCGGCGGGTGCTGCGTCCGGCGACGCTCGTCGCGCTGACCGCGGCGGCCGTGTTGCTGCTGGCCGCCCGCTTCGCGTGGCCGGACTGGGTGCTGTTCGTGTCCGCGGCCGGGATCGGATCGGTGCCGAGCCTGGGCGCGATGGTCCGCGCGCGCTGGGCGGCCATCTACCGGGGCACCCCGCAACTGCACACCGCGTACTCCCTGGAGTCCGTGGTCGACGAGGTGTGCTTCATCTTCGGGCCGATCATCTCCATCGGGCTGTCCACGGCGTGGTTCCCGGAGGCCGGTCCTCTGCTCGCCGCCTGCTTCCTGGCGGTCGGTGTCTTCTGGCTGACCGGCCAGCGCGCCACCGAGCCCGCGCCGCATCCACGCGCGCGTGGGGACAAGGGCGGTGGCTCCGCGCTGCGGACCGCCGGTCTCCAGGTGCTCGTGGCCACCTTCGTGGCGACCGGGGCGATCTTCGGGGCGGTCGACGTGGTCACCGTCGCGTTCGCCGACGAGCAAGGTCACAAGGGCGGCGCCAGCGTGGTGCTCGCCCTGTACGCGGCGGGCTCCTGCGCGGCGGGAGTCGTGTTCGGGCTGCTGCGCTTCCGGGGAGCCCCGGAACGTCGATGGCTGCTGGGCATATGCGCGATGGCCGTGAGTATGATCCCCCTCCTACTGGTCGGAAACTTGCCGCTTCTGGCCGTGGCGCTGTTCCTTGCGGGCCTGTCCATCGCACCCACGATGATCACGACGATGTCCCTCATAGAAGAGCACGTACCTCGCGCGAAGCTCACCGAGGGCATGACCTGGGTGAGCACCGGCCTGGCGGTCGGGGTCGCGCTCGGCTCCTCCGTCGCCGGCTGGGTGATCGACGCAGCCGGCGCGCGTGCGGGGTACGGGGTTCCGGTCGTCGCCGGTGCCGTCGCGGTCGCGGTGGGTTTCCTCGGGTACCGCCGGCTCAGCAGACCGGCACAGGGTCGGGGAGGCACCGTTGAGCACCACAGCGAGCGCGAAGAACGGCACGTGGCGTAACTGGGGCGGAACGGTCGCGTCGCGGCCCGCGCGGGAGGTCACGCCCGCCTCCGTCGAGGAACTGGCCGCGGCGGTACGGAGGGCCGGCGAGGACGGTCTGACGGTGAAGGCCGTCGGCAGCGGACACTCCTTCACGTCGATCGCCGCCACGGACGGTGTGTTGATCCGCCCTCAACTGTTGACCGGCATCCGCAACATTGACCGTGATGCCTTGACGGTCACGGTCGAGGCGGGCACCCCGCTCAAGAGACTCAACATGGCTCTCGCGCGCGAGGGTCTGTCGCTCACGAACATGGGCGACATCATGGAGCAGACGGTCTCGGGCGCGACCAGCACCGGCACGCACGGCACCGGCCGCGAGTCGGCCTCGATAGCCGCCCAGATCAAGGGACTTGAGCTGGTCACGGCGGACGGCTCGGTACTCACCTGCTCCGAGAAGGAGAACCCCGACGTCTTCGCGGCCGCCCGCATCGGCCTCGGCGCCCTGGGCATCGTCACCGCGATCACCTTCGCCGTGGAGCCCGTCTTCCTGCTCACGGCCCGCGAGGAGCCGATGACCTTCGACGAGGTCACCGGGCGCTTCGACGAACTCTGGGCCGAGAACGAGCACTTCGAGTTCTACTGGTTCCCGCACACCGGCAACACCAACACCAAGCGCAACAACCGCAGCGCGGGCCCCGAGAAGCCGGTGAGCCCGGTCTCCGGCTGGTTCGAGGACGAGTTCCTCTCCAACGGCGTCTTCCAGGTGGCCCAATGGGTCGGCCGCGCGGCGCCGGGCACGGTCCCGTCGATCGCCCAGATCTCCAGCAAGGCCCTGTCGGCCCGGACGTACACCGACATCCCCTACAAGGTCTTCACCTCCCCGCGCCGGGTGCGCTTCGTGGAGATGGAGTATGCCGTCCCGCGCGAGGCCCTCGTCGAGACCCTGCGCGAGCTGAAGACCATGGTCGACCGCTCGGAACTGCGGATCAGCTTCCCCGTGGAGGTCCGCACCGCCCCCGCGGACGACATCGCCCTGTCCACCGCCTCCGGCCGGGACAGTGCCTACATCGCCGTGCACATGTTCAAGGGCACGCCCTATCAGGCGTACTTCACCGCCGCCGAGCGCATCCTCACCGCGCACGAGGGCCGGCCGCACTGGGGCAAGGTGCACACCCGGGACGCCGAGTACTTCGCCGGGGTCTACCCGCGCTTCGGCGAGTTCACGGCGTTGCGGGATCGGCTGGATCCTGACCGTCGGTTCCAGAACGACTACTTGCGGAGGGTGCTGGGTCAGTAGCCGACGCGCTCGGCATGGGGGTCGGCGTGCCGCCGTCCGAAGCGCTGGGCGTCGGCGTCGGACTCGACGTCGTACCGCCGCTGTTGGACGGTGTACCGCCGTCGGTCGAGCCGGACGACGTCTCCGGGTCGGCCGACGAACCGTTCGGGGAGTTGGACGGGGAATCGGCCGGACTCGGCTCGTCGTCACCGGACTCGGGGGACGACGACGTGTCGTGGCCGGAGACGGCGGCGCTGACCGTGGTCCCCTTGCCGCCGCTGAAGCTGTCGCCGGACACCAGTTCGTAGACGGTGATCCCGGTCATGGTGACCCCGAAGACGAGGGCTGCGGCGAGCACCGGGCGCTTCCAACTGCCCACCCGCGCGCGGTGACGGTGCCCTCCGTGAACTCCCCCGGGCGCGCGGGGGTCTGCTCCGCCTCCTTGGAGGTGACGGTCGCCTCCCGGAGCTGTGCGCCGGTCCGGCTGAAGAAGTGCTGGAAGACGGAGCCTCCGGAGGTGGCTATCGCGCTCACGACGCCGGCGCCGAGGATCGTGCCGTAGACCCCGAAGTAGGAGGCGAGTTTGGCGGCCACCACCGCCGCCACCGCACTGCCCGCGACTTGAGGGACGCTCAGATCGATCCGTTTCTTGCCGACATCGGGCCTTGCACGCATTCCGGGACCTGGCCTCACTTTCTCGCACTTTCTCGTACCTGATCAACCATCTGTACGACAAAGGGACGTACGGCCGAAACCAATAGTTCCGTTTCCGGCTATTGCGTGAAGTACGCCACTTTCAAGATCGCCCGAACCCCGCCCGGGCCGCCAAGTCCCGCCCCCCACAAGAAGTTGGGCGGCGTGCCAATCCACGCACGTGGTCCAAATGGAGTACTGTTGCGAGCCCTGGGTGCGGTCTCCTGCCAGGGCGTCCGCGGCCTCAACGGACCGCCCAGAGGGGGCCAGTTGCACAGGGTGACGTAGTTGGTCACTTAGCGTTGCGAATAGGTAACCGTGCCATAACGGCGAGTCAGGGCCCGTGCCCGACACGCCGGGCAACTCGGCAAGGTTGTGGCAGGCTGCACCCGGGCAGGCCACACTCGACTAGCGGAAGCAGCGACGCACGTGACGTCGGCAGGCACCACCCGGGAGGTCCCCATGCCCGAACTGCGTGTCGTGGCCGTCTCTAACGACGGCACACGGCTGGTGCTGAAGGCTGCGGACAGCACGGAGTACACGCTTCCGATTGACGAGCGTCTGCGCGCCGCTGTACGCGGCGACCGTCCCCGCCTCGGCCAGATCGAGATCGAGGTGGAGAGCCATCTCCGCCCCCGAGACATCCAGGCACGTATACGTGCCGGCGCCTCCGCGGAGGAAGTCGCCCAACTAGCCGGTATCCCCGTCGACCGGGTGCGCCGCTTCGAGGGCCCTGTCCTCGCGGAGCGCGCCTTCATGGCCGAGCGCGCCCGGAAGACTCCGGTCCGCCGCCCCGGCGAGAACGCGGGACCCCAGCTCGGCGAGGCCGTCCAGGAGCGACTGACGCTGCGCGGTGCCGAGAAGGACACCGTCCAGTGGGACTCCTGGCGCCGCGACGACGGCACCTGGGAGGTTCTGCTCGTCTACCGGGTCGCGGGTGAACCGCACTCGGCGAGCTGGACGTACGACCCGCCCCGGCGGCTCGTCCAGGCCGTCGACGACGAGGCGCGCTCGCTGATCGGCGAGTCCGACGACCTCTCCGCCACACCCGAGCCCAGCTTCCCGTTCGTGCCGCGGATCGCCCGGCTGCCCCGCGACCGGCCGCTGGACCGTGCCCTGGAGCGCCCGGAGCGTCCCGCCCTGCCGTCGCCCGAGCCGGTCGAGGAGAGCGAGCGCGACTCGCTGACCAGCCTCCTGGAGGCGGTACCGAGCTTCCGCGGCGACATGGTGGTCCCCGAGCGTCCCTCGGATCCCCCGGAGGAGCCTGCGGTGGAACCGGAAGAGGAGGAGCCCCCGGCTCCTGCGGCCTCGGCCGGTTCGGCGTACGCGGATGTCCTGATGCCCCGCTCCGTAGGGGCCCATCGCGACCGGCTCATCGGCTCCACCGACCGCCAGGCCGAGGCGGACGGCGTCCGTCCGGGCCGTAGAGCGGCCGTTCCGAGCTGGGACGAGATCGTCTTCGGGACGCGAAGGAAGAAGCAGGACTAGTCAGTTGTACGACGAGGAGGGCCCGCGCCGGTTCGGTCGCGGGCCCTCCTCGTTGTGGTGCCGCTACTGCGGGTCGGGACCCGTGGCGACCGGGCGCTCCGGGTCCGAGGACCACTCCGACCAGGAGCCTACGTAGAGGGCGGCCGGAATCCCTGCGACCGCCAGGGCCAGTACCTCGTGGGCGCCCGAGACGCCCGAGCCGCAGTACACGCCGACGCCCGAACCCTCCCTGGCACCAAGGGACTTGAAGCGGGCGGCCAGTTGCTCCGCCGGGAGGAAGCGGCCGTCCGGGCCCACGTTCTCGTTGGTCGGCGCGGACAAAGCGCCCGGGATGTGGCCGCCCACCCGGTCGATGGGCTCCACCTCGCCCCGGTAACGCTCCCCCGCGCGGGCGTCGAACAGGATCCCGGTGCGGGCGAGTGCGGCGGCTCCGTCGGCGTCCAGGAGTTCCACGGCGCCCGGTTCCGGGGTGAAGTCGCCCTCGGCCGGTGTCGGTGCGGCCGTCTCCAGAGACCCCTCCCAGGAGGGAAGCCCGCCGTCGAGGACCCGCACGTCCGGGTGACCCGTCCAGCGCAGCAGCCACCACGCGCGTGCCGCCGCCCAGCCCTGGCCGCCGTCGTACACAACGACCGGGCGGCCGGCCGACACGCCCGCCTGGCGCATCGCGGTGCCGAAGCGCGCGGTGTCGGGCAGGGGGTGGCGGCCATGGGCGCCTGGGGCCGAGGCGAGTTCCTGATCGAGGTCTACGTAGACGGCGCTTGGGATGTGCCCGGCCGCGTACTCGGCGCGGCCGTCGAAGGGCGGCTCACCTGCGGCCTTCGCGACACTGAGCTGCCAGCGGATGTCCAGCAGGACCGGCGGGTTCGTCCCGGCGAGATCGCTCGCCAGTTCGGATGCGGAGATGATGGCGTTCATGGCCACCATCCTTGCGCAAGGGGTGGCCGACGCGTCCAGGTCCGACTACTCTGCTCGGCCGGACAGCCTCGATCACGAGGCGTACGTGAACGAGCACATGCTGTACAACCGATGGACACCCCACGGCAATCGCCTGGAAACGGACGAGTGACCGCAGACCGGTCATCCTCCCCAGGTGAGCCGCCCGCCGACGGCGCGGCCGGGACGCGGTGCGCCACGGGGGGTGCGAGCATCGGCACGGGGCGTGCACGCGGCTGCCGCGGCACGCGGATCCGCGCTGCGGAAGCGATACGGCCACCGCGAGGGGCCTAGGAGAAGGTGACGATGACCGAGGCACGGGGGTCGGCCGGCCTGAACGGCGACACGCACACTCGGCGTACGCAGGGCACGCCCTGCTGGGTGAGTCTGATGGTGCACGGGATGGCCGCGACTCAGGAGTTCTACGGAGAGCTGTTCGGCTGGGAATTCCAACCCGGTCCCCAGCAGCTCGGCCCCTACGCGCGGGCCCTGCTGGACGGACAGGAGGTGGCCGGCATCGGCCAGCTGCCGCCGGACCGGCATCTGCCCATCGCCTGGACGCCGTACCTCGCCTCGGACGACGTCGACCAGACGGCCGAGACGGTACGGATGTGCGGCGGCACGGTCGGGGTGGGCCCGCTGGACGCGGCCGAGGCCGGCCGCCTGGCGATCGGCTCCGACCCGTCGGGGGCGGTCTTCGGTATCTGGCAGGCCGCCGACCACCTCGGCACGACCATCACCGGCGTCCCCGGCACACCCGCCTGGAACGAACTGCTGACCTCCGAGACCGCGAGCGTCGCCAAGTTCTACGAGGCGGTGTTCGGCTACGAGAAAGTCCCGGTGGTCTTCGCCGGCTTCGACTACATCACCCTCCACCTGGACGGCCACCCGGTCGCCGGCATCCACGGCGTCGGCACCGCCCTGCCCCGCGACCGGGGCCCGCACTGGATGACGTACTTCGAGGTAGCCGACACGGACGAGGCCCTGCGCCACGTCACGGACCTCGGCGGCCACACCCTCACACCACCCCACGACAGCCCCCACGGCCGAGTGGCCACGGTGGCCGACCCCGAGGGCGCGATGTTCTCGGTGATCGAGGGGCCGCGCTAGGCCGACGTCATCGGCAGTACATCCGGTGACAGCGCCGCCGCCCGAGCCGTAGCCGCTGTCATGCGGCGGCGGTGGTGGCGGCGGCACAGGACCTCGTAGCCGACTGCTTCCGCCTGGTTGACGTCGCCTACAACGACTTGCGCGCCCTCGACGACCATCTCGCCGCCTATCGTGCGGGCGTTGTGGGTGGCGCGGGCGCCGCACCAGCAGAGGGCCTCCACCTGGAGGACCTCGACGCGGTCGGCGAGTTCGACCAGGCGTTGGGAGCCGGGGAAGAGCTTGGAGCGGAAGTCGGTCGTGATGCCGAAGGCGTAGACGTCGAGGCTCAGGTCGTCGACCACGCGCGCGAGTTGGTCGATCTGCACCGGTGCCAGGAACTGCGCCTCGTCGGCGATGACGTAGTCCGCGCGGCCGCCCTGGGAGAGGTGGTCGACGACGTACGCGTACAGGTCCTGCTCGTCCTCGACCTCCACCGCGTCGGTGACGAGGCCGAGGCGGGAGGAGAGCTTTCCCTCGCCCGCGCGGTCGTCCCGGGTGAAGATCATCCCCGCCAGGCCGCGCGCCGAGCGGTTGTGCTCGATCTGGAGCGCCAGGGTCGACTTCCCGCAGTCCATCGTTCCGGAGAAGAACACCAGCTCGGGCATGGGGAGTTGAGCACCTTTCGGCAAAACGGAGGACGTTGGGACTTCAGGAGCGTACTTCGAGCAGGGGGACCAACTGCTCGGCAGGGGTCATCGAACCGTGGTTGCCGACCATCGCCGACTCCTTCGGCTCCCGCTCGGACGCGATGATCAGGACGTCGTCCCGGGCCGCCGCGATCACGTCGCCGAGACGGTCGTAGACGCGCTCGTCGATGTGCGGGCCGAACCAGCCCGCCGTGATCGCCTCGTCCCGCGAGGCCACCCAGAACTGCTCGCCGAGGACCTCGCGCCAGCAGGTCAGTACGTCGTTCTCGGCGCCCCGCACCGCGTAGACGTGGCGGGCGCGGCCCTCGCCGCCGAGGAGGGCGACGCCGGCGCGCAGCTCCCAGTCCGCGTCGAAGTCGATGCGGTGCTCCTCGTCGAAGGGCACGTCGATCATGCCGTGGTCGGCGGTGACGTACAGCGCGCTGCGCGGCGGCAGTTGCTCGGCGAGGCGCTGGACGAGCCGGTCGACGTACATGAGTTGCCCGCGCCAGGTGTCGGAGGCGACGCCGTGGCGGTGGCCCGCGCCGTCGAGTTCGGCGTAGTACGTGTACACCAAGGAGCGGTCCCCGGCGGCCAGTTGCTCGGCCGCGAGGTCCATGCGCTCCTCGCCGGTGAGCCGCCCGTGGAACGTTCCGCCGCTGAGCGCGACCTTCGTCAGCGGGGTGTTCTGGAAGGTGGGGGACGACACTTGCGCGGCGTGCACGCCCGCGTCGTGGGCCAGTTGGAAGATCGTGGGGTACGGCTGCCAGGGCTTCGGCGAGGTCCACGGCTGCCAGCGCAGCTGGTTCATCAGCGCACCGGTGGCCGGGTTGCGCACGGTGTAGCCGGGCAGGCCGTGGGCGCCCGGCGGCAGGCCGGTGCCGACGGAGGCGAGGGAGGTCGCGGTGGTCGCCGGGTAGCCTGCGGTGAGCGGACGACCGGTGCCGCCGCGCGAGCTGCCGAGCAGCGCGTGCAGATAGGGCGCCTCGTCGGCGTGGTCCTTGATCTGCTCCCAGCCGAGGCCGTCGATCAGGAAGACGCAGTTGCGGTCGGCCGGGGTCAGCTCCGGGATCGCCGCGGTCGTACCGGGTACGCCCATGCCCGCGGCCAGCGTCGGCAGCAGGTCGGCGAGGGAGCCGGAGCCGTACTCGGGGACGGGCGCGGACTCGACGGCGAGGGGCTCGGGGTGGTCCCAGGTCGCGGGCTGCGCCATTATCGCGGTACGTCCGCGGTCGCCTCGGAGAGGGCCTGCGCGAAGGCGAGGGTCTGCTGCACCGTCTCCGGGCCGTCGCCGGCCTCGCTGACGCGCAGGCTCAGGTCGTCCGCCGTCGAGTTGCCCGTGTAGCCGTGGTCCGCCTCGCAGTTGGGGTCGCCGCAGGCGGCCGGCTCCAGGTCGATCCGGGCGACGGCGCCCCAGCCGATGGTCAGCACGACCTCGCGCGGGAGCGTGCCCGGCGTGTACGACTCCGGGTTGGCGACCACGCGGCTGAGCACCACGGACGAGATCCGGCCGAGCTTCACGGACTCCGTGGACGTCGTCGCGTACGGCGTCGGGGAGGTGCTGTCGGCGGCCTGCTCGTCGGTGTGGCTGACGATGAAGCGGTTGCCGGTGAGGACGAGCACGGTCACGTGCCGGCGCACCTCGTTCTGGTCGAACGTGGTCTCCTGGTGGACCAGGAACGACCGGATCGGCTCGCCGCCCACGGCGGCCTCCACCGCCTCGGCCACGAGGGCCGGGTAGTAGCCGCTGCGCTCGATCGCCGCACGCAGCCCCTGGGTCGTCGTACTGGTCTTGGCCATGACGTCCATCCTACGGTGGCGCACTGACTGCGAGGCACCGCCGAGCACTGTCTCGTCACAGCTGTCTCAGTACACGGGACCGGTGCGCGGGAAGCCTCCGTCGGCACATCCGTCAGTACACGGGAAGCGTCCGCGGGCCGAGGTCGTCGCGGGCGGGCGGCGGAGCGAGGCGGACGGAGGCACCGAGCACGCTCAGTCCGTGCGCGGCCACGACCACCGGCTCCAGGGTCACGGCGACGACCTCGGGATGATCGTCGACCAGCCGCGAGACCCGGAGCATCAGCTCCTCCAGGGCAGGCGTGTCGACCGGCGTCGAACCCCGCCAGCCGAACAGGAGCGGCGCCGTCCGGATCGACCGGACCAACGACCCGGCCTCCCGGTCCGTGACCGGAATCAGCCGGTGCGCGGTGTCCCCGAGCAACTGCGAGGCGGCTCCGGCGAGCCCGAACGACAGCACGGCCCCCGCCGCCGGGTCGATGACGGCCCGTACGACGGTGTCGACCCCGCGCGGCGCCATCCGCTGCACGACCGGCCGCAACTCCTCGGGTTTCCCGAACAACTCGCCCAACTCGGCGTACGCCCGCCGCAGTTGGTCCTCGTCCGCGAGATCCAGTCGTACGCCGCCCAGGTCGGCGCGGTGTCGCAGGTGCGGGGCGGTGGCCTTGAGTGCGACCGGGTAGCCGAGGGTGCGGGCGGCCTCGGCGGCGGTGTCGGGGGTGGGAGCGGGCAGCGCGCGGTGGACGTCGACGCCGTACTTGCCGAGCAGGTCGCACGTCTCGTCGACGCCGAGCGTGAGGCCCTGCCCGCGCGCGAGCAGCCCGCCGATCAGTCCGGCGGCGCCCTTCTCGTCGATGTCCTCGAACTCGGGGACCCGGCCCGGGTCGGTGGCCTCGCGCCGCCACTGCGCGTACTTCACGGCTTCGGCGAGGGCCCGGACGGCGCGCTCGGCGGCGGGGAAGGCGGGGATGAGGCCGCCGCCTTCGGGGGCCGGCCTCCCGGTGACCGGTTGTTCAGCCTCTGTGGTGGGCAGTCGTTCCGCGGGGCGGAAGGGGTGGGCACCGCCCTCGGCACCGGGCGCCTTTGAAGCAACCTGTGGCGCCGTACTGGTCGCAGCCGACAACGCCTCAGCCAGCCCCCCAAGTTCTACATGCACCACCAGCACCGGCTTCCCGGGAGCCGCCGCGGCAGCGGACCGCAGGGCCTCCGCCAACGCCGCGTCCTCAGCCGGCCCCTCCCCCACGGCAGGTATCGCAGTCACCACAACCGCATCGCACGCCTCGTCGGCCAACGCCTCCGACAACGCCCGGTGGAAGTCCCCCGCCGTCGCCGCCGTCGTCAGATCCAGCGGAGCGAGCGGCCGCAACCCCTCGGAGAGGCACGCGTCGTAGGTCAGCAGGCCGAGCGACTCGGAGTTCCCGACGATCGCCACCCGCGGCCCGCCGGGCAACGGCTGGCGTGCGAGCAGCAGCCCCGTGTCGACCAGTTCGGTGATCGTCTCGACGCGGATCACCCCGGCCTGGCGGAGCAGCGCGGAGACCGTCGCGTGCGGCAGCCGGGTCGCCCGTACGGCGTGTCCCTGGGGGGCGGATCCGGCGCCCTGGACGACGACCAGCGGTTTCGCCGCCGCGGTGCGCCGGGCGAGGCGGGTGAACTTGCGGGGGTTGCCGATGGACTCCAGGTACATGAGGGCGACGTCGGTGTCGGGATCGTCGTACCAGTACTGAAGGACGTCGTTGCCGGACACGTCCGCGCGGTTGCCGGACGACACGAAGGTGGAGACGCCGGTGACTCCGGTGACCCCGCCGCCGCGCCGGTGCAGCCGGGAGAGCAGGGCGATGCCGATGGCGCCGGACTGGGCGAACAGGCCGATGCGTCCGGGGCGCGGCATCTCGGGCGCGAGGGACGCGTTCAGTCGTACGTCGGCTGCGGTGTTGATGACCCCCGAAGGCGTTCGGCCCGATGATGCGCATGCCGTACGTGCGCGCGTGGCGCACGAGTTCGCGCTGGCGCTCGCGTCCCTCGGGGCCGCTCTCGGCGTACCCGGCGGTGACCACGACGAGCCCCTGCACCCCGTGTTCGCCGCACTCGGTGACGACTTCGGGGACGTGCTCGACCGGGACGGCGACGACCGCGAGGTCCACGGGGCCTTCGATGTCGCGCACCGAGCGGTACGCCGGCACCCCGTCGAGGTCCTTCTTCTCCTCGGGGAAGGCCTTGTTCACGGCGTACAGGCCACCGGTGAAACCGGCGTCCCTGATGTTGTCGAGAACGCTGCGGCCCACCCCTCCGGGGGAACGGCCGACACCGACGACGGCGACCGAGCCGGGCACCAACAGCCGCCGTACGGACCGCGCTTCGGCGCGCTGCTCCCGCGCGCGCTGCACGGCGAGGGACCGGTCCGTGGGTTCGAGATCGAACTCCAGGCGTACGACGCCGTCCTCGAAGCTGCGCTTCTGGGTGTAGCCGGCGTCCGTGAACACCTTGATCATCTTGTTGTTGGCGGGCAGCACCTCGGCGGCGAAGCGGCGGATGCCACGCTCGCGGGCGACGGCTGCGATGTGTTCGAGGAGGGCGGAGGCGACGCCCCTCCCCTGGTGGGCGTCCTGCACCAGGAAGGCGACCTCGGCCTCGTCGGCCGGGGCGGAGGCGGCACGCCCGTCGGCACTAATGCGGTCATAGCGTACGGTGGCGATGAACTCGCCGCCGACGGTGGCCGCGAGTCCCACCCGGTCCACAAAGTCGTGGTGCGTGAAGCGGTGGACATCCTTGGCGGACAGACGCGGATACGGCGCGAAGAAGCGGTAGTACTTCGACTCGTCGGAGACCTGCTCGTAGAAGCTGACCAGGCGATCGGCGTCGTCGACGGTGATGGGCCTGATGCGCGCGGTACCCCCGTCGCGCAGCACCACGTCGGCTTCCCAGTGGGCGGGGTACTCGTGCCGGTCCGACGAGGTCTGCATGGGGCCCAGCGTACGGCTCGCGTCCGACAACGGCGCGAGGCAGTCTGTGGGGAACAACAGAGCACGGGAAGTCGGGCCGAGGCCGCGGTCCGACGACTCGCTCCGGACGGTTCGCAAGGCCGGTCCGGGGTCGCTTCACGTGTGGGAAACTGGTCTAGACAACCCTGAGACTCTGAAGGGCAGCATCACATGGCTGAGCGCCGCGTCAACGTCGGCTGGGCGGAGGGCCTTCACGCCCGCCCCGCCTCCATCTTCGTCCGGGCCACCACGGCCTCGGGTATCCCCGTGACGATCGCCAAGGCCGACGGCAACCCCGTCAACGCGGCCTCCATGCTCGCGGTTCTGGGCCTGGGCGCCCAGGGCGGCGAGGAGATCGTCCTCGCGTCGGACGCCGAGGGCGCGGACGCGGCCCTCGACCGACTGGCGAAGCTGGTCGCGGAAGGCCTTGAGGAACTCCCCGAGACCGTCTGAGCACGCCCCCCTTTGCGCCTGAACCGGCGCCGCTCTCGCGGAGGTGGTTGCGCGCCGTGAGGGTTCCTCAATTGATGGTTGCGGTGCTTTTCGCCGCAAAACGCTGCACGTAACCTCGAAGGGCTCGTCCGAATTACCGGGCGAGCCCTTCGCAATTCCACTTGTGGGCAGCATAAATAATCCCCCGCGAATTAGCCTCTCTTTGTATACGGCGCCCGTGTTAATGCCGCAGGCCCGACATGTTTACGGGAGGTTGCGAAGTCCTCACACGATCCGTGCCGTTCGCGCCACCGGGAAAGCGCAGCCGGTGCGCGGTACCCGCGCGCTCGGTGTGCAGGGCGGTGATCGCCCGGGCGCGCTCGCTGTCGCCGCGGGCCACGGCATCCACGATGGCCCCGTGCTCGGCCCAGGACTCCACGGGGTTGGCCGGAGCGTCCACCGCGTACATCCAGGCGATCTTGTGCCGCAGCTGGGTCAGCATCGAGGTCAGCGCGGGGCTTCCGGAGGCCTGCGCCAGCGTCTCGTGGAACCAGCTGCCCAGGGAGCGCAGATCCTCGCTGTTGCCCCGCCTGGCGCGCTCCTGGCCCAGCCTGACGAGGCCGCGCAGCACCTTGAGGTGGGCCTCGGTGCGCCGCTGGGCGGCCCGCGAGGCGCCGAGCGGCTCCAGCAGCATCCGCATCTCCAGCAGGTCGGCGGCCTCCTGCTCGGTCGGTTCCGCGACGCACGCGCCCGCGTGCCGCCGGGTCACGACGAATCCCTCGGCCTCCAGCGTGCGCAGGGCCTCCCGGACAGGGACGCGCGAGACCCCGTACCGGCGCGCGAGGAGTTCCTCCGTGAGCCGGCTGCCGCGCTCGTAGACACCGGCGACGATGTCGTCCCGGATCGCCGTGCATACCGAGTGCGCCGGAATACGCATGTCCGACCTCCGCCTTAATCCCCGTGAAACGTCGACGATTGACGTGTGTTCCGTGACTCTATTGCAATGAGCGGGAATTTCCGATGGCGGGCCGGAATCCATGGATATTTTTTGGACAGGAGGGCTCCGGAAACACCGAAAGCCCCGGCCGGGCGGGCCAGGGCTTCGGGAAGTGCGGAGGTGCGTCGTCAGACGTTCACACCGTGCTTGCGGAGGTAGGCGACGGGGTCGACGTCGGAGCCGTACTCGGCGGTCGTGCGGGCCTCGAAGTGGAGGTGCGGGCCGGTGACGTTGCCGGTCGCCCCGGAGAGGCCGATCTGTTGGCCCGGGGTGACCGTCTGGCCGACGGCGACACCGATGGACGACAGGTGGCCGTACATGGTGTACATGCCGTCGGCCATCTTGATCACCACTTGATTGCCGTACGAGCCGCCCCAGCCGGCCTCGACGACGGTGCCGGAGCCCACCGCGTGCACGGAGGTGCCGGTCGAGGCGTGGAAGTCGATGCCGGTGTGGGCACCGGAGGACCACAGGGAGCCGCCGGTCTTGTAGCCCGTGGAGACGTACGAGCCGGTGACCGGCGCGACGAAGGTGTTGAGCTTCTTGCGCTCGGCGGCGCGGGCGGCGCGTACCTCGGCCTCGCGCTCCGCCTTGGCCAGTGCCGCGGCCTTGGCGCGGGCGACCTCCTTGGCCAGAGCTTCGTCCGCGGCCTGCTGCTGGGCGACGGCCTGGGCGTCGATCTTCTCGGCGACGGCGTCGCCCATGGCGACGACGGGGGTGAGACCGGTCTGCTCGGCGGCGGGCTCCGCAGCGAACGCCGGGGCTGCGGCCAGGGTGCCTACGACGCCGGAGGTGGCGAGAGCCGCGACACTCGCGGCACGAACGGTGGTGCGGTGGGTCCGGCTCGGGCGACGGTGCTTCCCGGTGGCGCGGGTGAACGCCATGGAGTGGCTGGTCCTTTCCTTCCTTCTCGCCTACCGGGTTAGCTGACGGGTTCGGAGCAGGAAGGTCTCCTACGGACCCCCTCGCTGTGCGCGCGGGCGTCCGATTCACCCCAGGGACCTGGGTCCCCGGCTCCCCTGGCTCGCGCCGTACGGGGACTCGGCGATGACTGTCCGGTGCCGCGAGTGCGGCGCGGTGCCTGACGGACAGCCGGACCGACGCTAAGGGGGGCCACTTTCAATCCCCAAACGGATCACGGGTTTTGTTGCACATGCCACAGGGCAGACGGGCAACCTCTCCCCCAATTCGGACATTAGGGGGCCCTGGTGACTCTTCAGTCACCAGGGCCCCCACGCGCGCGTGCCGCTCGTCGGCTCGCTACGGGTCGTCTACTCGGCCGCGACGACGGTCACTTCGCCGATGCCGAGAGCCTCGACGGGCTCCTTGATCTGCTCCGCGTCGCCGACCAGGATCGTCACCAGACGGTCCACCGGGAAGGCGTTCACGACCGCCGCGGTGGCCTCCACGGTGCCGGTCGCGGCGAGCTGCTGGTACAGCGTCGCCTGGTAGTCGTCGGGCAGGTGCTGCTCGACCTGGTCGGCCAGCGTGCTCGCGACGGCCGCGGCGGTCTCGTACTTGAGCGGCGCCACCCCGACGAGGTTCTGTACGGCGATGTCCCGCTCGGCGTCGGTGAGTCCGCCCTCGGCGAGCTTGCGGAGCACCGTCCACAGGTCGTCCAGCGCGGGACCGGTGTTCGGCGTGTCCACGGAGCCGCTGATGGCGAGCATCGAGGCGCCCGTGCCGTCGGGTGCCGAGCGCAGCACCTGGCCGAACGCCCGCACACCGTAGGTGTAGCCCTTCTCCTCGCGCAGGACGCGGTCCAGGCGGGAGGTGAGGGTGCCGCCGAGGCAGTACGTGCCGAGCACCTGGGCGGGCCACACGCGGTCGTGCCGGTCGGCTCCGACGCGGCCGATGAGCAACTGCGTCTGGACGGCGCCGGGACGGTGCACGATCACGACCCGCCCGGTGTCGTCGGCGGTCACCGGCGGCACGGGACGCGGCTGCGCGGTGGAGCCTGTCCACGAACCCAGGGTGTCGGCGAGGAGCGCGTCCAGGTCGATGCCGGTGAGGTCGCCGACGACCACGACGGTGGCCGTCGCGGGGCGGACGTGCCGCTCGTAGAACGCGCGTACGGCCCCGGAGTCGATCTTCTGGACGGTCTCCTCGGTGCCCTGGCGCGGGCGCGACATGCGCGAGGTCGCCGGGAACAGCTCCTTGGAGAGCTCCTTGGCCGCGCGGCGGGACGGGTTGGCCGTCTCGTGCGGGATCTCGTCGAGGCGGTTGCGGACCAGCCGCTCGACCTCGCTGTCCGCGAAGGCGGGTGCCCTGAGCGCGTCCGACAGCAGCCCTAGGCCCTTGGCCAGGCGCGAGGCCGGGACCTCCAGGCTCAGGCGCAGCCCCGGGTGGTCGGCGTGCGCGTCGAGGGTGGCGCCGGAGCGCTCCAGCTCGGCGGCGAACTCCTCGGCGGAGTGCTTGTCGGTGCCTTCGGAGAAGGCCCGCGCGGTGATCGTGGCGACACCGTCCAGGCCGGCCGGTTCGGCGTCCAGAGGCGCGTCCAGGAGCACCTCGACGGCGACGACCTGCTGGCCGGGGCGGTGGCAGCGCAGCACGGTCAGGCCGTTGCCGAGCGTCCCGCGCTCCGGGGCCGGGAAGGCCCACGGCCTGGCCTCGCCGGCCTGGGGCTGCGGGTGGAATTCCATCGTGGCGAGCTCGGTCACTTGGCCGCCTCCTCGTTCTCGTCGCCGGCCTCTGCTTCGTCATCCTCGTCCGCGATCGGCTCGTAGACGAGCACCGCGCGGTTGTCGGGGCGCAGGCGGGCCTTGGCGACCTCCTGCACCTCCTCCGCCGTCACGTCGAGGACGCGCTGCACGGCGGTCAGGGCGAGCTGCGGGTCGCCGAACAGGACGGCGTACCGGCACAGTTCGTCGGCGCGGCCCGCGACCGTGCCGAGCCGGTCCAGCCACTCGCGCTCCAACTGGGCCTGGGCGCGCTCCATTTCCTCGGCCGTGGGGCCCTCCTCGGCGAACCGGGCGAGCTCCTCGTCGATGGCGGCCTCGATGACCGGCACCTCGACGTCCCCTGACGTCTTGACGTCCAGCCACCCCAGGGAGGGCGCCCCGGCCAGCCGCAGCAGACCGAAGCCCGCCGCTACTGCCGTACGGTCGCGCCGTACAAGGCGGTTGTAGAGGAGCGAGGACTCGCCGCCGCCCAGGATGGTGAGGGCGAGGTCGGCCGCGTCGGACGCGCGCGTGCCGTCCTCCGGGAGCCGGTAGGCACACATCAGGGCGCGGGCCGGGACCTCCTCGACGACGATCTCGCGCAGCTCCCCGCCCATCGTGTCGGGCAGCACGCCGTCACGGGGCGTCGGCTTGCCGTCGTGCGACGCGATGGAACCGAAGTACTTCTCGATCCAGGCGAGCGTCTGCTCGGGGTCGATGTCGCCGACCACGGACAGGACCGCGTTGTTGGGCGCGTAGTAGGTGCGGAAGAACGCGCGGGCGTCCTCCAGGGTGGCCGCGTCCAGGTCCGCCATCGAGCCGATGGGCGTGTGGTGGTACGGGTGGCCCTCCGGGTAGGCGAGGGCGGTCAGCTTCTCGAACGCTGTCCCGTAGGGCACGTTGTCGTAGCGCTGGCGGCGCTCGTTCTTGACGACGTCCCGCTGGTTCTCCATGGACTCCTCGTCCAGGGCGGCCAGCAAGGAGCCCATGCGGTCGGCCTCCAGCCAGAGCGCGAGCTCCAACTGGTGGGTGGGCATGGTCTCGAAGTAGTTCGTGCGCTCGAAGCTGGTGGTGCCGTTGAGCGAACCGCCCGCGCCCTGCACCAGTTCGAAGTGGCCGTTGCCCTTCACCTGTCCGGAGCCCTGGAACATCAGGTGCTCGAAGAGGTGAGCCAGGCCGGTGCGCCCCTTGACCTCGTGGCGGGAACCGACGTCGTACCAGAGGCACACCGCCGCGACCGGGGTCAGGTGGTCCTCGGAGAGGACCACGCGCAGACCGTTGGCCAAACGGTGTTCGGTCGCTGTCAGACCGCCGGACCCTGCCTCGGCGGTGGCCGTGTGACCCATGGGCATGTACGTCCCTTCGATCGCGGATTCTCTGGCTGGAACCGCAGAAATCCTGCTCGTCCCGCCACTGTATGCAAGCGTGCGGACCGTCGGCGAAGTTCCCGGCGGACGTACGCCGAGAGCGAGATCGCGTAGCCTGCGGGCAGTCGCACACGTGGACTCACTCGGCAGCCGCCGGCGACGGACCCGAGCGGGCAACGCCGGGTCCTGGTCCGCGTTGTCAGTGCCGCGGTCCACAATGGTTCACGTCAAGACCCCGTTCACGCTTCAGCAAGAGTGAGCCGAAGGGGAGCGACCCCCAGGCGAGCGACCAGAAAAGAGGAGCCGGCAGCGATGGCCCGCCGCAGCACGAAGACCCCGCCGCCCGACGACTCGTTCGAGGAGCGGATCCTCGACATCGACGTCGTCGACGAGATGCAGGGCTCCTACCTTGAGTACGCGTACTCGGTCATCTACTCCCGAGCCCTGCCGGACGCCCGGGACGGCCTGAAGCCGGTTCACCGACGGATCGTCTACCAGATGGACGAGATGGGCCTGCGCCCCGACCGGGGGTACGTCAAGTGTGCTCGTGTCGTCGGTGAAGTAATGGGCAAGCTGCACCCGCACGGGGACGCGTCGATCTACGACGCCCTGGTGCGCATGGCACAGCCCTTCTCCATGCGCGTGCCGCTGGCCGACGGCCACGGCAACTTCGGCTCGCTGGGCAACGACGACCCGCCGGCCGCCATGCGGTACACCGAGTGCCGGCCGTCCGAAGCGGCCAACCTGATGACCGAGTCGATCGACGAGGACACGGTCGACTTCACCCCGAACTACGACGGCCAGGAGCAGGAGCCGGTGGCCCTGCCCGCCGCCTTCCCGAACCTCCTGGTGAACGGCTCGTCGGGCATCGCCGTCGGTATGGCCACCAACATGCCGCCGCACAACCTGGGCGAAGTCATCGCCGCCGCCCGGCACTTGATCCGCTACCCGAACGCGGACCTGGACAGCCTGATGCGGCACGTCCCCGGTCCCGACCTGCCCACGGGCGGCCGGATCGTCGGCCTCACCGGTATCCGGGACGCGTACGAGACGGGCCGCGGCACTTTCAAGATCCGCGCCACGGTCGCCGTGGACAACGTGACGGCACGCCGCAAGGGCATCATCGTCACCGAACTGCCCTTCTCCGTAGGCCCCGAGAAGGTGATCGCCAAGATCAAGGACCTGGTCGGCGCGAAGAAGCTGCAGGGCATCGCCGACGTCAAGGACCTCACCGACCGCGCGCACGGCCTGCGCCTGGTCATCGAGATCAAGAACGGCTTCGTACCGGAAGCGGTCCTGGAGCAGCTCTACAAACTGACGCCGATGGAGGAGTCCTTCGGCATCAACAACGTGGCCCTGGTGGACGGGCAGCCCCTCACGCTCGGCCTCAAGGAACTCCTGGAGGTCTATCTCGACCACCGCTTCAACGTCGTACGGCGCCGCAGCGAGTTCCGCCGTACCAAGCGGCGCGACCGCCTCCACCTGGTGGAGGGTCTGCTCACCGCGCTCATCGACATCGACGAGGTCATCCGGATCATCCGCTCCAGCGACAACTCCGCGCAGGCGAAGCAGAGCCTGATGGAGCGCTTCTCGCTGAGCGACATCCAGACGCAGTACATCCTGGACACGCCGCTGCGCCGGCTCACCCGGTTCGACCGGATCGAGCTGGAGTCGGAGATGGAGCGACTCAACGCGGAGATCGCGGAGTTGACCCGCATCCTGGAGTCCGACGCCGAGCTGCGCAAGCTGGTCTCGACCGAACTGGCCGCGGTGGCGAAGAAGTTCGGCACCGACCGGCGTACGGTCCTGCTGGAATCGGCGGGCGCCCCCGCCGCCACCGTGCCGCTCCAGGTCGCCGACGACCCGTGCCGGGTGCTGCTCTCCTCGACGGGTCTGCTGGCCCGTACGGCGAACGGCGAGCCCTTCCCGGAGGACTCCGAGGCCCGGCGCACCAAGCACGACGTCATCGTCTCGGCGGTCCCGGCGACGGCCCGCGGCGAGCTGGGCGCGGTCACCTCGGCCGGCCGCCTCCTGCGCATCAACGTCGTCGACCTCCCCCAGCTCCCGGAGACGGCCGCCGCGCCGAACCTCTCCGGCGGCGCCCCGATCTCGGAGTTCGTCTCCCTGGACGAGGGCGAGACGGTCATCTGCCTGACGACCCTCGACGAGTCTTCCCCCGGCCTCGCCATCGGCACGGAGCAGGGCGTCGTCAAGCGCGTGGTCCCCGACTACCCCACGAACAAGGAGGAGTTGGAGGTCATCACGCTCAAGGACGGCGACCGGATCGTCGGCGCCGTCGAGTTGCGCACCGGCGAGGAGGACCTGGTCTTCATCGCGGACGACGCACAGCTGCTGCGCTACCAGGCCTCCCAGGTACGCCCCCAGGGCCGCGCGGCCGGCGGCATGGCGGGCATCAAACTCACCGAGGGCGCGAAGGTCATCTCCTTCACGGCCGTCGACCCCGCCGTGGACGCGGTCGTCTTCACGGTCGCGGGCTCGCGCGGCACGCTGGACGACTCCGTCCAGACGACGGCCAAGCTGACCCCGTTCGACCAGTACCCCCGCAAGGGCCGCGCCACCGGCGGCGTCCGCTGCCAGCGCTTCCTGAAGGGCGAGGACTGCCTCTCCCTGGCCTGGGCGGGCGCCGTACCGGCCAAGGCGGCACAACGGGACGGCACACCGGCGGAGCTCCCGGAGATGGACCCGCGACGGGACGGCTCGGGCGTGTCGCTGGCGAAGACGGTGTCAGTGGTGGCGGGGCCGGTGTAGCGCCGGTCGTCAGTCGTCCAGTTCCGGATCGGGATCAGGATCCGGGTCCAACTCGGGCTCGGATCCGGGTTGTTGGCCCACCTCCTGGTCCGACTCCGCTTCCTGTACGTAACGGAGGACGCCCCACATGCCGCGCTCGTCGGCGTGTGGGGCGTCGCCGTTCTTGCACGCCTCCAACTCCTTGCCGAGGGTGGCCATGTCGAGGCCGGTGCCGATGAGCACCAGCTGGGTCAACCGGGCGTCACCGCTGCCCCAGGGCTCGGGATAGAACCGCAGGAACCGCCCGACGGCGTGCACGGCGTACCGATTGCGCGCATCGTGGGCGCCGAAGTCGACGTACCCCTTGATGCGGTAGAGCCCCTCGGGCCGACTGTCCAGGAACGCCATGAGCCCGCGCGGGTCCAGGGGCGTGCCGGAGGTGAAGGAGAGGCTGTCGTAGGCGGCGTGCAGGTGGTCGGCGTGCGCGTCGCCACCGCCATGGCCGTCACCCGTGTGTTCGTGAAGGTCGTCGAAGGTCAGCTGCCCAATACGCTCCTCGTTCGGCCGGCAGTCGAAGAGGAACTCGGGGTCGACACGGCCGTAGGTGGCGGGCACGACGGCGGCACGGTCGGTGAGCGAGCTGACCAGCCCGAGGACGCGCGGGGCGTCGACCGCCCGGTCGAGCTTGTTGACGACGACGAGGTCGGCGAGGGCGAGATGCCGGTCGATCTCGGGGTGCTTCGCGCGCGTGTCGTCGAACTCGGCGGCGTCGACGACCTCGACGAGCCCGCCGTAGACGATCCCCGGGTGTTCGCTGGCGAGCAGCATGCGGACCAGTTCCTCCGGTTCGGCGAGTCCGCTGGCCTCGATGACGATGACGTCGATACCGGCGGAGGGCCGGGCGAGCCGCTCCAGATAGACGTCGAGTTCACTGGCGTCGACGGCACAGCACAGGCACCCGTTGCCGAGCGACACGGTCGAGTCCCCGAGCGCGCCGGCCACGGCCAGCGCGTCGATCTCGATCGCCCCGAAGTCGTTGACGATCGCTCCGATACGGCTGCCTCCGCTGCGGTGCAGGAGGTGGTTGAGGAGAGTCGTCTTGCCGGAGCCGAGGAATCCGGCGAGGACGAGGACGGGGATCTGCCGGGGGCTCGGATCCGTGCCCGGGGCTGACGCCGGATGCGTACTCGGGCCCGGGCTCTGACTCGGGCTTGCGCTCGGGCTCTGCTGGCTCAACGTGCGACCTCTTTCACGCCGACGCGTGCACCGGCTCGCGGTCCGGCACACGTACGGAGGTTGAATGCCGCCCCAGGATACGAGCCGGAAGAATCGCCGCGAAGTGAACGATTGTTAGCAGCACTTGCGGGGCAGACGTTGGGGAAGGCGCCGGTTCGTGCGACCCTCGCTTCCCTCCGTGCGCCTCCTCTCCGCCTCCCTGCCGATCAGAGCCGCTCGGCACTCTGGGAGACGGCAAGCGCCGCCCATCGCTCGCCGGTCCCCGTCTCTGTCAACCCGCACCCGACGACCGGCGGACGGCCGCCTGATTCGGGGGTTGTTGACATGGCCACACGGAAGTACTCGGCGGGAAGGGTCGGCTCCGCAGCGCTCAGTCTGCTGCTCGCCACCGCCACGATGACACTGGCTGCACGTCAGCGACGCCTCGAAGCGGCACGCCTGGCGGAACAGCGTCTGGAAGAACGGCGTCTGGAACTCGAGGAGTTGGCGATCCGGCGCAAGGCACTGGCGCATCAGCAGCGCATGCAGTGGGAGCTCCTCGCCCGGGCGATCGACGATCCTTCCCTCGCCTCGGTGATCGACACGTACGACAAGAGCATCCCCGCAGAAAAACGCCGCCAGTTCTTGTATGCCAACGCGTGGTACGTCCATCTCTTCCATCTCTACCGGGCGGGAATCCTGGACAGGGAGGAGCTGTACCGGCATCTGCGCGAGTTCTTCCAGAGCCCCCTCTTCCGCGAGTACTGGGAGGCGTCGAAGGCCCAGCGGGCGTCCCTGAACGAGTCCTCGGAGGAGGCCGGCATCGGGCGCATGGTCGACGGCCTGGTCATGGATCTCGACGAAGCGGACACGGACGAGTGGTGGGTCGTGGGCAACCCGCCGTCCGACTGACACCGGTCAACCTGTCTGCACCCGGGATACGCCTGAGTGACTGTTCACCACGCAGCCACGGACATCTCTCGAAACCCAGTAGCTTGCTGCCCGTTACCGCATCCTTCGGGGCCACGGACCGCACCTTCCAGCTGGGGGCGCGAACCCGCGTTCCCAGCGGCACGGGACGCCATCCCGCTTCGCCGGCCTTCGTGCCGGAAGGGAGCCGATCTTGAAACTCGGACTGAGAGACCGATGGCAGACGCACGTCAGCCGGCACGTCTCCTCGGGGCGCGTGTGCGCGACCTGCGACGTGTTCCTCGTGATCGCGTGGCTTGTCGAACACCACCCATGAGTCCAGAAAGGTGTGAGCCCCGGCTGAGCTGCCAGCCAGGGCTCACACCACCGAAGCCAGGGCCCCGTTCTCGCGGTCCGTCGGGTCATGGCCGACGCGAGGACGGGGCTTCTGGGGCGTCGGGGCGGTTGTTGAAACCAGTCACCCCTCTGCGCGAAAGACACGCCTGAATGACTTTTTCGGTGAAGCCACAAACAACTCTCGAACCCAGTAACTTGCTGCTCACAACTGTGCCCACACCCCTTGTAAGGACCGGTAACCCTTGAAGATCGTGCGCCGCATCGGTGTGCCTCCGAGCGCCCGTGGCAGCAACTCAGGAGCGACCTGCCCGGACGTGTTCGAACTCAGTGACGGCAACTTCGCCGTCATCGGCACCGAGGCAACCGATGCGCTGGACGGTGAACTGCCCCCGGACGCCGCACGCGCCGACTACGAACGCATCGTCATCGTGAGTCGGGAAACGCTGATCAGAGCCAAGGCGGACATCCCCGACGCCTGACAGCACCGCACGAGCACGCGTCCACCAAAGACCCGTCCCGTCCCCATTGCCCCGGCCGCACGCCACCGTGAGCGAGCCCGGCACCTACCCGGCGAGCGGCCCGGCACCCCGTCACTGCTCGATCACCACCCATGAGGCCTGGCGCCAGAACGGCACCAGGCCACACGCGTTCCTGGGGCCGCCGTCAACTCATGAGCGGCACCGCCACCGGCGCCTCCACCCCCACATACCGCGCCACCGGCCGAATGATCTTCGAGTCCTCCGCCTGCTCCACCACGTTCGCACTCCACCCCACCACCCGCGCGGCCGCGAACGTGGGCGTGAACATCTCCCGCGGCAGCCCGCAGAGTTCCATGACCAGCCCCGCGTAGAACTCGACGTTCGTGTGGAGTTCGCGGCCCGGCTTGAGTTCGGCGAGGATCGTCTCGACCTGGCGCTCGACCTCGACGGCGAACTCGACCCGCGGGCCGCCGAACTGCTGGGCGACCTCGCGCAGCATCCGGGAACGCGGGTCCTCCGTGCGGTAGATCGCGTGGCCGAAGCCCATGATGCGGTCGCCGGCGAGGACGCGTTCGCGGATCCAGGGGTCGATACGGTCCCGGGTTCCGATCGCGTCCAGGGTGTCCAGGGCACGACTGGGCGCACCCCCGTGCAGCGGACCGGAGAGCGCCCCTACGGCCCCGACCAGACAGGCCGCCACATCCGCCCCCGTCGACGCGATGACCCGCGCGGTGAAGGTTGACGCATTGAATCCGTGGTCAATGGTTGAGATCAAGTATTGCTCGATCGCCCTGGCCTGCTGCTTGTCCGGTTCCGAACCCGTCAACATGTAGAGGTAGTTGGCCGCATAGGAGAGGTCCTCGCGCGGCTCGACGGGATCGAGTCCCTGCCCCAGCCGGTACAGCGCGGTCAGCAGCGTCGGTACGGCCGCGGAGGCCACGAGGGTGTCCCGGCGGCGCGCGTCCGCGTCGATGTCGTACACCGGCCGGAAGCCCTTCGCGGCGCCGAGCAGCGACAAGGCCGTACGCATCCCGGACAGCGGTCCCGACGTGCCGCTGGCCGCCGCCACCGCGGGCAGCGCGGCCCGCACCTCGTCCGGCAGCCGGCGCAGCGCCGCGGTCTCGGCGGCGAAGGCCACGCTCCGCTCGGCGTCCGGCAGTTCGCCGTGGGCGAGGAGATGCCAGACGTCCTCGAAGCCGCGGGTCTGCGCGAGTTCGACGGCGGAGTACTGGCGGTAGTGGTAGAAGCCCTCGGTCCCTCGGACGTCACCGATTCGGGTGTCGGTGACGACGACGCCCGCGAGTCCCCGCGGAACCTCGATACGAGTGGCTGCGGCCCTGCTGATGGACATGTTTCCTCCCTGGACTTGATTCAAATGTCCATGGTTGACTCAATCCCTGTCAATATTGATTCAATCAACCTATGCAAGAAATGGATACCGTGGTCTCCATGCGCGATCAAGAACCCGCTCCCGGGCACCCCGAGCGACGGCTGACCACCAAGGAGACCGCCGAGTTGCTCGGCGTGAAGCCGGACACCGTGTACGCGTACGTGAGTCGCGGGCAGCTGAGCAGCAGGCGCGAACCCGGCGGGCGGGGCAGCACCTTCGACGCCAAGGAGGTGGAGTCGCTCGCCCGGCGCAACAGGCGGGAGAGCAGCGGGAGTTCGGGCTCCGGCGGCGAGCTGTCCGTGCGGACCCGGATCACGCTCATCGAGAAGGACCGGTACTACTTCCGGGGCGTCGACGCGACCGAGCTGGCCGCGCGCCACTCCTACGAGGAGATCGCCGAGTGGCTGTGGACCGGGGAGCTGCGCCCCGGGATCACGTTCACGGCCCCCAAGGCGGCCGTCGCCATCGCGCGCCGCGCCGTGGACGCGCTGCCCGAACACACCGGCCCCACCGACCGGTTGCGGGTCGCGGCCATCGCGGCGGCGACCGCGGACCCGCTGCGCTTCGACCTGTCCGAGGACGCCGTGCTCGGCACAGCGCGCATCCTCATCCCCACCCTCGTCGCCGCGCTGCCGCCGGTACGGCGCGCTCATCGCGACGAGGGTCCGCTGGCCCACCGCTTGTGGGCACGGCTGAGTGGTCTGCCTGCTGACGAGGCGTCACTGCGCGTCCTGGACACGGCACTTGGGCTGCTCGTCGACCACGACCTGGCCGCGTCGACGCTCGCGGTCCGCGTCGCCGCCTCGGCCCGCGCGCACCCCTACGCGGCAGTCTCCTCCGGCCTGGGAGTGCTCGAAGGCCCCCTGCACGGCGCCGCCAGCGGCCTGGCGCACCGGCTGCTGCTCGACGTGCTCGACCAGGGCACCGCCGCCCCGGTGGTCGCGGACGAACTGCGCGCCGGCCGCCGTATCCCCGGACTCGGCCACCGGCTCTACCCGGGCGAAGACCCACGCGCGCGTGCCCTGTTCGCCCTCCTGAAGGAGGTCCCGGGCGCCGCGCCCGCCCTCGCCGCGGCCCGCGACATCGTCGCCACCACCGCCCGCCACACCCCGCTGCACGCCAACGTCGACCTGGCGCTCGCCGTGCTCACCGTCTCCTCCGGGATGCCCTCCACGGCGGGCGAGACGATCTTCGCGGTCGCCCGTACGGCGGGGTGGATCGCGCACGCCCTGGAGGAGTACGGGGAGCGCCCGCTGCGCATGCGGCCGAGCGGTCACTACGTAGGCCCCAGGCCGCCTCAGGCACTACCGGAGTAGGACAGGAGTGCGGCCGGAAGTCGCCCTGGGCCAAGTCAGGTTAGGCTCACCTCTGTGAGTACGTGCGCGACCGTCTCTCGGGACCTCGACGAGCCCATTTCCGGAACTGCGGCCACGGCAACGACGTGGCTGCTGCTGGAACAGCCCGGTCCTTGGGGTGCCAAAGCGCTCACTTCGAGCCACCTGGACCCCGCGCTGGGGCGTGCCCTGGAAGCGGCCGCCGCGACCACGGGCGTACGGATCGCGCTCATCCGGCGCCCCGGGAGGCACGCCGACCCCGCGCCGTCACGGGTGCGCCAGGTGTACGCGGCCCACACCGTTCCCGGAAACGTGTGGCTGCACAGCGCAACGACCGAGGACCCGCGGCAACTGCTCGCCCTCGACTTCGACGCCCTCGGCGCGGGTGACCCGCGCTCGTTCGGCTCGGCGCTCGGCGGGCGGGCCCACACCGGTGACCCGCTCGCGCTCGTCTGCACCAACGGCAAGCGCGACCGCTGCTGCGCACTCCTCGGCCGTCCTCTCGCCGCCGAACTGGCCGCCTCCGGGGTCGAGGGCGCCTGGGAGGTCACCCATCTGGGCGGTCACCGCTTCTCGCCGACGGTGCTCGTCCTGCCGTACGGCTACGCGTACGGGCGGGTCCAGGCGCACGGCATCAAGGAGATCCTCCAGGGCGTCCTGGAGGGCCGCGTGGTCGTCGAGGGCTGCCGGGGCTCCTCGGCCTGGGAACGGCCCGGACAGGCGGCGGAGCTGGCCGTGCGGAGGGCGGCGGGCGAGTACGCGACGGACGCCCTGAGCGTCGTACGGACGGACGGCGGGGCACCGCGCTGGGAGGTGACCGTCGCACACAACGACGGACGCCACTGGCGCGTGATCGTCGCCCAGGGGGCGTCGCTTCCGCCCCGCCCGGAGAGCTGCGGGGCGTCGGTCCTCGGCGCACCGGCGCGGATGGACGTGGTGGCGGTGCGCGAGCTGACGACGGCGCCGGCCGGCTGACCCGCGCTTGACCGGTCTTCCACAGGAAATCGCCCTCTACTGGAGGCCGCTTTCCCCAAGAACTGGTCAAGAGATCCACGCCACACCCCTGGGGCAGCCCCCGCCCCGGCACGTACCGTCAGGGGTATGAGCCCCACTCCCCCCGCACGCCGCCGTCGCCTCGGGCTGCCGCGGCGGGTGTTCTCGCAGGTGCTGCTGATGCAGCTGGCGATCGCCGCGGGAGTCGCGGTCCTGGCGACCGGGCTGTTCCTCGCGCCGCTGAGCAAACAGCTGGACCAGGAGGCGATGAACCGCGCCCTGGCCATCGCCCAGACCACCGCGCAGCAGCCGCAGATCGTCAAGGACATCCAGGACACCCCGCCGAGCGTGGACGGACCTGTGCAGAAGGAGGCGGAGCGGATCCGGAAGGCCACCAAGGCCGAGTACGTGGTGGTGATGGACTGGCGGGGCATGCGGTGGTCGCACACGACTCCGAGCGAGATCGGCCGTTTCGTCTCGACCTCTCCCGGCCAGCCCCTGGCCGGTCAGGAGGTCAAGGAGATCGACAAGGGCACCCTGGGCCGCTCGGCGCGCGGCAAGGTGCCCCTGCGCGCCGCCGACGGCACGGTCGTCGGGGCGGTCTCGGTGGGCATCAAGTACGACAGCGTCCGCGCGCAGCTGATCAACGCGATCCCGGGACTGCTGGCGTACGCCGGGGGAGCTCTCGCCGTCGGTGCGCTGGCGGCCTGGCTGATCTCCCGGAGGGTCCAGCGGCAGACCCGGGACCTGGCCTTCTCGGACATCTCGGCGCTGCTCTCGGAGCGTGAGGCGATGCTGCACGGCATCCGGGAGGGCGTCGTAGCCCTGGACCGCGCGGGGCGCATACGGCTCCTGAACGACGAGGCGCGGCGGCTGCTGGGCATCGGCGACGAGGCGGTCGGCCGCTCCCTGGACGAGGCGCTCGGTCAGGGACGTACGACCGATGTCCTGGCCGGCCGGGTGACCGGCACCGACCTGCTCGCCGTGCGCGGCCAGCGGGTCCTGGTCACCAACCGGATGCCCACCGACGACGGGGGCGCCGTGGCCACTCTGCGCGACCGCACCGAACTGGAGCAGCTCGGCCGGGAGTTGGACTCGACGCACGGTCTGATCGACGCCCTGCGCGCCCAGGACCACGAGCACGCCAACCGCATGCACACCCTGCTGGGGCTGCTCGAACTGGAGATGTACGACGACGCCGTGGACTTCGTCGGAGAGGTGGTCGGCGATCACCGGGCCACCGCCGAGCAGGTCACCGAGAAGATCCAGGACCCGCTGCTCGCCGCCCTGTTGGTGGGCAAGGCGACCGTCGCGGCCGAGCGGGGCGTCGCCCTGTGGATCTCCGACCGGACCTGGCTGCCCGACCGGCTGATCGACCCGCGCGGGCTGGTCACGGTCGTCGGCAACCTGGTGGACAACGCGCTCGACGCCGTCGCGGGCACACCGCACGCACGCGTGGAGGCCGAATTGCGGACGGAAGGACGTACCGCAGTGCTCCGGGTGCGCGACACGGGCCCCGGAATCCCGGAGGAACAACGGGATTTGATCTTCACCGAGGGCTGGTCCACGAAGAAGCCACCGGCCCACGGCAAGCGCGGGATCGGCCTCTCCCTGGTGCGTCGGCTCGCCGAACGGCAGGGCGGCAGCGCGGTGGTGACGGAGGCGTTCGGCGGGGGCGCGGAGTTCGTCGTCATCCTGCCCGAGGCGCTGACCGAGCCGGATCTGGAACCCGCTCTCACCGCCCCCGGGGAGACCGCCGAGGAGGAGTCGCGATGATCGAGGTCCTGGTCGTGGACGACGACACCCGGGTCGCACAGGTCAACGCGGCCTACGTGGAGAAGGTGCCGGGCTTCCACGTGGCCGGCGAGGCTCACAACGCGGCTGAGGCGTTGCGCCAGTTGGAGACGTTGCCCCGCCTCGACCTGGTCCTCCTGGACCACTATCTGCCCGACGAGACGGGTCTGGCGGTCGTCCAGGAGATGCGCCGACGCGGCCACCAGACGGACGTGATCATGGTGACGGCGGCCCGGGACGTGACGACCGTCCAGGCGGCGATGCGGCAGGGCGCGCTGCAGTACCTGGTCAAGCCGTTCGCGTTCGCGGGCCTGCGGGCCAAGCTGGAGGCGTACGCGGAACTGCGCCGCACGCTCGACGGCGGCGGCGAGGCCGAACAGGCCGAGGTGGACCGCATCTTCGGCGCCCTGTCCGCGCCCTCGGAGCCCGGGCTGCCCAAAGGGCACTCCCCCACCACGGCGGAACTCGTCCGCCGGTCCCTGATGAACGCCCAAGGCCCCCTGTCCGCCCAGGAGATCGCCGACCGCACCGGGGTGAGCCGGCAGACCGCCCAGCGCTATCTGAAGCTCCTGGAGCGCACCGGACGGGCCAGGCTGACGCTCAAATACGGCGACGCGGGCCGCCCGGAACACCGTTACGTGTGGGCGACCCGCGCCTGAGAGGCACGGCCGGTCAGCCTGTCGCGTTCTTCACGAACTCGGTCGTGTACGTCTTGTCGAGATCCACATCGGCGTTCTTGATGGTCGGGTTGAACGCCTTGAGCACCTTCTCGACGGTCTCCGGGCCGTTCGCCGGCATCACGCCGTCCTTGGTGAACATCGGCAGCGTGCTCTTGATCGCGGTGGCGTAGAGGACCTTGTTGCCCTGGGAGTAGTCGGCGGGCATCTTGTCGGCGATCGCGGTCGCGCTGTGGGTGGACATCCACGTGAGCGTCTTGACGAATGCATTGACCATCTTCTGCACAGTGGACTTGTGGCTGTTCACCCAGTCCGTCTGCATGTACAGACTTGACGACGGGTACGGCCCACCGAGCGCCGCCTGCGAGCCCTCGGGCGTCCGCATGTCGACGAGGATCTTGCCGGCCTTCTTGTCGAGGATCGTGGCGACGGTCGGGTCGGTCGTCATCCCGGCGTCTATGGAGCCTTGTTGGAGCGCCGCGACGAAGGTCGGTCCCGCGCCCACGGCGACCGGGGTGAACTCGCTGACGTTGGCGCCGTTCTTGACGGCGAGGTACTTGGTGAGGAAGTCGGTGGAGGAGCCGAGGCCAGTCACGCCGAGCTTCTTGCCCTTGAAGTCCTTGGCCGATTTGACCTTCCCCTCCGCCCTGG
This sequence comes from Streptomyces sp. NPDC048504, assembly GCF_043200035.1. NCBI lineage: Bacteria > Bacillati > Actinomycetota > Actinomycetes > Kitasatosporales > Streptomycetaceae > Streptomyces > Streptomyces sp. NPDC048504. Next base: position 576,380 of record NZ_JBICXA010000003.1, read on the forward strand.
TGGAGACGACCTCCACCTCGCCGGGCGCCTGCGAGAACTGCACCACGGACTCGACCGACTTGCCCTTGACCTGCAGGTCGAGCGTGTGATCGTAGAAGCCGACGGCTCCCTGGACCTGCCCGGAGACGAGCGCGGTCTCGGCCTGGACGCCGGCCGGTTCGCTCAGCAGCTCGACGTCGAGGCCCTCGGCGTCGAAATAGCCGAGCCGCTGGGTGAGCATCGCGGGCAGGTAGATGACCTTGTCCAGGCCACCGACCATGATCTTGACTTTCTCGCCCTTGCCGTCGCCCTTGGCACCGGAACCGGTGGAGGCGGTGCTGGCCGCGTCGTTGGCGCAGGCGGTGAGCGAGGAGAGGGCGAGCAGGCCCGAGGCGGCCAGGGCGGCGTATCTGACGGTCTTGCGCATGGCGGTTCACGTCCTTGTGAGGGTGCGGTGCGGGGAGGAAGGGGGCTCTTCAACGGGGCTGCGGCGAGGGGCCGTTCAGCTGTCGGAGCCTGACGGCTTCCAGCGGAAGATGCGGTTCTCGGCGAAGGTGAGGAGCCCTTCGGCGACGAGGGCGACGACCGCGAGGATCACCATCGCGGCGTACACACCGGCCGCGTTGAAGGTGCCCTGGGACTGCGCGACGAGCAGGCCGATGCCCTTGGTGGCGCCGATGTACTCGCCGACGATCGCGCCGATGAGGGCGAAGCCGAAGCTGACGTGGAGGCTGGTGAAGATCCAGGAGGTGGCGGACGGGATGACCACCTGGAGAGTCACCCTGCGGTCGCTGGCGCCGAGGATGCGGGCGTTGGCGACCAGGTTGCGGTCGACCTCGCGGGCGCCCTGGAAGGCGTTGAAGAACACCGGGAAGAAGACGAGCACGACGGCCGAGGCGACCTTGGAGGACGGTCCGAGTCCGAACCAGATCACGAAGATGGGTGCGAGGACGATCCGCGGTATGGAGTTGAGCACCTTGATGTACGGACCAAGGATGTCGGCCAGCAAGGTGATCCGCCCCAGCGCGATGCCGAACACGACACCGGCGATCACACCGATCACCCAGCCGAGCAGCGCTTCCTGCAGCGTGGCCCAGATCTGCTCGCCCAGGGACCCGAGCGCGGTCCCGTGCATCACCCAGGTGTAGATCTGGTCCCAGATCTTCGAGGGCATCGAGAAGTTGAACGGATCGATGACCTTGGCCCGGGAGAGCCACTCCCACAGGCCGAGAACGGCGACCAGGAGCAGCACACGAGCCGCCCCGACGCCGACTCTGCGTTTACGGGCCGCACGCGCGCGTGAATGGGCGCGGTCCGTCTTGGTGCTGGGCTCGGCCACGGACGGTACGACCTTGTCCTCGGGCATGACATCAGGCGACATTGGCCACACCCCTCTCGCGCGTGATGCGGACCTCTTCGCCGAGCGACTCCCAGATCTCGCGGTAGATCTCGATGAACCGCGGCTCCAGGCGCACGGATTCGACCTTGCGGGGCCGCGGCAGGTCGATGTCGAAGACCTGCTTCACGGTGGCCGGCCCGGCGGTCATCACGACGACCTTGTCGGCCAGCGCGATGGACTCCTCCAGGTCGTGGGTGACGAAGACGACCGAGGCGCCGGTGCCCTCCCACAGCTCCAGGAGCTCGTCCGACATCAGGGCCCTGGTCTGCACGTCGAGCGCCGAGAACGGCTCGTCCATCAGCAGGATCTCGGGGTCGTTGACGAAGGTCGCGGCGAGCGCGACGCGCTTGCGCATACCGCCGGAGAGCTGGTGCGGATAGCGGTCCTCGAAGGCGGAGAGCCCGACCCGGGCCAGCCACTCACGCGCCTTCGCCTTGGCCTCCGCCTTCGGTACGCCGCGGAAGCGCGGGCCCGCCATGACGTTGGACAGCACCGTGCGCCAGGGGAAGGTGGCGTCCTGCTGGAAGACGAAGCCGACCTTGTCGCCGACGCCGGAGACCGGCTCACCGGCCACCAGCACATCGCCCTCGGAGGGCTCTTCCAGCCCGCTGACGAGGGTCAGCGTGGTCGACTTGCCGCAGCCCGTGGGCCCGACGACCGCCACGAACTCGCCACGTCCGACGGTGAGATCAAGCCCCCGTACGGCCGTGTGCAGACCCCCCGACGGGGTCCTGAAGGTCTTGCTCGCGCCCCGCAGCTCGATGGCGGGGCTGGTGTCTGCGCTCATGGCCGGGACCGTAGATGTGGCGCGGACCACAGCAGCAGTCTTCTGGGCGCAAGCCGTTCTTTTGCTCGCAAGAGCCTGTTGTGCTCGTTTTGCTCGCGCTACAACTGCGGAGCCGAAACACGGGCTTAACGCTCGCCTGGCCTTGAGGAAAGAGGCCCAATGATTGACGTCATGGTCGTGGACGACGACTTCCGCGTCGCCGAGATCAACGCCAAGTACGTGGGGAAGGTTCCCGGTTTCCGGGTCGCCGCCCGCGCGCACAGCGCCGCCCAGGCGCTGGCCACCGTGGAACGCGGGGCCATCGACCTGGTGCTGCTCGACCACTATCTGCCCGACCAGACGGGTCTCGAACTCGTCCACCGCATGCGGCAACAGGGCCACACGACCGACGTCATCATGATCACGGCGGCCAGTGATGTGACGACCGTGCAGCGGGCGATGCGCCTGGGCGCCCTGCACTACCTGGTCAAGCCGTTCACCTTCGCCGCGCTGCGTACCCGCCTCGACTCGTACGCCGCCCTGCGCCGCACCGTCGACCGCGTCGGCGGCCGCGGCATCGCCGGCCAGGAGCAGGTCGACCGCATCTTCGGCGCGCTGCGCACGACGACCGTGCCGGCCTCCCCCGGTCTGCCCAGCGGCCACTCGGAACCGACCACCGACCTGATCTGCGCCGTCCTGCACAGCGCCGGCCACCCGCTCTCGGCCCACGAGGTCGCCGCCGAGACCGGCCTGAGCCGCTCCACGGCCCAGCGCTACCTCCGCCACCTGGAACAGGCCGGCCGCCTCCGCCTCTCCCTCAAGTACGGCGACACGGGCCGCCCGGAACACCGCTACGCCTGGGTGGCGCCGTAGCCACGCGACAGCCGCACAATCGGGCGTGGCTACGGCACGCAGGCCCCCGTCAGACGGCCCCAGCCCCCGTCAGCGCCCGTACCTCGGTCTCCGCGTGCTTGGCCTCGTCCGGGGCCTCCGTAGAGGTGACCGTGCCGAGCCAGCCGGCCAGGAAGCCGAGCGGGATCGAGACGAGGCCGGGGTTCTGCAGCGGGAAGAACTGGAAGTCGACGCCCGGGAACAGCGATTCGGGGCTGCCCGACACGACCGGCGACAGCAGCACGAGCGCGAGCGCGGGGACCAGTCCGCCGTATACGGCCCACACGGCGCCGCGGGTCGTGAAGCCGCGCCAGAACAGCGAGTAGAGCAGGACCGGCAGGTTCGCGGAGGCGGCGACGGCGAAGGCGAGGCCCACCAGGAAGGCGACGTTGAGGTTCCTCGCGATGAGGCCGAGCCCGATCGCCGCGACACCGATGCCGACGGCGGCGACCCGCGCCACGGCCACCTCACTGCGCGGCTTGGCGTTCGGGCGCCGCAGCGACGCGTACAGGTCGTGCGCCACGGATACCGAGGAGGCCAGGGTGATCCCGGCCACCACCGCGAGGATCGTGGCGAAGGCCACGGCCGCGACGATCGCGAACAGGACGGTGCCTCCGGTGGAATCGGCCCCTCCGCCGAGGTCGAGGGCCAGCAGCGGGACCGCCGTGTTCCCGGCCTCGTTCGACCTCCGGAGGGTGTCCGGCCCCACGACCGCCGCGGCGGCGAAGCCGAGGATGATCGTCATCAGGTAGAACGCGCCGATGAGCCCGATCGACCACACCACCGAACGGCGTGCGGCCCGTGCGGTCGGCACGGTGTAGAAGCGGGACAGGATGTGCGGCAGCCCGGCCGTGCCCAGCACCAGCGCGAGGCCCAGGCTGATGAAGTCGAACCGCGCGGTCCAGTCCCCGCCGTACTTGAGCCCCGGCGCCAGGAAGGCGGCACCGTGACCGCTGCGTGCGGCGGCCGTGAGCAGCAGGTGGTTCAGGTTCCCGTGGAAGCGCACCAGGGTCAGCACCGTCAGCGCGATGGTGCCGCTCATCATCAGGACCGCCTTGACGATCTGGATCCAGGTGGTGGCCCGCATCCCTCCCATCGACACATAGATCACCATGAGCGCCCCGACGCCGATGACGGTCCAGGCCCGCGCGGCCGGACTCGTCCCGCCCAGCAGCAGCGAGACCAGGCTGCCCGCGCCCACCATCTGCGCCACCAGGTAGAGAACGGACACGGTGACCGAGGAAGTTCCCGCCGCGATCCGCACCGGCCGCTCGCTCATCCGGGCGGCGACCACGTCGGCGAGCGTGAACCGCCCACAGTTGCGCACCAGTTCGGCGACGAGGAACAGCACCATGAGCCAGGCGACGAAGAAGCCCACCACGTACAGCAGACCGTCGTAGCCGAACAGGGCGATGAGCCCTGTGACCCCGAGGAACGAGGCCGCGGACAGATAGTCACCCGAGATGGCAAAACCATTCTCCATCGGGGAGAAGAGACGCCCGCCCGCGTAGAACTCCTCCTCCGAACCGTGCCGGTTGCGGCTGACCCAGGTGGTGATCCCGAGGGTGACCGCGATGAACACGCTGAACAGCAGCAGCGCCAGCGTCTGATGGTTCCCGGTCACGACGTACCGCCTCGAATGCCTCGTGTCAGTTCCTGGGTGTCCCAGCGCAGTTCGAGCGCGGCCCGGTCCCTGCGCAGCCGCGCGTGCCGGGCGTAGGCCCAGGTGAGCAGGAAGGTGGTGAGGAACTGTCCCAGTCCCGCGACCATCCCCACGTTCACCGCGCCGGCCACCGGCCGGGCCATGAATCCGGGTGCCGTGGTGGCCGTCACCACATAGGCCACGTACCAGGTGAGGAAGACGACGGTGGCCGGCACCACGAACCGCAGATACCGGCCGCGCACCTCCTGGAAGGCCGCGCTGCGCTGCACCTCCAGATACACATCGCCCGCACGGACGGCGTGGTCCGCGTCCTCCCGGCGCGCGGCGGGCACTGCGGGCGCGGGCCCGCCCGTGCCGTCCATCTCACCCCAGCCGGACGCGAGTGCGTCGTACCAAGGGTCGTGGTACCTCACCTTTCCGGTTGCCTCGGCGGGGGTCGGGTCATGACCTTCGTGGTTCTCGGCCGGACTCTCGTGACCACTCCCGCCACCGCGGGGACGACCGTTGCTTGACTGCATGCCCAAGGATGGACAGAACGGGAAGATCCCCGACTCTTCTTCTCCGCTGTCTTCACCCCATCAGGTGACTCAACCCGTTGGTGGCCGAACCAGTCCCTTGCCGTAGGCGTAACGCACCGCCTGCGCACGGTCCTTGAGCCCCGTCTTGGCGAACAGGTTGTTGATGTGGGTCTTCACGGTCGCCGTGGAGACATGCAGCGTGCGGGCGATCTCCTGATTGGTCAGGCCCTCGGCGATCAGCAGCAAGACCTCGGTCTCCCGCGCGGTGAGCCCGTCCGGCGGCTCCGCGGGCTCCGACGGCTGCGGCTCGGGCTCCGACAGGCGCTCCAGCAACCGCCGTTGGATGCTCGGCGACAGCCCCGCGTCCCCCGACAGCACGCTCTCCACGGCCCGTACGATCTCGTCGCCGCCCGCGTCCTTGGTGAGGTAGCCACGCGCTCCCGCGCGCAGTGCCGGGAACAGCGACGCGTCGTCCGCGAACGTCGTGAGCACCACGACCTGCGTCCCGGGATGCTCGGCACGGATCCGCCGGGTCGCCTCGACACCGTCGCAGCGCGGCATGCGCAGGTCCATCAGGACGACGTCCGGGGCGAGTTCGGCGACGAGCCGCACCGCCTCGTCCCCGTCGGCGGCGGCGCCGACGACCTCGATCCCGGGCAACAGCCCCAGCAGCATCACGATGCCTTCCCGTACGACGGTCTGGTCGTCGGCGACCACGACCCGCGCGGGTCTCCTCACGGCCTCATCCGTCATGCAGGCACCTTCAGCGTCACCACGAATCCCTCCTCGTCCGGCCCGGCCCGCAGCGAACCGCCCAGCAGCTCGGCGCGTTCCCGCATGCCCAGCAGACCGTATCCACCTCCTGCCCCGGTGAGTTCGCCCGGCGAGCCGCCCGAGTCCCGTACGTCCAGGGTCACTTCGTGCTCGCCGTAGTCCAGCGTGAGCAGCACCTTGGCGCCCGGGGCATGCTTACGGACGTTCGTCAGGGCCTCCTGGGCGACCCGGCGCACGGCCTGTGAGGCCTCGGCGGGCAGCTGTCTCCGGTCACCCGTAACGGTGACCTCGGCACGGCCCGTCGTACCGACGATCTCGGACAGGAAGTCCTCCAACGGGCTCATCTCGCCCCGCAGCGCGGACAAGGCCTGCCGGGTCTCCACAAGGCCGTCGCGGGCCATCCCCCGGGCCGCCACGACCCGTTCCAGGATCGTCTCCCGGTCGGCGCCCCGCTCGATCAGCAGCCTGGCCGCCTCCAGGTGCACGAGCTGGGCGGAGAGGCTGTGGGCCAGCACGTCGTGGATCTCCCGTGCGATACGGGCCCGTTCCGCCAGCGCGGCGGACTCCGCCTCGGCGGTACGCGCCATGCGCTCCTGGGTGAGCAGCCGCTGGGCGCTGCCCCGGGCCTCGGCGTCGAGGCGGAGCGTGTATCCGGCGAGGGCCAGCCCGGCCGTCGTGACCGCGGTGGTCAGCCATACGTCGTTGTTGACCGCGGCGAAGATGGCGAGGGACACCGAGGTCACCGGCACGGCGACCGCGATGGGCAGCCGCTCCAGCGAACTGACCGCACAACCGCACCAGATGACGAGGGCCGGAACCGTGAACCCGACGGCCTGTCCCACGATCGCGATCCCGAGAAGCACGGCGATGAGTCCCACCGACGGCCAGAGCCTGTGGGCGAGGGTGGTGCGCCAGAAGGCCCAGCCGAGGGCCGCGGACCCCAGGATCCCGGCCGCGCCTCCGGCCAGGGCCCAGCCGTGGACGTGACTTCCGGTGAGCGCGCCTCCCAGGAGCACGCCGATCACCAGCAGCCGGACGGCCCAGGCGAGCACCCGCCGGGGCCGTGAGACTCCCTCTCGGCCCAGCGCCTCCCGCGAGGGCCAGCGCGTCCAGGCGTTCTCCGTCACACGCGCTCCTTCCGGGCGGGCCGCGCCATGCCGAAACCGTACGCCGGGGCCGACCCGGCCGACCCGGTGCAGGACTGGGCCCGCCAGGCCAGGACACCGGAGCGGACCAGCAGCGTCGCCGCGAGGCCGAGCATCAGGGCCGAGCTGTTCTGGTGCACACCCACGACCGCGCCGAGGGCGACGAGGCCGACGCGCAGGCCTATGCCGACGATCCAGACGCCCCCGCTCGCCTTGGTGCTCTTGCTCCACACGGAACCGTCCGTCTCCACCCACAGACGCGTGGTCCAGGCCCAGCCGGCTCCGGTGGCCAGCCCGATGACCAGCTCGACGGCGAGCAGGAGGGCCGACTCGGTGTGGTGGTGGGCGTCGAGTATGCCGGGTTCGCGCAGCGCCACGACGGCGAGGATCACGGGGAGAAGCCACCAGCGCCGGTCGGTGTCGATCCGACGGGCACGGAACTGCCGCACGATCACCACCGCGACGACGGCGACGATCACCAACGCGTTGACCAGCCCGGACATCTGAGCCTCCGTGAGCGGAAGAGGATGCCGGCGGCGAGCGCTGCCGACGCCTTCGACGCTACGGAAATCAGCAGGTCGGCAGATCGGCGCCAGGGTGGATCGTGGGTGGATCCCCGCAACGCCTCAGCCTCCACCCACGGGTGGAGTCGACCGACGGCGCCGCTCCGAGGCCAGGCGGGGCGACAGTGGGTCCGTGCCGGTAACGGAGCGATCGCGCCGGGCCGGGACGCAAGCCTCCGAGCCGCGGCCCGGGCCAGTGTGGGACCGGAGTCCGGGCCCAGGTCGAACCCGGGCCCGGTACGGCGGTCAGGCGTCGATCCGCGACCGGTCCAGCGTCGCGGCCGAACTGGAGATGAACTCCTTGCGCGGGGCCACGTCGTTGCCCATGAGCAGATCGAAGACCTGCTCGGCCGCGTCCAGGTCGGAGAGGTTGATCCGGCGCAGGGTGCGGTGGCGGGGGTCCATCGTCGTCTCGGCCAGCTGGTCGGCGTCCATCTCACCGAGACCCTTGTAGCGCTGGATGGAGTCCTTGAACCGGATGCCCTTGCTCTGGAACTCCAGCATCTTCTCGCGCAGCTCACGGTCCGAGTACGTGTAGACGTACTTGTCCTGGCCCTTCTTGGGCTGGACCAGTTCGATGCGGTGCAGCGGCGGCACCGCGGCGAACACCCGGCCGGCCTCGACCATGGGCCGCATGTAGCGCTGGAACAGGGTCAGGAGCAGACACCGGATGTGGGAGCCGTCCACATCGGCGTCGGTCATCATGATGATCTTGCCGTAGCGGGCCGCGTCGATGTCGAAGGTACGGCCCGACCCCGCTCCTATGACCTGGATGATCGCCCCGCACTCGACGTTCTTCAGCATGTCGGTGACGGACGACTTCTGGACGTTGAGGATCTTGCCGCGGATCGGCAGCAGCGCCTGGAACTCGGAGTTCCGGGCGAGCTTGGCCGTACCGAGCGCGGAGTCTCCCTCGACGATGAACAGTTCGCTGCGCTCGACGTCGTCGCTGCGGCAGTCGGCGAGCTTGGCGGGCAGCGAGGAGGACTCCAGGGCCGTCTTGCGGCGCTGCGCGTCCTTGTGCTGCCGGGCCGCGATACGCGTGCGTGCGGCGGCGACGGCCTTCTCCATGACCACACGGGCCTGGGCCGCCGCGTCACGCTTCGTCGAGGTCAGGAAGTCCTTGAGCTCCTTGGCGACCACGTTGGCGACGATACGGCGGGCCGCCGACGTACCGAGCACCTCCTTGGTCTGGCCCTCGAACTGCGGTTCGGCGAGCCGGACGGTGACGACCGCGGTGAGGCCCTCCAGGGCGTCGTCCTTGACGACGTCGTCCTCGGCGACACGCAGCAGCTTCTTGGCGCGCGCCACCTCGTTCATCGTCTTGACGACGGCCTGCTCGAAGCCGGCTACGTGGGTGCCGCCCTTGGGGGTGGCGATGATGTTCACGTACGACCTGAGCGTCGTGTCGTAACCGGTCCCCCAGCGCATCGCGATGTCGACGCCGAGTTCCCGGGTGACCTCGGTGGGCGTCATCTGGCCGTGGTCGTCCAGGACGGGCACCGTCTCCTTGAAGGTGCCCTGGCCCGACAGGCGCAGTACGTCGCAGACCGGCTTGTCGCTCGCCAGGTACTCGCAGAACTCGCTGATGCCGCCGTCGAAGCGGAAGGACTCCTCCCCCTTGCTGCCGCCTTCGCCGAGGCCGTACTCGTCGCGGACGACGATGGTCAGCCCGGGCACCAGGAAGGCGGTCTGCCGGGCCCGCTGGTGCAGGCCCTCCAGGGAGAGCTTGGCGTCCTTGAGGAAGATCTGGCGGTCGGCCCAGTAGCGCACGCGCGTGCCGGTGCGGGTCTTGGGAATCCGCTTGGTCTTGCGCAGGCCACCGGGCTCGAACGCGGCGTCCGGGCCTGCGGTCGTGAAGGAGCCCGGCACACCGCGCCGGAAGCTGATGGCGTGGGTGTTGCCGCTGCGGTCCACCTCGACGTCCAGCCGCGCGGACAGGGCGTTCACCACGGAGGCGCCCACGCCGTGCAGACCGCCGGAGGCGGCGTACGAGCCGCCGCCGAACTTGCCGCCGGCGTGCAGCTTGGTCATGACGACCTCGACACCGGAGAGGCCGGTCTTGGGCTCGACGTCGACCGGGATGCCCCGGCCGTTGTCCCGGACCTCCACCGAGGCGTCGTCGTGCAGGATCACCTCGATGTGGTCGCAGTAGCCCCCGAGGGCCTCGTCCACGGAGTTGTCGATGATCTCCCACAGACAGTGCATCAGGCCACGACTGTCGGTCGACCCGATGTACATGCCCGGGCGCTTGCGTACGGCCTCTAGCCCCTCAAGGACGAGCAGGTGCCGCGCGGTGTAGTTGGAACCGTCCCGGTCTGCTCCTGCCAGCAGCGCTGTCGACGGCACGGACGTTTCGGCGGTCACGCGGTTCGCTCCTCGCTGAATTTCAGATGAGGCCCTTTTGGGTAAGGGCCCGGCTTCGGTTGCCGCTCAGAGGGTACCGAGGCCTGGTAGAGCCGTTGTAACGCCACCCTCGTCTCCTCCTCACACTAGTCCAGGGTCGTATACCTGTTCGATCCCTCGATGGAGTGAAGTACATATCACGTTCCCTTCGGGGCATGAACCATTTAGGCTCCGGGCACGTCCTCATGAACAACCGGCAATCCAGCCGGGTGGACCCGACCCTGACCCCACAGCGCGAACCCGTACAGACACATAGACACGCAATACGGCACATTCGCCGCCAACCGGCAGCAGACAGCCGCCCCGGAAGAATTTTTCGAGAAAAGGCCACGAGCGGGAACGTTTTCGGCCTGGTTGGATGTTGACCCTGGTACGACAGCTCGTCGAGCTAGAGAAGAGGCGACGTGACTACTGTTCTGACCCCCGCGAGCCCACTGACGGCCGCCGATCGCTGCGACCGCTGCGGCGCCCAGGCATACCTGCGCGTCGTCCTGCTGAGCGGCGGAGAACTGCTCTTCTGCGCCCACCACGGCCGCAAGTTCGAGCCGGAACTCAAGAAGATCGCCGCTGAGATACAGGACGAGTCGGAGCGGCTGACCTCCGCTCCAGCAGCAATCGTTCCTGAAGAAGACCGCTGACACATCGCGTCCACGACGAGCCAGCACCGGCCCAGGCCGGCGACGGGCGGCCCCGCTCCTGAACCACAGGAGCGGGGCCGCCCGTCTTTCTACCCCTGGGCGCCTCTCAGGCGCCCTTGTGCGGCCCTGGCGAGCCGCGGTGGCGGCCCAGTGTCCGCAGGACGTCCGACACCCTGGTGTAGACGCCAGGGCTCCCAGCCCTCCCGCACCCGCTGCCCCACGACACGAGCCCGATCAGCCGTCCCTGCGCGACCAGCGGCCCGCCACTGTCCCCCTGACAGGCGTCACGGCCTCCCTGAGCCTCTCCGGCGCACAGCATGGACTCCGGGAGGTAGGTGCCGTCGGCACCGGCCGGATAGGCCTCCTCGCAGCGCGCGTCGGACAGCACGTGCAGGCGCGCCGCGTGCAGGCTCCCCGCGTAGTCGCCGCTGCCGGTGAGGTCGCCCCAGCCGTAGACCGTGGCGGCCGCGCCCGCCCGGTAGGCCGTGTCGCCCGCGGCCGCCATCGTGATGACCGAGCTCTGGGGCAGCGGATCGGCGAGGGTGAGCACGGCGAAGTCGCCCGCGTTGCTGCCGGGGTCGTAGTCCGGATTGACCCACACATCGCGTACGGCGATCTCCTGGCCCCGGCCCGACAGCAGGTCCGTACGGCCCGCGATGGCCTTGAGGTCGGCCGCCCGGTGCGGCGGCACCCCCAGGACGTCGTCGCCCATGCAGTGGGCCGCGGTCAGCACGGTGGTCCGGCCCACGGCCACGCCGCCGCAGAACTGCCCCGCCCGGGTACCCCCGAACCGGTCACGGCTGGACAGCGCCACCGTCCAGGGGCTCACGGAGACATCGACCGGGAACCCGCCGACGACGATGCTGTCGGCGGCCACGGGGGCCGCGGAGACCAGCGGTATGGCGGACGCGGCGGCCGCCAGGACCAGCGGCCGGGTCAGCGCCCGGGCAAGGGGACGACGCATGCACGTTCCTCACTCTGGGATGGTCATTGAAGACCCAGAGTGATCCAGCGTGCCGCGCCCCGCACCCGCGCCAACACGAAGGCCCGGCTCCCCGAAGGGAGACCGGGCCTTCCGTGTCGTACGACCAGGACCTAGTCGAGGTAGTCGCGCAGCACCTGCGAACGCGACGGGTGGCGCAACTTCGACATGGTCTTGGACTCGATCTGGCGGATGCGCTCACGGGTGACCCCGTACACCTTGCCGATCTCGTCGAGGGTCTTCGGCTGACCGTCGGTGAGACCGAAGCGCATCGAGACCACGCCGGCCTCGCGCTCGGACAGGGTGTCCAGGACGGAGTGCAACTGCTCCTGGAGGAGCGTGAAGCTGACCGCGTCGGCCGGGACGACGGCTTCGGAGTCCTCGATGAGGTCACCGAACTCGCTGTCGCCGTCCTCACCCAGGGGAGTGTGCAGGGAGATGGGCTCGCGGCCGTACTTCTGGACCTCGATGACCTTCTCCGGGGTCATGTCGAGTTCCTTGGCCAGCTCCTCCGGGGTGGGCTCGCGGCCCAGGTCCTGGAGCATCTGGCGCTGCACGCGCGCGAGCTTGTTGATGACCTCGACCATGTGCACCGGGATACGGATGGTGCGGGCCTGGTCGGCCATCGCGCGCGTGATCGCCTGACGGATCCACCAGGTGGCGTACGTGGAGAACTTGTAGCCCTTGGTGTAGTCGAACTTCTCGACCGCGCGGATCAGACCGAGGTTGCCCTCCTGGATGAGGTCCAGGAAGAGCATGCCGCGGCCGGTGTAGCGCTTGGCCAGGGAGACCACCAGACGGAGGTTGGCCTCCAGGAGGTGGTTCTTGGCGCGACGGCCGTCCTCGGCGATGATCTCCAGCTCGCGCTTGAGCTTGGGGGCGAGCTTGTCGGCGTTGGCCAGCTTGTCCTCGGCGAACAGACCGGCCTCGATGCGCTTGGCGAGCTCGACCTCCTGCTCGGCGTTGAGGAGGGGGACCTTGCCGATCTGCTTGAGGTAGTCCTTGACGGGGTCGGCGGTGGCACCGGCGGCGGCGACCTGCTGCGCGGGCGCGTCGTCCTCGTCCTCGTCGGAGAGCACGAACCCGGCGCTCTCGGCACCCTCGGGCTCGTCCCCGGTCTTGCCGGGGGTCTCCTCCGTCGCCTCTTCGTCGACCAGCTCGGCGTCGTCCTTCTTGGCGCTGGTCTTCTTGGCCGCCGCCGCAGTCGTCTTCTTGGCGGCGACCTTCTTGGCGACCGCCTTCTTGGCGGGCGCGGCCTTCTTGGCAGCGACCTTCTGCGCGGCGTCGTCCTCGACGGGAGCGTCGGCGACGGGTGCCGCCGGAGTGGCGGTGGCGGTGGCCTTCTTGGCGGTCACCGTCTTCGCGGCGACCGTCTTGGTGGCGGTGCGCTTGGCCGGACTCTTCGCTGCGACGCTCTTTCGGGTGCGCTTGGGCTCCGCGGCACTGACCATCAGCGTCACACCCTCTTCCTCAAGGATCTGATTGAGGCTGCGCAGTACGTTCTTCCACTGAGTGGCCGGAATCTGGTCAGCTTCGAAGGCCCGACGCACGTCATCGCCGGCGATCTGCCCCTCAGCCTTTCCCCGCTCGATGAGCGCCATGACAGAGACGGACTCGGCGATCTCCGGCGGGAGCGTACGGGATGTGCTGGCCGACACGAACAACCTCTCGGAACGATGGAAAACGGCTTCCGGTCCCGTCCGGTACGGACAGGAGCCGACGACCGCCGACTTGGGGATGGGCCGACGGCGCGGGCTGGAGCCGGGAAGAATCACAGCGCCTTGAACGGCGTCCGTATTCCCTTCCGCGGCTGTCACCTCTTAGGTCATCGCGCAGTGCCCGCGAGCGTTACGCCCAATCTGCGTGGCCCGAGTCACACCCCGTAAGCGTTCAAAAACGGTCAGACACGGACAGAGGAGGTCACCCACGGCCGTGACAGGCGCCCCTCAGGGAGATCCGACCCCCGTCGCACCGCCGGACCCCGCCGGATTCCCTGGAGGATCCTGCGGGGTCCGGCGGAAGACGGGCGCCCCGGCCGGGCGCCGCCACGAGAACGCGGCACACCTCGACCGCACGGACATCCCGTGCGCGTCAGTGCTCGCGCGGGGCGGGCACCACGCGCTCCACCTCGGGGTGCACGATGAGCAGCTGCCGCATGGCCGCCTCGGCCGCCCCACCGTCGCCGGCGGCGAGGGCGTCGACGATCCGGGCGTGGTGCCCCAGGGAGGCGTCCGTCGGACGGTCACAGCCCGTGACCGGACCGCCGGAGACCTGGAGGGCGGAGGAGACGATCCCGGAAAGGTGCTCCAGCATCCGGTTGCCCGCGACCTGGATGAGCAGCGAGTGGAACTCGGCGTCCGCGCGGGAGAAGGTCAGCGCGTCACCCTGCCCCATGGCGTGGCTCATGATCTCGACCATGTCGGAGAGGCGCTGCTGGACGTCCTCGCGTCCGTGCCCGGCGGCGAGGCGCGCGGCGAGCGGCTCGATCGTCCAGCGCAGCTCGCTCAGCTCACGGCGCTGGTTGTCGCGCTGCGGGCCGAAGGCACGCCATTCGATGATGTCCGGGTCGAGAAGGTTCCAGTCGCTGACGGGACGCACGCGCGTGCCGACGTTCGGGCGGGCACTGACCAGGCCCTTGGCCTCCAGGACGCGGAGCGATTCGCGGACGACGGTGCGGGAGACCTCGAAACGCTGGCCGATCTCCTCGGGCACCAGCGGGCGGTCGGCGCCCAGGTCCCCGGAGACGATCATCTGCCCCAGCTGCTGGACGAGTTGGCCGTGCAGCCCGCGGCCGCGGCTGCCCGCGGCACGCCGGCCCACGCGGCCCAGCTCGGGGTCGGAACCGTCCCAGGAAGGGGCTCCGAGGCGCTCGGTGACGGGCGCCTCGGCATAGGGGTAGCGGTCGAGTTCGCCCGGGCCGGCGAGGCCGGAGTCTGCGGAGCGGGCGGCGGTCATCATGGTGTGCGCAAGGGTACTCACGGATCCTTTGTCGGCGCTGTCCCCAACTCCCTTGAGGTCTTTGGTGAAAAGCACACGAAAGGGTGATCGCTCACCCCGTCGCAATTGACGCCTTATCGGAAAGAAATGGGCTTTCTGCGGGGAGTTGTGCGCAGAGCGGCACCCGAAGGGTGCGGACGGCCGTCAGCGGACCCTGCTACGCAGGGTCGTGAGCAGATACGCGCAGAGCAGAGCGGTCAGCGACAACGCCAGGGCCCCGCCCACGGGTTGGGCGATCACCCGCGCCGCCGCGGACAGGTAACGCTCTCCCCCGAAGGGCCACTGCAGCAGCAACACCTTCCGCATCCGCATCGGGAAGCCTTCCGCGGTCCGCACGGCAGGCCCTTCCAACGCCTTGTGCACGAGGGGTACGACGAGAATCGGTACGGCGACCACCGCGGCGAGCCCGGCCGTGGTGGACCGGAAGATGCCGGCGGCCAGGACGCCGGCCCAGGCGCAGCCGACGACCAGGCCGATCCAACTCGCGCCCATCGAAAGCCAGTCGGCGGGAACTTGCGCGAGCTCCCGTCCGTAGACGAGATAGAGCACTTCGGCGTCGCAGCCCACCGTGAGAAACGCCAGCAGCAGCGCGGTGGCCGCAGAGACGAGGAGCTTCGCGACGAGCAGCCCCATCCGCCGGGGCACGGTGCCGCGATCCGCCGCCAGGGCAGGGTGGCGGAACTCGTCACCGAACGCGAATGCCCCGAGCAGTCCCGCACCGAGCGCCGCGGGCGGCAAGGGCAACTCCCGCGGCCACGCGGCCAGGAGACGCTGCTGCGGGGTGTGCCCGATGCGGGCGAGCAGGAGCGCGGTGAGGGCGGACACGACGAGCACGGCGGCCCCGGTCAGAAACCCGGTACTGACACCGGCGGCCCGACGCACCTCGTAGCGGAGCGGGCGCAGCGGGCTGGGGGCGGAGCGGACGGAGATGGGGGGCGGGAGCGGGGACAGGGCGTCGGGGGTGAGGACTTGGGAGGGACGCGAGGCACGCTCGCGGGGGCGGGTGTCGGCCGACTCCTCGGGGTCGATGAGGGGGACCAGCCGGGAGTTTGCGGTGGGGGTGCTCGCAGCGGTTGTGTGGGCCTCGTACGGCGGGTGGAGTTCGGCGACGGGTTCCGGTTCTTCGACGACGGACGGAGCATCTGTGAGTCGCGTAGGCGGCTCGGCAAGTGGGATGTCCGTGCGGGCCGATGACATCTCGGCTGTCGACGGAACGTCCGACACCCGCGGCTCGTCCGCTGAATCCGCCTCGCCTCGGAGGGGCGTTCCGGCGCCCGGTCCCATGTCCCCGATCTCGTCCGCGAGTTGGTGGACGAGGATGTCGTGCCGGAACGCCGTCTCGCCGACGTCGGCGCATGTACTGCCGTACACGGAAAGGCGGTTGCCGTCCTCCCGTACGACTTCTACGGAGCGGTGTGCGGTGCGGGCCTCCCTGGTGAGGAGGGCGGCGAGGCGGTTGGCGTGCGGGCTGCGGACGGCGACGCGGGGGCGCAGCCGGGTGCGGGCGAAGTCTCCGGCCTCCTGGTCGGCGACGAGTCTGCCCTGCTCCAGGGTGACGACCCGGTCGGCGCTGCTGGCGGCCTCCTTGGGATCGGCGGTGGTGAACAGGACCGTGCCGCCCTGGGCCGCGTGCGCGCGCAGCATGCCGTACAGCCAACGGCTCTCGCGGGCTGAGAGGGCGTCCGCGGGTTCGTCCAGCACGAGTGTGTGCGGGTCGGACAGCAGGGCGCAGGCGAGGCCGAGGCGGCGGTCCATGCCGCGCGCGAGGCTGCCGAGGCGTTCGTCGCGGAGACTGACGATGCCGACCACTTCGAGGACTTCGTCGGCGCGCCGGGCGGGAACGCCCGCCGCGGCGCACAGCATCCGGAGGTGGCCGCGGACCGATCGGGCCGGATGTCCCGGCACATCGCCCAGGAGGACGCCGACCTCACGCGACGGGTGGGCGATGCGGTGCAGGGGGCGGCCTCTGAAGTAGGTGATTCCACGTCCCTGTTGGAGTTCGAGCATGAGCCTGAGCGCGGCCGTCTTGCCCGCGCCCGGTGCTCCGAGGAGTGCGGTGACACGGCCCGCACGTGCCTCGAAGGAGACGTCGTCGACGGCGGGCGGATGCTCCTTGCGGGCGTTGCTGGTCAGTCCGAAGGCCTGGATCACCCACAGCAAGATAGCGCGCTATGTCCGTTTTTCCGGGCATCGAACGGCCCGCTCCGCAACGGTTGATCGCGTCGGTCGAGGTCCTACGGCGTCACACCTCGGGGCGCAGCATCGGCGGGTTGAGCAGCGTGGCCCCGCCGGCCCGGAACAACTGCGCCGGTCGGCCGCCCTGGCGGGTCGTCGTACCACCGGTCGGAACGAGGAACCCGGGTGTGCCGGTCACCTTGCGGTGGAAGTTGCGCGGGTCGAGCGCCACGCCCCACACCGCCTCGTAGACGCGGCGCAGCTCACCGACGGTGAACTCGGTGGGGCAGAATGCCGTGGCAAGGGACGAGTACTCGATCTTCGAACGGGCGCGCTCCACCCCGTCGGACAGGATCTGCGTGTGGTCGAAGGCGAGCGGTGCAACCGGATCGCCGTCGCGGCCGAACCCCCCTTGCTGCAGCAGCTCTTCGACGGGCGCCCACCGCGCGTTGCTGGCGTCGCCACCGGCGCGGGGTGCGGGCAGGTCGGGAGCGAGCGCCAGGTGGGCGACGCTGACGACGCGCATCCGCGGGTCGCGCTTGGGGTCTCCGTAGGTCGCGAGCTGCTCCAGATGTGCTCCGTTGTCCTGGGCGGGTGCGCCGGGGTCGTGGGCGCGCAGTCCCGTCTCCTCGGCCAGTTCGCGCGCCGCGGCCTGCGACAGGTCCTCGTCGGCCCGCACGAAGCCGCCGGGCAGCGCCCAGCGCCCCTGGAACGGCGGCTCGCCCCTGCGTACCGCCAGCCCGCACAGAGCATGGCGGCGCACGGTCAGCACGACCAGGTCCACGGTGACGGCGAAGGGCGGATACGCTGACGGGTCGTAGGACATGCGGCGATCATAGTCGTCTGCCTGACGATAAACACTCCCTTCGTCGGTACCGCCGTGGCTGATCCACTTCGGTGCGATGTGCGGCTCGCCCGCCGCCTCCGGCCGCCTCCTGGTTCGGCCTCGTTCGAGGTCACGCCCCCAATTGCAGGCCGTCGGCCGCCTCTTCGACCATGGCGACACCGAGTCGGCCGACCCGTACGGAGAAGGGGGCACCCGCGATCCGCAGCCCCGTGAGGCCGATCTCGCCCAGGGGCGCGCTGCGCATCGGGCGGAGGGTGACCGTGCCGGCGGGGGCGTCGGGGCGGATGCCCGCGAGGGTGGTCAGCAGCAGCACCCCGGCGGCGGCCGCCGTGGCCGCCGGGCGGCAGGCCGCAGGGTGCGGGAGGGGAGCGCTCCCGTCCGTGCGCTGCTCCCCCGCGTACATCTCGGGGAGCCGGTGCCCGAACGCCTCGGCCGCGGTGAGAACGCCTCGCAGCAGGGAGGTCGACTCCTTCTCGTATCCGGCGGCGGCCAGACCCGCGACGGCGATCGCCGTCTCCGCCACCCGCACGGCTCCACTCCGGTGACTGAACGGGCTGTATCCCGGTTCCTTCACACCCAGGCCGCGCAGTCCCCAGCCCGAGTCCATGGCCGGGGCGCCGAGCAGTCGGGCGAGTTGTTCGGCCCGCACCTTGTCGAGCAGGCCGGGGGCGTACTCGCCGCCGCCCAAGAGGCCGGTGTCGAGGAGGTGGGCCGCGGCCGCACCGAGGTGCGGTACGAGGCGTCCGTCCGGCGATCGAGCAGCTGCCGGGCGACCGCCGCCCAGGTCCCCGATCCAGAAGTCCGCGCGGAAGGCGGTGCGCAACTCCTGGGCCCACTCCCGCAGTTCCGCACCGCCGGGTCTGCCGAACGCGTCGAGCAGATCGGCACCCAGCAGCGCCGCCCGGTGGGCGTGGGCCTGTGTCTCGCAGCGGACAGGGCCGCCAGGGTGCAGCTCGCGCAGATACGTGCCGTCGCCCACCGTGGTCCGCAGCCAGGTCAGACAGCGCTCGGCGGCCGGGAGCAACTCCCGTGTCTCCTGCTCGGGAAGCCCCCAGCGGCGGGCCTCCGCGAGCAGCACCGGGAAGAACAGGGTCGCCTCGGTCCCCGTGCAACTCGGCGGCAGGTGGGCGCCGGCGTCACGACGCGGTCCGGGGATCATGCCCAACTGCGCTCCGCCACGCCCGAGTTGGGTGCGGACGAGGATTCGCAATGTGCCCGCGGCGAGCCGTGTACCGAGAGGCAGCGTCATCCGCGCGGCAGTGAGCGACTCGGCCGGCGCCAGACCGCAGCGCCAGGGTGCCCCCGCCGCGAGGTGCGTGTCGGAGGGGTGCGCGGGGTCACGCAGCAGCAGTGCCTGGAGATCCTCGATGCTGGTCCGGAGGAGCACTGGGACTCGGGGGTCGTCGCCGGTCGCCCGTGCGGAGGCCAGGGGACTCGTCGCTCCGTGGCCCACCGCCCGGATCGGTCCCGCGCCGTCCGGCCGTACCCGGAGTTCCACGCTCGCCGTGCCGCCCGGTGGCAGTTCGAACTCCCAGCGCAGGAGCCCTGCGGAAGCCAGCGCGTCGGCGGGCGGCGGGTCGGCCGTGACTGCCGAGTTCCCGCTGGGGCCGGACCAACGCAGGCCCGAGTCGTGGACGCTGGCGGGCAGTTCGGGTCCTGTGCTGCCTGCGGCGATCGCGCCCAGATCGGCCATGTCGGTGCCGAGCGCCACCTCGACCGGCAGGCGCAGCGGACGCCAGGAAACGCTGCGCAGGGTGATGCGCTCGGTGCCGTCGGCGTGCCGGGTCCGCTCGACGACGAGATCCGGGTCCGGGCCGCAGTCCGGGGACACCCGCATGGTCCCCACGAAACGGGCGCGGTCGGCTGCCGTCATCCTGGCCTGGACCGCCAGTGGTTCCCGTCCAGCCACCCGCAGCTGACAGCGGGAGAGCACGCGTCGCCCAGCGCGGTAGAACCCCTCCAACCCCCGGCCGTTCAGCTGCCCTTGCTCGGTGGAGACAGCGAGGCCCGGGAGGGCTACGCAGATCAGAGTGGTGTGGGTGGGAGGTAGTTCGAGGGAGCGGCGGGGCGTCGCGCGGGACGCGGGTGGCTGGGGTGACGGTGGACTTTGAGGCGGGGAGCCGGGGGAAGACTGGCGTGGGGATGCGGGCGAGGGTGGGCGGCGGATCTGGCCGGGCGCCCACCCTTCTGCCGGAGGATGGGACGTCTGCGGCGGATGCTCGGGGTCGGCGGTCCCCATGTCGGACGTGCCCGTGTGCGAGGGCGGGGAGCCGGTGCCCTGGTACTGCGGCGATGCGTTGGTACCCCGGATCGAGCGCGGCTCGGGGACACCGGAGTCAAGGTGGCCGTCGGCGGTGGAGGGCGGAGTCGGCTGGTGCATGGGCGGCTTCTTCTGCGCTCTGTGCGCCTCAGACGTGTTCGGCGCCGGATGGACGGTTCCGGGAGGACAAGGGCTGTCCGGCGACACGACCCGTTCAGGCGTTCCGCCACTCAGGTGAACGGAACCGGGCTCCTCGCGGTCACGCCCGCGGCCTGGGAAGCCGACCGAATGGCGGCGCGGTGAAGGGGCCGAAGGAGGCGGACAGTTGGCACTGGTCCCCCGGTCCCGGTGACCGCCGAACCTGCGCACGGCCCGTCGGCCGCACGCGCCCGTTTCTCGCGCCGCGGGCCCCTCAGCGAGTGCAGCGTCAGCCCGCGTGCTGGGGACACTGACCGCGTGTGGAGTCACCGCCGCCCGCCGGACGCCCCGGTGGAGCCAAGCGTGGAACCAAGCTCCGAACGCACCGGGCCGACCACTGAACCGGCGGGGTTGCCTCCCGCTCCCCCATGCCTTGATCACCCGTCCCCCTCAATGCCGTTGCCTCCCGGCCGCGGCGCCTCCGAGCAGGTGTCGTGGCGTCGCGAATCCGCCTTCGCGGAAGCGCGCGAACGTGCGCTGCCAGGGCGTGCGGTGCCCTGCGCCTGTGTGCGCGGGCGGGATCCATCGGTCCCGGATCGGCGGCCGTTCACGCCCGAGGGATGGGGGCGGCCCTCGGCTCCGTCGGCGGTACGGGCGCGCCGCCGCCGACGAGGGGCTGCGGGCGAGGCCGCCTCCGGTGTCGGGCCGTCGCCGGGACCGCTCGCGCCGTGCTGTGCGGAACCGTCGGCGACCTCCGCGCCGCCGACCAGCCCTCCAGCGTGCGTCGCCTCTCCAACTCCGGCCGCCCGTCCAACTCCCGTCGCTCCTCCGGCTCCCGCCGCGCTTGCAACTCCCGTCACGTCTCCGATGCCCGCCGATCCGCCAACTCCCGCTACCTCTCCGACGCTTGCCGCTCCTCCAACTCCCGCCGCCCCTCCGGCTCCTGTCGCCCTTCCGACTCCTGTCACTCCTCCGGCTCCCCCCGCCTTTCCAACTCCCGCGCCCCTCCCGGCGCCCGCCACCTCTCCAACTTCCGTGTCCCCCGCCCGCCCCACCCGCTCGGCGCGCAAGCACCGCCGAATCGACTCCGGGTCCAGGCCCTCGTTGCAGGCCTGGTGCAAGAGGCGGGCGAACAGGTAGTCGGGGTCCGCGCCCAGGGCCATCGCCAGGGCTTCCCTGGCCTCCAGGTCGTCGCCGGTCGACCAGGCGACCCAGCCGGCGAGGGTGAGCGGGGCCGCGGCGTGTTCGCCGTACGGTCCGACGCAGCGGCGGGCCAACGCGCGCCAGAGGCGCAGGGCCAGTACCGCGTCGTCGCCCTCCATCCATTCGGCGGCGCGGTCGCGGGTCGTGCGGTCCTGGAGGCCGAGGATCAGCGTGGCGGCTTCGTCGTGGGCGAGCAGTGCGTCGTCGCGGAAGTCCGAGTGGAGCGCGCCGGACACGTGCGGTGCCGCGGCGAACCGCCTCATGATCCGCTGGGCCAGATCCAAGGTCTCCTGCGCCACGTCCGCTCGGCTGGCGTCGTCGAGGATCCTGGGAACGAGGGTCATACCGGCGGCGTCAAGCGCGGCTTCCTGCCGAAGCGCTAGAGCCGTCTCCCAGGGCTGCAGCCTGGCCCGCAACTCCCTCAGTGTGCCGCGCACTTGGAGTCCTGCGTAGGTCGCCGCAGCGGCCAGCACGGAGGTGCCTGGAAGGCCCATCGGGGATCCGTCGACCGGACAACATCCCTCGGTCGGGCAGCAGTACGACCAGAAGCGGCCGTCCGAGATGCAGAGCGCCTCGATCACGGTCACATCGAGTCGGCCGCACTCGGTGCGCAGTTTCTGCACGAGCGGGCGCAGGCGTTCCATGACCTGGCGCCCCGACTCTCCCGGCGCCGGTTCCTGACAGACGTAGGCGATCATCTGCTCGGGCCGGGTTCCCCTGCGCTCGCTGCCGGTCACCAGGCCGTAGGCCAACTGCCGTGCCACGGAGGCCCAGTCGTCCGCTCCTGCGGGAATGCCGAGCCTGGCCCTGCCGCCGAACCGGCCCCGGCCGCCCCGATCGTGCAGGGCGACGAGGACGATGCTGTCCTCGGGGCGGTACCCGAGCAGATAGGGCAGGGCGTCGGCGAGTTCGGCGGGCGAGCGCAGGGTGACTTGGTGCTCGGTGCCGTGCCGCTCGTACGCGGTGGGGTCGATGTCGCCGTTTTCGGAGGATCCGGTCGTTTCGCTGTGGTTCGTCATGCGTCGACGATCTCGCGGATCGCGAACTTCCGCTTGGGCCTGTGGATAAGTCCGGTCAGGGACACGCCACATGGGATCCGACAGAGCCAAGTCGGCCCACATGACCGGGGAATCCGGACCACCCTCGGCAATCATGTGATCGCCCCGCGGGGAGGGGCGACCGAGGCGATTCGGTCGCGGCAACCAAAACTCGCCCCGACCGAGGCACTTCCGTGCCACCGAAGCCCCGGTCCAGCGCGAATCACCACACCCGCAGGCAGCCATCACCCGACCGCAGGCCGCCTACGACAAGGATCCCGAAAACGAGACCTCAGCCCGCCGCAGCCAGGACCAGCGGAAGCACCTGTTCGCTGCCTGCCCGGCGAAGCAGGCGGGCAGCAACTGCAAGTGTCCAGCCCGAGTCTGTGTAGTCGTCCACGAGCAGGACGGGGCCGGGAGAGGCGGCCAGGGCGTCTGCCAGTTCCCCGGTGACGGCGAAGGCGTCGGACAATGCCCTGAGGCGTTGAGCCGAGTTGCTGCGGCGCGCCGCGTGCGTGCCGTCCGGTCCGGTGTACGTCAGGGTGCCCAGGAGGGGCAGGCGGCCGATGCTCGCGATGCCCTGGGCGAGGGAACCGACCAACTGCGGGCGGCCCAGGGACGGTACGGCCACGACGCCCACGGGCCGGGCGGAGGCGTCCGCGGCATTCGGTGCCCAACCGCCGGGAGAGCGCGCCCAGTCGGCGAGGACCGCCACCGCGGCCTTCAGGACGTCGGCGGGGACCGGACCGTCGGGCGCGTTCTCGGCCAGCAGCGGGCGCAGCCGGTTGCCCCAGCCGATGTCCGAGAGCCGTCCCAGCGCGCGCCCCGTGGAGCACTGGTCCTTCGCCGGGATACGGCCCTTGAGATCGACACCCAGCGCGGCCATCCCGGTCGGCCACATGCGGCGCGGCTCGACCTCCATCCCCGGGCGGTCCAGTTCCTTCGTCGCCCCCGTCAACGTCTCCGCGGAGACCGAGGAATCGATCCAGGCGCCCGCGCAGTTGTCGCATCGGCCGCACGGCACCGCACCTTCGTCGTCCAGTTGCCGGCGCAGGAACTCCATCCGGCACTGGGACGTACTCACGTAGTCGCGCATGGCCTGCTGCTCGGCCGCCCGCTGCTTGGCCACCCACGTGTACCGCTCGGCGTCGTACGCCCACTCCGCGCCCGTGGCCGCCCAGCCGCCCTTCACGCGCTTGACCGCGCCGTCGACGTCCAGGACCTTCAGCATCGTCTCCAGGCGGCTGCGCCGTAGGTCGACCGCCGTCTCCAGGGCCGGCACGGACAGCGGCCGTCCCGCGTCGGCGAGGGCCGAGAGGGTCTGCCGGACCTGCGTCTCGGGTGGGAAGGCCGTATCCGCGAAGTAGCGCCAGATGGCCTCGTCCTCGCGGCCGGGCAGGAGCAGCACGTCGGCGTGGGCCACACCGCGGCCCGCTCGGCCCACCTGCTGGTAGTAGGCGATCGGCGAGGAGGGTGAGCCGAGGTGGACGACGAAGCCCAGGTCCGGCTTGTCGTAGCCCATGCCGAGCGCCGAGGTGGCGACCAGGGCCTTGACCCGGTTCCCCTGGAGGTCGATCTCGGCCTGCAGGCGGTCGGCGTTTTCCGTCTTCCCGGTGTATGAGGCCACCTTGAAGCCGCGTTGGCGCAGGAAGGCGGTGGCTTCTTCGGCGGCGGCCACGGTGAGTGTGTAGATGATCCCGGAGCCGGTCAGCTCGTCCAGGTGCTCGGCGAGCCAGGCCAAACGGTGCGCGGCGTCCGGCAGTTGGACCACTCCCAGCCGGAGGCTCTCCCGCTCGAGCGGGCCGCGGAGCACCAGGGCCTCCCCGGCGCCCGTGCCCAACTGCTCGGCCACATCGGCCGTCACGCGCGCGTTGGCGGTCGCGGTGGTGGCCAGCACCGGTACGCCGGCGGGCAGTTCGGCCAGCATCGCCCGCAGCCTGCGGTAGTCGGGGCGGAAGTCGTGTCCCCAGTCGGAGATGCAGTGCGCCTCGTCGACCACCAGGAGGCCGGTCGTAGCGGCGAGCTTGGGCAGCACCTGGTCGCGGAAGTCGACGGAATTGAGCCGCTCCGGGCTCACCAGGAGGACGTCGGTCTCGCCCCGTTCGACCTCTCCGTAGATGTCGTCCCACTCCTCCGGGTTGGCCGAGTTGATGGTGTGCGCCCGGATACCGGCCCGGGCCGCCGACTCGACCTGGTTGCGCATCAGCGCGAGCAGCGGCGAGATGATCACCGTGGGCCCGGAGCCGCGCCGGCGCAGCAGGGCGGTGGCGACGAAGTACACCGCCGACTTGCCCCAGCCGGTGCGCTGGACCACCAGCGCGCGCCGGCGCTCCTCCACCAGGGCCGCCACCGCCTGCCACTGGTCCTCGCGCAGCCGTGCCGTACCGCTCTGATCGCCGACCAGCTCGGCGAGGATGGCGTCGGCTTCGGCACGCAGCTCCTGGTTGCTCATGCCCCCCATGCAACCGCACGCCACTGACACGGCCCAATCCCCCGCCGTGACGAAGCACCCGGGAGCGTGTCGCGCACCCCGTCCGACCGGCCCTCTCTGGACCTCGCGCACCTCAATGGCGTACGAAAGTGTCGTGCTCGAACGTCCCAGGCGTCGCCGGGTGACGCATTGGGTAGGGATATAAGCCACAGACCGTCGGATAAGGGGCTGTGGCCCCATTTGCTCGTTGCCGCATCCCAGTTCGACAGCAAGAATTGGAGTCCGCTCCCCGCACGGCTCGTCCGTGATCCGGTAGGGCTCTGCTGCGGTGTGCGCTCCCCCGAATCCGACCCCGCCCGAAGTGTGGGCGCGTAGCCGAAGGGAGGACCGTGACCTTCGGATTCGCTCCGTCCTCCGCGGCATCCACGTCGACGTCTGCCGACCTGTCCGCCGCTTCCGCCAACCCTCTGGCCCGTCTGCTCGAACCCTCCGAATGGGCCGCCGCCGGAATC
This sequence comes from Streptomyces sp. NPDC048504, assembly GCF_043200035.1. Lineage (NCBI taxonomy): Bacteria > Bacillati > Actinomycetota > Actinomycetes > Kitasatosporales > Streptomycetaceae > Streptomyces > Streptomyces sp. NPDC048504. The sequence continues at coordinate 601,704 of NZ_JBICXA010000003.1, forward strand.
CCGTTGCTGCGCAATCCCCGCGAGGTCGTCAGCGGGCTGCACTCCCGGCACCGTCCGAGACCGGCGACGGCGATCGTGGCTGTCCTCGATCCGGACGAGCGGCTGCTCGCGAGCGCCTCGTTCGTCCGGCGGTCCGCCCCGGCCGACGGCTGGATGTTCCGCAACGCGCTGCTCGCGCAGCTGCGCCGCGTCATCCCGCACGATCTGCGCCGCCGCACCCCGGTGCGCACGGCCGTGCTGCTCTACTGCCGTGAGGGCGACGCTCGTTGGACGGAGGAGGACGGCGCGTGGATGTGGGGGCTGCGTGACGCCTGCACCCTGCACGGGCTGCGCTGCGGGGCGTACATCACGCTGACCCGCGACGGCTGGCAGGTGCTCGGCGAGGGACGGGGCGGCCGTAGGCCCAGCGCGGACTCCGCGCCGGAACCTTTCGCCATGTCCGAGGTACCGCCCTTGCTGCCCCGCACCGGCGGCGCCGCCTCGGAGGTCCTGCGCCGCGCCGCGGCCCGCTGACACCCGGTCCGGGCCCCGCGCCCGGACCGCGCGGCCCCACCGTTGTGGAGTCCTACGACGCCGAGCCGCCCGCACTCCGGTCGCGGCGCACGGGACGGAAGTGCGGCCGCGGTAGGCACACTTCACGGAGCGCACCAGAATTCCGCGCACGCCGAACGCGTCGCCGTGCACAGACCGCCGCGACGGCGTTCACCTGGCCGCCGTCGCCCTCCGAGAGCCTTCCGGGAGTTCCCGGAAGGCTCAGACGCCCGCGCCCGTAACCGAGTTGATCTGCTGCGGGTCGCCGCAGACGATCAGCAGGGTGCCGGCCCGGCCGCGGGCCAGGGGCAGGACGGTGGTGGCAACGTCGGCCGCGCCTCCGTTGACGGCGACCACGACGACGGGACGGGACGCCGCCCGGCCCGCGACGGCGGCGTCCGCGTAGAAGACGTCGTCGCGCGCGTCGTGCTGCGCCCAGTAGGAGGCTTCGCCGAAGGACAGCTCGTGGGCGGCCCACGGGTGCGGTTCGCCGGTGGTGATCACCAGCACGTCACCGGGGGCGCGGCCCGACTCCAGGAGCAGGTCCACGGCTTCCTCGGCAGCGTCCAGCGCGCCCTCGGCCGAGGCCGGGATCAGCTGGATCTGCGGGGTCGCCACAGCGGTGTCGGAGGAGGCGGGAACAGCCGGACCCGAGGGTCCGGGCTTGGCCACGGCCACGTCACGCGGCGTGCGTTGCGCCGGCGCCGTCGGCCGCAGGGGGCCGGGGCGACCGGGACGCGACGGAGCCGCGGGGCGGGGGCCGGGTACAGGGCGGGGGGTCGGCGCGACGCGGCCACTGGCCGGAGTGGCGCTGGGACCCTGGGCACTCTCGTGAATCTGAGGCTCCTCGGGAATGAGAGGCATGAGCTGATTTTTATCAAACGCTGGTGCGGCTTGCGGCAGTGGGTGGCACATCAGTGCGAGCGGAACGGTCAGAAGTCGAAACCGAGCTGGCCCTCGATCTTCGGAACATTTCCCTCCGCCCAACTGCGGGCCTTCTTGAGGTGCCGCCACTGAGGCAGCGCATCAAGATACGCCCACGACAACCGGTGGTACGGGGTGGGCCCCCGCTCCTCCAGTGCGGCCTTGTGCACAGGTGAGGGATACCCGGCGTTGGCCGCGAAAGCGAAGTCTGCATGGTCGATGCCCAGTTCGGCCATCATTTTGTCGCGCTGAACCTTGGCGATCACTGAAGCGGCCGCGACCGCCACGCACGACTGGTCGCCCTTGATCACCGTACGGACCCGCCAGGGGTCCCCGAGGTAATCGTGCTTCCCGTCGAGGATGACCGCGTCGGGGCGTACGGGCAAGGCCTCCAGAGCACGCACTGCGGCGAGCCGCAGAGCGGCCGTCATCCCCAGGTCGTCGATCTCTTCGTGGGAGGCGTGCCCCAGGGCGTACGCCGAGACCCACTTGCGGAGTTCCTCGGCGAGTTCGGTGCGTCGTCTGACCGCGATGAGCTTGGAGTCGGTGAGGCCTTCGGGGGGTCGGCGCAGTCCGGTGACCGCCGCGCAGACGGTGACGGGGCCGGCCCACGCACCGCGCCCCACCTCGTCGACGCCGGCAACGACCTTGGCCCCGGTCGTGGCGCGGAGTGAGCGCTCGACGGTATGAGTGGGTGGTTCGTACGGCATGGCGTGCTCAGGGTACGCCGCCCGGACCCGCTCTGCGACACCCGGGTTTCCGCGAGCCCGGCGAAGACCGTTCCGATGCGGCTTCACGCACCGCCGGGCCGGAGCAGCGGAAGCATCAACTGGTCGATCATTGCCTCGATGTCGTGGTCGGCCCATTCGCTGCCGCACATCTTGGAGCGGTACATCATCATCGCCGGGATGGCGTCCAGGACATAGCTGTTGGAGGCGTCGGAGCGGACCTCACCTCGCTCTATTCCGCGGTTGATCACCTCCCCGAGCAGTCGGATCGTCGGTTCCACGACCCCTTCGAAGATCACGCCGTGGAAGCGCTCCGCCTGGGCGGTGTCGCATTCGTGAATCACCGAGCGCAGGGCGTATCCGGGGCGCGAATACATCGCGTCGCGCGCCTGCACGCACAACGCCAGCAGGTCCTCGCGCACAGTCCCGAGGTCGGGTGCCTCGTTCAGGCGCGGCAGCCCTGCCTGCAGCGCGTCCGCGACGAGGTCCTCCTTGGAGGACCAGCGCCGATAGACCGCGGCCTTGCCGGTCTGGGCGCCGGCGGCGACGCCTTCCATCGTGAGAGCGTTCCAGCCGACCGTGCCGAGTTGCTCCAACGCGGCTTCCAGGATCGCGCGTTCGAGCACGGCGCCGCGTCGTCGGAGGGAGGCCGTCTGAGCGGGGGCGGCCGTCCAGCCCGAAGTAACCATCTGAGTTTCTCCAGCGAGCAGTGGAATGGGGGATTCCGGGGATCGGGGATGCGTCACGCGGCAGCGACGGGGGACGTGCCGCACGAAGGCGAGTTAAGTGAACGCTTGCGTTCACTGTCGGGGACTCACTACCGTTGACGCGGCAGTGAACGCGAGCGTTCACTAACACACTTGTGGGGGACCCATAGTGACAACCTCTCAGCTGATTCAGCACCCCAAGCCCGGAGCGGCCCGCCGGGAGGGGCATCCCGGCATCGCGCTCGCAGTCATCGCGGCCTGCCAACTCATGGTGGTACTCGACGCGACGATTGTGAACATCGCGCTCCCGCACATTCAAGCCGCACTCAGTTTCAGCACCACCGACCTCACCTGGGTCGTCAGCGCCTACACGCTCACCTTCGGTGGCCTGCTGCTTCTCGGCGGTCGGGCCGGCGACATCCTCGGCCGGCGGCGGGTGTTCACCACCGGCATCCTGCTCTTCACCTTCGCCTCGCTGCTCGGCGGCCTCGCCCAGGAACCCTGGCAGTTGCTGGCCGCGCGCGTCCTGCAGGGCATGGGTGGCGCGATCGCGTCGCCCACCTCGCTGGCACTGATCACCACCACGTTCCCCGAAGGGCCGGAGCGGAACAGGGCGTTCGGAGTCTTCGCCGCGGTCTCGGCGGGCGGCGGCGCGATCGGCCTGCTCGCGGGCGGCATGCTCACCGAGTGGCTCGACTGGCGCTGGGTGTTCTTCGTCAACCTGCCGATCGGCATACTGATCGCGGTGCTCACACCGCTGTACATCAACGAGTCCGAACGGCACACCGGACGCTTCGACATCGCGGGCGCACTGACCTCGACGGCGGGTATGGCGTCCCTCGTCTACGGCTTCATCCGCGCGGCGGACAAGGGGTGGCGCGACAGTCTGACCATCGGCTCCTTCGCCGCGGCGATCGTCCTGCTGGTGGCCTTCGTGATCACGGAGTCCCGGGCCAAGGAGCCGATCACCCCGCTCCGGATGTTCGCCGACCGCAATCGCTCGGGCACCTACGTGATCATGCTGACGCTGGCCGCCGCGATGTTCGGCATGTTCTTCTACATCGTGCTCTTCGTGCAGAACGTGCTGGGGTACAGCCCGATCCAGGCGGGTCTCGCGTTCCTGCCGGTGACGGTGGTGATCGCGGCCGGCGCGGGGCTGTCCCAGCGGTTCCTGCCAGTGCTCGGGCCACGGCCCTTCATGCTCATGGGCTCGACGCTCGCGGTGATCGGGCTGGCCTGGCAGACCCTCATCAGCTCGGACAGTTCGTACGTCGGCGGAGTGCTCGGCCCGATGCTCGTGTTCGGCTTCGGGATGGGCCTGAACTTCGTGACGCTGACGGTGACCGCCGTCTCCGGCGTCGCCCAGCACGAGGCGGGCGCGGCCTCCGCGCTGCTCAACGCCATGCAGCAGGTGGGCGGTTCGCTCGGTCTGTCCATCCTGACCACGGTGTTCGGCTCGGCCAGCAAGGACGAGGCGAAGAAGCAGCTGCCGAAGTTCCTGGCCGACGGATCGGCGGGACAGAGGGCGGCGTTCTCCAAGTCCCACCAACTGCCCGCGCCATGGGGGCACGAGGTGCTCGCGCACGGCATCGCGACGGCCTTCGTCCCGGCCGCCGCGATGGCCGTACTCGCCCTGCTCACGGCTTGGTTGGTGATCCGGGTCCGCAAGAGCGACCTCGACGCCCTCGCGGGCACGGCGGGTGCGGGAGTCGGCTGACCGCCGGCCGGGCCAGGTCAGGGCCCGGCCCACGGACACCAGCGAAAACCCCATGACCACGCCCCCCCAACTGTCGTGCCTTGCCTGTGCGGACTCATGTGTCGCACGGCGACTGCCACGACAACGGGCGGGCGGTCACGGAGAGTTCCCGACAGACACGGAGAGTTTCGCCTGGATGTGGGCGGCGCTGTCCGGTGGCGAGGTGAGGACGTCAGACCGACGTCGGAACCCAGCCCGGCAGCGCCTCCGTCCGTTCCAGCCACTCGGTGGGCGGCGCCCCCGCCTTCCCGCCGGCGATCACACCGCCCACGATGGCGCAGCTAGTGTCCACGTCCCCGCCGACCTGGGAGGTGTCCCAGAACGCCCCCTCGTAGTCGCTGAGGCCGCGCGCGGCCGACCAGAGCGCGAAGGGGACCGTGTCGTGAGCGGACGTACGGCGTCCGCAGCCCAGGACGGCGGCGACGGTGCCGGGGTCGGCGTAGTCGAGCATGTCCCGGGCGCGCCGCAGGCCCGCGCCGACGGCGCTCTTCGGTACGAGTGCGATGACGCCGTCGAGGAGTGCCTCGGCACTGGGCGGGCCGCCGGGGGCGGCGGCCAGCGCGGCGGCCGCGGCGACGGCCATGGCGCCGACCACGGCCTCACGGTGCTGGTGCGTGGGGTAGGCGGAGATCTCCGCCTGGTGGGTGGCCTGCTCGGGGTCGTCCGCGTACCAGGCGCCCAGGGGTGCGATGCGCATCGCCGCGCCGTTGCCCCACGACCCCTGTCCGTTGAAGAGCGCGGCGGACAGTTCGCGCCAGTCGCCGCCTTCGCGGACGAGGCGCAAGAGCCGGTTGACCGCGGGTCCGTAGCCGCGGTCGAAGTCGTGGTGTTCGGCGAAGGAACGGGCCAGGGCGTCCTGGTCGATGCGGCGGTGGGCTGCCAGGACGGCGACCACGGAGCAGGCCATTTCCGTGTCGTCCGTCCACTGCCAGGGAGTCGGAGGCAGTTCGCGGCGCTTGAGAAGGGGGTGGTTCGCGGGGACGAAGAACTGTGAGCCCAGCGCGTCGCCCACGGCGAGTCCACGCAAGCTGGCCAGGGCGCGGTCCAGGCGCCGGTCGGGAGTGCCGGAAGAGGAGTCAGCGATCATCGGTCCGCCACCCTATCCGGTGATCCCGTACGGCTCCGGGTCTCGCCAGCTGTCGAACGGCCGGTCCAGCGCGTACCTGCCGTCGTCTCCCAGAACGAGCATCCGCATCTCGGCGTTCCCGGGATTCGACAGCGACTCGAACTCCGCGACCGTCCAGTGGAACCAGCGCATGCAGAACAGCCGCATCGCCAGGCCGTGTGTCACCAGGAGCACGTTCGGCGGGTGGTCGGGGGCCTCGAAACTGCGGTACAGGCTCTCCAGGAAGCCGCCCACCCGGTCGTAGACGTCGGCGCCGGACTCGCCCTGGGCGAAGCGGTAGAAGAAGTGCCCGTACGCGTCCCGGTACGCCTTCTGGAGGCGTACGTCGTCGCGGTCCTGCCAGTTCCCCCAGTCCTGTTCGCGCAGCCGGGGCTCCTCCCGCACCCGGACGAGGTCGGGGTCCAGGTGGAAGGCCCGGAAGGTCTCGTGCGTGCGGCGGTACGGGGAGACGTACACGCTGATGCGCTCGCGGCCGAACACCTCCCGCAACCGCTTTCCGGTCTCCTCCGCCTGTCGCCAGCCCTGGTCGGTCAGCGCCAGGGAATGGTCGGGTTCACGCTCGTACACAGTGTCATCAACATTGCCCGTTGACTCGCCGTGCCGGACAAGGACGATGCGCCGTGGTCGTGCCATGCCAAAACCCTAGATCGAGTGACGGCATATCGAGCACTCGTACGGGCTCCATACGGCGTAGGTCACACGAATTGTGCCCGATGGACCACATAGGGGCGCACGATTCACACAGTGGGACGCCGGTGACGTCAGTTCGGATTTCAAACCGTCCAGGACGGTTCCAGTTGGACGATGTCCCCCGTGAGGGAGTCGATGTCCGCCTCGATCTGGGCCCGCAGGGCGAGCCGTTCGACCCGTTCGGTGCGGTACTTGCCGTGCTCGGCGGCCGAGTGCCACATCGACAGCACCATGAACTCGTGCCCCGGGGCCTCGCCGAACAGCCCGCGGAGCATGCCGGGGGAACCGGCCATCGCCGGGTTCCAGACCTTCTCCTGCATCAGCGTGAAGTGCTCGGCGCGCTCCTCGTGGACACGGCACAGGGCCACCCGCACCAGGTCGGCGTCGGTGAAGCGAGGCTCGAAGCCGGTCTTCACGTCGAAGCGGTGGTCGAACAGCTTGACCTGCGCGTCCTTGAAGGTGCCCGCCTGGGCCGACGCCAGCCGGTCGTGGGATCGGGCCATGAAGGAGTCGTAGAAGGCACGGCTTTCCCAGAACGCGAAAATGTGTGCCACGCCTGGCCGCGCTCTGCTCCAGCCTCCCCCCTGTCCCCGAAATCCCGGCTCCCCCAGAAGCCCCGCCCACTTTCGCTGCCCGCGCTCGAAGCCGCGGCGGTCCACCACGGTGCAGCGAATCCACTTGACCAGCACCGCGCCATCGTAAGGCCACGGAGCGTGGCGCCGGTCACGCTCCGGCTGAGATCGTCGGCGCATGCGCCCCCGCGCGCGTGGCACGATGGACAACGAACGCTGATCGCCCAGTAGTTGGGGCGCGCGATCGAGGCGAACGGGGAAGGGGAACTGTGGTGAACGGCCTCAACAAGGGGATCCGCAAGGCCGAAGTCGGGCTCCAGTGGGATCCGAGTCCCACCGGGCAGCCGCCCGTCGATCTGGACATCGTCGCCACCACGTATGTGGCGGGCGATCTGTACGGCGCTCCCGCGTACGCGGTGCACTTCGACAGCCGCTCGCCCGACGGCACCATCTATCTCAACCGGGACAGCAAGGACGGCAAGGGCTTCGGCTGGGACGAGGTCATGACCCTGGAACTCGACCGACTGGCCGACCGGTACGCGCGCGTGGTGGTCGGTGTCGTCATCCAACAGCGGGTCGCCCACCGCACGTTCGTCAATGTCCTCAACCCGAAGCTGCGCATCCGCGAGGGGTACACCGTCCTCACCGAGGACGACTTCGGTGACGTCCTCGGCGCTACGGCGGCGACGGTCGGGGAGTTCGTCCGGGACGAGTCCGGAAGCTGGGACTTCCATCCCGGCATCCGGGGCTTCGAGGACGACCCCGCGACCTTCACCAGGACGATGGGCAGGGCACAGCAGCCCTGAGCCCATCGCGGACGGCGCGTCAGCCGGCGGTCCAGCCCGGGACCGTCGGCAGCACCTCCTCAGCGACGCGGAACAGCGCCTCGTCGTCGGGCGGCACGTCGTCCTGACGCCAGATGGATATCTCGAAGGAGTCGCCGCCGTCCTTCGCACTCGTGGAGACCAGTAGGCTGCGGGCGATACCCCCAGGGCCCGTACTGGCCTTGCCTCCGCCGAGGTTGAAGCTGATCGCGATGGTCCGGTCCGAGTAGAGGACGGCCGGGTGCCCCAGGACCATCTTCACCTCTGAGGTCGAGTCCACGTAACGAGCCGCCTCGGCGACGGGAATGTCGTCGTAGGACGCCGACAGCCGTACGGAATAGGTCGTCAGGTCCACGTCGGCCTCAGGGCTGGCGATCTTGGTGCCGCCCGCCAGCGTCATCCAGCCCGCACTGCCTCCGGCGGTCTCCGCGTGCTCGTCCGGGGTCCCCAGGAGCACCGGAAGGTCCGTGCGGTTCAGTGCCGTGCAGAGTTGCGCCGGCGAGACGTACTTCGCGGGCAGTGTCTTGTCCGTGCTCGCTGTACAGGTCGCCGGTTTTCCGGCCTGCTGCGACGTCTTCGGCAGGACTCCCCCGAGTCCCCACATTCCCCCTACGACACCCCCGACCACGACCACTGCCGCGATTGCCTGGGCCCCCGCCCTCATACCTTTTTCGGGCTCGACGGAATTGTCGACCATGCCCCCACCCTCCCCTGTGCGCACGCTATGCGCGTCGAGGGAGATTAACCGCTGATCGTTCCGCTGGGAAACCCGATTCGCCCTGGGCCGAGACATGCTGAGGGCGGTGAAGCCTTGATACCGGCTTCACCGCCCTGACCAGCTAGTTCACTTCAAGCAGGTGCCCTTGATCAGCTGCAGCCGCTGGTCGAACCGCACCCCTCGCAGATGTAGCAGGAACCGGCCCGCTGCATCTTCGTACCGCAGGAGAAGCAGAGCGGGGCGTCGGCCTGGATGCCCAGCTGCATCTCCACCAGCTCGGCGCTGGTGTGCGCCTGCTGCGGAGCGGGCTTGGCTGCCTCGACCACGGCCTTCGGCGTGGCCACGGCCTTCAGCTCCTGGGCGCGCGGCGCCGACTGGGCCAGGCCTTCGACGTCGACCTCGTCCTCGGTCGGCTCGTACGAACCGGTCTCCAGGTGACGCTGGCGCTCCTCGGCGGAGTGGATGCCGAGCGCGGAGCGCGTCTCGAAGGGCAGGAAGTCGAGCGCCAGGCGACGGAAGATGTAGTCGACGATCGACTGCGCCATCCGCACGTCCGGGTCGTCCGTCATACCGGCCGGCTCGAAGCGCATGTTCGTGAACTTGGAGACGTACGTCTCCAGGGGCACGCCGTACTGCAGGCCCACGGAGACGGCGATCGAGAAGGCGTCCATCATGCCCGCGAGGGTCGAGCCCTGCTTCGACATCTTCAGGAAGACCTCGCCGAGACCGTCGTCCGGGTAGGAGTTGGCGGTCATGTAGCCCTCGGCGCCGCCGACCGTGAAGGAGGTCGTGATGCCCGGGCGGCCCTTGGGGAGACGCTTGCGGACGGGGCGGTACTCGACGACCTTCTCGACCGCGGTGCGGATGGTCTCCTCGGCCTTGGCTGTGACCTCGACCTTCTCCTTGGTCTTGGCGGAGAGGGGCTGGCCGACCTTGCAGTTGTCGCGGTAGATCGCGAGCGCCTTGACGCCCAGCTTCCATGCCTCGAAGTAGACCTCTTCGACGTCCTCGACGGTCGCCGTCTCCGGCAGGTTGACCGTCTTGGAGAGCGCGCCGGAGATCCAGGGCTGGATTGCGGCCATCATGCGGACGTGGCCCATCGCGGAGATGGAGCGCTCGCCCATGGCGCAGTCGAACACCTCGTAGTGCTCCTGCTTGAGGCCAGGGGCGTCGATCACATTGCCGTTGTCGGCGATGTGGGCGACGATCGCCTCGATCTGCTCCTCCTGGTAGCCCATGCGGCGCAGGGCCTGCGGAACGGTGCCGTTGACGATCTGCATCGAGCCGCCGCCGACCAGCTTCTTGAACTTGACCAGGGCGAGGTCGGGCTCAAGTCCGGTGGTGTCGCAGGACATCGCGAGGCCGATGGTGCCGGTCGGGGCGATGACGGACGCCTGCGAGTTACGGAAACCGTTCTTCTCACCGAGGCGCAGTACGTCCTGCCAGGACTCCGTGGCAGCGGCCCAGATGGGCGTGTCCAGGTCGTCCGCGCGCGGGGCGACGGCGTTGGCGTCGGCGTGCTGCTTCATGACGCGCAGGTGCGGCTGCTCGTTGCGGGCGTAGCCGTCGTACGGGCCGACGACCGCGGCGAGTTCTGCGGAACGCTTGTACGACGTGCCGGTCATCAGGGAGGTGATGGCGCCGGCGAGGGCACGGCCGCCGTCGGAGTCGTACGCGTGGCCAGTCGCCATCAGCAGGGCGCCGAGGTTGGCGTAGCCGATGCCGAGCTGGCGGAACGCGCGGGTGTTCTCGCCGATCTTCTGGGTCGGGAAGTCCGCGAAGCAGATGGAGATGTCCATCGCGGTGATGACGAGTTCGACGATCTTGGCGAAGCGCTCGACCTCAAAGGACTGGTTGCCCTTGCCGTCGTCCTTGAGGAACTTCATCAGGTTCAGCGAGGCGAGGTTGCAGGACGTGTTGTCCAGGTGCATGTACTCGCTGCACGGGTTCGAGCCGTTGATACGGCCGGACTCCGGGCACGTGTGCCACTGGTTGATGGTGTTGTCGTACTGGATGCCCGGGTCGGCGCAGGCCCAGGCGGCCTCGGCCATCTTGCGGAAGAGCTGCTTGGCGTCGACCTCCTCGATGACCTCGCCGGTCATGCGGGACGTCAGGCCGAACTTGTCGCCGTTCTCCACGGCCTTCATGAACGTGTCGTTCACACGGACCGAGTTGTTGGCGTTCTGGTACTGGACCGACGTGATGTCGTCGCCGCCCAGGTCCATGTCGAAGCCCGCGTCACGGAGGGCTCGGATCTTCTCTTCTTCCTTGACCTTGGTCTGGATGAAGTCCTCGATGTCGGGGTGGTCGACGTCCAGGATTACCATCTTGGCCGCGCGGCGGGTGGCGCCACCGGACTTGATGGTTCCCGCGGAGGCGTCGGCGCCGCGCATGAAGGAGACCGGTCCCGAGGCGTTGCCCCCGGAGGAGAGCAGTTCCTTGGAGGAGCGGATGCGGGACAGGTTCAGGCCGGCGCCGGAGCCGCCCTTGAAGATCATGCCCTCTTCCTTGTACCAGTCGAGGATGGACTCCATGGAGTCGTCGACGGCCAGGATGAAGCAGGCCGAGACCTGCTGGGGCTGCGGGGTGCCCACGTTGAACCACACGGGGCTGTTGAAGCTGAAGACCTGGTGCAGGAGGGCGTACGCCAGCTCGTGCTCGAAGATCTCGGCGTCGGCGGGCGAGGCGAAGTACTTGTGGTCCTCGCCGGCCTTCCGATAGGTCTTCACGATGCGGTCGATGAGCTGCTTGAGGCTCACCTCGCGCTGGGGGGTGCCTACGGCACCGCGGAAGTACTTGCTGGTGACGATGTTGACCGCGTTCACCGCCCACTCGGCGGGGAACTCGACGCCACGCTGCTCGAAATTGACCGAGCCGTCGCGCCAGTTGGTCATGACGACGTCACGGCGCTCCCACTCCACCTCGTCGTACGGGTGCACGCCGGGGGTGGTGTGAATACGCTCGATGCGCAGTCCCTTGGTGGCCTTGGTGCCCTTCGCGCGGGAACCTCGTGCCGGACCGCTCGCCGTCTCTGTCATGCCGCCTCCCTCTACAGGCAAAAACGCCCGAAAATGCCACGTTGTTCCCGTGGCAGAGTGTTTGTCTGATGCCGCGGGCGCCCACAGCTCATGGCCCCGCAACAAGTCCTGGTTCGCCGCCGCGCGGCCGGACCCGGGGTCTCCGCCCGGTTCCGGCCCGTCGGTCAGTCGGCGGAGTGGGCGGGCACGGGGACCTGAACAGTCCCTCCGGTCCCGCCGTCGTCTTCCTGGCTCCCCGCTACCGCGTCTTCGTCGTCCGCGGCGGGGCCTGGGGTCACTTCGCGCAGTTCCACGATCGCGGCCTCGAAGTCCTCAAGCGAGTTGAACGCCCGGTAGACGGAGGCGAATCGCAGATAGGCGACGAGGTCGAGTTCCTGCAACGGGCCGAGTATGGCCAGCCCGACGTCATGGGTGGTCAGTTCGGCGCTTCCGGTGGCCCGCACCGCCTCCTCGACCCGCTGGCCGAGCTGGGCGAGTGCGTCCTCGGTGACAGGCCGTCCCTGGCATGCCTTGCGCACACCGTTGATGACCTTGGTACGACTGAAAGGCTCGGTGACTCCGGACCGCTTGACCACCATGAGCGAGCACGTCTCCACGGTCGTGAAACGACGGGAGCAGTCAGGGCACTGGCGGCGCCGGCGGATCGACGTTCCGTCGTCGGTCGTACGGCTGTCGACGACACGGCTGTCGGGGTGCCTGCAGAAGGGGCAGTGCATGGTCTCCAACCCTCCCTCGCAGCAGACTCAATAGCCTCGTGAGACCCCTTGGGCCTCTCGAAGCAGCCCCAAGCATAGGCGATGACCGAGACGTTGAAGACCCGGGGGACCACAACTTCTGGGCTGCTGCCGCAATCCAACCACTAGATGTGGTGATTGGCTCACACAAACACGCCGTACGCGCGTGTCGCGCCCGTATTGGCATGTGCCATACGACCGTCCCGTCACCCCGAACACGCTGGCGCACAGCCGTACCGCCAGGCCACTTACGGAGATACCGTGAGCGCGGCACGGAGGAGGCGTGGGGCTCCCGCACAGAACGGGACCGGCCCCCGACTGCCGGGACACCGGGTGGCAGACTGAGGCGACAACCCACGAGGTCACCACCACGGCGGCGAAAAGTACAACAATGAGCTCTTTCGTCCGCCAGGTGCCGCGTTAGCCATACACCCAGACGCATGATCGCGACAGGCTATCTGCACTTTTTCACTCGAACGTGTGTTTGGCGCAACCTTTCGAAAGCAACTACCGTTGTCCAGCAGGGAGACCATCGAGAGGGGCCGACGTGACCACCACCGCAGACAGTGCCACCATCACTGCCCAGGATCGCTCCCAGGGCCGACTCGAGCCGGTGCATGCAATGAACGAAGCCGCGAATCCCGAGGGACACAAGCGCTCCCTGCCGGGCCGACCTCCCGGCATCCGGGCGGACAGCTCAGGGCTCACGGACCGGCAGCGCCGGGTGATCGAGGTCATCAGGGACTCGGTGCAGCGACGGGGCTACCCGCCGTCGATGCGCGAGATCGGCCAGGCCGTGGGCCTGTCCAGCACGTCCTCGGTCGCACACCAGCTGATGGCACTGGAGCGCAAGGGCTTCCTGCGCCGCGACCCGCACCGCCCGCGCGCGTACGAGGTCCGCGGCAGCGACCAGTCCTCGTCGGTGCAGCCCACGGACACCGCGGGCAAACCCGCCGCGTCGTACGTCCCCTTGGTGGGCCGGATCGCCGCGGGTGGCCCGATCCTCGCCGAGGAGTCGGTCGAGGACGTCTTCCCCCTCCCCCGCCAACTGGTCGGTGACGGTGAGCTGTTCGTCCTCAAGGTCGTCGGTGACTCGATGATCGAGGCCGCGATCTGCGACGGCGACTGGGTCACCGTGCGCCGCCAGCCGGTCGCCGAGAACGGTGACATCGTGGCCGCCATGCTGGAGGGCGAGGCCACCGTCAAGCGCTTCAAGCGCGAGGACGGCCACGTCTGGCTCCTCCCGCACAACTCGGCCTACGAGCCGATCGCTGGCGACGACGCGACGATCCTCGGCAAGGTGGTGGCAGTGCTGCGGCGCGTGTGACGGCTGCGGCGGGCGGGCCTCATCGGCCCGGCCCCCTGACCGGACCCCGGGACCCCTGCGCCGGTTCCGGGGTCCTGTGCTGTCCGGGCCCCGGTGGCGGCCGGTCGTCGATTCAGTGCCGGTCGGAAGCGCCCGGGCCAACACCGCCGCCCGGATCACTCCGCTTCGGCTTCCTCCTGCTTCGCCTTCGCGTCGATCGCGGCCAGCGACCTCCGGGCCTGGTTACGGTCCGTGGTGTACCAGAAGTCGGGCAGTGACGCCTTGAGATAGCTGCCGTAGCGGGCGGTTGCGAGCCGCTGGTCAAGGACGGCGACCACGCCTCGGTCCCCCGACGCGCGGACAAGGCGGCCGGCCCCCTGGGCCATGAGGAGCGCCGCGTGTGTGGCGGCCACCGCCATGAAGCCGTTGCCCCCGGCGTCCTCGACTGCCTTCTGGCGGGCGCTCATCAGCGGGTCGTCCGGGCGCGGGAACGGGATCTTGTCCATGACGACGAGCTGGCAGCTGGCTCCGGGGACGTCGACGCCCTGCCAGAGCGACAGCGTGCCGAAGAGACAGGTCTTCGGGTCGGCCGCGAAGTTCTTGATCAGCTCGCCGAGCGTCTCCTCGCCCTGGAGCAGGATCGGGTACTCGGGGATGCGGGAGCGCAGCTCCTCGGCGGCGAGTTGGGCGCCCCGCATCGAGGAGAAGAGGCCCAGGGTGCGACCGCCGGCCGCCTGGATCAACTCCGTCAACTCGTCCAGCATGTCGGCGCGATCGCCGTCCCGCGCGGGGCGCGCCAGGTGTTTGGCGACGTACAGGATGCCCTGCTTCGGGTAGTCGAAGGGCGAGCCCACGTCGACGCCCTTCCACTGCGGCAGCTCGTCGCCCGCGGTGCCCTCGGGGGCGAGGCCCAGGGAGGCGCCTACCCCGTTGAAGTCGCCGCCGAGCTTCAGCGTCGCGGAGGTCAGGGTCACCGAGCGGTCCGTGAAGAGCTTCTCCCTCAGGAGGCCCGACACGGACATGGGAGCGACGCGCAGGGAGGCACCGAAGCGGTCGTGGCGTTCGTACCAGACGACGTCCCACTCGGAGCCGTTGGTGATCCGCTCCGACACGTCGTGTACGGCCTCTACGGAGGCCAGCGCCTGCTTGCGAACCGCGTCCTCGTCCTGCACGGACTTGTCGCGGGTGGCGCCGATCGCGGAGATCACCGTGCGGCAGGCGTCGCGCAGCGCCATGAGGGCGTAACCGAGGTCCTCCGGGATCTCCTCCAGGCGGCCCGGCAGGGCGAGCTCCATCAGCCGCTCGAAGCCCTCAGCGGCGGTCTGGAGCTGGTCGGCGGCCTTCTCGTTGACCAGCTTCGCGGCCCGGCGCACCGCACGGTTGACCTGCCCCGGGGTGAGCTCGCCGGTGGCAACTCCGGTGACCCGGGAGACCAGTTCATGCGCTTCGTCGACGATCAGCACTTCGTGCTGCGGGAGAACGGGGGCGCCTTCAATGGCGTCGATCGCGAGCAGTGCGTGGTTCGTGACGACGACGTCGGCGAGCTTGGCCCGCTCGCGGGCCGCCTCTGCGAAACACTCCGCCCCGTAAGCGCACTTCTGGGCACCCAGGCACTCCCGGGAGGACACGGAGATCTGTGCCCACGCGCGGTCGGAGACTCCGGGTGTGAGGTCGTCACGATCACCGGTCTCCGTCTCGTCGGTCCAGTCGCGCAGCCGCAGCAGGTCCTGACCGAGCTTGCTGGTGGGCGCCGCCGCCTCGAACTGGTCGAAGAGGCCCTCCTCCTCGTCCTGCGGCATGCCCTCGTGGAGCCGGTGCAGGCACAGGTAGTTCGACCGGCCCTTGAGCATCGCGTACTGGGGGCGGCGGCGCAGCAGCGGATGCAGCGCGTCTACCGTGCGCGGCAGGTCGCGCTCCACGAGCTGGCGCTGGAGCGCGAGGGTGGCGGTCGCTACGACCACACGCTCCCCGTGCGCGAGCGCGGGCACGAGGTAGCCGAGCGACTTTCCGGTGCCGGTGCCGGCCTGGACCAGCAGATGGGAGCCGTCGTCGATCGCCTCCGCGACGGCTTCGGCCATGGTCACCTGGCCTGGGCGCTCCGAACCGCCGACGGCAGTGACGGCAGCATGCAGGAGTTCGGGGAGTGAGGGCTTCGTCATAGCGCGACCAGCCTACGGGGCGGGACTGACAGCCGGGCGATCAAGTCGGAGGGACGGGGTGGATCTAGACCGGGGAGCGTTTGGGTGGGTGTGGGTTCTGTTCGGATGGGGATCGGGTCGGTTCGGGTCGGGGCAGGTGGCGATCGATTCGGGGCGGAGGGGATTGGGGCGGGGGCGGACCGGGTGCGGGTTGGGGCTGGTTCGGTTCGAGGTGGGCTCGGGTTGTTCGGTGGTCCTGTCGATTCGAGGTGGGTTCGGGCGGTGAGTGCGGGCGGTGTGGTCGGGCGGTGAGTGCAGTCGCTGGGGTCGGGCGGTCGAGGCGTGGGGGTCGGAATCCGATTCGAAGGAGTGGGAACCGGATCCGGTCGAGCGGTGTACCAAAAGTGATGGCGCAACCACGTGGCGCTACAGCAGATCACGCAAGGAACGGTCTCGGACCATGAGGGCGGCCCGCTTGCCGGGCAGGTCGACCTCGGCGGAGAACCGGAAACCGGCGCCCAGAAAGGCGGCTACGGAAGGGGTGTTGCGAATGTCGGGTTCCGCGACGATGCGAGCGCAGGCGGACCGCTTGTCGAGTACGAGGTCGGCGACGGCCCGGAGGAGGGTGACGCCCAGTCCTCGTCCTCGGTCGGTGACGTTGCCGATAAGGAGGTGGATGCCGGTGTCGTGCGGTCGGGCCGGGTAATGGCGTGCCAGTGGGTCGAGGTCCGCCCGGTAGATCTCCCAGTAGCTCACCGGGGTGCCGTCCAGCACGCCGAGACAGGGAACGCTGCGTCCGTCACCGGCGAGTTGGGCGTGCAGGTGGTCCTCGGTCAGCGCCTGAGGGCCGGCCAGTTCCCAGAACTCCGCGACAGCAGGGTCGTTCATCCAGCGAGTGATCAGCGGAAGGTCGCGTTCGATGTGGACGGGGAGGAGGTGGAAGACGCCTGCGGGGGTGTGGGTCGGGCCCCAGTCGGCGACGCGGTCGAGGAGGTCGTCGCTGGGCGGGACATAGGAGTTGGGCGAGAAACCGGAGTTAGGTCGGGCGTCTACGTCGTCCGGGACAGCGGTGTCGGGCTGGACGGCGGGGTTGGGCTGGGCCGCGCCTTCCGTGCCCTCTGGCGGGTTCCGTAGCCCGATGGCGTGGGCTACCGCTCCGTGGGCTGCCGGGTCGACTGTCTCTACCTCGGCGCAGAGCGCGATGAATTCTTCGGGCAGGCGGAGGTCGAGGGTGTCCTCGCCGTCCGTGCCTGAACTCTGGCTCGCAGTCGCGCTGGTGCCTAGGTCTGTGCCGGGGACAGTAACAGTGTCGGCGCGTGCATCGGTGGGAGGCACCGTGGCGCTCCTCTCAGGAGATGGGGTGGGTCATGTTCCTCAGGGGCGAAGGGAGTTGGCGGGGGTCGGGGGTTGATTGGTAGTGGTCGGGATCGAAGGGGGTTGGTGCCGGTCGAAGTCGGAATAAGCTGGTGGCATTCGCAACCGGTGACGGTGGTGGTGATGGTCAGGAACGAAGGGGGTTCGCGATGGTGACATAGACGGACTGGGTGTCGACCGGACCGATGAGTTCGTCGAGGCCGTGCAGCCGGGTCAGCAGGTTGGCCTTGCAGCGCAGGACGGGTGAGTCGAGCAGGCGGGCCGGCAAGGAGGTGCGCAGCCGGGTGGGACCGGAAGCCACGTCTCCGAGGAAGTGGCGGAAGGCGGAGAGCAACAGCCTCTCGTCGGCGAGACGTTGCGAACCGAACGCTCCGATGAGACCGAGCACGTTGTTGATCGCGAGGTAGTACGCGAAGCGTTCGTCGGTGACCTCGTCGGACACGAAGGTGTCGCTGTGTTCGCCGATGCCGGGCAGCCTGGCGTCGAGCTCCGCGCGCCGGGATGCGCGGAAGTAGTAGCCCTGGTTGTCGCGGTAACGGCCGCCCACAGGCCAACCTTCGCCGTTCAGCAGAAGCAGCGTGTTCTGCTGGTGCGCCTCCAGGGCGATCCCCGCCTCGCTGTCCAGCCACAGCACGGGACGGACGACCTGCTCCAGGTAGCGCAGGAACCACTCGGCGGCGACTGCTCCACGCGACCGGCCGGTCCGCGCGGCGAGGCCCGTGACGACCTCGGCCAGGCGGGACCGCAACAGCGGTGCGCCGGACACGGTGTGGCTGGCGTGGCTGGCGTGGCTGGCGTGCAAGGTACTCGCCGGTCCGCCATCGGGGGCGTCCTGCCCGGCGTACGGCCGGAGTGAGACGAGCCCGGCGATACAGGCCACGTCGTCGGACGCGCTGAACGGGTTGTGCCGGATCACCACGTCGATTCCGGCCAAGGGCACACGGGCATCGCGCTCGCCATGGCCGGCTCGATCAGCACCGCACTCACCTACGCCACGCTCCCCCGAGTCGGCGCCGCACTCACCCAACGCGTCAACGGCCAGCCAGGCCGGATCGCGAACGATGTCGAAGCCAGGGTGGGCGGCATGCCACTGCTGGGACAGGCCGGTGCGCAGCAGGCGGTGTACCTCGACGCCTCGGTGGAGTTCCTTGCGGAGGTTCTCACGGCGGGAGTTGGTGATGCGGAGGCCCAGGGACAGCTTGAGCATGGCGGGGGCACCGGATTGGTGGACGGTTCGTACGGAGGAGGTGGGGTGCCACGGGGCGCCATGCGTGCCGAGGTCCTGGATCAGGCCGGCGTCGCGCAAGGCAGCGATATCGGCTCGGTGTTGGATCTCGCGCCACTGCCACGGGTGAAGAGGAAGAGCGGCATGGCCCTCGGGCAACGGCAGTTCGGAGCCGGCGAGTCGGGCCGTGAGGTGGGCGGCGGGGACAGGCCGGCCGCGTTCGGTCCAGGCCGAGTCGGTGGCGAGTACGGAAGGGGCGACAGCCAACCAGCGCAGTGGGAAGGAGCCACGCAACTCCGGTGAGTACAGGCGGGCTTCGGTCTCGGAGAGACCCTCGCGGCTCTTCGGGGTCGGGTGCAACGGGTGGCCGAGCAGGAGGGCCTGTTCGGCGGAGAGGAAGAGATCGGGACCATCGGTCGGATGTGCACGACGGTCGGTGATGAAGGTGACGGTACGGCGGACGGAGTCAGCTACACGGACCACCAGGTCAGTCACGGTTTCGGGTGCAGTGGCGGGCGCAGTGGCGGGTGCTCTTGTCGCTGCCACTGTCACCGCCTCGTCAACAACCGAGGTGGCGCTGGGAAATACCGATACGTCGGCGCCCCCGGCAACACGACCGCGCCCCTGCGACACCACTCCCGCGGAAGCAGCGGTCGCCCTATCAGCATCAGTTACCGAGGCGCCGTCGCGCACCACCGTCTCCCTTGCGAGCAACGCCGCGACCGTCACCGCGTCGGCGGGTGGTGCGCCGTGGGGAGCGTCGGACAGGTACGGAAGACCGAAGCGGTGCCAGCCCGTCGGGGACCAGTAGTGGACCTGGGCGTGCAGGGCCGTGCCGCTGGCTGGGAGGGGAATGTGGAGGGTGCCGTTGGTGGGGGCGGGGAGGTTCGTCTCGCGGACCCAGCAGCGCAGGAGATTCTCGACGGCTGCGGCCTGGGCGGCGGTGTGGGGGTCGGGGTGCTCCAGGAGGTCGGCGGTTGTGCTGCGCGGCTGACCTGCTTCCGGGCTCCGGGGCTGCTGCCGGGGAACGGACTCGGCCGACGCCGACGCCAGGGTCTGCGTGTGTCGAGGGCTCGCCTCGTGGGAGTGGCCGTCAGTGGTGGGCGTGGGATTCAAGACTGTTCCTCGGGAGGTGTTTCGGAGTGGGAGTCGCGTGGGGTCAAGTCCCGGTGTTCTGGCGGGCGTTGATCTTGGATGCTCTACAACTGGTGCTGCAGATCAGCGGAGCTGGTGTCCGATGGCGCTCAGCCCTCCGGAGCAATCACCTCGACGCGCCGGCGGCGACCGGTCGGCGTACCGGTGCGGGCCAGTCGATACACCGGTGCACTTCCGCACGACGCTCTCGTACCGCCCGCCCACCGACCGACGTTCCAAGGCCGCCCTCCCGCCCCACCGCAGACACACCGCCAAGCCCGCCCGCACAAGCGCAGGGCACCGCGCGTCGACAACAGGCCCCCGCGCTACCAACCCCGCACCGCCCACGGAGTTACGGGTTGCCCCAAGATCCTTGCCGTGACGGAACCGTTGCCGTCCCGTGGGAAGTCCCCCACAGCGAGCGCATAGTGTGTGGTGCCGTTCCGGCTGAGAACACAGCTGGAAGCGCAACATCCGTTCACCCAGGGGGAGTCAAGACCATGCGATCGATACGGCCGTCCTTCACCGCCCGTCGTGGGAGGGGCGCGCGTCGCGGAACCTCCCCCGTGCTGGCCGCAGTTGCCCTCGCCTCGGCGCTCGCGCTCACCGCGACCGCGTGCGGTTCCAGTGACACGAAGGCCGATGGCAAGTCCACCGCGTCCGCCACCAGCGGTGACACCGGTGACGGCAAGATCAAGATCCCGGACGACATCAGGGACAAGCTCAAAGAGCACGGGATCGACATTGACAAGTGGAAGAACGGCGCCTGGAAGAACTGGAACAGGGACGACTGGCTGCGCGAGGCCGACGACTACATCAACCCGATCATCAAGGGGCTGTGGAGTTCCGGCCGGATGCGCGACGCCAACGACCCGGACACGGGCGTCGACACCAACGACATCTCCGGCGACCAGGGCGTGACCGACCCAACGCCCGCAGTGGTGAACGCGAAGGCCGTGTCACCCACGTACCACGCCAACGCGGCGACGGCGGGCAAGGTGTTCTTCGACTCCCCCGAGGGCACGATGGTCTGCTCGGCGACGGTCGTGGAGGACCCGGCGCACCCGGGCAAGTCCAACCTGGTGTGGACGGCGGGCCATTGCGTGCACGCCGGCAAGAAGGGCGGCTGGTACCGCAACATCGCGTTCGTGCCGTCGTACAACAACGCGGGTATGAAGACAGCCCAGTTGGAGACCGCGAGCCGGGATCAGGTCGCTCCGTACGGTGTCTGGTGGGGTGACTGGGCGCAGACCTCGCAGCAGTGGATCGACCAGGGCGGCGAGACGGGCGGGCAGGGTTCGTCGTACGACTACGCCGTGATCCATGTGACGCCCGAGAGGGGCAATGGGGGCAAGTCCCTTGAGGAGACGGTTGGTTCGGCGCTGCCGGTGAACTTCAGCGCGCCGGCCGTGCCGAAGGTGTCCAGCATCACGGCGACCGGCTACCCCGAGGCGAAGCCGTACGACGGTTCGACGCTGTACCAGTGCACGGACAAGCCGGGGCGGCTGTCGATCAACGCCTCGGACCCGACGATGTACCGCATCGGCTGCAGCATGACCGGCGGTTCGTCCGGTGGCGGCTGGGTCGAAACGGGCTCCGACGGCAAGCCGTCGCTGGTGTCCAACACCTCGATCGGGCCGGTGACTTCGGGCTGGCTGGCGGGTCCGCGGCTGGGTGACGTGGCCAAGGGTGTGTACGACTCGGTCAGCAAGAAGTTCGCCGGCCAGTAGGCGCGGCGGCAGGCTCAGTCGGGGAACAGGCGCCGGCGGGGTGTCTCACAGAAACCTCACCGCCTCACCGGCGTTCATCCCCAACTCCCCCGGCATAGTGGGGTGTCGCGGAACGACCGGCAGTACACGGTCAGTAGTGCCTGGCGCCGCTCTCATCGCGGCCCTGGCAGTCACCGTGACCGCCTGCAACGGCGACGACTCCGCGAGCGACAAGCCAGCCGCCACCGCCACTCAGGCCTCTGGCCTCCGGCCAGGACAAGGTCCGGATTCCGTCGTCCGTCGCCGACAAGCTCAAGGCGCATGGCGTCGACGTGGACACGTGGGCGGACGGCGGCTGGAAGAATTGGGACAAGGACAAGTGGCTCAGTGAGGCCAAGGACTTCGTCAACCCGGTGTTCAAGGGGCTGTAGAAGCCCGAGCGGATGAAGTCCGCCGTGGAGGCCGACAAGGCGGTCTCCACGAAGGACGCCGCCGCCGACCAGGGCGTGCGCGACCCTGAGCCGGCGCCCGTCGAGGCCGCCGCCGAGAAGGCGCCGTACCACCAGAACGCGGCCCCGGTCGGGAAGGTCTTCTTCGACTCCCCCGACGGCCCGATGGTCTGCTCCGGCGCAGTCGTCAAGGACGTCAGCCGCCCCGGCAAGTCCAACCTCGTGTGGACAGCGGGCCATTGCGTCCACGCGGGCAAGGACGGCGGCTGGTACCGCAACATCGGGTGCGCGCCCTCGTACAACGACCTCGGTGAGTCCGCCTCGCAGCTGAGCAACGCCTCGGCGTCCGAGATCGCTCCCTACGGCCAGTGGTGGGCGGACTGGGCCTCGACCTCGGACCAGTGGATCCAGGGCGGTTCGGAGACGGGCGGCGCGGGAGCCGCGTACGACTACGCCGTCTTCCATGTGAAGCCGCAGTCCGGTTCCAAGTCCCTTGAGGGGACGGTCGGCGCCGCGCTCGACGTCGACTTCTCGGCGCCCTCCGCGACCGAGGTCGGCTCGATGGGTGCCTGGGGCTACCCGGCCGCGCCGCCGTACAGCGGTCTGAAGATGTTCAAGTGCCTCGACCGGCCCGGCCGTTTGTCGCTGAGCACGGCCCTGCCGACCATGTACCGCCTCGGCTGCACGATGACCGGCGGTTCGTCCGGTGGCGGCTGGTTCCGCGTGGTGGACGGCAGGACGGAGCTGGTCTCCAACACCTCGATCGGCCCGTCCGACAACAGTGGCTCGCGGGCCCCCAACTGGGCGCCACTGCCGAGTCGCTCTACGAGAACATGAGCAGGACGTACGGCGGCCAGTGACTCGCACGCACGCGTGCATGCCGAAGGCCCGCCCCCGGGAAAGGATTTGGGGGCGGGCCTTCGGACTTGGCGTGCTACGGCCCGTCAGGCCAGCGGTGCCGGGGCGTACGGCGCGAGTTCCGCCGCCAGTTCCTCGTGCACCCGTACCTTGAGCTGGGTGCCCTCCGGGGTGTGCTCCTCGGAGATCACCTCGCCCTCGGAGTGGGCGCGGGCAACCAGCTTGCCGTGGGTGTACGGCACGAGCGCCTCGATCTCGACCGAGGGGCGCGGCAGTTCGCTGTCGATGAGCGCGAGCAGCTCGGCCATGCCCTGGCCGGTGCGGGCCGAGACCGCGATGGAGCGCTTCTCGTTCCGCATCAGCCGCTGGAGCGTCAGCGGGTCGGCCGCGTCGGCCTTGTTGATGATGACGATCTCGGGCACCTTGGTGGCGCCGACATCCCGGATCACCTCGCGTACGGCGGCCAGCTGCTCCTCCGGGACCGGGTGCGAACCGTCCACCACGTGGAGGATCAGGTCGGCGTCGCCGACCTCCTCCATCGTGGAGCGGAAGGCCTCGACCAGGTGGTGCGGCAGGTGCCGGACGAATCCGACGGTGTCGACCAGCGTGTACAGCCGTCCGCCCGGGGTCTCGGCCCGGCGGACGGTCGGGTCGAGGGTCGCGAACAGCGCGTTCTCGACCAGCACGCCCGCGCCCGTGAGGCGGTTGAGCAGGGACGACTTTCCGGCGTTGGTGTAACCGGCGATCGCGACCGAGGGCACCTTGTGGCGCCGGCGCTCCTGGCGCTTGATGTCGCGGCCCGTCTTCATGTCCGCGATCTCCCGGCGCATCTTCGCCATCTTCTCGCGGATACGACGCCGGTCCGTCTCGATCTTGGTCTCACCGGGACCACGGGTGGCGAGGCCGCCGCCCGAGCCGCCGCCCATCTGACGGGACAGCGACTGACCCCAGCCGCGGAGCCTCGGCAGCATGTACTGCATCTGCGCGAGCGCGACCTGTGCCTTGCCCTCCCGGGACTTGGCGTGCTGGGCGAAGATGTCGAGGATCAGGGCCGTACGGTCGATGACCTTGACCTTGACGACGTCTTCGAGGTGGATCAGCTGGCCCGGGCTGAGCTCACCGTCGCAGATGACGGTGTCGGCGCCGGTCTCCAGGACGATGTCCCGCAGTTCGTTGGCCTTGCCCGAACCGATGTAGGTGGCCGCGTCCGGCTTGTCGCGGCGCTGGACGACACCGTCGAGGACGAGCGCGCCCGCGGTCTCCGCGAGGGCGGCCAGCTCGGCGAGCGAGTTGTCCGCGTCCTGGACCGTGCCCGTGGTCCAGACGCCGACGAGTACGACGCGCTCCAGGCGGAGCTGTCGGTACTCGACCTCGGTGACGTCCTCGAGTTCGGTGGAGAGGCCGGCGACGCGGCGCAGGGCCGCGCGCTCGGAGCGGTCGAACTGGTCGCCGTCCCGCTCTCCGTCGATCTCGTGGCTCCAGGCGACGTCCTCTTCCATCAGGGCATCGGCCCGAAGACCTTCGGGGTAGGCGTGCGCGAAGCGCTCAGTGTCCTGGGAAGGGGAAGAAGAGGAGGTCATTGGGTCCTTACGTCGATGGGAGTCCTGCAAAGGTCATAACGTGCGAGCGTCTCCGGAGATTCCCGGTGGCTGCCGGGTGTGTCCCCGGTGACCCGCGCCGCCGACCTGACGATGGTCGCACGGCGCGGATCGCCACGTCACTGCCTTATTTATTGCCCCGTCACCGCCTTATTTCACCGGCGCCTGCGACTTCCAGTCCGGGTGACCCGGCATCGGCGGGGTCTTCTCGCCGTAGAGCCAGGCCTTGAAGAAGTCGCTCAGGTCGCGGCCGGAGATCGCGGAGGCGAGTTCCTCGAAGTCGGCGGTGGTGGCCGTGCCGTCCCGGTGGACGCTCACCCAGGTGCGCTCCAGGCGTTCGAAGGCCGGGCGGCCGATCTCCTGGCGCAGGGCGTAGAGAGCGAGTGCGGCGCCGTCGTAGACGTTGGGGCGGAAGATGCTGATCTTCTGGCCGGGCGCGGGCGCCTTGGGGAGTCCGGGCGGTCCGCCGGCGGCGCGCCAGCCGTCGGAGGCCGCGTAGGCGGCCTTCATGCGCGTCTCCATCGGCCTGTGCGCCTTCTCCTCGGCGTACAGCTCCTCGTACCAGGTGGCGTGTCCCTCGTTGAGCCACAGGTCGGACCAGGTGCGGGGGCTGACGCTGTCGCCGAACCACTGGTGGGACAGCTCGTGCACCATGATCGACTCGACGTACCACTTGGGGTAGGCGGGCTCGGTGAAGAGATCTCTCTCGAAGAGAGAGATCGTCTGCGTCTCCAGTTCGAAGCCGGTGGACGCGTCAGCCATGAGCAGCCCGTACGTCTCGAAGGGGTACCGGCCGACCTTGCTCTCCATCCAGGCGATCTGGTCGGGGGTCTTCTTGAGCCACGGTTCGAGCTTCGCTCGGTCCTGGGCGGGCACGACGTCGCGCATCGGCAGGTCGTGCGGTCCGGTGCGGTGCAGCACGGCGGAGCGGCCGATGGACACCTGGGCGAGTTCGGTGGCCATGGGGTGCTGGGTGCGGTACGTCCAAGTGGTGTTCCTGCCGACCTTGTCGACGCCGGCCGGCAGTCCGTTGGCGACGGCCGTGTAGGCGTTGGGGGCGGTGACCCTGATGGTGAACATCGCCTTGTCGGAGGGATGGTCGTTGCACGGGAACACCAGGTGCGCGGCGTCGGCCTGGTTGGCCATGGCGAGCCCGTCCTTGGTGCGCACCCAGCCGCCGTCCTGGCCCTTGGCGGACACGGGGTCGCTGGTGTGCCGCACGGTGATCCGCGTCCAGCTCCCCTCGGAAATCGGCCTCTCCGGAGTCACGACCAGGTCCTCGCCGGCACTGGCGAAGGTGGCGGGCCGCCCATCGACCTCCACCGAGTCGACGGTCCCGTGCGCGAAGTCGAGGTTGATCCGGTCCAGCGTCTCGGTCGTCCACGCGTCGATGGTGGTGACGGCCTGGAGCGGCTTGCTGTTGCTGTTGCTGCCGGGATACGTGAACGAGAGGTCGTACGACGCCACGTCATAGCCCGGGTTGCCCAGCGTCGGGAAGAGGCGGTCACCGACGCCCAGGGGGGTGGGCGGCGCACTCGCGGCGACGAGGCAGACAGACACGGCGGAGGCGAGCAGCGCCGCCTTCAGCCGTCGGGAGTTCCTGGTGCGCGACCGGGGAGCCGGATCACCGGAGCCGGTGCGGAGAATGCCGATGCCGGTCGTGCCGGTGCGAGGGGTGAGCAGCATGCACCACCGCTACCAGTGCGCGCGTGCCCCACGGCGACGACTCGCGCCCGGCCCACTCGAACGGGGTCTTCCGGGGGGCTACGGGGGGGGCGGCACCAGGGGGCGCGGGCCGACGTGGGCTTTCAGGAAGCCGGGACGCTCAACTCGGGTGCGCCTCCGCGGGTTGGGCGGCTTCAGGTCGGCGCATGTCTTGGAGGGGCGGGGCGCTCAGCACCAGCGCGTATCTCGGGATTCCGGGGGCTTCACGGCAGACGCGCTCACAAAAGCTCACCCAGGGGGCATGGCGTACGCGTACCTCAACGGGCCGCCGTGGCCTAGGCGAACGCGGGTCTCGGAAGACCAGGGAGTGACTCAGGGCAGTCGCACGCCTCCGAGGGCGACGGGCACCGCAAGGCAGGCGTACCGCACGGCTCAGGAGACCAGAGCGGCTCAAGCCGGACGCGTACCTCAGAACTCCGGAGGGCCTCACAGCAGACGCGCCTCGCGAAACCCCCTCCGGGGGCTCATGGCGGCCGTGTACCTCAACTGGCCGGGGCGGCTCAAGGTGAACGCGCGCCTCAGGAGGCCGGGGCGACTCAAGCCGAGCGCGCGCCCCTGTCGACCAGCGTGGCGAAGCCCGCGCCCCGCTCAGAAGGCAGTCGTGTTGTGGTGCTGCGCGCGGCTCACGTCGTAGACGCCCGGTACGTTGCGCATCGCCCGCATGAGGGTCAGAAGGTGGGCGGCGTCCGGGAGTTGGAGTGTGTAGGTGTGGCGGACGCGTTGCTGGGTCGGGGGTTCGACGGTCGCCGAGACGATTTCCGCACCCTCCAGGGCGATCGCTTCGGTGAGGTCGGCGAGCAGATGCGGGCGGCCGAACGATTCGGCTACCAGCGTGACCCGGCACTCGGTGGTGTCGCCCCAGCGCACTCCGACTTCCGCGCGCCCCACGCTCTTCATGTGCGCCACCGCGCTGCACTCCACGCGGTGGACGGTCACGACGCCGCCGCGTACCGAGAATCCGGTGACCTCGTCGGGCGGTACGGGCGTGCAGCAACCCGCGAGCCGTACGGTCGCGCCGGGCTGGTCGACAACCGGGGTGGCGGGGGCCTCCCCAGTGTTCGGGATGCCCGGGGTGTCCTCGGAGGCGGGGGGCGCCGAACGGACGCTCTGCGCCCCCTCGTTCGCCGCCGCGCCCTCTCCGTCGTCGCTTCCCGGATGCGCCGCGATCCACCGCTGGATGGCGATCCGCGCGGTGGGCGTGTGCGCGTGCTCCAGCCACTCCCTGGAGGGCTCGGAGGCCGGGTCCTGGCCCATGAGGAGCTGGACGGTGTCGCCGTCCTTCAGGACCGTGCTGAGGGTCGCCAGGCGGCCGTTGACGCGGGCGCCGATGCAGGCGTGGGCGTCCTCGCCGTACTGGGCGTACGCGGCGTCCACACAGGTCGCGCCGTCGGGCAGGCCCAACGTGCCGCCGTCGGGCCGGTACACGGTGATCTCGCGGTCCTGGGCGAGGTCCTCGCGGAGCGTCGACCAGAAGGTGTCGGGGTCGGGCGCGCCTTCCTGCCAGTCGAGGAGGCGGGAGAGCCAGCCGGGCCGGGTGGGGTCGGCGCGCTCACCGTCGTTCGCGGCCTGTTGCTCCTCCGAAGGAGGAGCGTAGGGATTGCCGAGCGCGATGACGCCGGCCTCGGCGACCTTGTGCATCTGGTGGGTGCGGATGAGGACTTCGACGACCTGGCCGTCCGTGTGCGCGACGGCGGTGTGCAGCGACTGGTACAGGTTGAACTTGGGTACCGCGATGAAGTCCTTGAACTCCGAGACGACCGGCTTCAGGCAGGTGTGCAGTTCACCGAGGACGCCGTAACAGTCCGCGTCCTCGTTCACGAGCACCAGGAGGCGGCCGAAGTCGGCGCCGCGCAGCCGGCCGCGCTTGCGGGCGACGCGGTGCACGGAGACGAAGTGCCGTGGCCGGATGAGGACTTCGGCCTGGATGCCGGCGTCGCGCAGGACGGTGCGCACCTCGTCGGTGACCTCGGCGAGCGGATCGTCCGTGCGGGAGGCGTTGTCGACGATCAACTCGCGTGTGTGGTCGTACTCCTCGGGGTGGAGGATCGCGAAGACGAGATCCTCCAGTTCGGTCTTGAGCGCCTGGACGCCGAGCCGTTCGGCGAGCGGGATGAGGACGTCCCGGGTGACCTTGGCGATGCGGGCCTGCTTCTCGGGGCGCATCACTCCGAGGGTGCGCATGTTGTGCAGGCGGTCGGCGAGTTTGATCGACATCACGCGGACGTCGCTGCCGGTGGCGACGAGCATCTTGCGGAAGGTCTCCGGCTCGGCCGCGGCTCCGTAGTCGACCTTCTCCAACTTCGTTACGCCGTCCACGAGATAGCGCACCTCGGCGCCGAACTCCTCGCCGACCTGATCGAGTGTCACTTCCGTGTCCTCGACGGTGTCGTGGAGCAGGGAGGCCGTCAGCGTCGTTGTCTCCGCGCCGAGTTCGGCGAGGATCAGGGTCACGGCGAGGGGGTGTGTGATGTACGGCTCGCCGCTCTTGCGCATCTGGCCGCGGTGCGAGGACTCGGCCAGGACCCAGGCGCGGCGCAGCGGTTCGAGGTCGGCGTCGGGGTAGTGGGCGCGGTGCGCCTCGGCGACATGGCCGATGGCGTCGGGCAGCCGGTCGCGCGCGGTGGGGCCGAGCAGGGCGGCCCGGCCGAGCCGGCGCAGGTCGATCCGGGGGCGGGCCTTCCTGCGGGGCACTGTGTTGGTCACAGGGCCTGGGGTCGCAGGGTTCGTGGCCTCCGCACTCATGGGCACCTCCGGCTGCTTGACCGGCGGACGGGTGCCCCATGGCGTACTCGGCTCAGGGGATCTTCGATCCCCCGTCCGGGCCGGTGCTTGATGCTACCGAGCCCACCACGTGCGACTGACCGCCTCTCGCCGAGCGTGAAACGGATCACCCATTCGAGCGAAGGTCGGGAGGTTTACGGTTTTACGCCACGCCACAGGAGGTCAGCCGTGGTTTCCAGCCGCACCGGACGCCGG
This sequence comes from Streptomyces sp. NPDC048504, assembly GCF_043200035.1. Classification (NCBI taxonomy): domain Bacteria; kingdom Bacillati; phylum Actinomycetota; class Actinomycetes; order Kitasatosporales; family Streptomycetaceae; genus Streptomyces; species Streptomyces sp. NPDC048504. The sequence goes on from NZ_JBICXA010000003.1 coordinate 630,544, forward strand.
AGACTTCGGATCAGGGCGTCCGAGGAGGCCAGAACTGCGATTCACCCGTTCAGCGGATGGCGTTTTCCAGCCACTCGGCATCGATCTCGCCCTCGGCGACGATCACCGCGGGACCGGTCATCTCGATCTGACCGTCGGGCCGCTCGGTGATCACCAGCGTTCCACCGGGCACATCGACGGTGTACGTCGCGTGTGTCCCGGTGACGGCCGGGTCGGCGTCATCCCTGCGGGCGGCGGCCACGGCGACCGCGCACGCGCCCGTGCCGCACGAGCGGGTCTCGCCGGCGCCGCGCTCGTGCACGCGCATGGCGACGTGCCCGGGGCCGCGGTCGACCACGAACTCCACGTTCACCCCGTCCGGGTAGGCGGCGGCCGGGCTGAAGGGCGGCGGGGAGAACAGATCGCCGGCCTGCGCGAGGTCGTCGATGAAGGCGACCGCGTGCGGGTTGCCCATGTTCACGTTCCGCGCGGGCCAACTGCGCTCGCCGACGCTCACCGTGACCTCCCCTTCGGGGAGACGGGCCCTGCCCATGCCGGTGGTGACGTCACCGTCCTTGGCGATGTGCATGGACTTCACGCCCGCGCGCGTGGCGATCGCGAAGTCACCTTCGGCCACATACCCGGCTCGCTGGAGATAGCGGGCGAACACACGGGTGCCGTTTCCGCACATCTCGGCGATCGACCCGTCGCCGTTGCGGTAGTCCATGAACCACTCCGCCTCGGCCGCCATGCCCCGCGCCTCGGGGTGCGCGGCGGACCGCACGACGTGCAGCAGTCCGTCGCCACCGATGCCCGCGCGGCGGTCGCACAGGGCGGCCACGGCGGACGGGGAGAGGTCGATGACGTTCTCGGGGTCCGGGACGATCACGAAGTCGTTCTCGGTGCCGTGCCCCTTGAGGAAGGCGATCCGCGTGCTCATTCCTCGATCGTACGGGGTGGCTACGACAACCCGACGACCCCGGTGACCGACCCCGGTGACGTACCTCGGCGGCTAACGGAGCCTGGCCACGCGCCACACCGCCAGGACCACGACTACGGCCACCATCAGGGCGTACGCGACGACGACCCGCCAGTCCGGGCGGCGCCCGGAGCCGCGCTGCGGGAAGCCGGGCCAGGTGTAACCGACGCGGCGGGCGGCCGTCGTGCCCCAGCCGGCCGCGCAGGAGCAGATGAGCAGACCGAGCATGGCGACGACGGCCCCGCTGTCGCCGAAGTCGAAGGCGAGCGGGAAGGCGAACATCAGGGAGCCGACCGCGGCCAGGGCCACGATGGGGGCGAGCTGCCAGATCCGCAGACGGCGCTGCGGGCGGAGTTCGACCTCGACCTCGGGACCGGGAAACATCTCGTCGGGCCCGGGCCCGTCGGCGGTCACGCCGCCCTGGATCTCGTCCGGGCCGTCCGGGCTCAGCCGGTCGTCGCCCTCTTCCGGTTCACCACGGTCCGCGGTGACCTGCTCGATGCCTTCTGCGGTGTCGCGAGGGCCGGCCTCCATCGCCACGCGCCCTCCCAACTCGGACTCCACTTGGTCGATCGAAGCTCGATGATGGCACGCCCCCGGAGGCCGGAACGGCGGCCGGAGCGTCCCGATGCCATGACGTGATCAGGCTGTAACCGGTCGTTCGACCAACGCCAGTGCCAGGTGCGGCAGTTCTGTGAGATCCGCCGCAGCCCCACTCAACCAGTGCACCCGGGGATCGCGCCTGAACCACGAATCCTGACGGCGCGCGAAGCGCTTGGTGGCACGCACGGTCTCCGTGCGCGCCTCCTGTTCCGTGCACTCCCCCGCGAGCGCCGCGAGCACCTGCTGATAGCCGAGCGCGCGGGACGCCGTGACCCCCTCGCGCAGACCGCACGCCTCCAGCGCGCGCACCTCGTCCACGAGCCCCGCGCTCCACATCCGGTCGACCCGGCGCGCGATGCGCTCGTCGAGTTCGGGGCGCGCCACGTCGACGCCGATCTGGACGGTGTCGTAGACCGAGTCGTGGCCGGGGAGGTTGGCGGTGAAGGGTTTGCCGGTGATCTCGATGACCTCCAGGGCCCGGACGATACGGCGGCCGTTGCTGGGCAGGATCGCGTGCGCGGCCTCGGGGTCGGCGGCGGCCAGGCGGGCGTGCAGGGCGCCGGAGCCACGCAGCGTGAGCTCCTCCTCCAGGCGGGCACGGACCTCGGGGTCGGTGCCGGGGAACTCCAGGTTGTCGACGGCCCCGCGCACGTACAGCCCGGAGCCGCCGACCAGGATCGGCCAGCGCCCCTCGGCGAGCAGTGCGTCGATCCGCTCGCGGGCGAGCCGCTGGTACTCGGCGACGGACGCCGTGACCGTGACGTCCCAGATGTCCAGGAGATGGTGCGGGACGCCTCCGCGCTCCTCGGGCGTCAGTTTGGCGGTGCCGATGTCCATCCCTCGGTAGAGCTGCATGGAGTCGGCGTTGACGACCTCGCCACCTAGGCGCTGGGCCAGGAAGACGCCCAGATCGGACTTACCGGCCGCGGTCGGTCCGACGACGGCGATGACTCGGGGGGCGGGGGGTGCGCTGCTCACGTTCCCAGTCTCGCAAACGTCGGACCCTCGCCTCGAACGAGTTACGTGACAGCACGCGCGCGGGGTCGTTGCCGTTGCGAGGTATCCCGCCGCCGGTTTCTTGAGGCGGTGACCCGGGCGACGCAAACGGACGCACCGGGCTACGCGGGATTTCGCCCGCACGAGTAACGTATGGAGCTGATATGGGAGTTTTTGACCGGATTCTTCGGAGGTCGAAGGCTACGGAGGAGGCGTCAACCGCCGGAGCGGTGACCGACACGGAGACGGCCGAGGCACTGACGTCCGGAGCGGCGGACGAGGTGTCGGAGACCAAGGCGGGGGCAGGGGCCGAGGAAGCGGCGGAGACGACGGCGACGGAGACCGTCGCGACTGGCGGGTCCGTCGACGCTGTCGACAGCGTCGAGATTCCGAAGCAGCAGTCCGCCGAAGTGGCCGCCGACAGCGAAGCCGGTGAAGGCGCCCGAACGTAACTGCCCCGCGTGGAAAGGTGAACCATGGGTCTGATGGACAGTTGGAAGGCCAAACTCGCCCCGGCGAAGGACAAGGTCTCGGTCCTCGCGCAGCAGCACGGGGGCAAGATCGAGCACGGCCTGGACAAGGCCGCGAAAATGGTCGACGAGAAAACCAAGGGCAAGTACAGCGACAAGATCCAGACGGGCACGGGCAAGGCCAAGGACGCCATGGACCGACTCGCACACCAGAGCGACACGGGGAGCACGGGAAACACCGGAAGCATGGGGGCGGAGGGCAGCGGCACGACCACGCCGCCGGACTCGACCCCGCCGGCTTCCTGAACGGCACCTGCACATCGATCGGCGGACGGCCGCGGGGCGTAGAGCTCCTCGGCCGTCCGCCGTTCTGCGCTCTGTGTGCGGGCGAGGGACCGTTCGGACGCCGAAGGATGCGTTCAATTCAAGGGGCGAGTGCGCGCGATTCGGGGGCGCTACGGCAGCCGCGCGCGCAGCTGCGGCCTACGGGCCTGAGCGATGACGGCGGTGTACGGATGGGCGCCGCGTGCAGGCTCGTGCCACGCCCGCCGACCACGGAGGGGCGCCTCCGCACCACGCTCGCCGCCCCGGCCACACACGGGCCCAACGCACACCACGCGGCGCCCGCCTCAGCGACGCGCAGCCCCACCCCGCAGCCCCACCGGTGGCACTGAGAGCGCCCACGGTCGACGTCACACGGAGCAAGTCCCCCTCGCCCCGCGAACCCACGACCGCGCCCGTACCCGCGCCTACGACCAGGTAGCGACCACGTACCCGACACCGTACGGCGCGTCGTCGTACAACAACGCCCCGCCGAGGTCGGCACCCTCCGCCGCGCCCGCGAGCACCTGCCACGGCGCGCGGCCCGACGCCTTCAGCTCGTACGCCAGCTCGGCATCCAGCGCCTTGACTGCCGCCACGTCCGCCGCCCCCAGCGCACGCGCGACCTCCGCGTCGAAGGGTGCCGCCCGCTCGTCGAGATAGCCCGGTGCCTTCAGCGTCCGGCACGCGCTGGCGTCGCCCATCACCAGCAGCGCGACCCGGTCGGCCTGCGCGACGATGTCCCTCCCGGTTTGGATACACCGCTCGGCCTCAAGAGGTTCCCCCACGCCGAGTCCCTCGATCGGGGCGTCTGACCACCCGGTGCGCTCCAGCAGCCACGCGGCGACGGCGAGCGAGGGCGGAAGCTCACGCTCCGACGCCGCGCCACTGCCCTCGGCCCTGTCCCCGCGCCCGCCCAGCCGTACGTCGAGATCCACGCCGAAGCCGCGGAACGAACCCCGGGTGCCCTCGGGATGGGGCCCGCGCCCGTTCTGCTCGGCGGGCCCGACGACCACCAGGCGGTCGGGCCGCGCGGCGGCGAGCACGCCCAGCGCGTCGGTGCACGCGGCCCGAGCGGCAGCCAGTTCGGGCGCGGCACCTGCGGCGACATCGGGAACGAGGAGCGGCGGGCATGGGCAGACGGCGGCGGCTACGAGCATGGCCGGAACACTAACAAGCGGGCCCACAGGCGGCGACGGCCCGCGTAGGGACACGGGCGGTCGTTCCGGTATGGGTCAGGTCGGTTCGGGCCCCACCCAGGTCGGGGCGCCGCTGTCGTGCAACAGTTCGGCAGCTGTGAACCGGGTGTGGAAGGTACCCAGCGTCCCGTCTGAGACGAGCAGAAACGCCTCGCCGTCTCGGAACAGCCGGGTGCGCTGAGGCTTGAGCGGATGCGCGGGTCGGTACTGCCGGGCACGCTTCTCCAGCTCCGCGAGGGCCTCTTCGCGTGTGCCTTCGACCTGCGCCAGCACATCACCCCGCCAGCGCTTGCGGTCCCCCGTGCCGATGGTCGTCTCGACGATCAGTCCCCAAGTGGGCATGTTCAAGTGGGCATGTTCCCGCTCCCCCGCCCTGTCCGTCTGTGCCGTTGCCGTCCGGCCTACCGTCTGTGTCGCTGCCAGTTCGTCTACTCGGTCGCGTCAGTTCGTCAGTTCGTGTACTCGCCGTCGCCCCTCGGCGCGCCGTCGCCCCTCAGTCGCAGCCGCAACCGCTCCCCATGGCGACCGGCAGCGGCGCGGGTGCGCCGATCTTCGGCAGGCCCAGCATCACGCCGGCCGGTTTGGCGGCCTCGGCCGCGTTGCGCTTCTCCCAGGCGTCGCCCGCGCGCGTGGGACGCACGTTCAGGGTGGGGCCCTCGGCGAGGAGGTGGTGCGGGGCGGCGTACGTGATCTCGACGGTCACCACGTCACCGGGGCGGACCTCCTGGTCCGGCTTGGTGAAGTGGACGAGGCGGTTGTCGGGGGCGCGCCCGGAGAGGCGGTGGGTGGCGCCGTCCTTGCGGCCCTCGCCCTCGGCGACCATCAGCTCCAGGGTGCGGCCGACCTGCTTCTTGTTCTCGTCCCAGGAGATCTCCTCCTGGAGGGCGACGAGACGCATGTAGCGCTCCTGGACGACCTCCTTGGGGATCTGGTTCTCCATGGTCGCGGCCGGGGTGCCGGGCCGCTTGGAGTACTGGAACGTGAACGCTTGCGCGAAGCGCGCCTCGCGGACCGCGTACATCGTCTGCTCGAAGTCCTCCTCGGTCTCCCCGGGGAAGCCCACGATGATGTCGGTGGTGATCGCTGCGTGCGGGATGGACGCGCGGACCTTCTCGATGATCCCCAGGTAGCGCTCCTGGCGGTAGGACCGGCGCATGGCCTTGAGGATCGGGTCGGAGCCGGACTGCATGGGCATGTGCAGCTGCGGCATCACGTTCGGCGTCTCGGCCATCGCGGCGATGACGTCGTCGGTGAAGTCGCGCGGGTGCGGTGAGGTGAACCGGACGCGCTCCAGGCCCTCGATCGTGCCGCAGGCGCGGAGCAGCTTGCTGAAGGCCTCGCGGTCGCCGATGTCGGAGCCGTACGCGTTGACGTTCTGGCCGAGCAGCGTGATCTCGGAGACGCCCTCGCCGACCAGGGCCTCGATCTCGGCGAGGATGTCGCCGGTCCGGCGGTCCTTCTCCTTGCCGCGCAGCGCCGGGACGATGCAGAAGGTGCACGTGTTGTTGCAGCCGACGGAGATCGAGACCCAGGCCGCGTAGGCACTCTCGCGCCGGGTCGGCAGCGTCGAGGGGAAGGCCTCCAGGGACTCCGCGATCTCGACCTGCGCCTCTTCCTGCACGCGCGCGCGTTCCAGCAGGACCGGCAGCTTGCCGATGTTGTGCGTCCCGAAGACGACGTCCACCCAGGGCGCCTTCTTCACGATGGTGTCGCGGTCCTTCTGGGCGAGGCAGCCGCCGACGGCGATCTGCATCCCGGGACGCTTCGTCTTCATCGGGGCGAGCCGGCCGAGGTTGCCGTAGAGCCGGTTGTCGGCGTTCTCGCGCACGGCGCACGTGTTGAAGACGACGACGTCCGCGTCCCCGTCCGAACCCTCGGGCGCACGCACATAACCGGCACCCTCCAGGAGACCGGAGAGCCGCTCGGAATCGTGAACGTTCATCTGGCACCCGTAAGTGCGCACTTCATACGTTTTGACGTCCACTGCCTCGCTCCGGTCACCGCTGCTCATGTGACAAGGGTAGGCGGTAGCGAGAGTGGCTCTTCCGGCGGCCGAAAACCGCCGTGCCTCACGTCACTCGCCGCTCGTGCCCCACCCCTGCCTGCGCAGCACCCCGGAGACATCCGGCGCCTCGTAGTGCTCCCCCTTGAGCACCTTGCCGTCATCCCTGCGGGCGATCTCGCCGTCCGGGCCGATCTTGGTCATGTTGGCGCGGTGGATCTCGGCGATCACCGCGTCGAGGTCGACGCCGTGGACGAGGGCCGTGCCGTACGCGACGTAGACGACGTCGGCCAGCTCGTGCGCCAGCCGGTCCAGGGGGCCGGTCACGGAGACCTCGGCGACCTCCGCTGCCTCCTCGGCGAGGAGTTCGCCCCGGTGGGCGGCGAGGTCGGGGGCGACCTCGGTGGGGGTGGTGCGGGCGTCGAGCCCGAAGGCCAGGTGGAATTCGCGGACCATGTCGGCGGGCGAAGAACTCATGCGACGACCCTAATGGCCGCCGCTCACCGGCTCCGATCAGCCTCCGTCGATTCCCTCCGCCCCGATCCGCCGCGCTGCCCTGAGCCCTGCCCTGCCCTGGTCAGCACCGCGCACGGACTGGCAGGATCGCGCGCATGCTCAAGGTGTTCTCCCGTATCAGCAGGCGCCGGGCCCTCCAGGGCGCGGCCGCCGGCTTCGTCGCGTTCGGGCTGTTGCTGTGGTGGCTGCTGCCCCTGGGCGACGAGCCGCCGACCGGGACGGTCACCTTCAGCACCGGGACCCCGCTGGGGGTCTACCAGGAGTACGGCAAGCTCCTGCGCGCCGAGCTGGACAAGGACATGCCGGGCCTCACGGTGAAGCTGGTGAACAGCGACGGGTCCCAGGAGAACGTCGCGCGCGTGGCGACCGGCCACGCCGACTTCACCATCGCCGCGGCCGACGCGGTGGGGACGTACGAGGTGGACGGCAAGCCCGGTGCGGCCGGGCTGCGCGGGGTCGCGCGGCTCTACGACGACTATGTCCAGCTCATCGTGCCGCGCGACTCGGACATCGACTCGGTCACCGATCTGCGGGGCAAGCGTGTGGCCATAGGGCCGGACCGCTCGGGTGTGCGGCTGATCGCCGACCGGGTGCTCACGGCGGCCGGCATCGACCCGAAGAAGGGCGTCGAGCCGGTGGCGGCCGGTATCGACACCGGACCGGATCTGCTCAGGCGGGGCAATATCGACGCGTTCTTCTGGTCGGGCGGCCTGCCGACGGACGGCCTGAAGGACCTCGCCAAGAACTACGCGTTCCGGTTCGTGCCGATCGAGGCGACCCTCGTGGCCAAGATGCACGAGCAGGGCGACGCCACCCGCTACTACCGCGCCACCAACATGCCGGAGTCGGCCTACCCCACCATCCAGCGCGGGTCCACCGTCCCGACCATCGCGGTGTCCAACCTGCTGATGACCCGCAAGGACATGAACGCCAGGCTCACCGAGTGGATCACCAAGACCGTGATCAAGAGCCGCGACGGCATCGGCAAGCAGGTCCACTCCGCACAGCTGGTGGATCTGCGCACGGCGATCTACACCGACCCCCTGGCCCTGCACGAGGGCGCCCGGCGCTACTACCGGTCCGTCAAACCGTAGGCCGTACGCCTTCCGCAGGACGTGGGCGTGGGCCCCGAGGGCCCAACGCAGGCCCCTGGAGGGCCCGTTCAGGCCGCGGGACCGCTCCTGGGTACCGAGACCGTCACCTTGAGGCCGTGCGGCTCGTGGTGGGCGTACGTGAGGGAGCCGCCGCCCGCGGCCAGCAGGACCTGGGAGATGGACAGGCCGAGGCCGGAGCCCTTGATGTTCTGGTGGCGGCCGCTGCGCCAGAAGCGGTCGCCGACGCGGGCGAGTTCGTCCTCGGTGAGGCCCGGGCCGCGGTCCGTGACGACGACGGTCGAGGTCTCGCCGTTCGACGCGACCGTCACCTCGACGCACTCGTCCTCGGGCGTGAACTTCACCGCGTTGTCGATCACCGCGTCCAGGGCGCTGGACAGCGTGATCGGGTCGGCCCACGCCGTGGTGGGCGGGCAACTGCCCACCAGCCGCACGCCCTTCGCCTCGGCGGTCGGTGCCCAGGCCGCGATGCGCTCGGCGGTCAGCGCGCCGATGTCGGTGATCCTGAGGTCCGCGTCCGCGTGCTCGGCCAGGGCCAGGTCGAGCAGGTCGTCCAGGACCTGGGTCAGGCGCTTGCCCTCGGTGCGGACCGAGGCGATCTCGTCGTTGTCCTCTGGCAGTTCGAGTGCGAGCAGTTCGATGCGCAGCAGCAGCGCCGAGAGCGGGTTGCGCAACTGGTGCGAGGCGTCGGCGACGAAGGCGCGCTGCTGCTCCAGCACGTCCTCGACGTTGTCCGCCATCTCGTTGAACGACCGGGCCAGGCGCTGAAGTTCCGGCGGCCCGCCGGCGGCCGCGACCCGGGACTTGAGGCGTCCGGTGGCGATGTCGTGAGTGGTGGCGTCGAGGACCCGTACGGGTCGCAGGACCCAGCCGGTCAGCCGTAGGGCCGCTCCTACGGCCAGCAGCATCGCGGCGATCTCGCCGGCGCCGATCGTCAGCCAGCCGCGCAGGGTCCGTGAACGCATCGGCCCGGTGGGCGAGTCGGTGACCACGACGGCGATGACGTCGCCGTCCCGGATGACCGGCGAGGCGACGACCAGACGGTTGCGCTGCCAGGGCCAGACCTGTTCCGGGTCGTGGCTGCGGCGGCTGAGGAGCGCCTCGGCGAACGCGTCGCGGACCTCGCCCGTCTTGGGGAGCAGGAAGTCGTCCGGCGCGTTCGCCATGGAGATGTCGGTGCGGTAGAAGACGCCCGCGCGGATGCCGTAGACCTCGTAGTAGCTGGCGAGTTCGCGGTCCAGGGTCTCCTGGCGCTCGTCCGGAACCGTGTCGGCGGGGCGTGATCCCGTGGGCGCGTCGGTGACGAACTGGGCGAGGGCCGCGAACCGCGCGGTGTCGTCGATGCGGTCGACGATCACCTTCTGCTGCTGTGCCTTGGCGACGCTGATGGCGAGCGGGACGCCGAGCGCCAGCAGCACGGCCGCCATCAGGACGATGAGCAGCGGGAGAAGACGTGTGCGCACCCGGGCCCGCTACGCGGCCGGGGCGACGAGCCGGTAGCCGACGCCGCGTACGGTCTCGATCAGCGCGGGCATCCGCAGCTTGGCGCGCAGGGACGCGACATGCACCTCCAGGGTGCGTCCCGTGCCCTCCCAACTGGTGCGCCACACCTCGCTGATGATCTGCTCCCGCCGGAACACCACTCCTGGGCGCTGTGCGAGCAGCGCGAGCAGATCGAACTCCTTGCGGGTCAGTTGGACGACCGAACCGTCCACGGTGACCTGACGGGTGGGCAGTTCGATGCGCACCGGGCCGAGCCGCAGCGCGGTGTCGCCGCCCCCGCTCGCGTCCTCGTGGACGCTGCGCCGGCTGACGGCGTGGATGCGGGCGAGCAGCTCCCCGGTGTCGTACGGCTTCACTACGTAGTCGTCGGCCCCGAGGTTGAGGCCGTGGATGCGGGAGCGCACGTCGGAGCGGGCGGTGACCATGATCACTGGGGTGCTGGTGCGCTTGCGGATCTTGCCGCAGACCTCGTAGCCGTCCTGGTCGGGCAGGCCGAGGTCGAGGAGGACGACACCGAAGCCGTCGCTCTCGGGGACGAGTGCCTGGAGGGCCTCCTCGCCGCTGCGGGCGTGCGTGACGTCGAATCCGTGCCGCGCCAGGACCGCGGACAGAGCGGCGGCGACATGGTTGTCGTCCTCGACGAGGAGCAGTCTCATCCCGGCCCCCTCCGGTTCATCGTTCGTATGGTGTCGGCCTGTACAAAAGCACGTCTCACGCACGCGTGCACCCAGGCAGTCACGCTGATGGACGAAGACGCCGTCAAGTGGGTTCCGGTTGCGTGCGGCCTTCCGTTATCCAGCCGGTACGGATCCCGGCGACAAAGTGCTACGACACGTGTCCTATTGCTATCCGATCGTGATGCTCAGATCTCGCTCAGATGTGATGACGCTGGTCGTAAGGCCTCACTACTGTCCTCCGCAACCGACGAGGACGGAGCCAGCAAGCGATGACCGAAGTATCGGTGGCCAAGGAAGATGTGGCCGCGACCGGCGAACTCGTCGTCCTGAAGAGCGTCAACAAGCACTTCGGCGCGTTGCACGTACTCCAGGACATCGATCTGACGATCGCCCGCGGCGAAGTCGTCGTGGTGATCGGGCCCTCCGGGTCCGGGAAGTCCACTCTGTGCCGCACCATCAACCGCCTGGAGACGACCGATTCGGGTTCGATCACGATCGACGGCAAGCCGCTGCCCCAGGAGGGCAGGGAGCTGGCCCGACTGCGTGCCGATGTCGGGATGGTCTTCCAGTCCTTCAACCTCTTCGCGCACAAGACGGTGCTCGAGAACGTGATGCTGGGGCAGATCAAGGTCCGCAAGGCCGACCGCAAGCAGGCCGAGGAGAAGGCCCGGGCGTTGCTCGACCGGGTCGGCGTGGCCACGCAGGCGGACAAGTACCCGGCCCAGCTGTCCGGCGGTCAGCAGCAGCGCGTCGCCATCGCGCGGGCGCTGGCCATGGACCCCAAGGTGATGCTCTTCGACGAGCCGACCTCGGCCCTCGACCCGGAGATGATCAACGAGGTGCTGGAGGTCATGCAGCAGCTCGCCCGGGACGGAATGACGATGATCGTCGTCACCCATGAGATGGGTTTCGCCCGCTCGGCCGCCAACCGAGTGGTGTTCATGGCCGACGGCCGCATCGTCGAAGAGGCCGTGCCGGACCAGTTCTTCAGCAACCCGCGCAGCGACCGGGCCAAGGACTTCCTGTCGAAGATCCTTCACCACTGACGACCGCCGGGGATCAGCGCCAACATTCACTGCCGATCAGCCACGAACGCTGACGAACCGCTACAGCCAGCCACTGGCGGCCCGCCGACGACGGGCGGCCGCCGACTGCCGCTGAGGGTCCCGCACGCCCTCAGGGCCACCGCCACGCGCCCTGACGGGCCCTCATCTCCTCTCCAGCCAAAGGAAGTTCACCATGAAGCTCCGCAAGGTCACCGTGTTCGCGACCACCGCTCTCGTCCTCTCGCTCGCCGCGACGGCGTGCGGGAGCAGCGACAAGGACGACTCCGGTTCGGGCTCCGGCGGCAGCAAGATCAAGATCGGCATCAAATTCGACCAGCCGGGCCTCGGCCTGAAGCAGCCGGACGGGACCTACGCCGGCTTCGACGTGGACGTGGCGACCTATGTGGCCGGCCAGCTCGGCTACAAGCCCGCCCAGATCGAGTGGGTCGAGACCAAGAGCGCCGACCGTGAGAACGCGCTGGCGCGCGGCGACGTCAAGTTCATCGCGGCCACGTACTCGATCAACGACGAGCGCAAGCAGAAGGTCGACTTCGCCGGCCCCTACCTGCTGGCCCACCAGGACCTGCTTGTCAAGAAGGACTCGACGATCGCGAAGGCCACGGACCTCAACGGCAAGAACCTCTGTTCCGTGACCGGCTCGACCTCGGCGCAGAACATCAAGGACAAGATCGCTCCGAAGGCCAACCTCCGTGAGAACGCGGGCTACTCGGAGTGCATCGCGGCCCTCCAGAGCGGTGCCGTCGACGCGGTGACCACCGACGACTCGATCCTCGCGGGCTTCGCCGCGCAGGACAAGTTCAAGGGCCAGTTCAAGCTCGCCGGCCTGAAGCTCAGCAACGAGAACTACGGCATCGGCGTCAAGAAGGGCGACTCCGCGACCGTCACCAAGATCAACACCGCGCTGGAGAAGATGGTCAGCAGCGGCGCCTGGGAGACCGCGGTCACCAAGAACTTCGGCCCGGCCGACTACAAGAACGAGCCCGCCCCGAAGATCGGCGACATCGTCAAGTAAGCCCGAGAAAACCCCGGTAAGGCAGGCCCCATACCCGGAAGCGCGGGAGATCGTGTTCGACTTTCTTCAAGGTTATGACGTCCTCGGGGCGTTTTGGATGACGGTGAGACTCACCGTCCTCTCCGCCCTCGGCTCCCTGGTCTGGGGCACACTGCTGGCCGGCATGCGGGTCAGCCCGGTCCCACTGATGCGTGGTTTCGCGACCTTCTACGTCAACACCGTCCGGAACATCCCCCTGACGGTCATCATCGTCTTCACCTCGCTCGGCCTCGCCGACATCTTCGGCGTCACCATGGGCGCGTCCGACGACTTCAAGGTGCAGGGTTTCCGGCTGGCACTGCTGGGTCTCGTGGCGTACCACGCGGCCTTCGTCTGCGAGGCGGTGCGCTCCGGCATCAACACCGTGCCCGTCGGACAGGCGGAGGCGGCCCGTGCCATCGGGCTGAGCTTCAGTCAGGTGCTGCGGATCGTCATCCTTCCGCAGGCGTTCCGCGCGGTGATCACTCCGCTGGCGAACGTGCTGATCGCGCTGACCAAGAACACCACCGTGGCGGCCGCGATCGGGGTCGCCGAGGCGGCCGCCCTGATGAAGACGATGATCGAGAACGAGGCCCAGACGGTCGCCATCGGCGCGGTCTTCGCATTCGGCTTCGTGGTACTGACCCTGCCCACCGGCCTCCTCCTCGGCTGGCTGGGCAAGCGACTGGCGGTGAAGCGATGACCTCCGTCCTCTACGACGCGCCCGGCCCCCGCGCCAAGCGGCGCAACGTGCTCTTCTCTGTGGTGTTCTTCGTCCTGCTCGCCCTCTTCCTGTGGTGGGTCTGGCAGACGATGGACGACAAGGGCCAGCTGAAGTGGGCCCTGTGGCAGCCGTTCACCACGTCGGACGCCTGGACGACGTATCTGCTGCCGGGCCTCGGTGACACCCTGAAGGCCGCCGGTCTCGCCATGGTGATCGCCCTCCCCCTGGGCGCGTTCTTCGGTATCGCCCGGATGTCCGACCACCGGTGGGTGCGCGTCCCGGCCGGCGTGGTGGTCGAGTTCTTCCGGTCGATCCCGGTCCTGCTGCTGATGCTGTTCGCGAACGAGTTCTACGTCCGCTCCACGGGCGTCGGCAGCGAGGAACGGCCCCTGTACGCCGTCGTCACGGGCCTGGTGCTCTACAACGCCTCGGTGCTCGCCGAGATCGTCAGGGCGGGCATCCTGTCGCTCCCCAAGGGGCAGACGGAGGCCGCGCACGCGATCGGTCTGCGCAAGGGCCAGACGATGACGAGCATCCTGCTCCCGCAGTCCGTCACCGTCATGCTGCCGGCCATCGTCAGCCAGCTCGTGGTCATCGTGAAGGACACCGCGCTGGGCGGCGTGATGCTGGGCTTCACCGAGCTGCTCAACGCGCGCAGCACCCTGGCGGCCAACTACGCCAACGTGGTGGCGAGTTTCATCGTCGTAGGGATCATCTACATCGTGCTGAACCTCGCCCTCACCACCTTCGCGAGCTGGCTGGAGGGCAGGCTGCGGCGCAGCAAGAAGAGCACGGGTGCGACCGTCGCCCTCGAAGACGCCACCGGGCTCAACCCCGCGCAGGTGGGGGGCAGTTTCGGAACCGGCGGCGGCGGCACGATCTGATGATCGGTCACATGGCATGAACGACACGGAGGCAGTGGCATGATCGCCACTGCCTCCGTCACTTGACGCAAGCACCGGCAATGGGTTGCATACGTTCTGTGATCGTGCACCCTGCTCCAACTTCCTGTTCACATGCGTCCCTGAGGACACCGTCACGGGCAGGGGGCGCCGCACCGTGGACCCGGTGATCATCGTCGGGGCGGGGCCCGTGGGGCTCACGCTCGCCCTGGCACTGGCGCGGCAGGAGGTGCCCTCCGTCCTCCTCGACGAGGGTCCGGGCAAGGACGAACCACGCCCCGCGCGCACCGTCGTCCTGCGGGAGGACACCGCGGCACTCCTGGAGCGACTGACCGGCGTGCCGCTCGCCCAGCTCGGCTCGCGCTGGGCCGGATGGCGGTCGATGCGGCGCAAGCAGGTGATGCGCGAGATCACGTTCGACGAGACCGAGCCCGCCCCGCTGCACATCGCGCAGCACGTGCTCACCGGCGCCCTGCGCCAGGCCCTCGCGGGCGAGCGGCTGGTGAAGATCGCCGTGGACAACCGCCTCGACTCGCTCGAACAGGAGCCCTCGGGCGTCACCGTCCACACCCGCGGCCCCAAGGGCACCTGGTGGCGCGGCAGTTACCTGGTCGGCTGCGACGGCCCGCGCTCGACCGTGCGCAAGCTCCTGGACATCCGCTTCCCCGGCCGTACGGCGGTGGAGCGACACGCCGTGGCCGCGCTGCGCACGGAACTTCCGTGGCCCGACCAGGCGTTGTTGCATCGGGTGCCGCCGTGGCGGACGTCCGGACCCTCGGCCGGGGAGGTCACCGGACGCCCCCTCCCGGACGGCGTGTGGCGCCTGGACTGGCTGCTGCCGCCGGGCAAGGACCTGGTCACTCCCGAGCTGCTGCTGGCCCGCATCCGGGAGACGCTCGCGGGCTGGACCGAGGGCCCGACACCGCCGTACGAACTGCTCGACACCGGTGTGCACACCGTGCACCACCGGCTCGCGCGGCGGTGGCGGGCGGGGCGGGTGTTCCTCGCCGGGGACGCCGCGCATCTGCTGGGGGCGCTGGGGACGCAGGGGCTGGACGAGGGGCTGCGGGACGCCGACAACCTCGCCTGGAAGCTGGCGCTGGCCTGGCACCACGGGCCGCACGAGCCGCTGCTCGACAGTTATCAGGCGGAGCGGCGGGCGGTCGTGGCGGCCCGGTTGCGCGCCGCCGACCAGGCGCTGCCGCTGGTGCGCGGCGGCGCCGGGCTGCGCGCGGTCGTGCCCGGCTCGGCCCGCGGCCATGACGTGCTGCTCACGGACGGTCACCTGGGGCACGGCGCGCTCGGTGCGCCGGGGGCGTACGCCGACTCGCCGCTCACGCCCCGGCACATCGAGGCGGAGGTCCCCGTGGACACCCTTCCGGGTGCGCCGGTCGCCGATGTCCTGGTCACCGCCGAGGACGGCGCCTTCGTACGGCTGCGGGACCGTCTCGGGCGCGGCTCCCTGCTGGTCGTCCTGGTCGCGCCGGGCACGGGCGTGTGGGAGCGCAAGCACTGGGTGACGGCCGGAATCATGCCCCGCCTCGCGGCCGCCGTGACGGCACTCCCGCACCCGGCCGAGCTGCTGGTCACCGAGAGCTACCCGGGCGCGGCCGCCCACACCGTCCTTCTCGTCCGGCCCGACGGTCACCTGGTCACGGCGCTGAGCGGGGTGCGTCCGGCCGACCTGTACGCGGCGGCCGAGGCGACCCTGGGCGGCCCGACGAGGACGGAGGCCACGGCCGGCTCACGCTGAGGCCGCCGTATCCGAACTGTCCACATAGTGACGCTGAGTTGACCGGCCCGCACCGCCGTGCTGTACTCCGGACCATGACCGACACCTCTGTCCACCTCTGGCGGAAGGTCCACCTGGACCTCGTCCGCTACGTGGGCTGTGTGTGTCACGTCGCCTGCTGAATTCGCATCTCTCTCACCCGCGCGCGCCACTGTCGTGATGCCTGCGCGCACCTTCGCGAACACTCATCAGGACGGTGCACGTGTCTGTCTCCCCTTCTGCCTCCGTGTCCCCCGCCGCGCCCTCCCAGGCCCCGACACAGGCGGACCTGCTCGACTTCGTCCGGCGTACGGCCGCCGACGCCGAGCTGATCGCCTCGCTCCCCCTCGACCCCGAGGGCCGCACCTGGGTGCGGCTCGAAGGTCCCGGCGGCAGCGAGGCCTGGCTGATCGGCTGGCCGCCCGGCAGCGGGACGGGCTGGCACGACCACGCCGAGTCGGTCGGCGCCTTCCTCACCGCCGCCGGCGAACTCAAGGAGAACTCGCTCGCCGCCCGGCTCCCGAGCGACGGCTGGAAGACCCTCGAACTGGAGGAGGGCGTGGACCGCGAGCGGCGGCTGCCGACCGGGAAGGGCCGCGCCTTCGGCCGCCACCACGTCCACGAGGTGCTCAACGAGTCCTCCGAAGAGCACGCGATCTCCGTCCACGCCTACTACCCGCCGCTGCCGCAGATCCGCCGCTACAGCCGTACGGGCCCGGTGCTGCGCCTGGAGCAGGTCGAGCGCCCGGCGGACTGGCAGTGAGTGCCGCGCACGAACAGCCGCTCGGCATAGACGGGTTGCTGGAGCGGGCGCGCGGGACCTACGAGCGGATCGAGGCGCGGGCGGCGTACGAAGCGGCCCGCGACGACAAGGCCCTCCTGGTCGACATCCGCTACGCGGCCCTGCGCGACCGCGACGGCCTCATCCCCGGCGCCCTGGTCGTCGAGCGCAACGAACTGGAGTGGCGCCTCGACCCCCGGGGCAGCCACCGCGCCCCCGAAGCCACCGACCACGACCTGCGCGTCGTGGTGATCTGCGACGAGGGCTACGCGTCCACCCTGGCAGCCACGTCCCTGCACCAACTGGGCCTGCGCCGCGCGACGGACCTCGTCGGCGGCTTCCAGGCCTGGAAGGCGGCGGGACTGCCTGTCACGTCGTAGACACTCTGTCCACGACGTGACACACCGGGTCCACGGCGTGACGCACCGGCCCGCTCACGACCCGTCGGAGGGGCAGTAGAGCGGGGCGGTGTCCGCGTTGGTCCTGGTGATCAGGCGGGCCGGTGTGGTGGCGATCTTCTCCACCTTCTCCTTACGGAGAAGGCTGATGGTGTTGGTGACGGCCAGTTCGCCGGTGTCCTTGGCCGAGTTGGAGACGGTGGCGGCGAAACGGCCGTCCTTGAGGGCGGCGAGTGCCTCGTCGGTTCCGTTGACCGTCACGATCTTGACCTTCTTGCCGCCGGCCGCGTCCAAGGCCTTGCGGGCGGCGAACGCCATCTCCTCGTTGGCGACGAAGGCGTAGTCCAGATCGGGATGCGCTTTGATCATGCTCGCGGCGACGGTCTTCGCTTTGGCGGCGACGAACATGGCCGGCTGGTTCGCGACCACTTTCGCGTTCGCCGGCAGCCCCCTGGTGAAACCGCCGACGAGCAGGTCGGAGGCGGCACCGGGGGCGCCCGCGATGACACCCACCTGCACCTCGCGCCCCGCGGCGGCGTCCTCGATCCAGTCGGCGTCCAGCTTGCCCACCGCCTTCAGGTCGACGACGACGGCCCCGAGGATGTCGGACGGATCGGCGCTGACCGAGGTCAGGAAGATCGGGATGTGCGCGCTCCCGGCCTTGGCGATGTCGCTCTTGAGGGCGGTGGTGTTGACCGTCTGCAGGATGATCGCGTCGACATGGCGCGCGATCATGTCCTGGATGTTGGCCAGCTCCCGCGCGGCGTCCTGACGCGAGTTGACGGTGACGAGCTTCGCGAAATTGCTCTTGGCCGTGTTCTCGATCGACTCCTGCAGACAGGTGTGGAACTCGGTGCTGCCGCCGTTGACGAACCCGAGGGTGGTGGGCTCGTCGTCGGCGGGCGTGGCACTGGACTCCAGTCCGCAGCCACTCAGTAAGAGACACGTACCGACCAGGAGGACCACCAGGGTTCTGCGGTGGTGAGCGGGCAGGGGCAAGAACAAGGGAGGCCGCCTTTCAGGGCGTACGAGGACCGGTCGGCGAAACGGCCGGAGGCACTCGGGCAGGCCTGGCTGCGGCTCAGCGGGCGGGATGGCCGAGGGTCGGCAAGCGTGGAGGGCCGAGGTTCGGCAGCAGAAGCTACTCCCGCGGCAAACATGCGCACCCTCCGCGTCACGCACGCTAAGTCTGCGAAATGTGTGCCCTCGGTGGTAGGGGTGACCGCTGGGACAGGTGGCTGGCAGTTCCCCTCGCTCGCGCTCGGGACGGACGACTGACGCTTGCCCTCACTCACTCTCGGGTCGGACGGTCGGCGGTTTCCCGCGCTCACTCTCAGGACGGACGATCCGGCGGCTTCCCGCGCTCACTCCCTGGCGGTCGCCACCGTGACCGCGCGGACCCGGAGCGCCACGCGTCCCGGCAGTGCCGTGGCGACAAGGGCGAGGGTCCCGGCCACCACGACCACCGTGAGGTACACGAGGGGCGTGACCGACGGTGCCGCCCGACCCGTCATACCGATGCTGAACGCGATCAGGACGGCGAGGGCGATACCGCTGCGGAGCGCCGTTGGCGAGCAGCAACATCGACAGCGCCTCGGTGCGCAGCATCCGCAGCACCTGACGGCGGGTCACCCCGGCGAGGCGCAACAGCGCGAACTCCCGGACACGCTCCGCGACCGACATGGCGAGCGTGTTGACCACGGCGATGGCCGTGCACGCCAGAACGAGCCCCATGGGCAGGTAGTTGACCTCGGCGTTCGCCTGTTGCCGCTGCGCCTGGAGCGAGTCGGCGGCGGCCGGCGCGAGAACGTGTACACCCGGGAACTCACGGAGAGTAGGGGCGAGTTGTGTCTGTGTACGGGTCGTGCCGACGAGGACGGAGGAGGCGAGCGAGCTGTCGACATGCCGGGCGACAAGATCGTGCGCGAAGGTGAGATCGTCGAAGCCGAGGCCCCTGGAGTAGACGGCGACGACGGTGAGCGTGACGGGCGTGCCGTCGCCGAGCGTCAGCTTCAGGGTGCTGCCCGGCCTCAAGTGGAGCTGGTCCGCCGCCAGTTCGCTTACGGCCGCGGTGTGCTCGGTGAGTCCGCCGAGCGATCCGGCGGTGACGCCGGGGTCCCAGGTATGGGTGAGTCGGCGGGGGTGACGCCTTGGGCGAGCACCCGCCCGGTGCTTGCCTGAACGCGGTCGGCGCCCCCGCGCGTCCACCGTGTTCAGGACGTTCGCACCACCAAGAGGTCAGAACCCGATCGATGCGGAACCGGATCGATCCCGGATCAGTACCCCTCGTCCCCGAGGAACTCCGTGTCCTCGCCCTCTTCCTCCAGCGCCTGCCGGACCACTCTGAGGGCCATGCCCTGGGAGTAGCCCTTGCGGGCCAGCATGCCCGCGAGGCGGCGCAGCCTCTTGTCGCGGTCGGGGCCCCGGGTGGACCGCAGTTTGCGGTCGACCAGTTCGCGCGCCGTCGTCTCCTCCTGCTCGGAGTCGAGCTGGGAGACGGCCTCGTCGATCAGCGTCGAGTCGACGCCCTTGGTACGCAGTTCTTGGGCGAGCGCCCGTCGGGCCAAGCCCCGTCCGTGGTGCCGGGACTCCACCCAGGCGTCCGCGAACGCGCCGTCGTTGATCAGCCCGACCTCCTCGAACCGCGACAGCACCTCGTCCGCCACCTCGTCCGGGATCTCCCGCTTGCGCAGGGCGTCCGCGAGTTGCTTGCGGGTGCGCGGGTTCCCGGTGAGCAGGCGCAGGCAGATTCCCCGTGCCCGCTCAGCCGGATCCGCCGGCGGTTCCTCCTTCTTCTCGGCCCTCGGCGAGGAGAAGTCGGCCCCGTCCGCTTCGGAGGAATCCCCGAAGCCGCGGCCACGGCGCCCACGTCTACCGCGTGCGCCGTCACCGCGCGCCGTAGACCCTCGTGAGCCGCCCTCGCCACGCGCTCCACGGCTGCGGCGCGAGCCGCGGCCGGGTGCGTCGTCATCGGCGGACCCGTCGCCGGGCGAACTGCCGCCAGGCGCCGAGCTCCTGAAAAGCCGACCGGTGCCCGCCGAACCATCGCCGGGCTCCGGGCCACCGAAAGGCGGACCGGCCTCCCCCGCGAAACCGCCGCCCGGCTCGTCGCCGTACGGCCCGTCCATGCCGTACGGCTCCTCAGGCGTGCCGTCCGCACCGTAGGCCAGGCCATCGCAGCCTCTCCCGCGCCCCTGTGGGGCGTCGGGATACGCGTACTCGGCCCAGTCCGTTCGTCGTGTCACGGGTCAGCTCTTGGCAGCCGTGGCCTTGGCCTTGGTGGTCTTGGCCGCGGCCGGAGCGGGCACCGCCTTGGCGGCGTCGTCCGTGGCGGCGGGGACCGCCGCGTCCGCGACCGGCTCGACGGCCGGCTTGTCTTTCTCGGGACGGACGCCCACGCCCAGCTTCTCCAGGATCTTCTTCTCGATCTCGTTGGCCAGGTCGGGGTTGTCCTTGAGGAAGTTGCGCGCGTTCTCCTTGCCCTGGCCGAGCTGGTCGCCCTCGTACGTGTACCAGGCGCCGGCCTTGCGGACGAAGCCGTTCTCCACGCCCATGTCGATCAGGCCGCCCTCGCGGCTGATGCCGTGGCCGTAGAGGATGTCGAACTCGGCCTGCTTGAAGGGCGGCGCGACCTTGTTCTTGACGACCTTGACGCGGGTGCGGTTGCCGACCGCGTCGGTGCCGTCCTTGAGGGTCTCGATACGACGGATGTCGAGTCGCACGGAGGCGTAGAACTTCAGCGCGCGGCCACCGGTCGTGGTCTCCGGGGAGCCGAACATCACGCCGATCTTCTCGCGGAGCTGGTTGATGAAGATCGCGGTGGTCTTGGACTGGTTGAGCGCACTCGTGATCTTCCGCAGGGCCTGGCTCATCAGACGGGCCTGCAGACCGACGTGGCTGTCACCCATCTCGCCCTCGATCTCCGCGCGCGGGACGAGCGCCGCGACGGAGTCGATGACGATGAGGTCGAGGGCTCCGGAGCGGACCAGCATGTCCACGATCTCCAGGGCCTGCTCACCGTTGTCCGGCTGGGACAGGATCAGGTTGTCGATGTCGACGCCGAGCTTCTTCGCGTACTCGGGGTCGAGTGCGTGCTCGGCGTCGATGAAGGCCACCTGTCCGCCGGCCCGCTGGGCGTTCGCCACCGCGTGCAGGGTCAGGGTCGTCTTTCCGGAGGACTCCGGGCCGTAGACCTCCACCACTCGGCCGCGCGGCAGGCCGCCGACACCGAGGGCGACGTCCAGTGCGGTCGACCCGGTGGGGATGACCTCGATGGGCTCGTTCGGCCGCTCGCCCAGGCGCATCACCGCGCCCTTGCCGAATTGCCGTTCAATCTGTGCGAGTGCGGCGTCCAACGCCTTCTCGCGGTCGGTTCCTGCCATGGGTTCCACCCGGTTTGCTTGAGTCGATCGCTTCACGTCAAAGACGCTAACGCCTGCCACTGACAATGCGCCCCGACGCCCGTCCAGCCTGTGGATAACTCGGACACTTCACCATCAAAAGCCTGCCGAAATGCCCGTCATGGCCTCGCCGGAGCTTCCATAAGAATGGATGTTCGATTTTCGTGTCAAGCGCACCACGCGGCACTCGCGTCATCGATGTCCCGTGACGCCTCATGCCGTGGCAACGCTTCGAATGACATGGAAATCCTTCCCGTGCCGGAGGTCGTGCCCGTTGACTGGCAGCAGCCAACGGCAACCGACGACGGGAGAGTTCGATGAAGATGTGGAAACGCGCGGGGATCGCGTCCGTGCTGGTCGTGGCGACCGTCGGCATCATGAGTCCGGCGGCGTCGGCCGCTCCCATGCCGTGGAAGACCAGCCGCGTGCACCAGCCCGCACCCCAGATCGCACCGATCTCCTCGGCCGTCGAGACCGGCAGCGTCAGCGTCCTGTGCGGTCCGCCTTGCTACCAGTAGGCCCCTTCGCGAGCGCCGCACGCTGCTGAACCATCGCACTTCCCCGGCGCGTCCTCCGCCCTCATGCCACAGGACGATCACGTCCCGACCGGCCAACAGCGCACGTTCACCGCGGCCGCGTGGTCATGACCGTTCAGCAGCCCGAGCCGGACCGGGGCGCCGCCGGGGTTGTCGAAGAGCCGGACGCCGTCGCCGAGCAGCACCGGAACGATGTGCAGGTCGATCTCGTCGATCAGCCCGCGCTCCAGGAGTTGTGTAGGGTCCGCGGTCTGGCCGTCGGGCCAGGCGTACAGCGGGCCGGTGACGTTCATGAAGTCGCTGGACATGACGCTGCGGCCGAGGAGCTGGCGGCCAGAGGCGAGGCACCCTTCGGTGGAGCCGGAGCGGTACTACCCCTGGTGTGGATTCCTAGGCGTTGAGCGAGGCGTTCTGCGAGGACGTCGCGCAACGCTTCGGCATCGGACGCGGATCATTCCCGTGTTGGCATGTTCCACCCGATGAACCAGGACGAGAGCAGTGCCCCCGGTTGTGCATTCACAGCGGTACTCCAATGTTCAATGAACCGGACTCGCGCGTCGCCAGGGGCAGCTCAGCGGCGCCAGGGACCACGCGGGCGATCAGCGCAATCGGGAGAGGCGGTGGCCTAGGTCGTTGGCCACCTCTGGTCCGTAGGTCGAACGGCATAACGCCATCAACCCTTCACCGTTCAGCTGGTACTCCTGGGGACCCGGCGCGCGCAGGACGCTCGCTGCCACCGCACAGCCGAGCTGGGCGCCCCGCGTCGAGGTGAGGCCCCACGCGAGTGCCGCGATGAAGCCGGCGCGGAATCCGTCCCCCACGCCGGTGGGGTCTTCTGGTTCAGTGACGGGCACGGCCGAGACCTCGACAGCACACTCACCCTGTCGTTGGACCCGGCAGCCCTTCTCGCCCAAGGTCGTTACCCAGGTGCCGACTCTTGCTAGCACGTCGGCAGCCGTCCAGCCTGTCTTGCGCCGTAGCAGAGTGCTCTCGTACGAGTTCGTGAAGAGGTGGTCGGCACCCGTGACCAGACCCGGCCGTCGGAGTCGGGGCGTGTGGTGAGACGGAACTCGATGGCGTCGCCCTCGCGCCGGAGGATCTCCACCTCGGCGTATTCGGCGAACAGCGCCGGCCAGGACTCGACGTCGTTGGTCATGGTCCACACCACCTCGAACGGGGCCCGGACGACGATCGTGTTGTCGGTGGCGGCCATCAGGCGGCCTCCGTCCTGCTGTTGACGAGGTCGAGGGTCGCGCGCGGGGTCCTGGTCTCGAAGACCTCCTCGTCGCTGATCTCGATTCCGTGCTCGCTTCCCAACTCGGCGAAGATCTCCAGGACCGCGACCGAGTCGTACCCGAGGTCCTGGTAGGAGACGTCGAGGATGCCTCCGTCCAGACCTGCGACATCGGAGTCTCCGGCGCATCGGCGGATGGTGGAGACGAGTCCTTCGAGTGACAGCAAGGTGGTGCACCTCCAGGGGATGGGTCAGACGCGGGTGAGGACGACTGCGGAGTTGAAGCCGCCCGTGCCGCGCGCGAGGACAACGGCGTTCTTGAGGGGGAGTTCACGCGGCTCGTTGAGCACCAGGTCGAGTTCCGGGGGTGCTTCGCGGGTGCCGACGGTCGGAGGGACGACGCCGTCGTGGAGCGCCATCAGGGCGGTGGCCATGTCGAGGGCTCCGCCACCCGAGTACTTCCGCCGTCGTACGGCTGATGTCTTCGGCCGTACGACGACTGCGCGGCACGTTCCCGCGAGTCTCGGGCCATGACTCGGACCCTGAAGTCCCGCGTACGGCCCGCCGAGCGTCTCTGCCATGCGACCGGTGCCCTGTTGATCCTCTCCGGGCTGGTGCACCTGGTGGTGTTCGCGGTCGACGGCGGCCCCTGGTACGGGCCCGTCTCCTGGCGCAAGCCCGTCACGTTCGGGCTCTCCTTCGGGGCGACGCTGATGGCGGTCACCTGGGTCACGTCGTATCTGCGCGTCGGGGCCCGCCTGCGCACCGTGCTGCTCGTCGTGTTCGCCGCCGACTGTGTCGTGGAGGTCGGCGGCATCACCCTCCAGGCGTGGCGCCGGGTGCCGTCGCACCTCGACATGGAGACGCCCTTCGACACCGCGGTGTCCATGACGCTCGCGGTGGGCGGTGGTGTCCTGGTGGTGCTGCTCACCGTGTTCGCGGTGGCGTCCTTCCGGCACCGGCCGACGGGGCCTACAGGGATGGCGCTCGCGGTGCGTTCCGGGTTCGCGATCCTGCTCGTGGCGCTGGCCTCGGGCGCCGCGATGATCGCGCGCGGGGTCGTTCTCGCCCGGACCGGCCACCCGGAGGCGGCGTACCACTCGACGGCTCCGCTCAAGCCGCTGCACGGGGTGAGCCTGCACGCCGTCCTGGTGTTGCCGGGCCTGGCCTGGCTGCTGTCCCGCACGTCCTGGAGCGAGGTGGCACGGCGGCGGACCGTGACGGTGGCGGTCGGCTGCTACGTGGTCGCCGTGACCGGCGCCGGGGTGTGGGCGGTGCTCACGTACTGACCGCGACGCCCCGGTGTTCTCGCCGGATCATCCTTCAGGAGGAGCCGGAGGAGCCCTCTCCGGAGTCCTTCGGTTCGGAGTCGGCCGGTGCGGAGCCGGTCGCTTCCGGATCGGTCGGCCGCGAGTCGGCGCTTCCGGAATCGGCCGTAGCGGCGGAGCTGGTCGTAGGGGCGGGATCGCTGGTACCGGCGGAGTCGATCGCCGTCGGCTCCGCCGCGCCCGGTCGCCGTTCCCACAGGCCTCGCCCGCGTGCCAGCAGGCCGGGACCGTCGGAGCCACGAGTGGTCCGGTGTCCGTGGACCCGGGGATCGTCCGTGACGGCGTACCGCTTCACATACGCCCCGAGGAACGCCTGGAGCGTGGCGACCGCCGGGATGGAGATCAGCGCGCCGACGGCGCCCAGGAGCGCGGTGCCCGCGATGACCGAGCCGAAGGCGACCGCGGGGTGGATGTCGACGGTCTTCGCGGTCAGCTTGGGCTGGAGCATGTAGTTCTCGAACTGCTGGTAGACCACGACGAAGATCAGCACCCACAGCGCGTACCAGGGGTCCACGGTGAAGGCGATCAGCATGGGCAGGGCGCCCGCGAGATACGTGCCGATGGTCGGGATGAACTGGGAGACCAGGCCCACCCAGACCGCGAGCACGGGCGCGTACGGGATGCCCAGCGCCTGCAGCAGGATGTAGTGCGCCACTCCGGAGACCAGCGCCATCAGCCCGCGGGAGTATATGTAGCCGCCCGTCTTGTCGACGGCGATCTCCCACGCGCGCAGCACCTCGGCCTGCCGGGCGGGCGGCAGTACGGAGCACAGCGCGCGCCGCAGCCGCGGCCCGTCGGCGGCGAAGTAGAACGAGAACAGACCGATCGTCAGCAGCTGGAAGAGGCCCCCGAGCACCTGGGTCGACACGTCCAGCACGCCGGTCGCGCTGTTCTGCACGTACTTGCGCAGCCAGTCGGAGTGGAGCAGCCCCTCCTGGATGTCGACCCGTCTGAGGTCGGTGTGGAAGTGCCCGTTGACCCAGTTGATGACGGAGTCGAGGTAGTCCGGGAAGTCCTCGATCATCTTGATGATCTGGCCGGCGAGCATCGACCCGAGGAGGGTGACGAACCCGGCGCTCACGATCAGCAGGCCGAGGAACACCAGGAAGGTGGCCAGCCCCCGGCGCATGCCGTACGCGGCCAGCCGGCTCACCGCGGGCTCGATGGCGAGGGCCAGGAAGAACGCGATGAGGATGTTGATCAGCAGCCCGATGAGCTGGTGGAAGGCCCAACTGCCCAGCTGGAACACGGCGACGAGACCGAGCGCCAGCACCATGGCCCGGGGCAGCCAGCGCGGCATGCCCGGGCCCGGCGCGGCGCCGTCGGCCGGGGGCCGGGTCGGCGGCGTACCGATCGGGGATGCCTGCTGGGCGTCGTGCCCGGTCTCGTCAGTGACTGCCACGGTGCAAGTCTCGCCTACGCCACTGACAACCGGTCACCGGCGTCGATCTTCGTGACCGATCAGCGACGTTCCCGCGGGAGATCAGCGGCTCTGCCGCGGAACGTTCATGACGTCGCAGACCACACGCCACACGTCCTTGGCCTCCCAGCCCGCGTCCAGCGCCTCGTGCACCGTCCGCCCGCCGAGCTCCGTCATCACATGATCGCGCGCGAAGCTCTCGGCGTATCCCGCACCGAAGTGCTCCGTCATCCGCTCCCAGAAGACCGTCAACCGCATGACACCAGTATCCCGCCCCTGAGAGTGGGACCATCTCGGGACCCCTTGCGGAGACCGCTTTCCGTCCTACGGTCTGACGCATGGCCGAAACAGGAGCTTCCCCACTCCCCCCGACGCCCCCGGCGCACTCCCCGCTCTTCCGCGCCGAGCACTTCGTCTGGCTCACCGCGCGCGTGCTGGAACAGCGCCTCTTCGCGTACCACTTCCTCAACGGCGAACCCGATCCGGTGGAGACCGCGCTGGACGCCTACCGCAACGAGGACGGCGGGTACGGGCACGCGCTGGAGCCCGATCTGCGCGGCCCGGTGAGCCAGCCGCTGCACACCGGTCACGCGCTGCGCGTCCTGGACGCCGTCGGACGCTGCGGCGGGCAGCGGGTGGAACGCGTGTGCCGCTATCTGACCTCGGTGTCCACGGCCGACGGCGCCCTGCCGGCGATCCTTCCCGGCCAGCGCGGCTATCCGACGGCTCCCTTCGTGCCGATCATGGACGACCCGCCCAGCGAACTCCTCGCCACCGGGCCGGTGGTGGGCCTGCTGCACCGCAACGAGGTATGGCACGCGTGGCTGTTCCGGGCCACCGACTTCTGCTGGCAGGCGGTCGACTCCCTGGAGAAGTCGCACCCCTACGAGATCGAGGCCGCCGTGGCCTTCCTGGACTCGGCGCCCGACCGCCCGCGCGCGGAGGCCGCCGCCGACCGCCTCGGCCGCCTGGTCCGCGAGCACCGGTTGGCCGCCCTGGACCCGGAGCATCTGGAGGCCTACCCGGTCGCCCCCGGGTACGCACCCGGCGAACACCACTTCCCGTACGACTACGCGAAGACGCCGAGTTCCCTCGCGCGCGCGTGGTTCACGGACGACGAGATGGCCCGCTCCCTGGACCACCTGGCAGGCGATCAGCGGGAGGACGGCGGCTGGCCGATCCGCTGGCGTCAGTGGGCGCCTGGCATCTCCCTGGAGGCACGCCCCATGGTGACGATCCAGGCGCTGCGCACCCTGAAGGCGTACGGCCGCGCCGTGGGCTGACCCAGAGCCGCTTCAGCCGCCGATGGCCCGCACGCCCGCCGTCACCAGCACGGCCGCCGCGACGACGAGCAGGAACGGTGCCCGCAGCACCAGCGCCACGGCGGCCGCCGCGAGCCCCGCGGCCCGGGCATCGAGCACGAGCGCGTGCCCGTCGGCGAAGGTCTGCTGGGCCGTGAGCGCGGCGAGCAGGGCGACCGGCAGCAGAGCGGCGAGCCGCCTCACCAGCGGCCGTTCAAGGGCGCCCGCGGGCACCAGCAGTCCGGCGAACTTGACGACGTAACAGCCGAGGGCGGTCGCCGCGATCGCGATCCAGACGGTCAACGGTCTTCCTCCTGTGCGTCGTAACTGCCTTCTTCTGGTGCGTCGTTACGCGACCCGCCCTGCCGACGACCCTCTATGTAGAGGGCGATCGGCGCCGCGAGAGCCGCCGCCAGGACCGGCACACCGGCCGGCAGCACGGGCAGCAGCCCCAGTCCCAACAGGACCGCGAGCGCGGCGACGGCACGCTCGGTGGTGGTCGTGAGCATGGGCGCGAGCAGCGCCAGGAAGACCGCGGGACCGGCCGCGTCGAGACCCCAGGCGTCCGTGTCCCCGATGGCCTTCGCGCCCAGCGCGCCCAGCAGCGTGGTGAGGTTCCACAGCAGGTACAGGGTGAGCCCGGTGACGGTGAAGCCGATCCGCGCGGCACGCCGTGTGGGCTGCGCGAGGGTGACGGCCGCCGTCTCGTCGATGATCCACTGGGCGGCGAACGGCCGCACCGCGCGCGGGAGTGCCAGCAACTGCGAGAGCCGCAGCCCGTAGAAGGTGTTGCGCACACCCAGGAAGAAGGCTCCCGCCGCCGCGGTGAGCGGATTGCCGCCGGCCGCGAGCGCTCCTACGAGCGCGAACTGGGAGGCGCCGGTGAACACCAGGAGGCTGAGGGCGCAGGTCTGCAGCAGGGTGAGCCCGCCACCGGCCGAGGTCACCCCGAAGGCGAACCCGGACAGCCCTACGGCGACCCCGACCCCCAGGGCGTCCCGTACGACGGCGGAGTCGGGCTTGCCCCCTGCGTTGGGGTCCAGTTCTCCTCCCGCTCCGGCGCGTATGTCTTCTGAAGCGATCTGTTCTGCCACGTGTCGGACGGTAGGAGCAGTCGCGGACCCGCGTCTTGTACGTTCTTGCGCTCCCGCTGGTACGCGCCCGGAGGCACGCCGACGATCCGGGCGAAGTGCCGGTTGAGGTGCGGCTGGTCCGTGAACCCGACGGCGACGGCGGCCTCCGCGGGCGCCGTACCCGAGTCCAGGAGCTGTCGTGCCCGGCGTACCCGGGCGTTGGTCAGCCAGGTGTGGGGCGGCATCCCGTAGGCGCCCCGGAACGCGCGCAGCAGCGCGAACGGGCTGGTTTCCAGATCCCCGGCGAGCTGCTCCAGGGTGGGCGGTTCCGCCATCCGGTCCTCCAGCACGGCACGCGCGCGTGCGGCGACCCGGCCGCCGGCCGTGGGCACGACGCGCTGCGGCAGCGGTCCGCCGTTCAGCCGGAGCAGTCTGGTGACCGCGACCCGCAGCAGGGTGTCGGCGGCGAGCGCGTTGCCCTCGTCGGCCGCGCGCAGGATCTGATGGACGAGCCCCACGGTGTAGGGGTCGTCGAGCACGGGGCTGATGAAACCGGGAGTGCCGCGGATCGAGGTGGTCTCGGCGGCTATCGCGGCCACCACCTCGGGCGGCGGGTAGACCGCCCCGTACCGCCAGCCCTCGGGCACACCCGCCCGGCCGGTGTGCGGAGTGTCCGGATTGACCAGCGCGAGCGCCCCCGCCCCGGCGGAGACGTCGCCCCCACGGTGGTGGAACACCTCGACGCCGTCCGCGATGGCGGCGATGACGAAGTTCTCGTGCGTGTGCCGCACGAACGTCTTGTGGATGTACCGGGCGCGCAGCAGGTCGACGCCGGGCAGCTCCGTGTACTGCCAATGTCTCGCCAGCTCGCCCGAACCTGCCATACGGCCATTCTCCGCCACGGCGACGGAACGAAGCGGTCCTGCCCACGGCGACGGGAAGCAGCCGAAACGATCCTGGCCCCGGCGGCCGGTCAAGACCGACACGATTCCGCGAGCCACCGTCACGGAATCCCCGCAGGTCAGACGCATTGTCAGTGGTCGGGTGCAGGATGGACGCATGGTCAGCTCCGCACATCGAGCCCTCGACGGCTTCTCCCCCGCGACCCGCGGCTGGTTCACGGGGGCCTTCTCCGCGCCCACCGCAGCCCAGGCGGGCGCGTGGCAGGCCATCGGTGAGGGCTCGGACGTGCTGGTGGTCGCCCCGACCGGCTCCGGCAAGACCCTGGCCGCCTTCCTCGCCGCCGTGGACCAGCTCGCCGCGACGCCCCCGCCCGCCGACCCGAAGAAGCGCTGCCGCGTCCTGTACGTGTCTCCGCTCAAGGCCCTCGCGGTCGACGTGGAGCGCAACCTCCGCTCCCCGCTGACCGGCATCCGCCAGGAGTCCGTCCGCCTGGGCCTGCCCGAGCCCGAGGTCAAGGTCGGCATCCGCTCCGGCGACACCCCGCCCGCCGAGCGCCGCGCGCTGTCCACGCGCCCGCCGGACATCCTGATCACCACCCCGGAGTCCCTGTTCCTGATGCTCACGTCGGCCACGCGCGACGCGCTGACCGGCATCGAGACGGTGATCCTGGACGAGGTGCACGCGGTCGCGGGCACCAAGCGGGGCGCGCATCTCGCGCTGTCCCTGGAGCGGCTGGACGAGCTGCTGCCGAGGCCCGCCCGCCGCATCGGCCTCTCGGCGACCGTGCGCCCGGTCGACGAGGTCGCCCGCTATCTCTCCCCGCGCCGCAAGGTGGAGATCGTCCAGCCGACGTCCGGCAAGGAGTTCGACCTCTCCGTGGTCGTCCCGGTCGAGGACCTGGGCGAGTTGGGCGGCTCTCCGGTGGCCGACGGCAAGGAGGGCGCGGAGAAGCCCTCGATCTGGCCGCATGTCGAGGAGCGCATCACCGACCTTGTCCAGTCCCATCGTTCAACGATCGTGTTCGCCAACTCCCGCCGCCTGGCCGAGCGGCTGTGCAACCGGCTCAACGAGATCGCCTACGAGCGCGCGACCGGCGAGGCCCTGGACGAACACCACGCGCCGGCCGAGCTGATGGGCGGCTCCGGCGCCGCCCAGGGCGCACCCCCGGTCATCGCCCGCGCCCACCACGGCTCGGTCTCCAAGGAGCAGCGCGCCCAGGTCGAGGAGGACCTCAAGGCGGGCCGCCTGCCGGCCGTGGTGGCCACGTCCAGTCTGGAGCTGGGCATCGACATGGGTGCCGTCGATCTCGTCATCCAGGTGGAGTCCCCGCCGTCCGTGGCCTCAGGCCTCCAGCGCGTGGGCCGCGCGGGACACCAGGTCGGCGCGGTCTCCACGGGCGTGGTCTTCCCGAAGTACCGGGGCGACCTCGTCCAGGCCGCCGTGGTCACCGAGCGCATGCGCACGGGGTCCATCGAGTCCCTGAAGGTCCCCGCCAACCCCCTGGACGTCCTCGCCCAGCAGCTCGTCGCGATGACGGCGCTGGACACCTGGCAGGTCGACGACCTGCTCGCCACGGTCCGCCGCGCCGCGCCGTTCGCCTCGCTCCCGGAGTCGGCGTTCACGGCCGTGCTCGACATGCTCGCGGGCCGCTATCCGTCCGACGCGTTCGCTGAGCTGCGCCCGCGCGTGGTGTGGGACCGCATCGCCGGCACGATCACCGGCCGCCCCGGGGCACAGCGCCTCGCTGTCACCTCCGGGGGCACGATCCCCGACCGCGGTCTCTTCGGGGTCTTCCTGGCCGGCGCCGACCCCAAGAAGGGCGGCGGCCGGGTCGGCGAGCTGGACGAGGAGATGGTCTACGAGTCCCGCGTGGGCGACGTCTTCACGCTCGGCACGAGTTCCTGGCGGATCGAGGACATCACCCGCGACCGCGTCCTGGTCTCCCCCGCCCCGGGCGTCCCCGGCCGCCTCCCCTTCTGGAAGGGCGACCAGCTGGGCCGCCCGCTCGAACTGGGCCGCGCGGTGGGCGCGTTCCTGCGCGAGGTCGGCTCGCAGCCCAAGGAGGACGCCCGCCTGCGCCTCCTCGCCGCGGGCCTCGACGCCTGGGCCGCGGAGAACGTCCTGTCGTACCTGGCCGAACAGCGCGAGGCCTGCGGCCACATCCCGGACGACCGCACGATCGTCGTGGAGCGCTTCCGCGACGAACTCGGCGACTGGCGCGTCGTCATCCACTCCCCCTTCGGCGCCCAGGTCCACGCCCCCTGGGCCCTCGCCCTCGGCGCCCGCCTCTCCGAGCGCTACGGCATGGACGCCCAGGTGATGCACGCCGACGACGGCATCGTCCTGCGGCTGCCCGACGCCGACCTCATGGGCCTGGACCTGCTCGACCAGGAACCCATGAAGGCGGGCACGGAGTACGACGCCGACCAGGCCCCCGTAGGGGCGGCGGACGTCGCCTTCGACAAGGGTGAGGTCAACCAGGTCGTCACCGACCAGGTCGGCGGCTCGGCCCTGTTCGCGGCCCGCTTCCGCGAGTGCGCCGCCCGCGCGCTGCTGCTGCCGCGCCGCAACCCCGGCAAGCGCACCCCGCTGTGGCAGCAGCGCCAGCGCGCCGCCCAACTGCTCCAGGTGGCCAGCGAGTTCGGCTCGTTCCCGATCGTCCTGGAGGCGGTCCGCGAGTGCCTCCAGGACGTCTTCGACGTCCCGGGCCTCACCGAGCTGATGGGCGACCTGGAGTCCCGCAAGGTGCGCCTCGTCGAGGTCACCACCCCCGAGCCGTCCCCCTTCGCCCGCTCCCTCCTTTTCGGGTACGTCGCCCAGTTCCTCTACGAGGGAGACTCACCGCTGGCCGAGCGCCGCGCGGCCGCCCTGTCCCTGGACTCCCACCTGCTGGCCGAGCTGCTCGGCCAGGCGGAGCTCCGCGAACTCCTCGACGCCGAGGTGCTGACCGAGCTGGAGCGCGAACTCCAGTGGCTCACCGAGGACCGCCGCATCAAGGACGTCGAGGGCGTCGCCGACCTGCTGCGCATGCTCGGCCCGCTCACCGACGCCGAGTTGGCCGAGCGGGGCGCCGCGCCGCAGTGGGCGCAGGAGCTGGCTTCGGCCCGCCGCGCGATCCGGGTCCGTATCGCCGGCGCCGACCACTGGGCGGCGATCGAGGACGCGGGCCGCCTGCGCGACGCGCTCGGCACGGCGCTGCCGGTCGGCGTCCCGGAGGCGTTCACCGAACCGGTCAAGGACCCGCTCGGCGACCTCCTGGCACGGCACGCCCGCACCCACGGCCCGTTCACGTCGGCCACCGCCGCCGCCCGCTTCGGCCTGGGCGTGGCGGTCACCGAGGGCGCCTTGCAGCGGCTCGCGGCCAACGGCCGTGTCGTACAAGGGGAGTTCCACCCGGCCGGGATCGGTCAGGAGTGGTGCGACGCGACGGTGCTGCGCCGCCTGCGCCGCCGGTCGCTGGCCGCGCTGCGGCACGAGTTGGAGCCGGTGCCGCCGGCCGCGCTCGCACAGTTCCTCCCCCAGTGGCAGCACATCGGCAAGGGGCACGGGCTGCGCGGAATCGACGGACTGGTGCGCGCCGTCGAGCAGTTGCAGGGCGCATCCGTGCCCGCGTCCGCCCTGGAGAAGCTCGTCCTGCCGTCCCGCGTGGCGAACTACGCGCCCGCCATGCTCGACGAACTCACCTCCGCCGGCGAGCTGGTGTGGGCCGGCGCGGGCTCCCTCCCGGGCAAGGACGGCTGGGTCTCCCTGTACCTGGCGGACGCGGCCCCCCTGCTCCTCCCGCCACCGCACCCTCTGGAGCTCACGGCACTGCACCAGTCGGTCCTGGACACCCTCTCCGGCGGCTACGGCCTCTTCTTCCGCCAGATCACCGACCAGATCCGCGCGACCACCCACCCGGACGTCACCGATCCCCAAGTGGCCGACGCCGTATGGGACCTGGCCTGGTCCGGACGGCTCACGAACGACACGCTCGCCCCCATGCGCTCCCTGCTGGGCTCCGGCCGTACGGCAGGTTCCACGGCCCACCGCGCCAAACGCACGGTCCCGCGCGGGCGCTACGGCTCCCTCACCGCCGCCGCGCGCCCCGCCTCCCGCACCGGGCCGCCGACCGTCGCGGGCCGCTGGTCCCTGCTCCCCGCCCACGAACCGGACCCCACCGTGCGCGCCCACGCCCTGGCCCGCACCCTCCTCGACCGGCACGGCGTGGTGACCCGGGGAGCGGTTGCCGCGGAGGGCGTCGAGGGCGGCTTCTCCGCGACGTACCGCGTCCTGTCAGCCTTCGAAGACAGCGGTCAGGCGCGGCGCGGTTATGTCGTGGAGGGGCTCGGCGCCGCCCAGTTCGCGATGGACGGCGCGGTGGACCGCCTCCGCGCGGTCGCCAACGCCCGCGACCGGGGCGACGACCTGCCCACTCCGGACGCCACGGCCAACGATCCCTACGGCTTCGGCGCCTTCGCCGACTCCAACTCGCCGACGGCCGCCCCCGGCAGCGATTCCGCCGCCCCGTTCGGAACCCCAAGCGCCACCTACGACTCGTCTGGCAACCGTGGCCAACAGGGTCCCTACGCCTCGCCGGACACCAGCAACCGGCAAGCCCCGTACGCCTCCCCTGCCGACCACGGCCGACACGACACATCCCACTCCCCCGGAACATCCAGCTCCCCGGGCTCACCCGACGGCTCCGGAGTCCACGACTTCGCCGACGCCTTCGGCCCGTTCACGGACTTCGACGACCTCGACAGCCTGGGCTCACCGGACGACCACCTCCCGAACCCGGGCGCCCCCAACTCCCGACAGCACCACACCCCCGCCTCACACCCCCCGGCCCCGGGCGACTACATCTCCCCCCGCGACTTCCCCGCCCCAACACCCCAGGGCAACATCAGCTCCCCCTACGCCAACCACCACCCCCGCCGCCCCTCCCTCGCCACCCAAGCCGTGGTCCTGGCCGCCGCCGACCCCGCGAACGCGTACGGCGCCGCCCTTCCCTGGCCCGAGCCGCCGACCGGTGCCGGGCACAAGCCGGGGCGCAAGGCGGGCTCACTCGTGGTGCTGGTCGAGGGCGAGCTGACGCTCTACATGGAGCGCGGCGGCAAGACGCTGCTCGCCTGGCCCTCCGCACCGGACACCACGGCCACCGAAGACCCACGCCTCCAGGCTGCCGCCGAGGCCCTCGCGGCAGCGGCCCGAGCCGGTTCCCTCGGCACGGTCACGGTGGAGCGGGTCAACGGCGCCTCGGCCCTGACCTCCCCCATCGGCACCGTCCTGGAAGGAGCAGGCTTCATCGCGACACCACGCGGCCTGCGCCTCCGCGCATGAACCGGATCAACGCCCTCGCGGGGTCCGGCCACCCCTCACCCAAACCGCCTCTCAACCCGAGCCGCCCCTGCCCCCAAGCCACTGCTCACCCCAAGCCACCCTTCACCCAAACCGCCTCTCAACCTGAGCTGCCCCTGCCCCCGAGTCACTGCTCACCCCCAAACCGACCCTCACCTCGTGCCGCGTATCACTTCGCGCAGCCCCTCGCCCCATGTCACTCCTACCCCAAGCCCGCCCTCACCCCACACCCCCTCTCGCCCAGCGCCGCCCCCTACCCGGGGCTCCTCTCAGCCCGTGCCCCTCTCAGCACGCACCGCCTCACACTCCACGCCCCTCACCCCGACCCGCCCCAGACCCCGGGCTCCCCTCGCCCCACGCCGCCCTACTCCCCGCGCCTCTTCCCATCCCGCGCGGCCCCTCACCCCAACCCACCCCACACCCCCTCCCACCCCATGCCACCCTTGACCCATGCCTGAAGGCGACACCGTCTGGCAGACCGCGAAGCGCCTCCACACGGCCCTCGCGGGCAAGGTGCTGACCCGTAGCGACCTCAGGGTGCCCAAGTACGCCACGGCAGACCTCACCGGCCGCACCGTCCTGGACGTCACCCCCCGGGGCAAACACCTGCTGACCCGGATCGAAGGCGGCCTCACCCTCCACTCGCACCTGCGGATGGACGGCACCTGGAGGGTCTACGCCCACGGCCAGCGCTGGAGCGGCGGCGGCCCGGCCCACCAGATCCGCGTGATCCTCGGCACCGCCGACCGTACGGCCGTCGGTTACCGCCTCCCCGTACTGGAACTCCTCCGCACAACCGAAGAACCCCGAGCCGTGGGCCACCTCGGCCCCGACCTCCTGGGTCCCGACTGGAACCCGGAGCTGGCCCTCGCCAACCTCCTCGCGGACCCCGCCCGCCCCCTCGGCGAGGCCCTGCTCGACCAGCGCAACCTGGCCGGCATCGGCAACATCTACAAGAGCGAACTCTGCTTCCTCCTGGGCGCCACCCCCTGGCTCCCCATCGGCGCACTCCCCGCCGACCGCGCCGCGAAGCTGCCCGCCGTCGCCAAGCGCCTCCTGGAAGCCAACCGCGACCGCCCCATCCGCAACACCACAAGCACCCTCACGAACAACTCCCCAATCCCAACCCGCCCCACAGGCCCCGGCACCCGAGCCCACCCCACTCCAGGCACCCGCCCCGCCGGCCCCCACACCCCAGACCTCTTCGTCTACGGCCGCGCCCCCCGCCCCTGTCTCCGCTGCAACACCCCCATCCGCACGGCCAACCAGGGCGACAGCTCCCGCGACCGCCCCACCTACTGGTGCCCGACCTGCCAGATCGGACCGGCGCCGGGTACCACCCCACCCCGCGGAACTCAGCACCGTACGAATAATTGACGACCCGTCAGAAACCCTCGTACCGTCGGTTCATGCCCGTCAAGGCGTACGACCTCACAGGACGCACCGCTTTCGTCACCGGCGCAGCCAGCGGTATCGGCCGCGCCTCCGCCGTGCTGCTCGCCGAGGCGGGCGCCACCGTGCACTGCGCCGACCGCGACGCGCAGGGCCTGCACGAGACGACGACCCTGATCAAGGACAAGGGCGGCACCGCCCGCACCCACCACCTCGACGTCACCGACCGCGCGCAACTGAAGCAGGCCGTGGACTCCTGCGAGGACCTGCACGTGATGGCCGCGGTCGCCGGGATCATGCACAGCAGCCCGGTGCTGGAGACCCGGGACGAGGATCTCGACCGCGTGCTGAACGTCAACTTCAAGGGCGTCCTGTACGCCTGCCAGGAGGCGGCCCGGCTGATGCTCGACCGCGGCACCAGGGGCAGCATCGTCACCATGGCGTCCGGCGCGATCGACACCGGAGGAGCCGGACTGCTCTGCTACAGCGTGACCAAGGCGGCCGTCGTCCAGCTGACGAAGACGCTGGCGACGGAGCTGGGCCGGCACGGCATCCGCGTCAACGCGGTCGCGCCGGGCTGGGTGCGCACGCCCATGACGGACCACCACGAGGCCGAGGCACAGGCTCGTACCGAGGCGCTGATGGTCCGACTGTCGCCGCTGGGCCGGGTAGGTGAGCCGCTGGACATCGCCCACGCCGTGCTGCATCTGGCGTCGGACGCGTCGTCGTTCACGACGGGCCAGATCCTCCGCCCGAACGGCGGCGTGGCGATGCCTTGGTAACCGGCACCGACTCGACGCCCGGCGATGCTTCGGTGGCCGACGACGGACAGCCGCCCGGCGACGGTCCAGTGCCCGGCAACGACCCATCCGCCGGCCACACCCCAGCCTCCGTCGCACCGGGGTCAGCCGGCACCCCAGCGACCGTCACGCCAAGATCCGGCGATACCCCAGCAACGGGCGCAACGGACACCCGCCAGGCCGCCCTCCACCGCCCCGCCGCCACAGCCCCCGCTGCCCGCGCCTTCGGCATGCAGTGCACCGGAAGCAGACTCAGCCCCCACCCCCCGGCGGCTACGGCCCCCTCCAGCGCCCCCGCGTGCGGCGTCAGCGCGAGCCGCAGCACGGCCCACCACCACACGGCGCAGAGCCCGAGCGCGAGCCCCCAGCGTGCTATTCGCCCCGCCATGGCCCCACCTCCAGCCCGACGCTAGAACGTCAAGGTCACCGGCAAGAAGGGCGCATCGACGGCACACGGACGCACCACTCGCCTCAACCATGACCGCCCCGGCCCGCACCGGCAAACGGACCGCCCCAGCCGCGCAGGGCCCCCGGCGACAACGCGAAAGCCCCGACCGCGCCCCTCCAGATCTCCCTGGAGAAGCCCCGGCCGGGGCTCGCACACATCGTTGAGGTCGGTCAGCGCCTCATCGGTCTACATCAGCGTCACGTCAGCGTGCGCCTGAGCGTCACGCGGCGACCACGTCCACCGCCTCGGCGGGGGCCTTGATGGTCACCCGTTCCGGTGGCACACCGGTCACCGACACGGAACCCAGCATCGGACGTACCGACGTGGGCACAGAACCGGTGGCCGCAGCAGACTGGGCCAGCTCGGCGAGAGCGAGCTCGTCGCTCACTTCCCGCATGAGTTCGGACATCCGTACGTCCAACGCGTCGCAGATGGCGGACAGCAGTTCAGAGGAAGCCTCTTTCTGCCCCCGCTCCACCTCGGAGAGATAGCCGAGTGAGACTCGGGCGGACGAGGAGACTTCGCGCAGAGTACGGCCCTGGCGCTGGCGCTGCCGACGCAGCACATCGCCCAACAGGCGACGGAGCAGAATCATCGGTGGCTCCCTCCTCGGACCGCGTAGCCGCATCCTTCTCGCCCCACCGTACCGCCTTGCGCCGCGGCCGTGCGGGGAGCGATGTCGTGTTCACTCAGGGCTGCAAACATCAAAACCCCCCGTTCTGTTCCGTATCCTGTGTCCGCTCATTCCCGGTCTGTTCGCTCACGAGCCGCTCCAGAAGCAGCGCGAGTACGCTCCGTACACTCTCTCTACGAATTTCCGCCCGGCCGCCGTTCAACCGCAGCGCGGCCACTTTCCCGCCACCGGCGGCATCCGAATCCGGTCCGAAGGGGCCGTCCACGGCCACGAAGACGGTGCCCACGGGCTGTGCGTCCTGCGACTCCGGGCCCGCCACGCCGGTGGTCGCGATGCCCCAGTCGGCGCCCAGGGCCTTCCGCACGCCGGCCGCCATCTGGGCCGCGACCTGCGCGTCCACGGCTCCCCGCTCGGCCAGCAGGGCGGCGTCGACACCGAGCAGCTGGTGCTTCAGCTCGGTGGCGTAGGCGGTGACCGAACCACGGAAAGCCTTCGAGGCTCCGGGCACCGATGTGATCTCCGCCGCAACCAGGCCACCGGTGAGCGACTCGGCGACAGCGAGCGTCGTACCGCTCACCGTCAGTAGTCGCACCACTTCAGTGGCCGTGGAACTCACGCTTCCGTCTCCTCCGACGCGGCCATGCGCTCGGCGATTCCCTGCCTGCGCAGCACAATGGCCTGTCTCACATAGTCCAGCCCGGTCAGCACGGTCAGAACGACCGCCGCCGCCATCACCCAGAACCGCAGAGTGGCCAGCCAGCCCGTCAGCGCCAGCACATACATTCCTACGGCCACACCCTGGATAAGCGTCTTCAGCTTGCCGCCGCGCGACGCGGGAATGACGCCGTACCGGATGACAAGAAAACGCAGCAGCGTGATCCCGAGTTCCCGGCCGAGGATGACGACGGTCACCCACCACGGCAGATCGCCGAGCGAGGACAGACAGATCAGCGCCGCGCCCATGATCGCCTTGTCGGCGATGGGGTCGGCGATCTTCCCGAAGTCGGTGACGAGGTCGTACGTCCGCGCCAGGTGGCCGTCGAACAGGTCGGTGATCATGGCGATGGCGAACGCCGCCCAGGCGAACGAGCGCATCGCCGGGTCGTACCCGCCGTCGGCCAGCATCAGGGCGACGAAGCCGGGGACGAGCAGCAGCCGGAGCATGGTCAGGAAGTTGGCGATGTTCCAGACGCTCGCCTGGTTGACGGCCGCGGCGACGACCTTCGCACCGCGCGCCGGCCTCGGACCACCGGGCAAACCGGACGAGGCACCGCCGGCCGAGGCTCCACCGGACGAGACACCGCCGGAGACGTTGCCCGACATCGCGCCGGAAGGGGCGCCACCGGAGGCCGCACCGGAACCCGCGCTCGCGGGCGCGCCGTTCGCGCTGGAGGTGTCGCCCGCCGCCGATGCCGGGACTCCGGTCATCTGCCCGCCTCCTCACTACACGCGAGCGAGCCCAGGAGCGGCTCGGCCACCAGGTCGACACCCTCCGTACCGACCACCTTCGCCTCGACCATACGGCCGACGCTCAGGCCTTCGCCGCTCGTGAGGAGCACCTGGCCGTCCGTCTCCGGCGCCTGGTGCTCGCCGCGGCCGTAGGCGCCGTCCTCGGAGTCCACCGACTCCACCAGCACGTGCACGGTCTCGCCGACGCGCTCCTCGGCGCGCTGCGAGACGAGTTCCTCGGCGAGCCGGGAGATGTGCGCGAGCCGCGCGTCCACGACGTCCTGGTCGAGCTTCTTGTCGTACGTCGCCGCCTCCGTGCCCTCCTCGTCGGAGTAGCCGAAGACACCGATGGCGTCCAGGCGCGCGCCGTTCAGGAAGCGCTCCAACTCGGCCAGGTCGGCCTCGGTCTCGCCGGGGAAGCCGACGATGAAGTTCGAGCGCACGCCGGCCTGCGGGGCCTTGGAGCGGATGGTGTCGAGCAGTTCGAGGAAGCGGTCCGTGTCGCCGAAGCGGCGCATGGAGCGCAGCACGTCGGGCGCGGAGTGCTGGAAGGAAAGGTCGAAGTAGGGCGCGATCTTCGGAGTCGAGGTGAGCACGTCGATGAGCCCGGGGCGCATCTCGGCGGGCTGGAGGTAGCTGACCCGCACCCGCTCCAGACCGTCGATGTCCGCCAGCTCGGGCAGCAGCGTCTCCAGGAGACGGATGTCGCCCAGGTCCTTGCCGTAGGACGTGTTGTTCTCGGAGACCAGCATGATCTCCTTGACGCCCTGCTCGGCCAGCCAGCGCGTCTCGTTCAGCACGTCGCTCGGGCGGCGGGAGATGAAGGAGCCGCGGAAGGACGGGATGGCGCAGAAGGAGCAGCGGCGGTCGCAGCCGGAGGCGAGCTTCACCGAGGCGACCGGGGAGCCGTCCAGGCGGCGGCGCAGGGGCGCGCGGGGGCCCGAGGCGGGCGCGAGGCCGTCCGGGAGGTCGACCGGGCCGTGGCCGGGGAGCGCGACGTCGGCGGCGGACTCCTGCCGCTCGGCGGGGCTGATCGGCAGCAGCTTGCGCCGGTCGCGCGGGGTGTGCGAGGCGTGGATGCCGCCGTTCAGGATGGTCTGCAGGCGGTCGGAGATGTCGGAGTAGTCGTCGAAGCCGAGCACCCCGTCGGCCTCGGGCAGCGCTTCGGCGAGCTCCTTGCCGTACCGCTCGGCCATGCAGCCCACCGCGACGACGGCCTGCGTTCTGCCGTGACCCTTCAGGTCATTGGCTTCGAGGAGGGCGTCGACTGAGTCCTTCTTGGCGGCCTCGACGAAGCCACAGGTGTTGACGACAGCGACGTCCGCGTCCTCGGCGTCCTCCACGAGTTGCCAGCCGTCCGCCTCCAAGCGGCCTGCGAGCTCCTCCGAGTCCACCTCGTTACGGGCGCAGCCAAGAGTGACGAGTGCGACGGTACGGCGTTCAGGCATGGGCTCAAGACTACTTCGTCCCACTGACACCCCACGTCGAAGGGGTTGGCCGATCTTGGCCAACCCCTTGAAACAACCACCCCGCGGGACCGATCAGCGGCCTCGGAGCCTCAACCGACCTCGGGGTCGCCCTTCGTGTACGTGAGGCGCTCCACCGCCCCGGGCTGGAAGTCGTCCTCGATCTTCTTGCCGTTGACGTAGAGCTGGATCGCACCGGCGTCGCCGAGGATCAGGTTGACCTTCGAGCTGTCCTGGAAGGTCTTGGACTCGCCCTTCTTGAGGAGTCCGTCGAAGAGCATCCGGCCGTTGTGGTCCTTGGCGGAGATCCAGCTGCGGCCGTCGACCGCGCTCACCTGGACCGTCACCTTGTCCTGCGGCGCGGCGGCGATCGCACTGTCGGAGGGGTCGGACTTGGGCGTGGCGGTGGTGTTCGAGGGCTTGGGCGCGGCGGGCTTGCTGGCGCTGGGCGTGGCCCCCTGGGTGACCTGTGACGCGGCGTCAGTGTCGCTGTCGCCGCCCTTGAACGCCGTGAACCCGACGAAGCCGACCACGGCGACGATGGCGGCGACCATGGCCGCGGTCCAGTTGGGGCCCCGCCGCTCGGGACGGATACGTTCCGCCTCGAAGAGGGGCGCCGCCGGCGTCGGGGCCGGACGTCCGCCGTGATCGTCGTCGTAGCGCGCGAGGAGGGGGGCGGGATCGATGTGGACGGCCCTGGCGAGGGTCCTGATGTGCCCGCGGGCGTAGACGTCACCGCCGCAGGGCGTGAAGTCGTCGGCCTCGATGGCGTGCACGATGGCGATACGGACCCGGGTGGCACTGCTGACGTCGTCGACGGTCAGCCCGGCGGCGATGCGCGCCTGCTGCAGGGCTCGGCCGACGGAAGGGCGGGCTTCTTCCTCATGACCGTCTGAGGAACGACCGTCTTCGAACGGACGCTCGTCTTCAGGGGAGTTGCCGATGGACACGGGGGCGCCTTTCGAGCGTGTAGCCGCCTGTGCTGGAAATTCAGTCTAGGGGGGGTACTGAAGGGTGGGGCAACCGGGCGGTAGGACTTTGTACGCCATCGGTATGGCCGGACAGCCCGATGGCGAGCCAGACACGGACCCCATGGTGGGAGCCCGATCTGTCTTCTCGCTCAACTTGACGTACGGCAAAGGGAAACGGTTGCCCGACGATCTCTAACGGGTGAGTCACGGTCGCATCCTTTCGGCGGACCTTTCGGTTGACGCCTACCCTTCAGACTCCCCGCGGATCACCGCGAGCACGCCATCCAGTTCGTCAGCCTTCACAAGAACGTCACGCGCCTTGGATCCCTCGCTGGGTCCGACGATGCCCCGGGACTCCATGAGGTCCATGAGCCGCCCGGCCTTGGCGAAGCCGACGCGCAGTTTGCGCTGGAGCATCGAGGTGGACCCGAACTGCGTGGACACGACCAGCTCGGCCGCCTGGCACAGCAGGTCGAGGTCGTCGCCGATCTCCTCGTCGACCTCCTTCTTCTGCTTGGTGCCCACGGTGACGTCCTCCCGGAAGACCGGGGTCATCTGGTCCTTGCAGTGCTGCACGACGGCGTGGATCTCGTCCTCGGTGACGAACGCGCCCTGCATACGGGTGGGCTTGTTCTGACCCATCGGCAGGTACAGCCCGTCACCCTTGCCGATGAGCTTCTCGGCGCCGGGCTGGTCGAGGATGACCCGTGAGTCGGCGAGGGACGAGGTGGCGAACGCCAGCCTGGAGGGCACGTTCGCCTTGATCAGACCGGTGACGACATCGACGGACGGCCGCTGCGTCGCGAGCACCAGGTGGATGCCGGCCGCACGCGCGAGCTGTGTGATGCGCACGATCGAGTCCTCGACGTCCCGCGGCGCGACCATCATCAGGTCGGCGAGCTCGTCGACGATCACCAGGAGGTACGGATAGGTCTTGAGCTCCCGCTCGCTGCCCTCCGGAGTCTTCAGTTTGCCGTCGCGGATGGCCTGGTTGAAGTCGTCGATGTGCCGGTACCCGAAGGCCGCGAGGTCGTCATACCTGAGGTCCATCTCGCGTACGACCCACTGGAGCGCCTCGGCGGCCCTCTTCGGGTTGGTGATGATGGGCGTGATCAGGTGCGGGATGCCTTCGTAGGCGGTCAGTTCGACGCGCTTGGGGTCGACGAGGACCATACGGACGTCCTCGGGGGTCGCACGGCACATGATCGACGTGATCAGGCAGTTGATGCAGGACGACTTGCCCGAGCCGGTGGCACCGGCGACCAGGATGTGCGGCATCTTCGCCATGTTGGCCATGACGTAACCGCCCTCGACGTCCTTGCCGAGCGCCACGAGCATCGGGTGATCGTCCTCGGCCGCGTCCGCGAGGCGCAGGACGTCGCCGACGTTGACCATCTCGCGGTCCGTGTTCGGGATCTCGATGCCGACCGCCGACTTGCCGGGGATCGGGCTGATGATCCGCACGTCGGGGCTGGCGACGGCGTAGGCGATGTTCTTGGTGAGGGCGGTGATCCGCTCGACCTTGACGGCGGGGCCGAGCTCCACCTCGTAGCGCGTGACCGTGGGCCCGCGCGTGAAGCCGGTGACGGCGGCGTCGACCTTGAACTCGGAGAAGACGTTCGTCAGTGAGGCGACCACGGCGTCGTTCGCGGCGCTGCGCGCCTTGCCGGGGCCCCCGCGCGTGAGGAGGTCGAGCGAGGGCA
The DNA here is from genome assembly GCF_043200035.1 of Streptomyces sp. NPDC048504. NCBI lineage: Bacteria > Bacillati > Actinomycetota > Actinomycetes > Kitasatosporales > Streptomycetaceae > Streptomyces > Streptomyces sp. NPDC048504. Next base: position 673,972 of record NZ_JBICXA010000003.1, read on the forward strand.
GCGCGTACGTGATGTCGCCGGACAGCTGGAGCTGCTCGGCCCGCGGCGGCAGGTCGCGCATCTCCTCCGGGGGCGCCTTGGTCAGGTCCGCCACGACACGCTCGACCGGATCGGCCTTGAGCTTCTCCTGCTTGGGGCGCGCGGCGGGGGCCGGGACGGGCGTCGGGGTGGTGTCCTCGCGGTCTCCCCCGACCCGTACACCCTGGGTGAGGTCGGCGACGATCGGCGAGGGCGGCATGCCGTGCAGGACGGCCCCGTCGAGCGCGGCTGCGGCGGCCGCTGCGACGTCCACGGCGTCCATGGGGCGGTTCATGTCGGGCTGGGGCACGGCGGAGCGCCTGGGGCGGCTCCGGCGCTTGGAGAGGGCGTCCTGCTCGGCGCTGTTGGGGTCGTACGCCTCGGGGGCGCTCCCGCGCTTACGGGGGCGGGCGGGCAGCGCCTCGCGCCACTGCTCGTCGTAGCGCTCGTCGTCCTCGCCGACGAACTCGTCCTCGTCGTCGTAGTCGTGGACGATGCCCAGCTTCACGCCGAGCAGCCGCAGGCGCTGCGGGATGGCGTTGACGGGTGTGGCCGTGACGACCAGCAGCCCGAAGACCGTGAGCAGCACGAGCAGGGGTACGGCGAGGACCTCGCCCATCGTGTACGTCAGCGGGGTGGCCGCGGCCCAGCCGATGAGGCCGCCTGCGTCTCTTATGGCCTGCATGCCGTCGCTGCGCGCGGGCGCGCCGCAGGCGATGTGGACCTGGCCGAGCACGCCGATGACGAGCGCGGACAGGCCGATCACGATGCGGCCGTTGGCCTCGGGCTTCTCGGGGTGCCGGATGAAGCGCACGGCGATCACCGCGAGCAGTATCGGCACGAGCAGGTCGAGCCGGCCGAAGGCGCCGGTCACCAGGATCTCGACGAGGTCGCCGACCGGGCCGCGCAGATCGGCCCAGGTGCCTGCGGCGACGATCAGCGCGAGGCCGAACAGCAGCAGCGCGACGCCGTCCTTGCGGTGGGCCGGGTCCAAGTTCTTCGCGCCCTGCCCTATCCCGCGGAACACCGCGCCGACGGCGTGCGCGGTACCGAGCCAGACGGCGCGCACGAGCTTGACGATGCCCCCGGTGGGGCTGGGCGCCGGCTTGGGCGCCGGGCGGGCGGTCTTCTTGACGGCCGCCTTCTTCGCGGGGGCCCTTTTCGCAGCGGCCTTCTTCGCCGGAGCCTTCGCCGGAGCAGCCCTCTTGGCGGGCTGCTTCTTGGCTGCGGAGGGACGTGAGGCCATAGGTGTGAGGTTACCTGTGGAGACGGCAGCGGACACGTGTGCCCACTGCTTCACCCGTTCGTGTCGCCCGTACGAGACCGGGAACTGACGCCCGCTCACGCACAACTGCGCCCGCGGCGGACGTCAGTTCTGCGACGGGACCGAAGGCGCTCCGCTGCCCGTGCCCGGCTCCAGGGCGTCGAGTGCCCTGCGCAGCCCGGTGAGTTTGCGTTCGAGATGAGCCGCGGTCGCTACGGCCGCCGCGTCCGCCGACTCGTCGTCGAGCTGCTTCGACAGCGCCTCGGCCTGTTCCTCCACGGCCGCGAGCCGCGCCGACAGCTCGGCGAGCAGTCCGGCCGGTTCCTTCGCCGCACCGGCCGCGGGCTTGCCGCCGCCCTCCAACTGGAGCCGCAGCAGCGCCGCCTGCTCCCGCAACTGGCAGTTCTTCATGTAGAGCTCGACGAAGACCGAGACCTTCGCGCGCAGCACCCACGGGTCGAACGGCTTGGAGATGTAGTCGACCGCGCCCGCCGCGTAACCCCGGAAGGTGTGGTGCGGGCCGTGGTTGATCGCGGTGAGGAAGATGATCGGGATGTCCCGGGTCCGCTCCCGTCGCTTGATGTGCGCGGCGGTCTCGAAACCGTCCATGCCCGGCATCTGGACGTCCAGCAGAATGACCGCGAAGTCGTCCGTCAGCAGTGCCTTGAGCGCTTCCTCCCCGGACGATGCCCGAACCAGTGTCTGATCGAGCGCAGAGAGGATGGCCTCCAGCGCCAGCAGATTCTCCGGCCGGTCATCGACCAGGAGGATCTTGGCCTTCTGCACCATGGCCCGCCCTCCTCGCCCCGGATGTGCACCGGGCGCCGCCCCAGGGGACGACTCTCTTGCGCCGTCCGTCCTTGTGCCGGTCATGGTAGCCGCACCCCGCCTGTCGCCACACCCTGTCACCGTGATGTCACTGTGCACGTAGCAGAAACGCAGCGGGAGACCAGAAGGTTCCCCGAATCCCGTGCTTCTACACGGCTCCGGGCACACTGAGTCAGCAACTCCGCGTGGCCACCGGACGTTCCCCGCACCGTTCCCACTGCTTTCCCGTCAAGTCCGGTCGTTTCCTTCACTCCGCGCGCATCCACTGCTCCATCACCGCCAGCAGGTGATCGGGATCGACCGGCTTGGTGACGTAGTCCGAGGCTCCGGACTCGATCGCCTTCTCCCGGTCGCCCTTCATCGCCTTCGCGGTCAGCGCGATGATCGGCAGCCCGGCGAACTGGGGCATCCTGCGGATCGCGGTCGTCGTCGCGTATCCGTCCATCTCGGGCATCATGATGTCCATCAGAACGACCGTCACATCGTCGTGCTGCTCCAGGACTTCGATGCCCTCACGGCCGTTCTCCGCGTACAGCACGGACAGACCGTGCTGCTCCAGGACGCTGGTCAGCGCGAACACGTTGCGGATGTCGTCGTCGACGATCAGCACCTTCTCCCCGCCGAACCGGATGCCCCGGCGCGACGGCGGCGGCGACTCCGGAGCCGCCCACTGGTCCCGTACGGTCTGCCCCAGCTGGGTGGACTGCTCGACGGCCCTGCGACGGCGCCTGAAGAGCGCGGCGGCACCGTTCTGCGTCTCGTGGTACGACTTCACCTCGGCCGGCGTCTCGAAGTCCACCTCGCTCCGCTCCGAGAGCTCGGCGAGTTCCGCCGCCGACGCCACCAGGTCGCCCGCCTCCAGCGCGGGCAGCTGCTGGTAGCCCTGCGGGGGCAGTTCGCTCGGGTGCAGCGGCAAATACAGCGTGAACGTCGAGCCGCGTCCCGGTTCGCTCTGCGCGTGGATCTCACCGCCGAGCAGCTGCGCGATCTCCCGGGAGATCGACAACCCGAGGCCCGTGCCGCCGTACTTGCGACTGGTCGTACCGTCGGCCTGCTTGAACGCCTCGAAGATGACCCGCATCTTGCTCCCGGCGATTCCGATCCCGGTGTCGGTCACCGAGAACGCGATCAGGCCCGCGTCCGCGTCCCGCAGTGAACCGGCTTCCAGGAGCTGCTCCCGGATCGCCACCGGCACATCCGCGCCGGCCGGCCGGATGACCAGCTCGACCGCCCCGGAGTCGGTGAACTTCACCGCGTTGGACAGCAGGTTGCGCAGCACCTGGAGGAGGCGCTGTTCGTCGGTGTGCAGCGTGGCGGGCAGTTCCGGCGACACCCGCACGGAGAGGTCGAGGCCCTTCTCCGCGGTCAGCGGGCGGAAAGTGGCCTCTACGTAGTCGACGAGTTGGACGAGCGCGATCCGCGTCGGGGAGACGTCCATCTTGCCCGCCTCGACCTTCGACAGGTCCAGGATGTCGTTGATCAGCTGGAGCAGGTCGGACCCCGCGCCATGGATCGTCTCGGCGAACTCGACCTGCTTCGGGGAGAGGTTCCCCTCCGCGTTGTCGGCGAGCAGCTTGGCCAGGATCAGCAGCGAGTTGAGCGGTGTGCGCAGTTCGTGCGACATGTTCGCGAGGAACTCGCTCTTGTAGCGCATCGACACCGCGAGCTGCTCGGCGCGCTCCTCCAGGACCTGCCGCGCCTCCTCGATCTCGGTGTTCTTGACCTCGATGTCGCGGTTCTGCTGGGCCAGCAGCTCGGCCTTCTCCTCCAGTTCGGCGTTGGACGACTGGAGTGCCTTCTGCCGGTTCTCCAACTCGGCCGACCGCTCCCGGAGTTGCTCGGTCAGCTCCTGCGACTGCTTCAGCAGCACCTCCGTCTTGGTGTTGACGGAGATGGTGTTGACGCTGGTCGCGATCATCTCGGCGATCTGGTTGAGGAAGTCCTTCTGGATGTGCGTGAAGGGCGTGAAGGAGGCCAGCTCGATGATGCCGAGCACCTTCCCCTCGAACAGCACCGGCAGCACGATCACCTGCGCGGGCGGCGCCTCCCCGAGCCCCGAGGAGATCTTCAGATAGCCGCTGGGCGCGTTCTCCACGAGGATCGTGCGCCGCTCCTGGGCGGCCGTCCCGATCAGCGCCTCACCGGGCCTGAACGAGGTCGGCATGGAACCCATGGAGTAGCCGTACGACCCGAGCATGCGCAGTTCGTACGCGTCCTCGCCCTCGGCGTCCGCCAGGGGCAGCGCGAGGAAGAACGCGCCGTGCTGCGCGGAGACCACCGGCGTCAGCTCGCTCATGATCAGCGAGGCGACGTCGTCCAGGTCGCGGCGGCCCTGCATCAGCGCGGAGATGCGGGCGAGGTTGCCCTTGAGCCAGTCCTGCTCCTTGTTGGCGATCGTGGTGTCGCGCAGGTTGGCGATCATCTTGTTGATGTAGTCCTGCAGTTCCTGGATCTCGCCCGCCGCGTCGACGTCGATCTTCAGGTTCAGGTCGCCGCGGGTCACCGCGGTCGCCACGCGCGCGATGGCACGCACCTGCCGGGTCAGGTTCCCGGCCATCTCGTTCACCGACTCGGTGAGGTCGCGCCAGGTGCCGTCGACGTCACGCACGCGTGCCTGACCGCCCAGCTGGCCCTCGGTGCCCACCTCGCGGGCGACCCGGGTGACCTCCTCGGCGAACGACGACAGCTGATCGACCATCGTGTTGATCGTCGTCTTCAGTTCGAGGATCTCGCCGCGGGCGTCGATGTCGATCTTCTTGGTCAGGTCGCCCTTGGCGATGGCCGTGGTGACCATCGCGATGTTGCGCACCTGACCGGTCAGGTTGGACGCCATCCCGTTCACGGACTCGGTGAGGTCCTTCCACGTGCCGGCCACACCGGGCACGCGCGCCTGACCGCCGAGGATGCCGTCCGTGCCCACCTCGCGGGCCACCTTGGTGACCTGGTCGGCGAACGAACTCAGCGTCTTCACCATGGTGTTGAAGGTGTCGGCGAGCTGCGCGACCTCGCCGCGCGCCTCGATCGTCACCGTCCGCGTCAGGTCGCCGTTGGCGACGGCCGCCGCGACCTGGGAGATGTTCCGCACCTGCATGGTCAGGTTGTTGGCCATCAGGTTGACGTTGCCGCTGAGGTCCTTCCAGATGCCCGTGACACCCGGCACGTGCGCCTGGCCGCCCAGGATGCCCTCGGTGCCCACCTCGCGGGCCACCCGGGTCACCTGCTCGGCGAACGACGACAGCTGATCGACCATGGTGTTGACGGTCGTGACGAGTTCGAGGATCTCGCCCTTGGCGTCGACGGTGATCTTCTTGGAGAGGTCGCCCTTGGCGACGGCGGTCGTGACCTCGGCGATCTGGCGCACCTGGATGGTCAGGTTGTTCGCCATGAAGTTCACCGACTGCGTGAGGTCCTTCCAGGTGCCGGAGACACCCTGCACCTCGGCCTGACCGCCCAACTGCCCCTCGGTGCCCACCTCGCGGGCCACGCGCGTGACCTCCTCCGCGAACGAGGACAGCTGGTCGACCATCGTGTTCAGGGTGTTCTTCAGCTCCAGGATCTCCCCGCGCGCGTCCACGGTGATCTTCTGGGACAGGTCACCCCGGGCCACCGCGGTCGCGACCTGCGCGATGTTGCGGACCTGGGCGGTGAGGTTGCCGGCCATGCCGTTCACCGAGTCGGTCAGGTCGCGCCACACACCGGCGACGCCGGGCACCTGCGCCTGCCCGCCCAGGCGGCCTTCCGTGCCCACCTCGCGGGCGACCCGGGTCACCTGGTCGGCGAAGGCCGACAGCTGGTCGACCATCGTGTTGATGGTGTTCTTCAGCTCCAGGATCTCGCCGCGCGCGTCCACGTCGATCTTCTGGGACAGGTCGCCCTGGGCCACCGCCGTGGTCACCTGGGCGATGTTGCGCACCTGGGAGGTCAGGTTCCCGGCCATCGAGTTGACGGAGTCGGTGAGTTCCTTCCAGGTGCCCGAGACGCCGTCCACGCGCGCCTGGCCGCCGAGCCGGCCCTCGGTGCCCACGTCACGCGCCATCCGGGTCACCTGGTCGGCGAACGACGACAGCTGGTCCACCATCGTGTTGACGGTGTTCTTCAACTGAAGCATCTCGCCGGACACGTCGACGGTGACCTTCTGCGACAGGTCACCGTTGGCCACGGCCGTCGTCACCTGCGCGATGTTCCTCACCTGTCCGGTGAGGTTGCGGAACGCCGTGTTGACGGAGTCCGTCAGGTCCTTCCACGTCCCGGCAGCGCCCGGCACCTGTGCCTGGCCGCCCAGTTCGCCCTCGACACCGATCTCGCGCGCCACGCGCGTGACCTCGGCACCGAACGAGGACAGCTGGTCCACCATCCCGTTGACGGTGTTCTTCAGTTCCAGCATCTCGCCGGCCACGTTCACGGTGACCTTCTGGGACAGGTCACCGCTCGCCACGGCGGTCGTCACGGCGGCGATGTCCCGCACCTGGATCGTCAGGTTCCGGAAGACCGTGTTCACCGAATCGGTGAGGTCCTTCCACGTTCCCGCCGCACCCGGCACGTTCGCCTGCCCGCCGAGCTGCCCCTCGGCACCGACCTCGTTGGCCACGCGCGTGACCTCGTCCGCGAACGTACGCAGCGTCTCGGTCATCTGGTTGATCGTCTCGGCGAGCTGGGCGACCTCGCCCCGCGCCGACACGGTCACCTTCTGCGACAGGTCACCGTTGGCGACCGCCGTCGTCACCTGCGCGATCCCGCGCACCTGGGCCGTGAGGTTGCCGGCCATGATGTTCACCGAGTCGGTGAGGTCCTTCCACACCCCGGCCACACCCGGCACCTGCGCCTGGCCGCCCAGCTCGCCCTCGGTGCCCACCTCACGGGCGACTCGCGTCACCTCGGAGGAGAACGACGACAGCTGGTCCACCATCGTGTTGACGGTGTTCTTGAGCTCCAGCATCTCGCCGGCGACATGGACCGTGACCTTCCGTGACAGGTCACCCTTGGCGACCGCCGTGGTCACCAGCGCGATGTCCCGCACCTGGGCCGTCAGCCGGTACGCCATCGTGTTGACCGACTCCGTGAGGTCCTTCCACGAGCCGGACATGCCACGCACGCGTGCCTGCCCGCCCAGCTTGCCCTCGGTGCCCACCTCGCTGGCCACACGCGTGACCTCGTCGGTGAACGTCGACAGCTGGTCGACCAGGTTGTTGACGGTCCGCCCGACCTTCAGGAACTCCCCGCGGAGCGGATGCCCGGTCCCGTCCGGCGCCTGCGTCCGCAGCTCCATGCGCGGCGACAGATCACCCTCGGCCACCGCGGACAGCACCCGTCCGACCTCGGAGACGGGCCGTACGAGGTCGTCCACGAGCGCGTTGGAGGCATCGATGGCCGAGGCCCAGGAACCCTCGCAGGCGCCCGTCTCCAGCCGCTCCGTGAGCTTTCCCTCACGGCCCACCATGCGCCGCACCCGGGACAGCTCGCCCGTAAGGTGCAGATTGCGGTCGGCCACCTCGTTGAACACGGCGGCGATCTCCGACATCACGCCGTCGCCGGACACCGTGAGCCGCTTGCGGAAGTTCCCGTCCCGCATGGAGACCAGAGCCGTCAGCAGCCGGTCCAAGGAGGCCGCGTCCACCTCCGTGGTCCCATTGCGCGGTTTGCGCTGGTTCTTCAGGGACTGTCCGCCTTTCGCGCGCGTCTTAGTGCCCCGCGTCGCTGCGCCAGACTCCACTGTGTCCCTCCCGCAGGGGTCGACCGTTACCGCTGTGCCGGTGTGCAACTGCTCGGCGTATCAGGTTCCGCCGCGTATCTCTGCCCGGTTTACCTGGCTTCAACAAGGTGTGGTGTCCTCCATCTGCAGAAGACACCCGGCCTGCCCGGACCTTCACCAGAATCCTGCCCAGTGTTTCACCCTGCCTGAACCAGGCCATAACAGTTCGGCAGCTTCGCACACGGTCCGCACACCCTGAGGACGGAAACACTGCGGACCGGCATCCGCATGGACGGTGAAGGTAAGTAACCTTGCATGCGGCTGTCCAGCCGCGCCGGTCCCGTCCGGCCTGGGCGGTGGCACGAGCACGAGCGGGCAGGCATCGGAGGGGCACCGCACCATGACCACCGGACTGCATCCTGGGGGAACGCCCCAGGATCCCCCGCCGACCGGAAACCAGCCGGTGCCCCGGCAGGCGCCGATCGGCCATGGTGACCTGCCCGCCGACAACAGGCCGAGGAGTTCTGTGATCACCGCGCGCGCGGCCGCCAGCTTCGAGCCCGTCGGACGATCGGTCGCCACCGCGCGGTCCTTCGTCCGCGACACCCTGCAGGGCTGGGGCTTCGCCGACATCATCGACGACGCCGTGGTCCTCACCAGCGAGCTGGTGACCAACGCCGTGGTCCACGCGGGCACGGCCGCGGATGTTCTGTGCCTACGGAGTGACGACGGCGTGAGAATCGAGGTCGCCGATCACTACCCGGAGCGCGAGATCCCCCTCCAGGGGGCCGCGATCAGCATGAGCAGCCCCGACCGCGAGGGCGGCCGCGGCCTCCAGCTGTGCGCGGCCCTGGCCAGCCGCTGGGGCGTCGACTACACGCCCACGAAGAAGCTGGTCTGGTTCCAACTCGACCTCCCCGCCCGCCCGGTGGGCACCCGCGCGGCCGGCCCGTCCCTGCCGGCCGCCCTGCTCCCGCTCGCCGACGGCAGGGTCCGCGTCGCGGTCGTCCAGATCGACCGTACGGGCTCCATCGCGTCCTGGAACGAGGACGCCGAGGAACTCTTCGGCTACGCCGCCGAGCAGGTCACCGGCAAGCCCCTCACCGACCTCGCCGCCTGGCCGCACACCCCGGGCACCAGCACCGGCATCGCCGAGGCCCTCCGCCTCTCCCGCTGGGAGGGCACCTACGGCATCCGCGGCGCCAACGGCCGGGTGACCCCGGTCTACGCCTCCCACCTCCGCGTCCGCGACACGGACGGCGAGCCGTCAACCGTGTGCCTCCTGGTGAGGGACCACGAACGCGCGGTTCTGCAGACCCCGTTGCGCGGCCCCGCCCCCGACGCGGCGTCCACTCCGGACGGTCAGAACACCGACCCCTTCGAGGTGTTCATCGGCTCCCCCGCGCCGGACGACCTCGACGGCCTCCTCCAGCGCACGGTCGAGCGCGCCCGCGACATGCTCGACGGCGACTCCGCCTTCCTCCTCCTCGCGACCGACGACGAAACGGAGTTGGAGGTCCGCGCCTCCACCGGCCTGCCCTCCGCCCGCCAGCGCTTCGCGCGCGTGCCCGTCGAGGCGGGTCCCGGACGCTACGGCTCCGCCCGCATGCCGGCCGTCCACGAGGACCTCCAGGCCGTCCCGGGCGCCGTACCGCTCCTCAGCGGCACCGGAATGCGCTCGGTCGTGACGGTCCCCCTGAAGGTGGAGGGCCGCCTCACCGGCTCCCTGGGAGTGGCCGCCGAAGGCCCCAACAAGTACTCGAACGAAGAAGCGCTACGCCTCCAATTCGCCGCGGACCGCATCGCGTTGGCGGTCGAATCGGCCCGCCTGGGCGAACTGGAACGCCTGCGCCGCGGCTCCCTCAGCTTCCTGGTCGAGGCCTCCGACCTCCTCGCGGGCACCCTGGACCGCGACCAGACCCTGGCCCTGATGGCCCAGATGACGGTCCCGACCCTCGCGACCTGGTGCGCGGTCTACACGATCGCCGACCAGGCCTCGGACCCGTACCTCTCGTACGTCCTCCACGAGGACGAGGAACTCATCGACGGCATCAAGTCGTTGCTCTCGAAGATCGCCCCTCCGGACCCGGTCCCCACCCCTGGCGCCCGCGTCTGGGCCGCCCCCGCCGAGGCCGCCCACCAGGCCGCCCTGCGCACCTCCATGCGCAGCCTCGGCCTCGGCGAACCCACCCGCCGCGTCAGCTCGGGCATCGGCCCAACTCTCGCCACGGCTTCGGCAGTCGGCGGCGAGACGGTCGTTCTCCCCCTCGTCGCCCGCAACCGCGTCATCGGCATGCTGACCCTCGGCAAGCCCACCGACGAACACTTCCGCCAGGAAATCCTGGAACTGGCCGAGGACTTGAGCCGACGGGCCGCCCTCGCCCTCGACAACGCCCGCCTGTACTCGGAGCGCACGGCCATCAGCCAGTCCCTCCAGCGCAGCCTCCTGCCCCCCGACCTCCCGCACATCGAGGGCGTCGAGGTCGAGGTCATCTACCGCGCGGCCGGCGAGGGCAACGAAGTAGGCGGCGACTTCTACGACCTCTTCCCCATCCGAGACGGCGTCTACGGCTTCGCCATCGGCGACGTCTGCGGCACCGGCCCCGAGGCGGCGGCGGTCACCGGCCTGGCCCGCCACGCCCTCCGCCTGCTCGCCAGGGAGGGCTTCGGCGGCCCCGCGGTCCTGGAGCGCCTCAACTCCGCGATCCTCGACGAGGGAGCCCGCAGCCGCTTCCTGACGCTCCTCTACGGCGAGTTGTGGCCCCAGGAGGACGGCAGCGCCGAACTGAAGGTGGTCTGCGCCGGCCACCCCCTCCCGCTCCGCCTACGCCAGGACGGCACGGTCGAACCGGCCGCCGAACCCCAGCCCCTCCTCGGCGTCATGGACGACCTGGAGCTCTACGAGCAGACGGTCACCCTCGATCCCGGAGACGTCCTCCTGTGCGTCACGGACGGCGTCACGGAACGCCGCGAGGGCACCCGCATGCTCGGCGACGACGGCCTCACCGACGTCCTCACGACCTGCACGGGCCTCACGGCGGGAGCCGTAGCGGCCCGCGTGATGCGCGCGGTCGAACGCTTCGCGTCGGACGCCCCCTCCGACGACATGGCCATCCTGGCGATGCGCGTCCCGGGCCTTCAGAAGGACTGACCGACCCCGAACACGCAGAAGGCCCCGCCCAATTGGGCGGGGCCTTCTGATGTCTGGAGCCCTCTAACGGAATCGAACCGTTGACCTTCTCCTTACCATGGAGACGCTCTACCGACTGAGCTAAGAGGGCCTGTCGCTTCCGCGAGGTTTTCCTCGCGGCAACGAAAAGAATCATACCCCGAACAGGCCCGTGCCCCCAACCACCGCCGCCGGACCCCGACTCGATCAGAAAGCGGGCTGCAACAGTCCCCCGAGCGCGTTGCACGCAGAAACGATCCGCTGCATCTCCCGCTTGGTCAACGAGGCGTCCACCGGCAGCGCCAGCGTCTCGTTCGCGGCCCGCTCGGTCTCCGGCAGAGCCACACACCGCCGGAACTCCGGCAGCCGATGCACAGGAGTCTTCACCGGTACCCGGCACTCAACTCCCCTACCGCGCACGGCCCGAGCGAAGGCGTCACGATCCGGCCGCCCGTTCCCCGGCACGCGCACGACGTACTGCTGGTAGGTGTGTCCGTCCCCACCATCGGGCGTCCGCACCCCACGCAACTTCGCATCCAGATAGGAGGCCCGCTCCCGCCGCTGAGCGACTTCGTCGTACGGCGCCTCGGACTCCCCCTGCTGCAACACCAGCAGCCCATGCCGCTGCCCGACCCCGAGCAACCGCCCGACATCAGCGGACCGACCGAATCGATGTACGACAACTATCGCTGCCGTACGCGGAGTTACGGCCGCTTCGACAGCGGACGCATCCAGGCAGTAGGTCACCGGATCTATGTCGGCGAACACCGGCAGCCCACCCGCGAGGGTGACGGCCTCGGCGACTTCCACGTTCCCGAACGCCGGCACGACGACCTCGTCACCGAGTCCGACGCCTGCGGCCCTGAGCATTGCAGCAGTACCCATGCTCGGATGGTGATTGCGCAACGTGAACTTCAAGTGACGCACAACAAAAAAGGGTTGGACCCCGAACCGAAGTTCAGGATCCAACCCTTTCAATATTTGTTCGGCGGCGTCCTACTCTCCCACAGGGTCCCCCCTGCAGTACCATCGGCGCTGTAAGGCTTAGCTTCCGGGTTCGGAATGTAACC
>NZ_JBICXA010000004.1:0-415 GCF_043200035.1 Streptomyces sp. NPDC048504
GGTGCCACCAGGACCGGCGACAGCACCCCCCGGATCATCAACAACAGGGGCAAAGAGTCCTACCGGACCTGGAGGCCACGAGCCCGAACCGGGCTCTACAAAGAAGGTAATGGGCGTCTCTTGGGTGCCCGAGGCCTCGTGCCTTCATGTTGACGGCGAGGTGGTGGGGCCGGTCTGTGTTGAGACGGCGCGACACCCAGGGCAGTCTTCAGGCGAGAACGTACCTGGGCCGGTCTTGAAAACACTCGACACCTGGGCCTGTGCTGTGGACGCACCCCCGCGCGCGCACCTCTTTTGGTTCGGTCGCCTTCGGGGCGCTGGGAGCCGGGGGGGGGGGGGCCCCCCCGGGGGGGGGGGGGGGGGGGCGCCCCGGGGGGGGGGGGGGGGAACCCCCCCGGCCCCCCCCCCGCCCCCG